>NZ_CP121699.1:676004-1352008 GCF_029761935.1 Microbacterium testaceum
TCGTGCGCGACGACGTGCTGAGCGCGCTGTACCGCTCGCCGATGCGGGTGATCGAGACGGCCGGGCGCACCTTCGTCGTCGCCGATGACGCCGTGACGCACGCGTGAGCGCGGTGCTCTCGGCGTTCTTCGCGAGCCCGACGGTGCAGACGGCTCTCGTGGTCGGAACCGTGGTCGCCGTGGTGTCGAGCGTCGTCGGGGTGTTCACGATCACGCGGGGTCAGTCCTTCGCCGGTCACGCGCTCGCCGACCTGGGTGCGGTCGGAGGGTCGGGGGCGTTCCTGCTCGGCGTGAGCCAACTGTGGGGGTTCGTCCTCGCGGGGGTGATCTCGGCGGTCGCGATGGAGGCGATCGGCACCCGGCGGCTGGAGGGGCGCGATGTGGCCACGGGCGTCGTCTTCGGTGCGGGCATGGGGCTGACCGCCCTGTTCCTGACCCTCGACACCCTGATCGGCGGATCCAGCAACGCCGCGATCTCGGTGCTGTTCGGCTCGCTGTTCTCCCTCGACATCGCCCTCGTGCCCGTCATCGTCGCGCTGGGCGTGGTCACCTTCGCGATCGTCGCCGCGATCTGGCGGTGGGTGACGCTGGAGACCCTCGACCGGGACCTTGCTGCTGCGCGCGGTGTCCCCCCGCGGACGGCGAGCACGCTCTTCCTCGTCGCCCTCGCCCTCGCCGTCCAGTTGTCGTCCCTGTCGATCGGGGCGATCCTGTCCACCGCACTGCTGATCGGACCCGCCGCGACCGCGCTGCTGTTCACGCGGCGTCTGAGCACGGCCGCGGCGCTCGCCGCGGTCATCGCGGTGGTCGAGGTGTGGTTGGGGTGCCTGGTGGCCTTCGCGAGTTTCGACTGGTTCGGGGGCAGCAGCTGGCCCGTCAGTTTCACGATCGTCGCGGCGGTGTTCCTCGGGTACGTCGGGGCGCGTAGCGTGACGGCCCTGCGTCCCCTCGGGCACCGGACGGCGGTGGGGTGATGTTCGCGCCGTACCTGATGACCGCGTGGGCGGGAGGGACGATCGTGGCGGTGGTCGCCGGCATCGTCGGCTTCTTCGTCGTGCTGCGCGGCAACGCCTTCTTCGCCCATGCCGTGCCGCACGGGGCGTTCGCCGGGGCGGCGGGGGCCGTCCTCGTCGGGGTCAACCCGCTGGTCGGACTGGGCGTCTTCGCGGCGGGCGGGGCGGTGGGCATCGTGCTCCTCGGGCGCCGGGCGCGGCACGATGTCGTTACGGCCCTGACGCTGGTGACGATGCTCGCGCTCGGCGCCCTGTTCCTCAGCCGCTCACGCGAGTACTCGGCGCAGGTCTTCGCCCTGCTGTTCGGTCAGATCCTCGGGGTGTCGCCCGACCAGCTCGCCACGATGGGCCTGCTCGGAATCGGCTGTCTCGCGCTCGTCGCGCTCATCGCGCGGCCCCTGCTGCTGGCATCCGTCTCGCCCGCCCTCGCCGCCGCGCGCGGAGTACGCGTCACGGGAGTGGACCTCGTGTTCGCCCTCGTGATCGCTGCGGCGACGACGGTGAGCGTGCCGATGGTGGGCGCGCTGTTGATGTTCGCGCTGCTCGTCGGTCCCCCGGCGGCGGCGCAGGCTCTCGCGCGCACACCCGGGCAGGGGATGACCCTCTCGGTCGCCCTCACGCTCGGCACGGTGTGGGCGTCGATCGCTCTGGCGGTCGGCACCGACCTGCCGATCGGTTTCTTCGCCACGGCCATCGGGGCGCTGCTGTACGCGGGGGCACGCGTGGCGGCGCGTCGCCGTCGTCGTCGTCGGGAGGGACGATCCCGGATGCCGTGACCCGGCGCCGTGACCCCGTGCGATGCGACCCCGGCCGGTGCCCTCGTGGTGACGATGCGAACGACGCGCGCCGCCACGCCGCCCGTGACGGCGCGGAAACACCCGCGTGACATCGGCCGCTTAGCGTCGGGGCATGCCCGCGTTCTCCGTACCGACGATCGACATCTCCGCCTGGGTGGGACCCGGCTCCCCCGACGCGCGCGCCGCGGTGGTCGCCGCGATCGACCACGCGTGTCGCACCGTGGGCTTCATGCAGGTGGTGGGTCATGGCATCCCGGATGCCGTGATCTCGGAGCTGACGGGAGGGCTCGACGAATTCTTCGCCCTGCCCCTGGAGGCCAAGAAGGCGTACGTGCGGCCCGCGTCCGAGAATCGCGGGTACAGCCCGCCGAAGAGCGAGTCCCTGAGCTACAGCCTCGGCGTCGATCCGGTGACGCGGATGAACGACTTCTTCGAGGCGTTCAACGTGGGGACCTCGGCCGCCGAGTACCCGCGGAGCACCGCGACGTCGGCGGACTACGCCGAGAACACCTGGCCCGCCGAGACGCGCATCTTCGAACCGGCCGTCCGCGCTTACTACGGCGAGGCGCGACGTGTCGCACAGACTCTGACGCGGATCTTCGCGGCAGCCCTCCGGGTGCCCGACGACTTCTTCGACGACGTGACCGATCACTCCATCGACGTGCTGCGCATGAACAACTACGCCCTCCCGCCGGGCTCGATCGAGCTGGGGGCGGAGCTGACCGGCATGGGCGAACACACCGACTTCGGTCTCGTCACCGTCCTCTGGGCGGATCAGGTCGCGGGACTCCAGGTGCTCGGCCAGGACGGCTCGTGGAACGACGTCTCGCCCGCCCGAGGCGCTCTGCTCGTCAATCTCGGTGACGTCGCGGCACGCCTGACGAACGACCGGTGGATGTCGACCCTGCACCGGGTGAAGCCACCGGTCGTCGACGGGACGATCGAGCGTCGACGGTCGGCGGCGTTCTTCCACGACGGGAACGCGGACGCCGTGATCGCCCCGCTCCCCCACTTCGTCTCGGCCGGGGCCCCGGCGCTGTATGAGCCGGTGACGGTGCGCGAGCACATCGCCGCCAAGCTCGCCGGATCGCGGGCGGGGCGGAAGAACGTCGGCGCCGCGCGCGAGGCCGCGCGGGTCACGGCGGCGAGCCGGGGCTGAGCCGACGCGACCGCGGGGCCGCGGGCGGGAGTCGAGCGCGACGCGACCGCGGGGCGCCGGCGGCGGGGGCTGGAGGTGAGCGCCGCGCGGCGGGCGCTGCCCCGAGGCAGCGCCCCTCGCCGCGTCAGCCCGCCGACACGCCGAACAACAGACCCAGCACGTAGGTGACCGCGGCCGCGCCGAAACCGATCGCGAGCTGGCGGAGTCCGCGCTTGATCGGCGAGGCGCCGGAGAGCAGACCGACCATGGCGCCGGTCCCGATCAGCGCGATGCCGACGAGACCCAGGGCGAGGGCCACGGCCGGGAAGCCGGCCATGCCGAAGATCCACGGCAGCACCGGGATGATCGCGCCCGAGGCGAAGAACAGGAAGCTCGACAGGGCCGCACCCCAGGCGCTGCCGACGACCTCGTGCGACGACTCCCCCGGTGCGGCCGCGGCGGGTGCGGTACCGGCCTGCGCCGCGGTGACCACGTCGCGGGCCTTGTCGAGAGCGGCATCCGGGTCCATCCCGCGCGTGCGGTAGACGAGCGCGAGCTCGTTGGCATCCAGGTCGAGGTGAGGAAGAGCGGAGTCGGCGAAGTCGCTCTCCTCGGTGGCTTCGAGCAGCTCGCGCTGCGACCGCACCGAGACGAACTCCCCCGCGCCCATCGACAGGGCGCCGGCGAGCAGGCCCGCGATACCGCTGAAGAGCACGAAGCTGGGGGCCACGCCGGTCGCCCCGACGCCCATCACCAGGGCAAGGTTCGACACGAGACCGTCGTTCGCGCCGAAGACGGCGGCGCGGAAGGTTCCCGAGAGGCGTCGGCGCCCGCGTGCGGCGAGACCGCGGACGACTTCGTGGTGCACGCGTTCGTCGGCGGCCATCGCGGGAGTCGCGTAGGGCTCGTCGGCGTAGGGCGAGCGGGCCTCGGCGTTCTGGGCGAGGGCGAGCACGAAGATCGAGCCGAAGCGGCGGGCCATCCACGCGAGAAGGCGGGTGCCGATGCCCGGCGCGGGCAGGCGCTTGGGCGCCTCCCCGAGAAGATCGACCCAGTGCTGCTCGTGGCGGCCCTCGGCCTCGGCGAGGGCGAGCAGGATGTCGCGTTCCTCCCCGGTGCGGCGCGAGGCGAGCTCGCGGTAGACGCGCGCCTCGGCGCGTTCGTCGACGAGATAGCGCGCCCAGCGGCGGCGATCGCGGGCGGTGGGTGTGGCGGGGGTCGTCACGGGTGCTCCTTCGGGTCGTCCCCACCGTAGTGAGGCGGATTCACCCCCTCGGGCGCGTCGGCCCACACTGACAGCATTTCGGCCCCCCGAAGCCCGGAAAGACGCGGATGCCGAGGCCACGGTGCCAGCATTTCGGGGTCGCGAAACCGGGGGTCGCGGGGGGCGGAAGGCGGGGCGGGGCCGAGCCGTTTCGGACCCGGGTCAGGAGTGCACGCGCTTGCGCAGCACGTCGATGCGCGCCTGCAGCTGCGCGACCGTCGCGTGCGAGACGGCGGGGCCGCCGCAGATGCGGCGGAGCTCGGCGTGCACCAGGCCGTGCGGCTCGCCGCTCTGGCGGGCGTACAGACCGACCATCGTGTTGAGCAACTGGCGCTGCTCCTTGAGGGTGCGGTGCAGGGGCGCCGGGAGCCCGCCATCGTCGACCGAGGGCGGCTCGACACCGCTCTCCTTCTCGGTCGCCTCGCGGGTAGAGCGGTGGCGCGACTGCCGCGTCGCGCGCGACATGAGCACCTCGTGCACCTGTTCGGGTTCGAGAAGACCCGGGATGCCGAGGAACTCCTCCTCCTCGATGGTGCCCGGAACCGCGAGCTGGCCGAACTCCTGCCCGTCGAACAGCACGCGGTCGAAGTGCGCGAGCGAGCCGAGCGCCTGGTACTCGAATTCCTGCTCGAGCGCGTCGGAGGCTTTGTCCTCGCGCTCGGCGGCATCCATCATGTCTTCTTCGGCGTTCCACTGGTCTTCCGCGTCGCTGTCGCGGTCGAGGGCGTGGTCGCGCTGCGCCTCCATCTCGCCGGCGAGGGCGAGCAGCTGCGGGACGTTCGGCAGGAACACGCTCGCGGTCTCACCGCGGCGGCGTGCACGCACGAAACGGCCGATGGCCTGGGCGAAGAACAGGGGCGTCGACGCGCTCGTGGCGTACACGCCGACGGCGAGGCGCGGGACGTCGACGCCCTCGGACACCATGCGCACGGCGACCATCCAGCGGCTCGTCCCCTTCGAGAACGTCTCGATGCGTCCCGACGCCTCGGCCTCGTCCGAGAGCACGATGGTGACCTTCTCGCCGCTGATGTCCTCGAGGATGGCGGCGTAGGCGCGCGCGGCGGTCTGATCCGTCGCGATGACCAGGCCACCGGCATCCGGAACCGTCTCGCGCACCTCGGTGAGGCGGCGATCGGCGGATCGGAGCACCGCGGGGATCCAGTCGCCATTGGGATCGAGCGCCGTGCGCCACGCCTGCGAGGTGATGTCCTTGGTGTTGTCCTGGCCGAGCTGGGCCTCCATTTCCTCGCCCGCCTTGGTGCGCCAGCGCATCTGACCGGCATAGACGAGGAAGAAGACGGGGCGCACGACCCCGTCGTCGAGGGCACGGCGGTAGCCGTAGGCGTAGTCGGTGCGCGAGAGGCGGATGCCCTTCGAGTTCGGGTGGTACTCCACGAACGGGATGGGCGCGGTGTCGCTGCGGAACGGGGTTCCCGACAGCAGCAGGCGGCGCGTCGCGCGGTTGTAGGCCTCGCGCAGGGCGTCGCCCCAGCTGAGCGCGTCGCCACCGTGGTGCACCTCGTCGAGGATCACGAGCGTGCGGGCGTCCATCGTGAGGCGCTGGTGCACCTCGGCCTTCACCGCGACCTGCGCGTAGGTGACCGCGACGCCGTGGTACTGCCGCGAGGGCGTGGCGTGCCGGTTGGAGAAGAACGGATCGAGCCGGATGCCGACACGCGCGGCCGCCTCGGCCCACTGGGTCTTGAGGTGCTCGGTGGGGGCGACCACGACGATGCGGTCGACCACGCGACGACGCATGAGCTCGGAGGCGAGGCGGAGGGCGAAGGTCGTCTTACCGGCGCCCGGGGTGGCCGCCGCGAGGAAGTCCCGCGGACCCTTGCCGACGCCGTCGGGCCCGTCGGAGCCGAAGTACTGATCCAGCGCCTCGGCCTGCCAGGCGCGCAGACGCTGCGCGGTTCCCCACGGCGCGCGCTGCGGGAACGACGGCGAGAGGTGCTCGGCCGCGAAGGAGCCGAAATGAGGCTCGACCCCGTCGAGAGCAGGGTCGGGAATCGCCCCGGGCGCCGGTTCGTCGGCGACGGGCGCGGTCGCGTGGGACGGGTCGACGACGGGGGCCGCGTCCGCGGGCGCGGATGCCGGGACGGCGGGCGCGGAGGAGGCGTCGGGGCTCGCGACCGGACCGGGGGTGGCGACCGGACCGGGGGTGGCGACGGGACCCGGGCTGGCAACGGCACCGGGGGTGGCAACGGGACCGGGGGTGGCGACGGGACCCGGGCTGGCGATCGGGCCGGGGCTCGCGACCGGACCCGGGCTGGCAACCGGGCCGGGGTTCGCGACCGGGCCGGGAGAGGCGATGCGCGGAGTCGCCGCTTCCGCGGCCGAGCTCGTGTGCGGGAGGGCCGAGGTGCGGGCTTCTTCTTCCAGCATCGAACCTCCATCCTTCGCGAGCGCGAACATCCACGATAGGCGACAGCGAAGCCCGCCACGCCCGACCCGGAGGCGGATACGTCGCACCACCGGCCATAAACGCGATTCGTACCGAGAAACGCGTGCAGACCGCGTTTATCCGACGAAATCGCGTTTATGGATGTCCCCCGGGAGGCCGGACGCCGGTAGGTCGCGCGGGGACGTGACCCGCCGCACGGGGATGCCGCGGCCTCTCGCGCCCGGCTCTCTCGCGGTGTCGGAGGCCGGGGGTACCGTGGAAGCCGGAGGTTTCGATGACACTCGATCCGCACTCGCCCCGCACCCCGTCCGCATCCGACAACCCCGGCCCCCACCCCTGGCGCCGCTACGTCGCCCTCGGCGACTCGTTCACCGAGGGAATCGGCGACCCGCTGCCCGACGGCGGTCATCGCGGGTGGGCCGACCGGGTCGCCGAGGTCCTCGGCGCGCAGGTCGACGATTTCGCCTACGCCAACCTCGCGGTGCGCGGAAAGCTCATCGCGCAGATCGTCGCCGATCAGATCGAGCCGGCGCTCGCGCTCAAACCCGACCTCATCACCATCTCCGCGGGCGGAAACGACGTCATCCGCCCGGGCAGCGATCCCGATGCCGTGTCGCGGCAGTTCGAAGACGCCGTCGCGCGTCTGCGCGCCAGCGGGGCCACCATCGTCGTCTTCACAGCGATCGACACCGAGTTCACGCCGGTGTTCCGCGGCATCCGGGGCAAGGTCGCGATCTACAACGAGAACATCCGCTCGATCGCCGACCGCTACGACTGCGTGGTCGCCGACCAGTGGGGCCTCAAAGAGGTGCAGGACATGCGCTTCTTCGACGACGACCGGCTGCACTACAACTCCCTCGGTCATCACGAGGTCGCCCGCATGGTGTTGCGGGCCCTCAACGTGCCCAACGACCTCGAGCCGATGAAGGCCGAGACCAGGGCGATCACGACGTGGCGCGCCGCCCGCGAGAAGGACTTCGTGTGGGCGCGCGAGTACCTCGTGCCTTGGGTGCTGCGCCGCCTGCGGCACCAGTCGTCCGGCGACCACATCCAGCCCAAGCGCCCCGAGCCGCTTCCGGTGGTGACCCTCGCCCCGGGGCGGGATGCCGCGGGCTCCCGCGAGACGCAGGCGTGACGCCCGTGCACGCCCTTCCCGACGCGGTCGTCGCCTTGCTGAGCGTGGCCGCCGCGGACACCCTGCTGCGAGACGCCGATGCGCTCGCCGAGACGCTCGCCGACACCGGGTGGGCACCCGAGGTCGAAAGCGGTCGCTTCAGCGCCGCGGGGTGGGATGTCGTGTCGTCGGCGTGGCCGCCGAACCTGTCGGTGTTCCGCGACGGGGAGCTTTCCGACGTCCGCCGCAACGCGCTCGCGATCGCCGAGACGCTCAACGCCGAACCGCAGCGATGGGCCTTCGACACCGAGGGGCCGGACTGGTCGGGCTGGAACGCCGACGACCCGCGGTGGGACGACGAGCAGATCGACTGGCTCGAGTGGCGCGGCCGGGGTGTCGTCGTGCAACTGTTCACGGCGCCCGAGGCGCAGATCGGCTCCGACGCGCTCCCTCCGCATCTGCACCTCGCGATGGAACGGGACGATTCCCCGCCCGAGGGCCTGCCGCGCGACGACGCCCGCGACCGCCGCGTCGCCGCGGAGGGAAGCGTCGTCGAGAGGTGGTTCCTGGTCGGCGAGGACGATCTCCCCGACGATCTGCTCGCGGCGCTGGGCGCCGACCCCGACCAGCGCGTGAGCGCCGCGGCCGCGTCGGAGCTCCGCATGCGTGCGGTCGGGTTCGACGACCCGACCGGCTGAGCCGGTTCGAAATCCCCCGCCTCAGGCCCGGCGTCCCCGTCCGAGTTCCCACAGCGCCACCGCGCTCGCCGCGGCGACGTTGAGCGAGTCCACTCCCCCGGCCATCGGGATCGTCACGACGGTGTCCGCCGCGGCGAGCGCGCCCCGGCTGAGTCCGTCGCCCTCGGATCCCATCAGCAGGGCCACGCGCTCGTGCCCCGCGGCAGAGAAGGCGTCGAGGGTCACCGCGTCGTCCGACAAGGCCAGTGCGGCGAGGTGGAATCCGGCGTCGTGCAGCAGGGGGGCGGCATCCGACCACTCCGGCAGTCGCGTCCACGGCACCTGGAAGACGGTGCCCATGCTGACGCGGACGCTGCGTCGGTACAGCGGGTCGGCACAGCGCGGGGTGACGAGCACCGCGTCGGCGCCGAGGGCCGCCGCCGAACGGAACGCCGCTCCGATGTTGGTGTGATCGACCACGTCTTCGAGAACGACGACGAGTCGCGCGTCGCGCACGACGTCTTCGACGGATGCCAGCGCGGGGCGGTGCATGGACGCCAGGAGCCCCCGGTGCACGGTGTATCCGGTCACCTGTTCGGCGACCTCGGCTGGGACGACGTAGACCTCGGCGTCTTCACCGACGAGCGCGAGCGCATCGGCGAGGAACTTCTCCTGCACGAGGACGGAGCGCGGACGATGCCCCGCGCGGAGGGCGCGGTCGAGGACCTTCGACGACTCGGCGATGTAGAGCCCGCCGGCCGGCTCCGATACCCGCCGCAGCGACACGTCGGTGAGATCGCGATAGTCGGTGAGGCGCGGGTCGGCGGCGGAGTCGAGGGGGATGACGGGCATCCCCCCATGGTGCCAGCAGCCCGCGCGCCAGACCTCACGCCACGTGCAGCGCCCGACCCCCGGCGATCACCAGGGCCCGCTCGGGCTGACGCACGAGCGCATCCATGGGGTTCTCGGCATCCACGAGGACGATGTCTGCGCGCGCCCCCTCGACGAGGTCGTGCACCTCTCGACCGACGGCCCACGCCCCCGCGCGGGTGGCGAGCTCGACGACGCGGAGCAGCTCCTCGTCGCGCACGAGCCCTCCCGCGCGGGCGTACTGCCAGGCGATGCCGAGCGTGTCGCCGGTGCCGAAGGGGCTCCAGAGATCCCGGATGCCGTCGGTGCCGAGCCCCAGGCGGACACCGGCCGCGTCGAGCTCGGCGAGGGGAAGCTGCGCCAGCCGCAGCGGGGCGACGGTGGTCATCGATACGCCGGCCGCGCCCATCGCGGCGAGGAGGTCGCGCCGGCGGGCGGGGTCGAGCTGGGCGACGGCGAACCCGTGGGCAATGTTCACCCGTCCGCCGAGTCCCAGGCGCTGCGTGCGCTCGATGAGCAGCTCGATCTGGAACGCGCCGAGCTCGGCCGCATCGTGCAGGTGGATGTCGAGGTCGACCCCGGTGTCGGCGGAGAGCGCGGTCAGGGCGTCGATCTGTCCCACCGGGTCGCGGTCGATCGACGCGGGGTCAAGACCGCCGATCCCCGTGACGCTGTCGCGGCCTGCGGCCTCGCGCAGCTGCTCGAGGACCCCCGGGCGTCGGAGCACCCCATCCTGCGGGAAGGCCACGATCTGCACGTCGAGGGCGCCCCCGTAGGCGGCCGCGGCTTCTTCGACCGCCTCGATCCCGCGCAGGCCCACCCCGTTGTCGACGTCGACGTGGGTGCGGATCGCGGTCGTCCCCTGGCGGACGAGCTCGCGGAGCACGAGCGCGGAGCGCTCGGGCGAGGGGATGCCGAGCGCCTCGCGCTGCTCCCGTTCGTGACGGATGCGCCCCTCGGTCGACCCCTCGCCGCCGTACGACTGCCACGGCAGTCCCCACCACGACTTGTCCATGTGCGCGTGGGCGTTCACGAGCCCTGGCAGGGCGAGCAGCCCGCGTCCGTCGAATTCCCGGATGCCGATGGGGTCGGCGGCGGCGGGGGTGATCGCGGTGATCCGTCCCCCGTCGATGGCGATGTCGACGAGATCACCGCCCCACGGACGCACGCGGCGGAGAGAGGTGACGTCGAGCATGGCGGGCCGGGGGAAGGAGCTCATTCCCCCAGTCTCCCTTTCGCGCGCGCGTCCCCGCGACACGGACCCGTCGACGGGGAGGACGGACGGGCTGCCGGCGCGAGCCGGTGTCGGCGCCCCGCCATAGACTCGATGGGACGGAGGTGTGCATGACCGACACGACGCAGGACGCCGAGTTCTCGGCATCCATCGATCGCGCGGTCGAGGTCCTCGCCGGGCGCAAGATCGCCGTCCTCACGGGCGCGGGCGTGTCGACCGATTCGGGGATCCCCGACTATCGGGGCAAGGGGGCGCCGACGCGCACGCCCATGACGGCTCAGCAGTTCCTCTCGAGTGCCGATGCGCGCCGCCGCTACTGGGTGGGCAGCCACCTGGGGTGGAAGGTGTTCGCCGCCGCGCAGCCGAACGACGGTCATCGCGCCCTCGCCGATCTCGAGTCCGCCGGAGTCGCCAACGGCGTGATCACGCAGAACGTCGACGGTCTGCACGTGCGGGCCGGCAGCGGACGCGTCGTCGAGTTGCACGGCACGATGCGCCGCGTCGGCTGTCTGCAGTGCGGGCAGGTGTTCGACCGCCGCGACCTGGCCGAACGCGTCGAGGCCGACAACCCGTGGATCCGTCTTCCCGAGAACGTCGAGCTCGGTCCCGACGGCGACGTGACGCCCGCGTCCGCCGACGGTTTCGTCGTGCCGACGTGCTCGGTGTGCGGGGGCACGCTCAAGCCCGACGTGGTGTTCTTCGGCGAGTACATCCCGGTCGAGAAGTTCCGCGAGGCCGAGCAGCTCGTGCACACCAGCGAGGCCCTCGTGATCGCCGGTTCGTCGCTCGTGGTGAACTCCGGGATCCGCCTGGTGGAGCGCGCGCGCCGTCGCCGCCTGCCCGTCGTCATCATCAATCGTGGCGAGACCCGCGCCGACCGCCGCGCGACGGTGAAGATCGACGGCAGCACGAGCGACGTGCTCCGCGCGTTCGCGGAGCGACTCCCGGGCCTGCTCTGACCTCCCGCTTGCTCGTCGCCGGCGCGATCACTCCCCGCGCGTGTATCCCACCGCTCCCCCGTCGAGGAAGGCTCGATGCGCGCCGCGCACCGTCATCCCGGTGAGGCGCTCGATCGCCGCGGTCGCACCGGCGCGCAGCTCGCCGTGACGGCGGACGAAGACGGCGTGGGCACGGGGGGCGTTCCACCCCTCCGGCAGCAGCGCGGCCGGTAGGTCCGGATCGGTGAACGGGAAACGGCGGTAGTCGTCGGTGAGGCTCACGCGCGCGATCAGCGCGGCGTCCGTCTCTTCGGTCGTCGGGGTGTCGTGCTGGGCGACGAACGCCCCGTAGTGCGCGTCGAGCGCGTCGAGATCCCACCCGCGGGCGGCGATCGAACGGTCGTGGTCGAGGTCGCCGCTGCGGCTGAGGAAGATGTCGGAGCCCACGCCGTGGGCGTCCATCAGCTGCCGCGCTGCGTCCAGACGATCACCGGGAGCGACCCAGATCGCCGGTTGCAGCTGCCCGAAGCCGAGCCAGGTGAGGGTCTTGCGCATCTCGTCGCGCGCCGAGCGATCACCGGCGCGCGTCGCGATGAGCGTCCACTCCCCGCCCCACTCTCCGGACACGTGCCGGAAGATGCGTTCACGCCCCTCGTCGAGCAGTTGCCAGGCCTTGGGTGACAGCAGGTAGGTGGTGAGTCGCCCGTCGCGGCGGGTCTCGAACCAGCCCTCCGCGCGCAGACGCGACATCACCACCCGGGTGGTGGCCGGCTCGATGCCGAATTGCTGCAGGACGTCGCTCAACCCGCGCAATGGCACCTCGCCTTCGCCGCAGTACCGGAAATAGTCCCCGAAGAGCGTGAAGACGAGAGAGCGGGGGCGCATGCAAGAACGTTACCGGACGCGAATGTAACGAAGCTATGGCGCTAGACGCATTTATGTTGCATACTCGTTGCGTCGTGACGGTTCGACATCTTCAGCGAGGAGGCTGACATGCGTATCGCGATCATCGGGGGCGGCCCGGGCGGGCTGCTCTTCGCCGCCCTGGCCGCACGGAACATCCCCGGCGCCCACGTCGACCTGTTCGAGCGCAATCGCTCCGACGAGGCGTTCGGCTTCGGCGTCGTGTTCTCCGATGCCACGCAGAGTGGAGTGGATGCCGCCGACTCGGCCCTGCGCGAGACCCTCGACGCGTCGGGAGTGCGCTGGGATGCCATCCGCGTCACCGTCAAGGGCGAGACGATGACCTTCGGCGGCAACGGCATGGGAGCGGTGCTGCGCAAGGATCTGCTCGCTGCCCTCCAGCGGCGGGCCACGGAGGCCGGTGCCCACCTGCATTTCTCCACCCCGCGGCGCGCGGACGAGCTCGGCGACTACGACGTGATGGTCGCCGCGGACGGGGCCAACTCGCAGACCCGCGCCGCGATCGGCGACGACTCCCTCGGGGTGACCTACGAGACAGCGGCGGCCAAGTTCATCTGGTTCGCCACCGATGCCCCCTTCGAGGGACTCACCTTCCTGCACACGCACGCCGACGGGCTGACCGCCGACGTGCCCGGCGTCTTCGCGGCGCACGCGTATCCCATCGGCGGGGGCCTGTCGACGTTCATCGTCGAGACCGACGAAGACACCTGGCGCGCGGCCGGGCTGGACGGATTCGACCTCACCACTGCCCCGGGTCCGAGCGACGAGCACAGTCAGCGTCGCCTGGAGGAGATCTTCGCGCCGCTCATCGGAGGCGCCCGACTGATCGGCAACAACTCGCGGTGGGGAAACTTCCGGACCATCCGCGCCCGGAGCTGGCACAGCGGCAAGGTCGTCCTGCTCGGCGACGCCGTGCACACGGCCCACTTCTCGGTCGGGAGCGGCACGAAGATGTCTCTCGAAGACGCCATCGCGCTCGCCGATGCGCTCGCCACGCACCCCGACGACGTCGAGGCGGCTTTCCTGGCCTACGAGGCTGAGCGACAGCCGCAGGTGGCCCGCATCCAGGGCGCCGCGCGGCCGAGTCTGTCGTGGTGGGAGAACTTCGGTACCTACTTCCACGCGTTCGAGCCCTGGCAGTTCGGTTTCCACTTCTTCTCGCGCGCTCTCCCGGCGGCGAAGATCGCGCGCCGGGATCCGGATGCCGTGCGTCGAGCGCTCGACCGGTGGCAGAGCCGTCATGGCGCGCCGCCCCTGGAATCCGCCGTCGCGGGACTGCTCGATCGACGCGTGGTCGCGCGCGACGCGCTGCCGCCGGTCGTCACCGTCGCCGCGGGTGACGGCATCCGTCCCGATGACGCCGTGCGTTCGGCCCTCGCCGAGCACCGCGACGCGACCGCCGTGCTCGTCACCGGCGGCAGCGCCCTCGATCGCCAGCTCACCGCCGAGGCCGCGCGACTGCGGCACGGCGTGGCGGCGATCATCGACGAACCCGATTGCGACGAAGATCGTGCCATGACCCTGGTGCTCTCGGGCCGCGCGGATGCGGTGCTGCGATGAGGACGCGGGAGGGGACGACGCCCTGGCCCGTCGAGTTCGCCGAACGGTACCGCACCGCGGGGCTGTGGCAGGGCCGCACGCTGGGCGACGCGTTCGCCGAGGCCGCGCACGTGCACGCCGATCGCATCGCGCTGGTCGACGACGAGGTGTCGCTCACGTACGCCGAGGTGCACGACCGGGTCGAGGCGTGCGCGGCGCGCCTGATCGATCGGGGGCTCGCCCCCGACGACCGGGTCGTGGTGCAGCTGCCCAATCACTGGACGTTCGTGGTCCTGACGCTGGCGTGCCTGCGGGTGGGCATCGTGCCGGTGATGGCGCTGCCCGCCCACCGCGAGCACGAGCTGCGGCACCTGATCTCGGCATCCGAAGCGGTCGCTCTGGTCACCCCCGACTCGCTCCGCGACTTCGACCACCTCGCGCTTGCCCGCACTCTCCGCGCGTCGAGCCCGACGGTGCGGGATCTCATCGTCCTCGGCGACACGACCCCCCAGCCCGACACCGTCAGCCTCACCGCGTTGTGCGCGCCCTCCGACGAGGCCACCCGCACCCGCCGGCTACCGACTCCGGATGCCGCGGACGTCGCGCTGTTCCTTCTGTCGGGCGGGACGACGGGCCTGCCCAAGCTCATCGCCCGCACGCACGACGACTACCTGTGCAACATCGTCCTCACGTCGCCTCCCTCGGCGGTCGACCGCGACACCGTGTACCTCGTGACACTGCCGATGGGCCACAACTTCCCGCTCGCGTGCCCCGGCATTCTCGGCACCCTGCTGGCCGGCGGCACCGTCGTCCCTCTCGGTTCCCCCCGGCCCGAACGTGCCTTCGCGGCGATCGAACGACACGGGGTCACTCACACCGCCGCGGTGCCCGCGGTCGTCGCCGCGTGGCTGGATCACGCCGGCGTCGTGGGAATCGACGCACTGCGGAGCCTGCGCGTGCTCCAGGTGGGCGGCGCCCGCCTGGCCGACGAGCTCGCGGAGCGTGTCGTGCGCGGGTTTCCCGGAACGCTGCAGCAGGTCTTCGGCATGGCCGAGGGGCTCATCAACGTCACGCGCCTCGACGATCCGATCGAGGTCGTCGTCGGCACACAGGGGCGGCCCGTGTCGTCCTTCGACGAGTTGCGCGTGGTCGATGAGACGACCGGTCTCGAGGTCGCCGCGGGCGAACCCGGCGTGCTGCTCACCCGCGGGCCGTACACGCCGCGCGGCTACTACGACGCCCCCGAGGCCAACGCCCGGTCCTTCACCCCCGACGGCTTCTACATCACCGGCGACATCGTGCGACAGCGCCCCGACGGCAACCTCGTCGTGGAGGGGCGCAGCAAGGACATGATCAACCGCGGGGGCGAGAACATCTCGGCCGAAGAGGTCGAGAACCTCGTGTACAGACTCGCCGCGGTGCGGCTCGCAGCCGCCGTGGCGATGCCGCACGGCACCCTCGGTGAGACGGTGTGCCTGTTCGCGGTGCTCCACGACGGTTGCGAGCTCGATCTCGCCGCGGTACGCGCGCACTTCGACACCTCGGGCGTCGCCGCCTTCAAACGCCCCGACCACCTCGTCACCGTCGAGGAACTGCCCCTGACGAAGGTCGGCAAGATCGACAAGAAAGCCTTGCGCGAGATGCTCGCCGCCGAACTCACGGCATCGTGATCCGAAAGGAGCGTTCGATGTTCATCGACGCCGCCGATCTCTCCCCCGCCGACACCTACCGTCTGCTCGTCGGCTCCGTCGTTCCGCGCCCCATCGCGTGGGTGACGAGCGGGCACGACCCGGTGAACCTGGCGCCCTTCAGCTCGTTCACCTGGGTGAGCCAGCACCCGGCCATGCTCGGCTTCACCGTCAACCGACGCGCGAACGGACGCAAGGACACGGTGCGCAACATCGAGGAGTTCGGTGAGTTCGTGGTGAACATCGCCGACGAGACGATGCTGCCCGCGCTGCACGCGAGCAGCGAATGGATGCCGCCCGAGGTCGGCGAGGCCGATCATCTGGGCCTGGCTCTCGAGGAGTCGCGGGTGATCGGCGTCCCGGGCCTCGCCGACGCGCCCGTGCGGATGGAGTGCCGGTACCACTCGACCACAGCCTTCAGCCCCACCGGCGGCGAGTTCGTCGTGGGCACGGTGGTCGCCTGGACCGTGCGCGACGACATCGTGCGCCTCGGCTCGACGGGCGCGGCCAGCATCGACACCGAGCTGCTCCGCCCGATCGGCCGCCTGGCCGGCCCGCGTTACACCCCGCTCGGCGAGGTGGTGGAGCTGCCGCCCGTGCCGGGCGGGTGACCCCACCCGCGGGTGCCCACGGGACCACCCCCGCACGCCGAGACCGCACGTGGTCGCCGAGAACGCATCCGTCCGGCAACGAACAGAGGCGTTTTCGGCAACCACGTGCGGTCTCGATGCGCGCTACCGGGCGCGCGTCGCCACGGGTCGAGCCCTCAGAACCAGCGTGCGATACGGGGCAGCTCACCGCCGCCGACGACCCGCAGCCGACGGGCACCCCGACCGGCGAGCCAGCGCGCGAGATCGGCGGCGGCGCCCTCGACGATCGGGCCACCCTCGCCGTACTCCCCCGGCGCGGCATCGCGGTCGGTGGCCCGCAGCACGACGGCGCCGGGCTCGCTCCGGCGCGTCCAGGCACGCAGGACGTCCGCGATGATCCCATCGATCATCTCGGGAGGGAAGTCGAGGAACGAGCCGCCGTCGGCGAGGTCGACCGCGTGCACCCACACTTCTTTCGCGCGCATCCACGCCGTCTCGCGCGCGGGCACCGTTCGCCCCTGTGCGGTGACGACCTCGGCATCCCACTGCGCGTTCGACAGATCGCGCCACTCGACGTCCAGGTGCACGGCGGCGTGGTCGACGAGGTGGCGCAGAGCGCGCGTGGGGAGCGTCGCGCCGAGGGCGATCTCGTCGGCCCGTTGCGTATCGGAGGCGTACATGGGTGTCTCGACGCCCGTGCGCGCCCATTCGACCAGCCGCGCGACGGCGCGGGCGTTGTACCCGACGTGCGCGACGAGGTGCCGACGCGTCCAGCCGGGCAACAGGCTCGGGGCGTCGAGCTCTTCGTCGTCGAGCTTCATGAGGCGTCGCGCGAAGTACGCCGTGCCGCGACGGGCGAGCTCGAGGTGCGCGTGCGGGGCGGAGTCGGCGTCGTAGCGCGCTCCGGCGCCCTGCCGTTCCCGCAGCGCGAGCTGCTCGGGTGTCAGCTCCCTCGCGCTCACGGCTCCTCCGCCGCGAAGCGGTTGCGGAGCGTCCCGATCCCGTCGATCGTGACCTCGACGACGCTTCCGGATGCCAGATACTCCCGGGGTTCGCGCGCGTGCCCGACGCCGCCGGGGGTTCCGGTGAGGATCACGTCTCCCGGGCGCAGCGTGGTGATGGTCGAGACGTACCGCACGAGGTCGACCGGGCCGTGGACGAGGTCGTGGATGTCGCCGACCTGCTTCTGCACGCCGTCGACGGTGGTGGTCATGCGCGCGTCGGAGGGAATCTCGTCGGGGGTGGCGAGCACAGGCCCGAGCGGCGTCGAGCGCTCCCACATCTTGCCCTGCAGCCATTCGCGTGTGCGGAACTGCCAGTCGCGCATCGAGACGTCGTTCGCGATCGTGTATCCGGCGATGGCGTCCGCGGCCTGCTCGTCCGACGCGCGGCGCACGGTGGAGCCGATGACGACGACGAGCTCCCCCTCCCAGTCGATCTCGGGGCTCTCCCTCGGCAGGGCGATCTCCTCGCCGGCCGCGGCGAGGGTGTCGGCGAACTTGGCGAAGAGCACCGGGTACTCGGGCAGGTCGCGCTTCATCTCGAGGATGTGCGCGCGGTAGTTCAGGCCCACGCACACGATCTTGCTCGGAGCCAGGATCACAGGCGCGAAGTCCACTGCGTCGAGATCGACCACCGGGCCTTCGAGAGCCCTCACCGCCGACGGAGCCCCGGCGCGCAGCACCTCGCCGACGTCGGCGAAGCGTTCCAGCACGACGGCCCGACCCCCCTCCACGCGGGCCGCGGCGGTGGCCCCCTGCCAGTGCAGGGTCAACAGCTTCATCGATCGGTCTCCTCTTCGAACTCGCGGTACAGCCCCAGGCCCTCGAAGATGGGCGTGTCGCTGAAGTGGAACAGGTCCAGGCGCGTCTCGGCCTGCACGCGGAAGCGACACCAGCTCGGTACGACGAAGATGTCACCGTGTTCGACGGCGTGCTCGGTGTCGCCCAGCAGCACGCGTCCGGTGCCCTCGAACACCTGGTAGACGTTGGACCCCACCTCTTGGCGCACCGGGGTGGACGCGCCCTCGCGCAGGCGATGGAACTGCGCGCGGATGGTGGGCATGACATCTCCCCCGGTCGTGGGGTTCGAGAACCGCACGGCCGCGTGTCCGGGGCCGACGGTGGCCGGCATCCCCTCGCTCTCCAACAGCAGCTGGTCGGTGAGGGCGGCGTCGGTGTGCTCCCACCGGTAGGCGCCGATCGGGCTCGATACGGTACGGCGCAGTCCCGCGAGCGGCAGCAGTCCCGGGTGGGCCCACAGGCGTTCGGAGCGCGAGAAGTTGGGGGTCGCCTCGTCGGTCACCCGCTCGGAGCCGAACTCGAAGAAGCCCGAGTCCATCTGGTAGGCGAAGGGGATGTCGAGGCCGTCGATCCAGGTCATCGACTCATCGGTCTCGTTGTGGTGGCCGTGGAAGTGCCAGCCGGGAGTGAGCAGGAAGTCGCCGCGGCTCATGCGCACCGGATCGCCGTTCACGACGGTCCACACCCCCTCGCCCGAGGTGACGAAGCGGAAGGCGTTCTGCGAGTGCCGGTGCTCGGGTGCCGTCTCGCGCGGCCCGAGCTGCTGGATGGCCGCCCACAGCGTCGGTGAGATGTACGCGCGTCCGTTCATCCCCGGGTTGGCGAGCCCGATGGCCCGCCGCTCTCCCCCGCGCCCCACGGGCACGAGGTCCCCCGCGCGCTCGGCGAGGGGTCGCAGGGCACTCCACCGCCACACCCACGGCACCGCCTTGGGTTGGGGGGTCTGCGGCATGAGGTCGTCGAGCTGCGTCCACAGCGGAATGAGGTGATTCTCGTCGAATCCGCGGTACAGGGCGCGCAGCTCGGGGGTGTCCTCGGGCTGCATCGCATTCTCGACCGGGGTCACGGTCTCGCTCATCGGTCCTCCTCGACGTCGGCGTGAGTCCAGGTTGCATGACTTGTCGTCGTTGCGCAACGCAAATATGTCACACATCGGGAAAAGCGGGACATTTCTGTTGCGCGAGACGCGAATCTGTTACACCATGTCGCCAGTGGATGCCGCGGCACGGCGCCGCGATCCCCGCGTGAGCATCGATCTGCAAGGAGGCAGAGCATGTCCGAAATCGAGTACGACGAGACGACTTCGTCCGACGGAACACCCATCGCGTACTTCCGCCGTGGCAGCGGGCCGGCCCTGGTCGTGACGCACGGCAGCATCGCGACGAAGGAACAGTGGATCCCCGCGAGCGAGCATCTCGCGGAACACGTCACGCTGTACGTCTACGACCGTCGTGGACGCGGCGGAACGGGCGACGCCGCGGAGTACTCCCTGGCCCACGAGGTCGCCGACATCGCCGCGATGAGGGAGGTCGCCGGCCCCGGCGCGCACCTTCTGGGCCATTCGTTCGGGGCGCTGGCCACCCTCGCCTACGCCCGGGAGCACGGCCTGGGCGGCGGAACCCTTCTCGCCTACGAACCTCCGCTCGCGGTGCAGGGCCCCGTCGCCGGCGAGCGCCTGCAGGGGTATCGCGACCTGGTGGATGCCGGTGACCTCGACGCTGCGCTCGAGTACGCGCTCGTGAACTTCGTACGCGTGCCGGCCGAGGCCATCCCCTTCATCCGCGAGACGCCGCTGTGGGGCGCGAGCGTCCCGCTCACCCCCACGTGGGTCCGCGAGCTCGCGGAGATCGACGCCCTCGGCAGCGATCTGTCCGGCTATGCCGAGATCGATGCCCCGACCCACCTCATCGCGGGAACGGCGACCACGTCGTTCCTGTACCAGTCCGCCCACGACCTGGTGGACGTCATTCCGAACGCCGGGATCACCGACATCGAGGGCGCCGACCACTTCGCGCACCTCGCCGACCCGGGGGGCTTCACCCGCGTGGTCGTCGGCGCGCTCGACCGCGCATCCGTCGCCCGCTGACCGGCGTTCCGCAGAACCGGCCCCCGGCGTGCGACCCGACCCGCGCCGGGGGCCGATCCCGCACCCTCGCGCTCGCGAACGCCAGGCGGGTGCGAGCCTCGACCAGGACCGCGAGCTAGGCTCGAACGGTGACGATCCTGACTCTTGTGCGACACGGTGAGACGGCCTGGAACCACGGGGGCCGCATCCAGGGCTCGACCGACATCCCCCTCAACGACACGGGCCGCATCCAGGCGCAGGGCATCGCCGAGACACTCGCCGCGGAGTACGCCGGTCGCGAGGTCGTCGTCGTCTCGAGCGACCTGTCGCGCGCGGCCGAGACGGCCGACGTGATCGCCGCGGCCCTGGGCACCACGGTGAGCCGACGGATGCCGGGGCTGCAGGAGCGCTCCTACGGCGAGGCCGAGGGCATGGACGCACCCACCTTCTACGACACGTACGGTCCGTGGCACGCGGCCGACGTCCCGGGCGCGGAGGCGTGGCCGGTCGTGCGCGAGCGCGCGCTGGCCGCGATCGCCGAGGTCGTCGCCGAGACCCCCGACGGCGTCGACGTGATCGCCGTCGCGCACGGCGCGCTGATCCGCGAGGTCATCATGTTCGCCACCGACGGGGAGTTCCCCCGCGAGGGCGAGCGTCTGCCGAACTGCTCGGCGACGACGTTCCGCCTCGACGGCGACGCGTGGGAGATGCTCGCCTACGCGGGCGTCGCGAGCTGACCCGCGGGCTTCACCCGCGCGCGCACGACCCCGCGATCGCGTGCGAGGCACGGAGGTCCCGCGGGGCCCGGGCGCCGCGACCCCCGGGCGCTCATCCGCGCCCCGGCTCCGCCCCGGCCCGCATGACCAGCGCGCGCGCGTGACGCAGGATCGGCTCGTCGATCATGCGCCCCTCGAAGCGGAACGCGCCGCCCTCGGCCTCGGCGAGCACCCCGTGCGCCCATCGCAGCTGTTCCTCCGTCGGCGCGTAGGCCTCGCGGATCGTCGCGACCTGACCCGGGTGGATGCACGCGGTGGCCGCGAACCCCGAGGCGGCGGCATCCTGAGCTTCGAGGGAGAGACCCTCGAGATCGCCGATGTCGACGTGCACCGCGTCGATCGCGCGTTTGCCGAAGGCTCCCGCGGCCAGCAGCACGCGCGCGCGAGCGAGGCGCGCGACATCGCGATAGGTGGCGTCGGCGAATCTGCTGGAGGTGCCGCCGAGACTGGCGACGAGGTCTTCGGCTCCCCACATGAGCGCGACGACCTGGGGGACGGCGGCGAGCTGCTCCGCGTGCACCACCCCCCGGGCCGTCTCGCAGAGCGCGATGACGTCGTATCGGGACAGCGGGGCGAGGGATGCCGGGTCCTCGGCCTTGGCGACCATGACCGTGCGGATGCGGGTCTGCGCGAGAGCGGCGAGATCCCGCGAGAACTCCGGAGTCTCGGGACCGTTGACCCGCACGATGACGCGGTCGGGGTCGGGATCCGCGGCGATCATCGCCTCGCGCGCGACGGACTTGGCGTGTCCGGCGACGGCGTCCTCGAGGTCGAGGATCGCGGCATCCGCCCGCTCGAGGGCTTTGGGCAGCCGCTCGGGGCGATCGGCGGGGACGAACAGCAGCGCGGGGCCGAGGGCGAACGGTCGCGTCCCCTCGCGAGAGTCGGGGTGCGCGCCGCTCATGCCCGCAGCCCCTCGTCGTTCCGGGCGGCGCTCGTGTTGACGACGCTCACGCCGCCGTCTCCTGGGCCCACACGAGCACCGTGCGCGTCGCCGTGGCGACGACCTCGTCGTTCTGCGAGCGACCCGTGTGCGCCATCACGACGACGCCCTGACCGGGGCGGGACGCCGAGGGGCGCACCGAGACGATCTCGGTCTCGGCGATCAGGGTGTCACCGACGAACAGCGGAGCCGGGAAGCTCACGTCGGTCAGGCCGAGTTGCGCGACGAGCGTGCCCTGGGTGAGCTGCCCCACCGAAAGCCCCACGAGGGTCGACAGCGTCCACATCGAATTCACCAGCGGACGACCGAACGGCTGGGTCGCCGCATACGCTGCATCGAGGTGCAGGGCCTGCGGGTTCATCGTCAGGGTCGTGAACATCACGTTGTCGGCATCCGTCACCGTCCGCCCGGGACGGTGCGCGTACCTCTCACCGACGACGAACTCCTCCAGATACAGGCCGCGCTGCTCGATCATGCCGCAACGGTACCCGTGAGCCCCAGCGCACGCGAGATCACCATGAGCTGCACCTCGGTCGTGCCCTCGCCGATCTCGAGGATCTTCGAGTCGCGGTAGTGGCGCGCGACGGGGTACTCGTTGATGAACCCGTTGCCGCCGAACACCTGTGTCGCATCGCGCGCGTTCGCCATGGCGGCGTCGCTCGCGGTCATCTTCGCGACGGCGGCGTCGACCGTGAAGGGCTTGCCGGCGTCGCACAGGCGCGCGGCGTGCACCCACGCGAGGCGGGCGGTGTGCACGCGGGCGTGCATGCGCGCGAGCAGGAACTGCATGTTCTGGCGCGTGGACAGGCGCTCGCCGAACACGGTGCGGCTGCGGGCGTAGTCGACGGCGGCTTCGAGGCAGCCCTCGGCGGCTCCGGTCGCGAGGGCGGCGATCGCGACGCGGCCCTCGTCGAGGGTGCGGAGGAAGTTCTTGAACCCGTGACCGCGCTGGCCCAGCAGGTTCGCCTCGGGAACCCGCACGCCGTCGAACGTCAGCGGATGCGTGTCGGAGGCGTTCCAGCCGACCTTGTCGTACGCGGGACCCACGGTGAACCCGGGCGCGCCGTTGGGCACGATGATCGTCGAGATTTCGGGGCGGCCCGCCTCGGTGCGGCCGGTGACCGCCGTGACGGTCACGAAGCGGGTGATGTCGGTGCCGGAGTTGGTGATGAACTGCTTCGTCCCGTCGATCACCCATTCACCGCCCTCGAGCTTCGCGGTCGTGCGGGTGGCGCCGGCATCGCTGCCGGCCTCGGCTTCGGTGAGTCCGAATCCGGCGAGCGCGCGACCGGCGACGAGGTCGGGAAGGTACTCCGTTCTCTGCGCGTCGGTGCCGTAACGGTAGATCGGCATGGCGCCGAGGCCGACGCCTGCCTCGAGGGTGATGGCCATCGACTGGTCCACGCGCGCGACGCCCTCGATCGCGACGCACAGGCTCGCGTAGTCTCCGCCCTGACCGCCGACCTCCTCGGGGAACGGCAGGCCGAACAGCCCCAGGTCGCCCATCTGCTCGACGAGGTCGAGGGGCAGCTGGTGGGCGCGGTCGGCTTCGTACGAGCGCGGCGCGATCACCTCGTCGGCGAACTCGCGCACCATCGCGCTCAGTTCGCGCTCGTCTTCGGTGAATACCTGCTGGCTGTCGATGCTCACGAGAGGGTCTCCTTGTGGGATGAAGCGGGGTGGGATGCCGGGATGCCGGCGGAATCGCGGGACGGGGGAATCTCAGGGCTCACCGTCGCGACCACCGCGTCTCGCGCGACCTGCGCGCCCGCGGAGGTGCGCAGCCGCACCGTCCCGGAGTGCGGGGCCACGACCGTGTGCTCCATCTTCATCGCCTCGATGGTGACGAGCCGGGCGCCGGCCTCGACGCTGTCTCCGTCGACGACGTGCACGGCGACGACGGTTCCGGGGAGAGGGGCGACGAGGTCGGGATCGACGGCCCCGGGCGCGCGGCCCGCGGCGGTCCGGCGGCGCTGGGCGGCATCTCGCCGCGACACGACTCGCAACCGGTGCGCTCCCCCGTCGGCGTGCACCCAGTACTCCACCGGTCCGCCCGTCACGACCGCCTCTTCGGCGGCACCCGGCGCGATCGCGTGCACCTGCCCGGCGTCGTCTTGCATCGACACCGTGCGAGCCGCCGCCGCTCCCCCGGCCCGCCACGCCCCGACGCGTCCCCAGACGGAGCCGTCGGCCGGGGTCCCGGCATCCGCGGCTCTCTGCGCCACGGCGGCGAGCGCGGCCTGCGACGGTTCCGGAGCCTCCGGAGTCCCCCGCCGATCCAGCAGCCCCGTGTCGAGGTCACCCGCGCGCACGGCCGGGTCGGCCAGCAGGGCGCGCAGATCCGCGATGTTCGTGTCGACGCCGAGCACGACCGTGTCGGCGAGGGCGGCGTCGAGTCGGGCGAGGGCCGTCTCGCGGTCGGGGCCGTGCGCGATGACCTTCGCGATCATCGGGTCGTACAGCGAGCTGATGACGCTGCCGGTCTCGACGGCGCTGTCGACGCGGGCGGATCCCGGATGCCACAGGCTCACGGTCCCGGTTGCGGGGAGGTATCCGCGGGCGGGCGTCTCGGCGTACACGCGCGCCTCGATCGCGTGACCGTCGAGGCGGATCTCGCTGAGGTCGAGCGCGAAGCCCGCCGCGACCCGCAGCTGCTGCTCGACGAGGTCGATGCCGGTGACCATCTCGGTGACCGGATGCTCGACCTGCAGGCGCGTGTTCATCTCGATGAAGAACGGCTCGTCGAGCCGGTCGCCCGCGACGAGGAACTCGACGGTCCCGGCGCCGAGGTAGCCGACGCTGCGGGCGGCGGCGACGGCGGCCTCGCCGAGGCGGGCGCGGGTCTCCGGGTCCACGACCGGAGAGGGAGCCTCTTCGATCACCTTCTGATGCCGTCGCTGCAGCGTGCACTCGCGCTCGCCGAGCGAGAGGGTCGTGCCGTGCGTGTCGGCGAGCACCTGCACCTCGATGTGGCGCGGGCGCTCGAGCAGCCGTTCGAGCAGCAGGGTGTCGTCGCCGAAGGCCGCGGCGGCGACGCGTCGGGCGGTCACGAGGGCGTCGGCGAGGTCGGCGGGACCGGTGGCCACGGTCATGCCTTTGCCGCCCCCGCCGGCGGAGGGCTTCACGAGCAAGGGGTATCCGGCGCGGTCGGCCTCGGCGGCGATCTCGTCGTCGCTCAGCCCCGTCGCGGAGAAGCCCGGCACGGTCGGCACGTCGTGCGCGGCGACGTGCTCCTTGGCGCGGATCTTGTCGCCCATCACCTCGAGTGCCTCAACGCCCGGGCCGACGAACACGATCCCGACCGCGGCGCACGCGCGGGCGAAGCCGGCGTTCTCGCTGAGGAAGCCGTAGCCCGGGTGCACGGCATCCGCCCCCGACGACACCGCGGCGGCGACAACCGCGTCGACGTCGAGGTACGAGGGCACGCGCACCGCGTGATCGGCCTCGCGGGCGTGGGGCGCGTCGGCATCGGCGTCGGTGAAGACGGCGACCGAGCGGATGCCGAGACGCCGCAGCGTCCGGAACACCCGGCGCGCGATCTCACCGCGGTTGGCGACGAGAACGCAGGAGAACATGCGGGGAGTCTCATCCATCGCGGGATTCACATCCGGAAGAGGCCGAAGCCCCGGTCGGCCAGCGGCACGCGGCTGACGACGTCGAGCGCGAGCCCGAGCATCGTGCGCGTGTCGGCGGGGTCGATCACGCCGTCGTCCCAGAGCCGGGCGGTGGCGTAGTACGGGCTGCCCTGCTCCTCGTAGCGGTCGCGGATGGGTTTCTGGAAGGCCTGGTCGTCGGCATCCGTCCACTCCTCGCCGCGCGCGGCGCGCTGATCGCGCGTGACGGTCGAGAGAACGGATGCCGCTTGCGCACCGCCCATGACCGAGATGCGGCTCGAGGGCCAGGTCCAGAGGAACCGCGGGTCGTACGCGCGACCGCACATGGCGTAGTTGCCGGCGCCGTACGAGCCGCCGACGAGGACCGTGAGCTTGGGGACGCGGGTGGTCGCGACGGCGGTGACCATCTTGGCGCCGTCTTTCGCGATGCCTCCGGCCTCGGCATCCCGCCCCACCATGAACCCGGTGATGTTCTGCAGGAAGAGCAGGGGGATGCCGCGCTGATCGGCGAGCTCGATGAAGTGCGCAGCCTTCAGCGCCGACTCGCTGAAGAGCACGCCGTCGTTGGCGATGATCGCGACCGGGTGCCCGTGCAGGCGCGCGAAGGTCGTGATGACGCTCTCTCCGTACAGCGCCTTGAACTCGTGCAGGGTGCCGGCGTCGACGAGGGTGTCGATGATCGCGCGCATGTCGACGGGCTGGGCGACGTCGGCGGGGACGATGTCGTAGAGCGCCTGCGAGTCGCGCGCCGGCTCCGTCGGCGGGGTCACCTCCCACACGGGCACAGGGGTCGGCGGGAGGGTCGCGACGATGTCGCGGACGATCTCGAGCGCGTGCTCGTCGTCGTCGGCGAGGTGGTCGACCACTCCCGAGCGGCGGGCGTGCAGGTCGCCGCCGCCGAGGTGCTCGGCGGTGACGTCTTCGCCGATCGCAGCCTTCACCAGGGGCGGTCCGCCGAGGAACACCGTGCCCTGGTTGCGCACGATCACGCTCTCGTCACTCATCGCCGGGACGTACGCCCCGCCCGCGGTGCACGAGCCCATGACGGCGGCGATCTGCGGGATACCGCGGGCCGACAGCTGCGCCTGATTGCGGAAGATGCGGCCGAAGTGCTCGCGGTCGGGGAACACCTCGTCCTGCATGGGCAGGAACGCCCCGCCCGAGTCGACGAGGTAGATGCACGGCAGGCGGTTGTCGAGGGCGATCTCCTGCGCGCGCAGGTGCTTCTTCACCGTCAGGGGGAAATACGCCCCGCCCTTCACGGTGGCGTCGTTGGCGACGACCATGACGTGGCGTCCGTGCACGAGGCCGATACCGGCGACGACCCCGGCGCCGGGAGCCCCGCCGTCGTACAGGCCGTGAGCGGCGAGGGGGGCGACCTCGAGGAACGGGCTGCCCTCATCGAGAAGTCGGTCGATGCGGTCGCGGGCGAGGAGCTTGCCGCGAGCGGTGTGACGCTCTCGCGCGGCGTCGGACCCACCGCGGGCGGCCGTGGCGAGGGTTTCGCGCAGCTGTTCTGCGAGGTCGCGCTGGGTGGGCGCGGCGGTGGGGGCGGCGGTGGGCGCGGCGTTCTGTGACGTCTCGGGCGCTGGCGCGGTGACCGGTGCTGTGCTCATGGCGGCTCCGTCTCGGTGCCGCATCGTCGACGGCACCGTCGTTCCGGTCGAGGTCGTTCCCACCGGAGGGGATTTCAGTTAATGTTGGCTAACTGAGATTCCAGGCTAGCCCGAGCGGATGCCGATGACAAGAGCGAACGACGAGCCCCCCGCGGCCGCCGGCGAAGCGCGCGCTGACGCGGCGCCCCCCCTCGCCCCCGCCGGCACCGCCCGCGACCGCGCGAAGGCCGACCGCCGCGCCGCCCTGCTGGCCGCAGCGGCCCGCCTGTTCGCCGAGCGAGGCTTCGACGGCGTCACCCTCGGCGACATCGGCGAAGCCGCCGGGGTGAGCGGCCCGGCCGTCTACCGCCACGTTCCGGGCAAGCAGGCGTTGCTGGGCGCGATCCTCGTCGACGTCAGCGAGCGGTTGCTCGAGGGCGGGCGCCGAGTCGCGAAATCCGCCGCCGCAAACACAACCGCGGAGCCCCCGCCCGACACACCGCCCCCAGACACCCTCACCCCGCGTGTCACCGAATCCCCCCGCGATCCTGCACACACGGCATCCGCCCCCGACCGCCCTGGGGATCGCAGCGCCGACGCGCCGCCTGAGGCTGCCCCCGTCGACAGCACGCTCCGCGCCCTCGTCGACTTCCACGTCGCGTTCGCGCTCGCCGAGGCCGATGTGATCCGCGTGCAGGACCGTGACCTCGACCGCCTCTCCCCCGACGACCGCCGCACGGTGCGCCGCCTGCAGAACACGTACGTCGCCGTGTGGACCGAGGCGCTCGCCACAGCGCATCCCGATGTCGAAACTCCCGCCGAGCGGCGCGTGCGCGCCCTGGCGTGCTTCGGTCTGATCAACTCGACGCCGCACAGCGTGCGCGGCGTACCCGCGGCTCGCGTGCGCCCGACCCTGACCCGCATGGCGCTGGCGGCGCTGACAGCCTGATCCTTCGGCATCCGTCGCGATACCCCCGTCGAGTGCCCGAAACACCCGGACGCATCGCAAAATCATCCGGGTGTTCTGGACGCTCAACCGGATTCCTCGGCGATCCCGCGGTCGAGCGATCTCACCGCCAGGCGCGATGACTCGCTCCCAACCAGAAGGTGCCGAGGGCGACCACTCCCTCGGCACCCCGTCGGTGCACCGCGCGACGACCGCGCCGCCGCGGGTCGCTCAGCGCAGCAGCATCGCCCTCCCGGGCTCGCGCAGCACGCCGGCGACGTCGGTGAGGAATCGCGCCGCCTCCGCCCCGTCGACCAACCGGTGGTCGAACGACAGGCTGAGGGTCAGCACGTCGCGCAGGGCGATCTCGCCGTGGTGCTCCCACGGCGTGCGCCGCAGGGCGCCGACCGCGAGGATGCCCGCTTCGCCGGGGTTCAGGATCGGCGTCCCCGCGTCGACGCCGAACACGCCGACGTTGGTGATCGAGAACGTCCCGCCGGTCATCGCGGCCGGAGCGGTCCGTCCGGCGCGGGCCGTGGCGGCGAGTTCGGCGATCGCATCGGCGAGGTCGACGAGGTCGAGCCGGTCGGCATCCGGGATCACCGGAACCACGAGACCGCGATCGGTCGCGGCCGCGATCCCCAGGTTGACGTAGTGGTGCTCGACGATCTCACCCGCCGCGTCATCCCACTTCGCGTTGAGCGCGGGCGTGCGCCCGAGCGCCAAGCACACGGCCTTCGCGACGATCGCGAGCACGCCGATGCGGTGTCCGTCGAGCGCGCGGTCGGTCTTGAGCGAGGCGAGCAGCTCCATGGTCGCAGTCACGTCGAGGGTGAGGAACGTCGTCGCGTGCGGAGCCGTGAACGCGCTCTGCACCATCGCCGCGGCCGTGTGCTTGCGCACTCCGCGGATCGGCGTGCGCGTCACCCGGTCGCCGGACCGGTCAGTCGGGGGGACCGTCGACATCGAAGCGGCGGCGGGTGCCGTGACCTCGGGCATCGCCGGAGTGCGCGCCGCGAACTCCTCGACGTGGCCGCGCGTGACCATCTCGCCCGGGTGGGCGGCGGCGACCAGCACGAGGTCGACCCCGAGGTCTTTCGCGAGCTTGCGCACCGGCGGAGTCGAGCGCGGACGCTCAAGCGGCAGGTCGATCGGCCCGGTCTTGACGACGTCGTGCGGAGCGGCCTCGCGCACGGCATGGTCGGAGTCGATCACCGCGGTCCCGCCGCCGCGCGCGCGGCGCTTCGGACGGTTGACGGATGCCGGAGCAGCGCCGTAGCCGACGAGGTTCGGGGTCGCGCGGGCGGCGATGTCGTCGGCGGGGGCATCGAGGGGCGCTTCGGCGACGGTCTCGACGGCCGCCCCTGCCCCGGCCTCACGAGTCGCCTCAGCGGGCGAGGGCGCGGGGGTGCCGGCATCCGTCCCGCCGAGATCGAACGACACGAGGGGTGAGCCGACCTCGACGACGTCTCCGGCCGCGGCGTGCAGACCCTGCACGGTGCCGGCATACGGCGAGGGGATCTCGACGATCGCCTTCGCCGTCTCGACCTCGGCGATCGTCTGGTTGAGGGTGACGGTGTCGCCCTCGGCCACATGCCACTGCACGATCTCGGCCTCGGGAAGGCCCTCGCCGAGGTCGGGAAGCAGGAACTCCGCGATCATCGAACGCCTCCCTCGATCGTGCCCGCGATCCGTCCGGCATCACTGCGCTCCGCGATCATCGAACGCCCCCTTCGACGGTCGCGGCGGATGCGCCGCCGGTGGGCGAAGAGCCCGCACCGCGCTCGAGCACCAGGTCCACCGCGTGCAGGATCCGATCCAGGTCGGGCACGTGGTGCTTCTCGAGCTTCGACGGCGGATAGGGGATGTCGTGCCCGGTGACGCGCCGCGGCGGCGTCTCGAGGTAGTGGAAGCACTCCTCGGTGATGCTCGCGATCAGCTCCGCGCCGACTCCCGCTTCGCGCGCGGCCTCGTGCGTGACGACGACGCGTCCGGTCTTGCGGACGGATGCCGCGACCGTGTTCATGTCGATCGGCGACAGCGAGCGCAGGTCGATGACCTCGAGCGAGATGCCGTCATCTTCGGCGGCGACGGCGGCATCGAGGGCGGTGCGCACCTGGGCGCCGTAGGTGACGATCGTGGCATCCGTGCCCTCGCGGGGGACGCGCGCGAGGTGCATCGGCGGGGCGTCGGCGAGGTCGGCGTCGAGGTCGACCTCACCCTTGGAGTGGTACAGGCGCTTGGGCTCGAAGAAGATCACCGGGTCGTCGGAGGCGATCGCCTGCTGCAGCATGACGTAGGCATCCTGCGGGTTCGAGGCGGCGATCACGCGGAGTCCGGCGGTGTGAACGAAGTACGCCTCGGGCGACTCGGAGTGGTGCTCGGCAGCTCCCACGCCTCCGGCCCACGGGATGCGGATGACCAGCGGCATCCGGATGCGACCGTTGCTGCGGTAGTGGAGCTTCGCGACCTGGCAGACGATCTGGTCGAAGGCCGGGTAGACGAAGCCGTCGAACTGGATCTCGACAACGGGCCGGTAGCCGCGCAGCGCGAGTCCGACGGCCGTACCGACGATGCCGGCCTCGGCGAGCGGGGTGTCGACGACGCGCTGCGCGCCGAAGCGCTTCTGCAGACCGTCGGTGACGCGGAAGACGCCGCCGAGCTTCCCGATGTCCTCGCCCATGAGCAGGACCTTGTCGTCGTTCTCGAGCGCCTTCGACAGGCCCGCGTTGATCGCGGAACCGAGCGTGAGGGCGGTCACTTTTCGAACCCCGCGAGGTAGTCCATGTACTCGGCTTTCTGCCGTTCGACCGCGGCATGCGGTTCCGCGTACACGTGGTCGAACATGGTCTCGGGGGCCCGGGTGGTGGCCTCGATGCACGCGGCGCGCACCTCTGCGGCGAGAGCGTCTGCGGCACGGGCGACCTGGTCCATTCCGGAGTCGTCGAGCATCCCCTCGGCGCGCAGGTAGGCCTCGAGCCGGGCGATCGGGTCGCGTTGCGCCCACTCGTCGACCTCGGCGGAGTCGCGGTAGCGGGTGGGGTCGTCGCTCGTGGTGTGCGGACCCATGCGGTAGGTCACGGCCTCGATGAACGAGGGTCCTTCGCCACGACGGGCGCGGTCGAGGGCCCAGCGCATGGCCGCGACGCAGGCGAGGGCGTCGTTGCCGTCGATGCGGAGGCTCGGGATGCCGAACCCCGGCGCCCGGCCCGCGATCGGGTACTTGGCTTGGACGGTGACGGGCTCCGAGATGGCCCATTGGTTGTTCGAGCACACGAACACCACGGGGGCGCGGAAAGACGAGGCGAAGACCATCGCCTCGTTGACGTCGCCCTGGCTCGTCGCCCCGTCGCCGTAGTACGCGACGGCGACGTCGGTCGAGCCGTCGCGTTGAGCGCCCATCGCCCAGCCGGTGGCGTGCAGTGACTGCGCGCCGATGATGATCTGGGGAGGCGCCGCGTTGATGGTGGTGTGGTCGTAGGCGGAGTGCTCTTCGCCGCGCCAGGCCAGGACGTAGTCAGCGGGCTTGGCACCGCGGCCCAGCAGCACTCCGTGCTCGCGATAGCTGGGGAAGACGAAGTCTCCCGGGGCGAGGGCGTGGGCGGTGCCGACCTGGGTGGCCTCCTGTCCACGGCACGGCGCCCAGAGGGCGAGCTGTCCTTGGCGTTGCAGGGCGACCCCCTCGGCATCCAGCCGACGGGTGAGGACCATGTCGCGGTGGAGGGCGCGCAACTCGTGCGGCGAGAGATCGGCGACCCAGGGGTCGAGGGTGTCGTCGGCGATCCGGGAGCCGTCCGGCTCGAGGATGCGGAGCACGTCGTCGACGGCGTCGTGGTCGTCGGCTCGTCCTGTCGAGGAGACTCGGGTCTGGGTGTACGTCATCGTCATCCCTCCAGTGCGGCCCGGGCTCCTCGTGAGAGCCGGGGCGTACGGATGCCGGCAGCACCGCCGACGAGGCCGACCGTACGCGCGGAAAGCACCCCGCTCAAGACCTCGTCGTCATATTGAGCATCGTGCCCACCGTGACCGACCTTCACACTGCTAATGTTTCGCACCATGAGCAAGCTCGACGCGGTCGACCTCGACCTCCTCCGCGCCCTGTCCGCCGATCCGCGCGCCACCGTCGTCGCGCTCGCCGAGAAACTCGGACTCTCCCGGAACACCGTCCAGGCGCGCATGAGCCGCCTGGAACGCGGGGGCGTCTTCCTCTCGTACGAACGCACGCTGTCGGCCGAGGCTCTGGGCTTTCCCATCGAGGCGTTCCTGCAGGTGACCGTCCGGCAGGCGGAGCTACCGGCCATCCGTGCGGAGCTCGCCAAGGTGCCCGAGGTTCTGCAGGCGCACGGACTCAGCGGTCAGGTCGACCTGCTCGTGCGCGTGGCGTGCCGCGACACCCAGCACCTGTTCGACACCGACGCCCGGATCCTGGCCATCGAGGGTGTCGAGCGCACCGAGACGTCGCTCGTGATGGGCGAGGTCATCGGCTACCGCGTCGGCCCGCTGATGCAGCTGGCACGCGGGGAGATCTAGCTCGCTACGGCGCCGGCACCACCGGGATGCTCGCCGTCTCGGTCTTCTGCTCCGTCGGGCTCCCGGCATCCATCCGCACGAGCACCACGCCCACGAGGATCAACGCGCCGCCCACGAACTGGATCGGCGCCGGCGTCTCGCCGAGCAGCAGCCACGCGAACCCGAGGGCGAACAGCACCTCGCTGAGTCCCACGAACGATGCGAGCCGCGAGCCGATGAGCGGCACCGCGATCACCCCGAGCGCGTAGCCGACGGTGGTCGCCACGCCGCCCACCCACAGCAGCGGCAGGATGCCGGGGAGCTCGAGTCCCGCGAGCGACACGGTGATCGAGGGGGCGGCGAAGGGTAGGACCCCCGTGGCCACCAGCACGCCCATGAGCAGGGTTCCGGTGAGCAAACCGCCCGAGGCGAGGGCGAGCGGGGGCAGGTCGTCGCCCGCGCGCCCGGCGATGACGAAGTAGGCCGCGGCGCAAACCGCCGCGCACAGCGCGAAAATCGTGCCGAGAAGGTCGAAGCGCGCCCCGCTGATGTCGACGACGAGCACGAGACCGGCCATCGCGACGACGGAGCCGATGAGCACCGCCTTCGACGGGGAGCGTCGGGTGCGCACCCAGACCGCGATGACGATGAGCACGGGGGCGATGTACTGGATGAGCAGGGCGACGGCGACCGGCATCCGCTGCATCGCGGCGAAGTAGAAGAGCTGGCAGCCGGCCACGGCCGTGAGCCCGAATGCGACGATGAGCAGCCCGTGTCGGCGGAGGAATCCGCGCCGACGGCGGATGGCGAGGATCAGCGCGGGCGAGAGCAGCAGGGCGGCGAGGCCCATGCGCACGAGGAGCACCGCGCCGAGAGACCAGCCGCCGTCGAGCAGCGGTTTGACGAACGGGCCGCTGGAAGAGAACGCCAGGGCCGAGGCGACGGCGATCGCGAGGCCGGTGACGGCGGTGGATCCGCGGTGGGTGGGACGCGGAAGGGTCACGGGAGACGTGGTCATGCGGGCCTGCTGTCACGAGTGAAGGGGGTTTACACTCGTGACAGTACGGCCTCTACCTGTCAGGAGTCAACGTGGTCTTCATTCGTGACACCGAACTGGTGCTGCGCGCCGCCGTCGAACTCGTGAACACCCTGCCGCACACCGAGGTGAGCGGGGTCGACACCCTCGTCGACGTCGCGGAGCTCGAGGCCTTCACCGACCGTCACGGCTACACCGGTTCGCGCACGCGCGACGCCCGCGAACTCGCCGCCGTCCGCGGCATCCGCCCCCGTCTGCTGGAGCTGTGGAATGCGGATCGCGACGGGGCCGTCCCCCTGGTGAACGCCATGCTCGCCGATGGGCGCGCGCTCCCCCAGCTCGTGCGCCACGACGGACTCGACTGGCACATCCACGCGAGCGACCCCGCGGATCCCCTGGCGACGCGCATCCTGGTGGAGTCGGCGTTGGCCTTCGTCGACGTCATCCGCGCCGATGAGTACGCGCGCGTCCGCGTCTGCGAGGCGGACGACTGCGAGGGCGTGTACGTCGACTTCTCGAAGAACGGATCGAAACGCTATTGCGACGCGGGCAACTGCGGCAACCGGATGAACGTGAACGCGTACCGCAAGCGCCGAGCCGAGGCCTAGCCGAGGAACTCCGCGATCGCCCGCGCCGCGGCCTGCGGCGTCTCGTAGTGGATCAGGTGCCCGACCTCGGGGATCTCGACGAGCCGGGCGTCGGGGAACAGCGTCGCGAGGTGCCGCTCGGCCTCGATCGGGGTGATGTCGTCCTTTTCGGCCGCGATGAGCAGCGTCGGCTGCGCGATGCGCGGGGCGAACTCGCGCACGTCGTGCGAGACGCTCGTGACGAAGGCCTCGTGCAGCACGTCGCGGTCGGCGAAGCGCGAGAAGTACTCGTCGTGCTGTTCGTGCACGAAGCGCCGCAGGCCGGGGTCGCGCGTCTTGGCCATGGCGTTGCTCATGACGCGCACGATGAGCCCGTTGCGCAGCAGTCCCTCGCCGATCGCGCGTGGCAGCTTCGCCCCGGCGAGATAGTAGAACACCGCGAGACGGGTCAGGATCCCGCGAGGACCCTCGAGCGCGGGTGCCCCGATCGGGTTGACGAGGATGAGCCGGGGCGTCGACAACCCGCCCGCCACCGCCGCGGACGACACGATCGAACCGAACGAGTGGCCGAGCACGACGGCATCCGGAGCGACGCTCTCGACGAACGCGCGCAGCCAGGCGGCGTAGGTGTCGAGGTCGTGCGGGCGTCCGTCAAGGGGCGCGGTCTCGCCGAACCCGGGAAGGTCGGGAGAGACCACCCGGATGCCGGGAAGATGCGCGACCACCGGATCGAGCCCGTGGTGCTCGCCGCGGAAGCCGTGCACCGCGACGATCGTCGTCTCGGCGGCGTCATCACCGTAGACCCAGTACGCCGTGGTGCCCCCGAGAACACTCGTCTCGCGCCGCACGACGGGGATCTGAGCGAGGCGGTCGGCGTACGGGTTCGGCATGGGTCGAGTCTACGAGGGGGGCCCGACATCCCTTCTCCCGACCGACGCACGCTTCGGCCCTTCCCACCTCGCGGTGGCGTTCGTGGCATGCCCCTCCCGCGGGGTCTGCGTCGCGCCCTCACCCCATCCACACCGTCTCCGGCCGCGCGGGCCTGCGTCGCGCCCGAGCCCATGGCATCCACCCCCGTTCCTGCGCGCCTCGACGGCGATGTCGGAGGCCCGCTCTAGCGTGAGCGCATGACCACGTGGCAGGCCGAGCCGCTCCCCCTCTTCCAGACGCCCGAGTGGGCGCGCCTCGTGGGCGTGTTCGACCTCGAGACGACCGGGATCGACGTCGAGAACGATCGCATCGTGACCGCGCACGTGGGTGTCCTCGACGCCGACGGCCGCGTCGTCGACGCCCGCGACTGGCTCGCCGACCCGGGCGTCGAGATCCCCGCGGGGGCCGCGGCGATCCACGGCATCTCGACCGAACGCGCTCGCGCCGACGGCGCTCCCGCACCGCGGGTGGTGGCCGAGGTCGTCGAGGCTCTGGGGGCGCTCTTCGCCGCCGGCATTCCGGTCGTCGCCTACAACGCGCCCTTCGATTTCTCGATGCTCAAGAACGAAGCCGTGCGCCACGGCGTGGCGCCGATCGCCGCCCCCTCCCCCGTCATCGACCCCCTCGTCGTCGACAAGACCTTCGACCGCTACCGTCGCGGCAAGCGCACGCTCTCCGTCGTCGCCGAGCACTACGCGGTTCCCCTCGAGTCCGCACACGAGGCCTGCGCCGACGCCGTCGCGGCCGGCCGGCTCGCCCTCGCGCTCGCCGAGAAATTCGGCCCATGGCTGCCCCCGACCCTCGACGAGCTCCACACCCGCCAGATCGCCTGGGCCCGCGCGCAAGCCGAGAGCCTCACGGAGTACTTCGTGAAGATCGGTCGGCTGGATGCCACGGCTCCGGCGATCGACGGGGCGTGGCCGATTCGCTGAGCCCGGTGGGCGCGCTGCCGGCGCATCGCGCGGCGTCTTCGTCGGCCGTGACGTCTCCGCCTCGTCCGTCCACGCCGCCGAGCTGATCCGAGGCTGCCCGACGCGGCATCGCCTATGCATCGCCTGTGACGGATCCTGTCCTCGTTCGACACGCCGCCGAAACGTGCCGCCCCTACGGTGGCGACAACCATCTCGGCGGCGCTCTTTCGGACGACGCTGCCGCATCTTCTGAACGGACGACAGAACTCATGCGCCAGGCTCCGCCAGCTCCGCCCTCGCACCCTCCCCTCCTCCGCCGGTCCGTCCGGTCGCTCGGAACCGCCGCGCTCGCGGCGGGGCTCGTCGTGTCATCCATCGCCGCGGTCACCCCGGCGCTCGCTGCCGACCCCGTGGACGGCGCGCGCACCTCGGGCGACGCCATGTTCCCGAACGTCGGCAACGGCGGCTACGACGCCCTCGACTACGACATCGATCTCGCCTGGACCCCCGACGCGGTTCAGACCGGCTCCGTCGTGGCCGGCTCCATCGTCGCGACCTCGACCATGACCGCCCGCGCCGCCGAACCGCTGCGCAGCTTCTCGCTCGACTTCGAAGGACTCGTGGTCGACTCCGTGACGGTGGACGGCACACCCGCTGCGTGGCTGCGTGAGACCGACGCCGGTGCGATCAGGCACAAGCTCGTCGTGACCCCCTCCATCCCGGTTTCCGGTGAGTTCCGCGTCACGGTCGCCTATCACGGAGTCCCGCAGGCCCACATCGACGCCGACGGCTCGTACGAAGGGTGGAACGCCACGACCGACGGGGCGACGATGCTCGGTCAACCGGTCGGCAACATGACCGGGTTCCCGCACAACAACACTCCGGGCGACAAGGCGACCTACTCGATCTCGCTCGATGTCCCGACCACCCTCTCCGATGCGACCGGCGCGGGAGCGGCCCCGGCCGCCGCCGTCAGCAACGGCGAGCTGCTCTCGAAGACGCCGTCGACCGACGGCACCCGCACGACCTGGGCGTGGCAGCAGACGAAGCAGATGGCATCCGAGCTGCTCATCATCTCGATCGGCCGTTACGACGTCATCGAATCATCGGTGACGCTCACCGACGGCAGTACCATTCCCGCGTGGTCCTTCGTCGACTCGACGTCGACGACCGCCAACAAGGCGACCGTGACCACGGCGGTGAGCCAGCTCGGCCCGTTCATCCGCAACCTCGAGTCCGTGTACGGGCCCTACCCGGGCCGCAGCGCCGGTGTCGTCGTGGACCGCGTGCCGCGCGGCATCAACTACGCGCTTGAGACGCAGGATCGCTCGTTCTTCCCGACGCGGATCGGCCTCAGCACCCTCGTGCACGAGCTCGCCCACCAGTGGTACGGCAACAATGTGTCCCCCACGACGTGGACCGACATCTGGATCGCCGAGGGCATGGCCACCTGGTCCGAGAGCTACTACGCCGGCAGCGACGGGTTCGGCACCGGCACCCCCTCCCGCGAGGCGCAGTTCGATGCGTGGAACCGCACCCCCGCGGGCGACGACAGGTGGACCATCGCGCCGGGTGCGCAGACCGACTCGGCTTCGCTCTACGACTACCAGACGTATGACCGCTCGGCGCAGTTCTGGGCGGCGCTGCGCGTCGCGATCGGCGACGACGCGTTCTTCCCGGTCGTCACGCAGTGGCAGCTGCGCAACGCTGGCACGAGCAGGACCGGCGCCGACCTCCTCGCCCTCGCCGAAGAGCTCTCCGGCCGTGACCTGCAGGCGTTCTACCGGGACTGGATCCTGGATGCCGACAAGCCCGCGTGGCCCGACCAGTTCACGCTCGCGCTGACCACGACCGCGACCGTCCCACTCGAGCGCGGCGGCGCGGCGAGCTACACCCTCACGGCGGAGAACACCGGACTCGTCCCGCTCGCCTCGTCGACCGCGACGCTCGATGTCCGCGGCATCCTGGATCGGGCCTCCATCGATCAGACGACTTTGCCCGCCGGCGTGACCCTGACCGGCGACGTGCTCGTCTGGACCGTTCCGGCGACGGATCCGGGCCGCACAGCCACGACGACGTTCGCGGCGACAGTGGCCGACGACGCCTCGGGCGGAGCGCTGACCACCGAGGCCGCCGCCAGCCTCGGCGGAACGTGCGCATCGTGCTCGAGCACCCTCGCCGTGCAGGAGTACCCGGTCGACGCGCAGGCGCCGATCATCACGGGCGACACGGCGGCCGGTGCGACGCTCACGGCGACCACCCCCGGGTGGACCGACGGCACGTCGTTCGCGTATTCCTGGGCGGTCGACGGAACCCCGATCCCGGATGCCATGACCCCGACCTTCACGATCCCCGCCGCCGCCGTAGGACGGACGGTGACGGTGACCGTCACGGGCAGCCTCGCCGGGTATGTCGCCCAGTCGCGCACGAGCGCCCCCTTCGGCCCGGTCATCGCAGCGATCGTGCCCTCGCCTTCGCCCTCGGCCTCGGGGGCGGCCGTCGTCTCGCCCCCTCGCGGGCAGCTCGGGGCAACCGGCTCCGAGGCACCGATCGCGGCGATCATGTGGGCTCTCGCGGCTCTCGTCGGCGGCTCTGTGCTGTCGATGGCGGCGATGCGACGCCGGCGTGGCGCTCGTCGGGTCGAATCGGTCTGAGCATGTCGCGAGAATCGCCCCCGCCCCGGGTTGCCGGGTGCGGGGGCGATCCGTCGTGAGTCGGCCGGCTGTGCAACCGCCTCCGTCTCGCGCCGGAGACGGGCGAGGCGGTGGACGGCCGGCTGCGCGGCCGCCTCCGTCACCCGTCTCACCCCGGAAGCGGGCGAGGCGGTGGCGATCGAGGGAACGGTCGCGCTCTTGTCCGCATCGCGGCCCTCGCCTCTCGGCGAGCGGGACAGGGCTGTCCCCTTTGCGGAAAACGCTGACGCGGTGCACACGGACGCCTTTGCAACGGGCGCCCGCGTCAGGGACTGACGGAGCGACCCGAGGTGCTCGATCGGACGCGCTCCCCGCGGCCGTGTCTCCCCCGAAGCGACCCTCGACTCAATGTCGGACGTCACCGATAGCGTTCTGCCATGACCCGCACCGCACCCTCCGAAGGCCGGCCGAAGCCGGTGTTCCGGGAGTGCGACGGTGCCCCGTGGCCGAGCGACGACGAACTCGAACTCGAGGCACAATGGGCGGCTTTCCGTGAGAGCGGAGATGTCGAGTGGTGGACGGGCGAAGAACCCGCACAGTCGGGCGAGGCATCTTCTCCAGCCGTCCCGGCCGCCACCCCGGGCAGAGCGACGTCGTCCGGCACCAGCGACAGTGACGACGTCTGGTCGATAGACGACCTGCTCTCGCCGCTCGACGGCGGCGCCGCCGCGGTCTCTGACATCGATGCGCGGCTGGGCCACCTCGAGTGCGTCGTCACCGAGAGGCAGCGGGCGACCGCCGACGAGTACCGCTTGATTCTGGCGATCCTCGACGACGCCGCCTTCGACCCCACTCCCTGGGTCGGTCCCGACCCCACTCTCGACTGCGCGTGGAACGATGCCCGCGGCCGTACCCCCGGCGCTGTGCGTCGCGATCGCATCGACCTCTCTGAGCGCGCCGCCGTCGCCGAGGTCGCCGTCCGCCTGCGTCTGTCCGAGCAGACCGTTCGGACGAGGGCCGCCCACGCGCGGACGCTGGCCGTCGGTTGCCCGCAGCTGTGGGCCGCCTTCAGCGAAGGCCGCCTCTCCGAGAAGCACGCGGTCGACGCAGCTCGACTGGCGTCGACGCTCCCCGCGGGCGATGACGCCGCCTTCCAGCGCTTCGACGACGAAGCATGTCCGCAAGCGCTCGTCCTCCCCCCGGCGAAATTCGCGGTTGCTGCTCGCGCGATCCGCGAGCGCGTCCATGCCGAATCACTCGATGCTCGTCATCGCCGGGCGGCCGAGGATCGCGGTGTGTGGATGAGGGCCGAGCTCGACGGCATGGCATCCCCGCACGCCCTTCTCCCCGCGGATCGCGCCCGCGCGGTGATGTCGCGGCTGGATCGCGCGGCCCGGCACCTTCGTGCGGCACCCGATGAAGAACGCACGCTCGCGCAGTTGCGGGCCGACGCCTTCGCCGACCTCGTCACCATGACGGAGGATCCGGGCCAGGTCGCGACGGTTCCGTCCTCGAACACGGTGCCCGAGGGTTCCGCGCCTGGTGCGGCCGTGCCCACGCCTCCGGTGCCCGGCATTGCGAAGCAAAGTTCCGTCGCGGCCGACGCGAAAGAGCCCGCCCGACATGCGCTCGCGGGGCCCGCATCGCGAGCGCCAGATGCCGAGCAGGCCGCATCGCACGCGGACACCGAACACCTCGCACCGCACCCACCGGGCCCCGAACGCCCCGCGCCACACACACCCGCTACCGATAACCCCACACCGTATGAACCCGCGGCGGGGCGCACCTTCCGGACTGCTCCCCCGGCGACCGTCGTCGTGACGATCCCTGCGCTCACCCTCCTCGGTCACGACACCGAGCCGGCGACGCTCGAGGGCTACGGACCGATCGACCTCGGGACCGCACGGCGGATCGCCGGAAACCCCACCTCGTGAATCCGGCTTCTCACCCACCCTGTGACCGGCGCGCCACTCGTGCTGGACCGGAAGACCTACCGCGTTCCCGTGGCGCTCCGACGGTGGCTCGGCGTCACCTCGCCCACGTGCGTGTTCCCCGGTTGCGGCCGCGCCGCGCGAGAGTGCGACATCGACCATCTCACCGCGTGGGCCGACGGCGGAAGCACCGACGACGACAACCTCGACCCCAAGTGTCGCCACCACCACCGCCTCCGTCACGAGACCCGGTGGGACCTCGGTCGCGCAACCGGAGGCGACACCGCGTGGATCTCGCCCCTCGGCGGCAGGTACGGCACAGATCCGCCACCGTTCTAAGGGCGGCGGTCATGGAGCGCGTCCTTGGAGAGGTTCCAGATACCCGCAGCCCTTGAAAGGGGGTGAGGCGCCGAACGAGCCACTACATGGAGTGACGGGTCCCGGACGCACGCGCAGGACTCCGCATCCAGCACAGTCAACCCACACTTGGACTCTCCGGCGCAGACGATTTTCGTCGGGTGTCCGGCAGTCAAAAACCGATATCGAACACCGGGCCCGTACAAAGCGCCACCCCACCGACCCAACGCGCCACCGCTCCAACCCTCATCGCCCCCGCGCGCGCGCCGCTGCGCCCGCACGAAACTCGCCCCACCAGCCCTGTCAGACTGGTCCCCGTGACCGTCCGCATCGCCACCGTCCAGGCCGAGTCCGTCCCCGGCGCCGTCGACCGCAATGCCGCTCGCGCCGCGCAGTTCATCTCTGCGAGCGCCGACGCTGGCGCGGATGTCGTCCTCTTCCCGGAGGCTTTCCTCACCGGGTACGACGAGGACGTCTTCACACGCGCCCTCCCGCGCATCGACGACCGGGAGTGGTTGCGTCCGCTTCAGAGCGCCGTCGACACGACCGGTGTCGTCGCGGTGGTCAACACCGCGGTGCAGGCCGACGACGGCCACCGCACGCTGACCGATTTCCTGTTCATGCCCGGTCGACCCGCGCACCCGGTCTACGCCAAGCAACACCTGCATGCGCCCGAGCGCGCGATCTTCACTCCGGGCACCGGCGGGTTCTCGTTTCGGGCGGGCGACGTCGAGCTCGCCCTGTCCGTCTGCTACGACGCCAATTTCCCCGAACACGCCGCCGCCGCGGCCGCCGCCGGAGCCACGGTCTATCTCAATAGCGGTGCGTACTTCCCAGGCGGGGAGCGACGTCGCGACCTTCACCTCGCCGCTCGCGCCCTCGATAACGGCATCTATGTCGTGTTCAGCGGTCTCGTCGGCGCTCCGAGCGACTTCATCGGGGGCTCAACGATCATCGACCCTCTCGGGCGGCGCGTCGCCCACGTCGTCGAACGCGAGGGTCTGGCCATCGCCGACATCGACCCCGCCGTCGTGCAAGAGGTCCGTCGCGATCAGCGCATGTGGATCGACCGCCGAGATGACCTGGGGTCCTTCGATCGCTCCGGACTCGTCGCGTTGCAACCCGGCAGCGCGCCACGCTCCTGAAGCGCCCCCGCACTCAATGCGAAAGCCCCCCGTCCCGAAGGACGAGGGGCTTTCGCTGCGAGAACCGCTGGGCTCAACGACCGCCGAAGTTCTTGAAGCGCTGGTTGAACTTCTCGACGCGACCGGCCGAGTCCATGATGCGCTGCTTGCCCGTGTAGAAGGGGTGCGAAGCGGACGAGATTTCCACGTCGATGACGGGGTACTCCACGCCGTCGAGCTCGATCGTCTTGTCGCTGGACACGGTCGAACGGGTGAGGAACGTGTCGCCCGAACCGAGGTCGCGGAACACGACGGCCTTGTACGTGGGGTGGATGTCAGTCTTCATGGGAGGTCCTTTGAGAAGTGGTGTCCTGGATTCTGCCAGGACGTGAAAGTCTGCGGCGCCGATGGCACCAACGAGAGAGTCTACCAGGCCCGAGCGCTGCCCCGACGCGAAGGCGCCGCCTCGAGGCGAAGCGTCTCAGACGGCGCGCGCCGCGTACCGGCCGGCTTCGTGCGTGAGTGCGATCTCGAGCCCGAACGTCTTCGTGAGGTTCTCGGCCGTGAGGGCTTCCTGGAGGGGCCCGGATGCCACGACCTCGCCGTCGCGCAACAGCAGAACATGCGTGAAGCCGACGGGGATCTCTTCGACGTGGTGCGTGACCATCACCATCGCGGGCGTCGTCGGCGCCTGCGCGTAGCCCGACAGCAGAGCGAGCAGCTCTTCGCGCGCGCCGAGGTCGAGGCTCGCGGTGGGCTCGTCGAGCAGCAGCAGCTCGGGGTCGGTCATGACCGCGCGGGCGATCTGGACGCGCTTCTGCTCGCCGTCGCTGAGGGTTCCGAAGGTGCGGTCGGCGAGGTGGTCGAGCTTCCACTCGGCGAGCACGCGCAGCGCGCGACGCTCGTCGATGTCGTCGTAGTCCTCACGCCAGCGGCCCACGACCGAGAACGCGGCCGTCAGCACGACGTCGAGCACGGTCTCCTCCGGCGGCACGCGACGCGCCATCGCCGACGAGGCGAAGCCGATGCGCGGACGCAGCTCGAACACGTCGGTGCGGCCGAGACGCTCACCGAGGATCGTCACCGAACCCGAGGTCGGGTGAAGCAGGGTGTCGGCGAGCTGCAGCACCGTCGTCTTGCCCGCGCCGTTCGGCCCGAGCACGACCCACCGCTGGTCGTCCGACACCTCCCAGTCGAGGTGGGACACGATGTCCCGCGCGTTCCGGCGGACGACGACGTCGGAGAACTCGAGCACCTGGGGCATGGTCCTAGCCTACTGTCCGAGACAGCGGCATCCGGATGCCACGCGGCCCCTGTGGACAGTGCCGGGCACGCCCGGACGCGTCGCGCATGACCGCCCCGGCGATCCGCCGCTGCGCCGCCGAGGCGGACGCCCTACTTCCCCGCGACCTCCGCGTACAGCGCGGAGGTGGTCTCCGCGATCGCGGCCCAGCTGAAGTCCTCGACGGCTCGTATGCGCCCGGCCTCTCCGTAGGCCCGGGCCTTCTCGGCATCCATCACGACCTCCGTCAGCACGCGGGCGAGGTCGTCGACGAACCGCTCGGGATCGACGGGCGTTCCGGTTCCGTCCTGCACCTGCTCGATCGGTACGAGTCGACCCGTCACGCCGTCGACGACGACCTCGGGAATACCCCCGGTCGCCGTTCCGACGACCGCAGCCCCGCACGCCATGGCCTCGAGGTTCACGATGCCGAGCGGCTCGTACACCGAGGGGCAGACGAACGTGGTCGCCGCGGTGAGGATCGCGCTGAGCTCGTTGCGCGGCAGGAGCTTCTCGATCCACACGACCCCGTCGCGGGTCGCCTGGAGCCCGCGCACCAGCTCCTGCACCTCGGCCATGATCTGCGGGGTGTCGGGCGCACCGGCGCACAGGATCAGCTGCACCTCGGGCGGCAGCTGCTCCGCCGCGCGCAGAAGGTACGGCAGCCCCTTCTGACGGGTGATGCGACCGACGAAGACGACCGAGGGGCGCGACGGATCGATGCCCTGCGACGCCAGGAACGCGTCATCCGACACCGGATGCCACGACTCGGTGTCGATGCCGTTGTAGATGACCCGCACCTTGTCGGGATCCAGCGAGGGGTAGCTGCGCAGGATGTCGTCGCGCATGCCGGAGCTCACCGCGACGACGGCGGCCGCCCCCTCGTACGCGGTCTTCTCGATGTAGCTCGACACGGCGTATCCGCCGCCGAGCTGCTCGGCCTTCCACGGGCGCAGCGGCTCGAGGCTGTGCGCGGTGACCACGTGGGGAATGCCGTGGAGGAGGGATGCCAGGTGCCCGGCGAAGTTCGCGTACCAGGTGTGCGAGTGCACGACGTCGGCGCCCGCCATGTCCGAGACGATCGCGAGGTCGGTGCCGAGGGTCTGGATCGCACCGTTCGCCGACGCCAATTCGGCGGGCACGCCGTAGGAGGTCGTGTCGGCCTCGTCGCGCGACGCGCCGAACGCGCGGACCTGCACCTCGGTGCCCTCGGCGCGCAGCGCCTTGACGAGCTCGGTGGCGTGGACCCCTGCTCCCCCGTAGATCTCCGGCGGGTACTCCTTGGTCACGATGTCGACGCGCATGAGACGAACCGTAGTACAGCGCAAGGCGCGCCGCAGACGTGTTTCCGCTCGCCCGCCGGAGCCCTAGGGTGGTGCCATGCCTGCAGCGCCGAAGGTCTTCGGAATCATCCTCGCCGGCGGCGAGGGAAAGCGACTCATGCCCCTGACGGCTGACCGCGCCAAACCCGCCGTGCCCTTCGGCGGTCAATACCGCCTGATCGACTTCGCGATCTCGAATCTCATCAATTCGGGGCTGCGTCAGCTCGTCGTGCTGACGCAGTACAAGTCGCACAGCCTCGACCGACACATCTCGCAGACGTGGCGCATGTCGCCGATGCTCGGCTCGTACGTCGCCTCGGTCCCCGCCCAGCAGCGTCTCGGCAAGCGGTGGTTCTCGGGTTCGGCCGACGCGATCCTGCAGTCGATGAATCTCATCCGCGACGAGAAGCCCGACATCGTCGTCGTCATCGGTGCCGACCACGTCTACCGCATGGACTTCAAGCAGATGCTCGACGCCCACATCGCCTCCGATGCGCGCGCGACGGTCGCCGGCATCCGTCAGCCGATCTCGCTCGCGAACCAGTTCGGCGTCATCGACACCGACCCCAGCGACCCGACGAAGATCCGCGCGTTCCTCGAGAAGCCGCAGAGCCCCGCGGGCCTCGCCGACTCGCCGCACGAGGTGCTCGCCTCGATGGGCAACTACATCTTCGACGCCGACGCCCTCGTCGACGCCGTCACGCACGACGGCGAGCTGCCCACCTCGGCGCACGACATGGGCGGCGACATCGTCCCCTACTTCGTCGACCGCGGTGAGGCGGCCGTCTACGACTTCCAGCGCAACGACGTGCCCGGCTCCACACCGCGTGACCGGTCGTACTGGCGCGACGTCGGCACGATCGAGTCGTTCTACGACGCGCACATGGATCTGATCTCGACCCTGCCGATCTTCAACCTCTACAACAACGACTGGCCGATCTTCTCGCAGACCTTCAACGCCCCTCCGGCGAAGTTCGTGCGCGACTCGGTCGGCCGCATCGGCAATGCGATCGACTCGATCGTGTCTCTGGGTTCGGTGCTGTCGGGAACCCACCTCGAGCGCAGCGTCGTCGGCCCGTGGGCCCTCGCCGGGGGTGGCTCGACCATCACCGACTCGGTGCTTTTCGACAGCGTCCAGGTGGGCGCGGGGGCGCGCATCCACCGCGCGATCCTCGATAAGAACGTGGTGCTCGAGCCCGGGGCGACCATCGGCGTCGATCGCGAGCGCGACCTGGCCCGTGGTTTCACCGTCACCGAGACGGGCATCACCGTCGTCGGCAAGGACGTCCACGTCCACACGTGATTCCCGCTGTCGGGCATTCCGGATGCCAGAAGGGGCGGTGACCGGGATGGTCACCGCCCCTTCGGCATCCGGAACCGAAGTTCTACACTCCCACGCGCTCGAAAGCGTCGCGCGAGATGCCCTTGGCGAGGACCTCCTTGGACCACTCCTTGGCGGTGTGCAGGCTGTGGTCGCGGTAGTTGCCGCAGCTGAACGCGTCGGTTCCGGGGACGTCGTCCCACTGCACGTCGTCGACGATGGCGCGGAGCGAGCCGGTGATCGCGTCGACGAGGTCGCCCACCGAGGGCTCTCCCCACATGATCACGTGGAAGCCCGTGCGGCAGCCGAACGGCGAGATGTCGATGAGGCCGTCGATCCGGTCGCGCACGAGGCTCGCGAGCAGGTGCTCGATCGTGTGGAGACCGGCCGTGGGGATCTCCTGCTCGTTCGGCTGCACGAGGCGCAGGTCGAAATTCGAGATGACGTCACCTCGCGGGCCCGACTCGGTGCCGATGAGGCGCACGTAGGGCGCCAGGACGGCGGTGTGATCGAGGGTGAAGCTTTCGACGTCGGCCATGCGAGGTCCCTTCTGGAAAAGCGGGGGTACCGCAGAAGCCTACGGTGGGTGCGGTGCGAGATGACCCCGCGTGACGCCGCCCGGATGCGTGGCGCGGGTTCTCGAGCACGCGCGTGCCGACCCGCTCGCGTCGAGCACGTGCCCGCGACCGCAGGTAGCCCTCACGACACACGATCACGCCGACCCGCTAGCGTTGAGCGCGTGCCTGCGACCGCCCGATTCCTCGTCGTCCTCGACGCCGATTCCACGCTGATCCGCAACGAGGTCATCGAACTCCTCGCCGACGAAGCCGGCCGCGGTCCCGAGGTGGCCGCCGCCACCGAGGCCGCCATGCGCGGTGAGGTCGACTTCGCGACGAGCCTGCGCTCCCGCGTGCAGGCGCTCACCGGCGTGCCCATCGAGGCCTTCGCGCGTGCCATCGCCCGTATCGAGCCCACGCCCGGCGTCCGCGATCTGATCGCCGCCGTCCACGAGCGCGGCGGAATCGTCGGCGTCGTCTCGGGCGGCTTCCACGAAGTCCTCGACACGGTCGCCCCCGAGCTCGGTGTCGACCTCTGGCGTGCGAACAGGCTCGGCGCCGTCGACGGCACCCTCACGGGAAAGGTCGAGGGAGAGATCGTGGATGCCACGGCCAAGGCCGACACGCTCCGTCGCTGGGCGGGAGAACTCGGCGTCCCCCTTTCCCTTACGTTCGCGATCGGCGACGGGGCGAACGACCTCGAGATGATGGCGACCGCGGGACTCGGCCTGGCGTTCAATGCCAAGCCGGCCGTGCGCGAGCGGGCCGATCTGGTGATCGGCCCCGTCGATCTGGCCCAGGTCATCGCGCTGCTCCCCCGCTGAGCGGCCCGGGCTCGGTGCCTCGCCGGCCTGCCCGGAACCCCCTGCTGCCGCCGGTGCCCTTTCCGATGTCGGAGGCTGGTTCTAAGGTCGCGGCATGGACGTCATTCTGGTTCCCGGTCTCTGGCTCGACGCGTCGTCGTGGGATGACATCACCCCCGCTCTCGAGGCGGCAGGTCACCGTCCGCACCCGGTGACCCTGCCCGGGCCCGCGGTGGGCGACCTCGTGATCGACGACTGGGTCGACGCCGCCGTCAGCGAGATCGACCGTCTCGGCGAGAACGTGGTGCTCGTCGGGCACTCGGGCGGCGGCAACGTCGTGTGGGGCGCGGCGGATCGGCGGCCCGCGCAGGTCGCGCGCGTCATCCTCGTCGACACGATCGTCCCGCACCCGGGCGCGATGATCTCGGAGTTCCCCGTCGAGGACGGAGTCGTGCCCTTCCCCGGGTGGGATTTCTTCGACGGTGACGACGTCGCCGACATCGACGACGAGACACGTCGGCGGACCGCACGGCAGGTCGTCGACGTTCCGGGCCGCGTTCCGACGTCGCCGATCACGTTGACCGACGAGCGGCGGTTCGCGATCCCCGTCACGATCCTGTCAGGGCAGCTCGATGCCGAGTCGCTCCGCCGCGTCCTGGCTGACTGGGGGGCCTACGCCGAAGAGGTCGACCGCATCGAGAGCGTCGAGGTCGTCACGCTCGGCTCCGGCCATTGGCCGCAGTTCTCCCAGCCCCGGAGGTTCGCCGAGAGGCTCGTCGCCGCCGTGCGGTGAGACGGGCACGGCGCCCCACGGGAGCTCTCCCGGCGGCGAGGCGCGACGCGCAACCCGGGACGCCGGAGGGCATGCCGGCGAGTCTCGCGGTCAGTGAGCCATGCCCAGCTGTGGCACCCGGGAATCGTCGCGGTCACGACTCGGGAGGGTTCAGATCAGCGCCCTATGCCCGGGCCCGGCCGCCAACGGGAATCACGAAGCCCGACACGCCGGCGACTCTCGCGCTCAGTGGCCCATGCCCAGGCCGCCGTCGACGGGGATCACGGCGCCCGAGATGTAGGCGGCGTCATCGCCGGCGAGCCAGGTCACGACGCCGGCCACCTCGTCGGCCGACGCGAAGCGCCCGGCGGGGATGTTCTTCTTGTACTCGGCCTGCGTGTCAGCAGGGAGCTCGGCGGTCATGTCGGTCTCGATGAAGCCCGGAGCCACCACGTTCGCGGTGATCCCGCGACCTCCGAGCTCGCGGGTCAGCGACCGCGCGAAGCCGACGAGGGCGCTCTTCGAGGCGGCGTAGTTGATCTGACCGGCCGAGCCGTACAGACCGACGACGCTCGAGATGAGGATGACGCGACCCCAGCGGGCCTTGAGCATGCCCTTCGAGGCGCGCTTGACCACGCGGAACGCGCCCCCGAGGTTCGTGTTCACCACGCTGTCGAAGTCGTCTTCGCTCATGCGCAGCAGCAGGGTGTCCTTCGTGACCCCGGCGTTGGCCACGACCACCGCGATCGGGCCGAGCTCGGCCTCGACCTGCGTGAAAGCGGCGTCGACAGTGGCGGCGTCGGTCACGTCGGCACGCACGGTCAGCGTCCCCTCGGGTCCCTCACCCGAGCGGGCGGTCACGGCGACCTTCCACCCCTCGGCGACGAAACGCTCGGCGATGGCTCGACCGATGCCCCGGTTTCCTCCGGTGACGACGACGACGCGGTCCTGGGACATGGTGAGACTCCTGCGCTTGCGATGACGGAACCGGCCCAGCCTACCGAGGCCGCCCCGATCGCCTCGCGCAGCGAGGTTTGACACGGGGTCAGCGGCGCTGGAACGCTGGGAGGACGCGCGACGAAAGGGGCTCCCGTGAGCGACGACCGCACCACCGACCCGCAGCATCCCGACGACACCGGGTCCGACAGCACCTCGGGAGGCGACACCTCCTCGTCCCCGCACGCTCCGCAGAGCGACGGCGTCCCCGGGTACGACTCCCCCGCGGCACCGGCGACTCCGCCCTCCGAGGCGGCCGGGTCATCGGCATCCGCTCCGCCCTACGGCTCCTCGACGGAGGGCGCCGCCACCGGCGCCGCCGCTCCCTACGGCACCCCGGCACCGGACGCCCCGGCATACGGCACCCCCGCTGCCCCGGCATACGGCACGGCGTACGGCACGCCCGCACCCGAGGCACCCGCCTACGGAACCCCGGCGTACGGTCAGCCCACGACCTCGACCTTCGGGCAGCCCGCGTACGGCACCCCGAACGCGGGATACGGCTACGGCGGCGGCTACGCCGCCCCCGCGCGCACCAACGTGCTCGCGATCATCTCGCTCGTGGCATCCCTCGTCGGTTTCGTCCTCATCCTCCCGGTGGTCGGATCGATCGCCGGGGTGATCATGGGCCACATCTCGCTCAAGCAGATCAAGGATCGGGGCGAGCGCGGCCGCGGCATGGCGCTCGCCGGCGTCATCGTCGGGTACGTCACGCTGCTGTTCGTCATCCTGTTCGTGATCGGGATCTCGATCCTCATCGCGAGCGCAGGGACCAGCGGCTCGCGCTACGGCGCCTGACCTTCGGCGGCGGGTCCGCCGGGCGCCTCGCGCGCCGGCGACCCGCCCTCGACGGCTTGTCACGACGTCGAACAGTCCGCGCGAGGCCGCGCCCTGCCCCACCGCCGCGGGCGTACCCTGATACCACTGTGAAGACATCGCACACCGCTCAGTCCGCGACGTCGCTCCCCAAGGCACCGAGGGAGGACGCCGACTCCCGCTTCGCCAAATACATGGTGATGATGGGTATCCGTGTCGCGTGCTTCATAGCGATGGCCGTGATCACGCCCTACGGCTGGTACACCTTCGTGTTCGCCGCCGGGGCGATCTTCCTCCCGTACCTCGCGGTCATCGTCGCCAATGTCGGCGCCGATCAGGGGTCCGCCGAGGCGATCAACCCCGAACGGGCGATCGAGGCTCCCGCGGCGACTCCCGCCCCCGCGGCGGCGGCCGATGGCCCCATCGTCATCCGCATCGCAGAGACCCCGCGCCTCGAATCACCGCGCGACCCGTCGTGACCGACGAGCCCGCGGAGTGCTCGCGGGCCGGATGCCGAGACGCCGCCGCCTGGGCGATCCGCTGGCGCAACCCGCGCATCCACCCCGCCGACCGCCGCAAGACCTGGGTCGCGTGCGATGAACACGTGTCCTACCTCCGGGAGTTCCTCAGCGCCCGCGACTTCCCCCTCGAGGTGTCAGCCCTTTCGAGAGATCGCGCGTGAGCGCCGCGCCCACCGACGTACTCTGGAAGACGTGGTCAGGTCTGTCGAAGTGCACGCGCGCGGGCGCTTCACGCCCGTGAGCTCCGCGGCGGAGAACGGAGACGCCTTGTGAGCGCGCGCGAGATGCCGGCCGCCGGGCGCTGGGCCCTCTACGTCGGAATCGCAATCCTGTTCGCGATCGCCTGCGGGTTCCTGTCGAACTGGCAGTTCTCACGCAACGCCGAACGCAGCGAGCAGTTGCAGCTCGTGGCCGACAACTACGACGCCGCCCCCGTCCCGCTCGGTGAGCTCCTCGCCCCGGGGGCCGAGATGAACCCCGGCGACGAGTGGCGCCCCGTGCGCATGGAGGGGCAATACCTCGCCGACGAGCAGCTCCTCGTCCGCAACCGCGCGCACGGCGGTTCGGCGGCCTACGAGCAGCTCGTCCCCTTCCGCCTCGACGACGGCCGGACGTTCCTGGTCGATCGCGGGTGGCTGCCTCCGGGCAACCGGCAAGCGGAACCCGACGAGATCCCCGCGCCGCCCCAGGGCCAGGTGAGCGTCGAGGTGCGCCTCCGCCCCGAAGAGGCCGCGCCGACCTCGGGGCGGACCGCTGAGGCCGGTCAGGTCCCGACCATCAACCTCGGTCTCGTCGCGGAACAGACCGGACCCCTCGAGCAGGGTGCCTACGGTCTGCTCATGTCCGAGACGCCGGCGCCGGCGACCACGCCCAACACGGTCGACCCGCCGAGCAACGACCCCGGGCCGTACCTGTCCTACGCCGTGCAATGGATCCTGTTCGCCGTGATGGGGTTCGGCTTCATCACCTACGTCATCGTGAGCGAGCGCAAGCTCCGCCGCGAGGAAGCGGATGACGAGGACGACGATGTCCTGCCCGAACCGATCCCCGCGCCCCAGAGACTCGCGGGCGAGAAGCGCCGCGTCGATCCGGTCGCCCTTCACCGGGCGCGGAAGCGGCCGAAGGATCGCGACGCCGACGACGAGGACGCCCTGCTCGACGCGCGGTGAGCGCGGGAGGGATGCCGAGGAATCGGCGGACCCGCACAGCGATCGGTCTCGAGCCCCGCACCGAGGGCCCCACGCGCGTGACGCCGGAGCGTCTGCGCCCGCGTGATCAGACCCGCGTGATCGCGGCCCCAGACGTCCTCGACGGCACCGACCCGAGGACGACCCCGGTTACGCCAGCGTGATCAGGTCCGCGTAGTCGCGACCCCAGATATCCTCGACAGCACCCACCGCGAGGACGACCCCGGCTACGCCAGCGTGATCAGGTCGGCGTAATCGCGACCCCAGATATCCTCGACGCCGTCGGGGAGGATGAGCACGCGCTCGGGGTTGAGCGCCTCGACGGCGCCCTCGTCGTGCGAGACGAGCACGACCGCGCCCTCGTAGTGCGACAGCGCGCCGAGGATCTCCTCGCGGGACGCGGGGTCGAGGTTGTTCGTGGGCTCGTCGAGCAGCAGCATGTTCGCCGACGACACCACGAGCGTCGCGAGCGACAGACGCGTCTTCTCACCGCCCGAGAGCACGCCCGCGGGCTTGAGTACGTCGTCGCCGACGAACAAGAACGATCCCAGCACCTTGCGGGCCTCGGTCGCGGTGATGTGCGGCGCCGACGACATCATGTTCTCGAGCACCGAGCGGTTCACGTCGAGGTTCTCGTGCTCCTGCGCGTAGTACCCGATCTTCAGGCCGTGGCCCGGCTCGAGCTGTCCGGTGTCGGGCTGGTCGACGCCGGCGAGGATGCGCAGCAGCGTCGTCTTTCCGGCACCGTTCAAACCCAGGATGACGACGCGCGAGCCGCGGTCGATCGCGAGGTCGACGTCGGTGAAGATCTCCAGCGAGCCGTACGATTTCGACAGCCCGGATGCCATGAGGGGCGTCTTGCCGCAGGGCGCGGGCTTGGGGAACCGGAGCTTGGCGACGCGCTCCTCGGCACGAACCTCGTCGAGGCCCGAGAGCATCTTCTCGGCGCGGGCGACCATCTGGTGCGCGGCCGCGGCCTTCGAGGCCTTCGCGCCGAAGCGCGCGGCCTGCAGCTGCAGCGCCGTGGCCTTCTTCTCGACGTTGACGCGCTCCTTCTTACGGCGCTCCTCGTCGGCCACCCGCTGGCGCAGGTAGTTCTTCCAGTTCATGTTGTAGACGTCGATGACCTGGCGATTGGCATCCAGGTAGAAGACCCGGTTGACCGTCTCGCCGACGAGCTCGACATCGTGCGAGATCACGATGAGCCCGCCCTTGTAGCCCTTCAGAAACTCGCGCAGCCACACGACGCTGTCGGCGTCGAGGTGGTTGGTCGGCTCGTCGAGGATCATCGTCTGCGCGTCCGAGAAGAGGATGCGCGCGAGCTCGATGCGGCGGCGCTGACCACCCGAGAGGGTCTTGAGCGGCTGATCGAGGATGCGGTCGGGAAGAGAGAGGTTGTGGGCGATGGATGCCGCTTCGGCCTCTGCCGCGTATCCGCCGGCCGACTCGAATTCCTCGGTGAGGCGGCCGTACTTCTTCATCGCCTTCGCAGCGACCGCGGGGTCGTCGTCGCCCATCGCCATCGACGCTTCGTGCATGCCGAGGGCGAGCGAGCCGAGCCCGCGCGCGTCGAGGATGCGCGTGCGCGCGAGCATCTCGGGGTCGCCCGAGCGGGGGTCCTGCGGCAGGTAGCCGAGCTCGCCGACGCGGTCGACGCCGCCGTTCGAGGGGAGCAGATCACCGGCGAGCACCTTGGTGAGGGTGGTCTTTCCGGCTCCGTTGCGCCCGACGAGGCCGATCTTGTCGCCGTCGGAGACGCGGAACGCCACGTCTGACATGAGCACGCGGGCACCCACGCGGATCTCGAGGTCGTGCACGGCGAGCACAGCGAACGTCCGTTCTTCGGGGATGGGGAAGTAGGCCGACATGGCCAGCCACCCAGTATAAGACGCGCCCCTGCATGCCCGCCGACAGCGTGGATTTCCCGCGGGCCCGAGGACCCGCCGCGGCCGGGCATGCCGAGCGGCCGATCCCGGATGCCGTTACCTCGACGCCGAGACGATCGCCTGGATTCGCGGCATCCCGGTTTGCGTTCCCACCCGAGCCCTGAACTAAACTAAGCCTATCCTTACCTAACACGCAGGAGGCTCTTCGTGTCCCGATTCCGCGCACTGGCGGCACTCGCCGTCGGTACCGCCCTCGTCCTCACCGGCTGCGCCGGTACCTCAGCCGCCCCCGGGGCGCAGGAAGGGTCGTCGACGTCGGCAACGGGGTCCTTCCCCGTCACGATCGACCACGCCTTCGGCGAGACCACGATCGAGGCGCAGCCGAAGCGCGTCGTCACGGTCAGCTGGGGCAACCAAGAGGCCGCGCTCGCGCTCGGCGTCGTGCCCGTCGCCATGCCGAAGGTCACCTGGGGCGACGAAGACGGCGACGGCATGCTCCCCTGGGTCAAAGACAAGCTCGACGAGCTCGGCGCCCAGACGCCCACGCTGATGGACGAGACCAACGGTTTCGACTACGAGGCGATCGCCGACGCGAAGCCCGACGTCATCCTGGGCGCCTACTCGGGTATGACGCAGGAGCAGTACGACACGCTCAGCAAGATCGCCCCCGTCGTCGCCTTCCCCGAGATCGCCTGGGGTACCACGTGGCAGCAGATGACGCTGACGGATGCCAAGGCCCTCGGCCTCGAAGATCAGGCGCAGCAGCTGGTCTCCGACCTCGAGAAGCACGTGACCGACGAGTCCGCCACCTACCCGGCTCTGGCGGGAAAGAAGGCGCTGTTCACCTACATCGACCCGACGGACCTCAGCACCGTCGGCTACTACTCGACCAAGGACCCGCGCGCAACGTACCTCGACGAGCTCGGCCTGGTGCCTTCGTCGGCCGTCGAGGCCTCCAGCGCCACCGGTGACACCTTCTGGTTCACCGAGAGCACAGAGAAGATCGAGAACTTCTCGGACGTCCAGGTCCTCACCGGCTACGGCACCGACGCGACTCTCGCGCAGCTGCAGGCCGACCCGCTGTGGTCGCGCATCCCCGCGATCGCGAACGGTGCGGTGGCGTTCCTGCCCGACAACACCACCATGGCCGCGGCCGGCAACCCCAGCCCGCTGTCGATCGGCACGTCCTACGGCGACGACTACATCGCGCTGGTCGGCAAGGCCGCCGAGAAGGCCGCGTCCTGATGCGGGCGCGTCCGGCGCGGGCCGTCCCGACGCCGCAGGTTTCGGTGCGGTCCGTCCGGACGCCGCTCGTCACGATGCACGCCCCTCGACCGTCGGCGCGATGACCGCTCTCGCACCGGCTCCGACCGCCCCCGGCGTCGCCCGCCCGCGTCGCTGGGGGCGGCGACGCGTCGTCGGCGTCACGGCCCTCGTCGCCGTGCTCGTCGTCGCCGTGGTGCTGTCCGTGACCTTCGGCGCCCGCGACGTCACCGCCGCGGACGTGTGGGCGGGGCTCACCGGCTCCACCGACACGACGTCGGCTGCCGCCGTCGCCAAGCGCATCCCCCGAACGATCCTCGCGGTCCTGGTGGGCGCGGCCCTGGCCGTGTCGGGCGCCGTGCTGCAGGGGGCGACGCGGAACCCGCTCGCCGACCCGCAGATCCTCGGGATCAACGGCGGAGCGGGACTCGCGATCGTCACGGGTATCGCCTTCTTCGGTCTGAGCTCGCCGTCGATGTACATCTGGACGGGCATGCTGGGCGCGGCAGCCGCGGCCGTCCTCGTCTACACGATCGGCTCACTCGGCCGCGGCGGGGCGACACCCCTGCGCCTGGCCCTCGCCGGCGCGGTGACCGCTGTCGCGTTCAGCTCGCTGACGAGCGCGATCCTGCTCCCCCGGACCGACGTGATGAACGTCTTCCGTTTCTGGCAGATCGGCGGCGTCGGCGGAGCCACGGTCGAGACCATCGGCCAGGTGCTCCCCTTCCTGCTCGCCGGCCTGATCATCTGCCTCGCAAGCGCCCCGGCGCTGAACACCCTCGCGCTCGGCGACGAACTCGCCGCGGGCCTGGGCGCCCGCGTGCGCACCGCGCGTCTGGTCGCGACCCTCGGAGCGGTCGTGCTCTGCGGGGCCGCGACCGCCGTCGCCGGCCCGATCGGCTTCGTGGGCCTCATCGTGCCCCACATGCTCCGCCTGGTCGTCGGCGTCGACCACCGGTGGCTCCTCCCCGTCTCGGCCCTCGGCGGTGCGACCCTGCTGACCCTCGCCGACGTCGTCGGTCGCGTCGTGGCCCGTCCCGAAGAGATCGAGGTCGGCATCGTCACCGCTCTCATCGGCGCACCGTTCTTCATCGCCCTCGTCCGCCGTCAGAAGATGAGGGCCCTGTGACCACGCACCTCTCCCCCCGGGTCGCCGCGCCCGGACCGGCCCCGGACGCCCTGGCATCCGTCATCGCCGGACGCCGCCGTCGCCGCCGTCGCTGGACCCTCGTCACCGCGACCCTGGTAGCGGCCGTCGTCGTCGCGTTCACCCTCTCGCTCATGTTGGGCCAGACGCTCTACTCGCCCGCCGAAGTGTGGGGCGTCCTCACCGGGCAGCGCGTCGCCGGAGCCTCGTTCACTGTCGGCGAGCTGCGCCTGCCCCGCGCGATGACGGCCCTGCTGACGGGGCTCTGCTTCGGCATGGGCGGTGTCGTCTTCCAGACCATGCTGCGCAACGCCCTCGCCAGCCCCGACGTGATCGGCATCAACACCGGCGCGAGTGCGGCGGCCGTCATCGGCATCGTCGTGCTCGGCTGGGGCGAGACCGCCGTCTCGTTCCTCGCGATGGCGGCGGCTCTGGCTGCGGCGCTCGCCATCTACCTGCTCTCGTATCGCAACGGCAGCTCGGGCGCGCGACTCGTCCTCGTGGGCATCGGTGTCGCCGCGATGTGTCAGGCGGTCGTCTCGTATGTCGTCGCGCGCGCCGCGCAGTACGACCTCCCCGCCGCGATGCGCTGGATCACCGGCAACCTGAACGACGCCACGTGGGACCGAGCGATGCCGGTCCTCTTCGCGGTCGTCGCGCTGGGTCCGGTGCTGCTGGTTCTGGCCGGGCGCCTTGAGATCCTCCGCATGGGAGACGACACCGCAGCCGCCATCGGTCTGCCCGTCGAACGCAGCCGCCTGCTGCTGATCGTGGCGGCCGTCGGCCTCCTCGCCTTCGGGACGGCGGCCGCCGGGCCCATCGCGTTCGTCTCGTTCCTCGCCGGCCCCATCGCGGTGCGCCTGCTCGGCCCGGTCGGCTCGCCGATCCTGCCCGCCGGCCTCGTCGGAGCCCTGCTCGTGCTGGTCGCCGACTTCGCCGCGCAGTACGCCTTCGGCACCCGCCTGCCGGTCGGCGTCATCACCGGCGTGCTGGGCGCGCCGTACCTCATCTTCCTGCTCGTCCGCAGCAGCCGATCCGAAGGGACATCGCTATGAGCGCCGACCGCCCCCCGGTCCACCCCGTCCCCCACCATCGAGGAGCCACCCGATGACCATCGAGCGCACCCTGACCGCCGAGAGCGTCACGCTCGGCTACGGCGATCGGACGATCGTCGGCTCCCTGGACCTCGCCCTGCCGCCGGGGCGTGTGACCGCCATCGTCGGCGCGAACGCCTGCGGCAAGTCGACGCTGCTGAAGGCGATGGCCCGTCTGCTGACACCCTCGGCGGGGCAGGTCCTGCTCGACGGCAAGTCGATCCATCGCCTGCCGACCAAGCAGGTCGCCCGCGTTCTCGGGCTGCTTCCGCAGTCGCCGATCGCCCCCGACGGCATCGCCGTCAGCGACCTCGTCAGCCGGGGCCGTCACCCGCACCAGGGCGCCCTCTCGCGCTGGACGAGCGTCGATGACGCAGCGGTCGCCCGCGCCCTCGAGGCCACCGACGTCACGCACCTCGCCGACCGTCCCGTCGACGAGCTCAGCGGCGGTCAACGCCAGCGCGTGTGGATCGCGATGGCCCTCGCTCAAGAGACCGACGTGCTCCTGCTCGACGAGCCGACGACCTTCCTCGACATCAGCCATCAGATCGACGTCCTCGACCTGCTCACCGACCTCAATCGCGACCGCGGCACCACCGTGGCCATGGTGTTGCACGACCTCAACCTCGCCGCCCGCTACGCCGACCACCTCGTGGCCATGGCCGAGGGCGAGGTGATCGCGGCCGGCGACCCCTCCGACGTGCTCACCGAAGAGACCGTGCGCCGCGTGTTCGGCCTCGACAGTCGCGTCGTGCCCGATCCCCTGACCGGGCGGCCGATGGTAATCCCGATCGGCCGCCACCACACCGTGGCCGAGCCCGAACAGGCCCAGGCGCAGACGGCCTGAGAGGTCACCAGAATCACGGAAGCCCCGGCCTCGGCCGGGGCTTCCGTCGTCGTCATGCCGGGCGTCTACGCCGTGCGCTCGACTTGCCCGGCGCGCCAGTAGCCCATGAACGCGACACGACCGCGGTCGACGCCGCACCCCGAGACGAGCATGCGCCGCAGGAGCTTCACGGTCGACGACTCCCCCGCGATCCACGCGTAGAACTCGCCCTCGGCGTCGGCGGGGCTGTCCCACAGCAGGTCGACATCGAGGTCGATCTCTTCGAGAACCTGCGGACGGGGCGCGGCCGCGCGCTCCAGAATGTCACCGGATGCCGCGGCCCAGGCCTCCATCGCTTCGATCAGCGCCTCGCCGTGCGGGCGTTCGCCGCGCGGGAGCCAGTGGACGCGCGCGTCTGCGCTGCGCACGGGGAGGGCGTCGTCGACATCGGGCACTTCGATGAACGCGTCGACGTCGAGACCGGGCTCGAGCCCCTCGAGCACGGCGCAGATCGCAGGAGCGGCGGTCTCGTCACCGGCGAGCAGAATGCGCCGCGCCGTGCCGGGGTGGAAGTCGATCCCCTGCGCCGAGTCGGCGCTGCGCGCGTCGGGGCCGACAACCACCAGGTGGTCCCCCGCCGTCGCCGCTTCGGCCCAGGACCCGGCCGGACCGGCGTCGTGGTGCACGACGAAGTCGATGTCGAGTTCGAGGGCCTCGGGGTCGATGCGGCGCACGGTGTACGTGCGGAAGGGCATGCGCTCCTCGTCGGGCAGGTCGCGCCAGCGCGTGTACCACTCGCCGTTGGCGATGGCCTCGGGGTCGTCCTGTCCGATGTCGCAGACGGTGCCGTCGCGGCCGGGCAGCACAAGCTTGACGCGCTGGTCACGGCGGTCGGTGCCGAACACGTCGAAGTCGGGTGAGGTGAACGTCACGCGCACGAAGTGCGGCGAGAGACGTCGCGCGGTCTTCACCACGGCGACGTACGGGCGGTAGGCGGGACGCGTGGCAGTGATCACGAGATAAGGATATCCTTACCTTGCTTCCGGATGCCACGCCGCTGCCTCGACGGCGAGCTACCCGAGCCGGCTACGCGCGATCGACGAGCTTCCCGATCCTCTCGATCGCCTCGCGCAGCACCTCGGGAGCGCAGCCCACGTTGATGCGCACGTGGCCGATCCCCTCGACCCCGAACAGCGGGCCGTGGTGCAGGGCGACCTGCGCCTCGCGCCGGATGAACGGGGCGGGGTTGTCGCCCCAGCCGTACGCCGAGACGTCGACCCACGCGAGAAACCCCGCCTCGGGGATCCGATACCGCGCGAGCGGCAGATGCTCGGCGAGCAGATCGGCGAGCAGACGACGGTTGTCGTCCAGGGCCACGAGCAGAGAGGCCAGCCATTCGTCGCTCTCGGCCGAGAACGCAGCCCGGTTCGCCATGACGCCGAACAACCCGGCCCGCCACTCGACCTCCCACGGCAGCGCCCGCACGACCGCCGCGGTCTCCTCCCAGCCGGTCACGATGACGGCGCACTTCAATCCGGCGAGGTTGTAGGTCTTGCTCGCGCTCGTCACGATGTACCCGACCGCGGCCGCCTCGTCACCGGCATCCAGGAAGGGAGTGAAGACCGCGGGGGCGTGCGTGAGCGGCGCGTGGATCTCGTCGCTGACCACGCTGGCGCCGTACCGCTTCGCGAGACGCGCGAGAGAGGCGAGGGAGTCCCGGGAGTGGACGGTCCCGGTGGGGTTGTGCGGGTTGCACAGCAGCACGGCGCGCGCTCCGCCCGCCAGGGCCGCCTCGATGCCCTCGAGGTCGAGATGCCAGCGCTCCCCGTCGTCGATCAGCGGGACGCGCTCCACGACCGCCCCCGCCTCTTCGACCGTGTCGTAGAACGGCGGGTACACCGGGGGCGTCACGATCACCCGATCGCCGGGCGAGGTCACCCCCCGCAACACCTCGACGACGCCCATCATCACGTCGCCCGTCCAGCGGATGCGCGCCGGGTCCGGTCGCCACCCCCACTGCCGCTCGGCGAAGTCGGCGAAATCGAGGTCGATGCCGGGACGCGGAGGTGTGTAGCCCGTGTCGCCGATCTCGACCGCCCGATGCAGCGCCGAGGTGATCGCCGGCGCCAGCGGGAAGTCGGTCTCGGCCACGAACATCGGGATGACGTCGTCGTCGTAGGAGCGCCACTTCGTGCTGCTGCGCTGACGCAGGAGCTCGAGCGGCAGGGCCTGCAACGGAGGAACGCTCATGCGAAAAGCCTAACGAGGACCCCGGATGCCGGCACCCGGCGCGTCAGAGGAGGACACACGGGCGCCAAGAGAGGCGCCGGTCGAAGGCGGGGGCACCGTTTCCCTCACCGGAACACCGAACGCCCACCCCCGCAGGGATGGGCGTTCAGGAAGGATTCTGCGGTCAGATCGCGAAGCCGAGCGCGCGCATCATGTCGCGGCCGTCGTCGGTGATCCGCTCGGGACCCCACGGCGGCATCCACACCCAGTTGATGCGGAAGCGTTCCACGACATTGTCGAGGGCCTGGGCGGTCTGCTCTTCGAGCACGTCGGTCAGCGGGCAGCCGGCCGAGGTGAGAGTCATGTGGATGACGAGCGCGTCGTTCTCGTCGTCCCACGCGAGATCGTAGATGAGGCCGAGGTCGACGACGTTGATCCCCAGTTCGGGGTCCATGACGTCTTTGAGGGCCTCGGTGACCTCGTCGTACTTCTCGGGAGCGAGGGTTGCGGTCATGTAACGATCCTACGCGTCGATCGGCGTACCGGCCTCGAGGAAGCGGTCGTAACCCTCTTCTTCGAGTCGGTCGGCGAGCTCGGGCCCGCCCTCTTCGACGATCCGCCCCTTGACGACCACGTGCACGAAGTCGGGGCGGATGTAGCGCAGGATGCGCGTGTAGTGCGTGATGAGCAGCACGCCGAGGTCGGTCTGCTCCTTGGCGCGGTTCACGCCCTCGGACACGATCTTCAGCGCGTCGACGTCGAGGCCGGAGTCGGTCTCGTCGAGCACGGCGATCTTCGGCTTGAGCAGCTCGAGCTGGAGTATCTCGTGACGCTTCTTCTCGCCGCCCGAGAAGCCCTCGTTGACGTTGCGCGAGGCGAACTTCGGGTCCATGCGAAGGTTCTCCATGGCGCCCTTGACGTCCTTCGTCCACGAGCGGATGGCCGGAGCCTCGCCGTCGATGGCCGTCTTGGCCGTGCGGAGGAAGTTCGTCACCGTGACGCCGGGGATCTCGACCGGGTACTGCATCGCGAGGAAGAGGCCCGCGCGAGCGCGCTCGTCGACGCTCATCTCGAGCACGTCTTCACCGTCGAGGGTGATCGAGCCGCTCGTGACGGTGTACTTGGGGTGACCGGCGATCGTGTACGCCAGGGTCGACTTGCCGGAGCCGTTGGGGCCCATGATGGCGTGGGTCTCACCGGTGCGCATGGTCAGCGTCACTCCGTTGAGGATCGGGGTCGTACCGTTCTCCGTCTCGACCGTCACGTGGAGGTCGCGGATCTCGAGGACAGACATGGTGTTCCTTACTCGTAAGTCTTCAGGTCGTGGGCGTTGTCGTGAGCGGCGCTCAGGCCGTCGCCTTGGTGACGGCGGGATCGATGAGCACGTCGTCTCCGTCGATCACGACCTCGTACACGGGGACCGGCTCGTAGGCCGGGAGGTTCAGGGGGCGGCCGGTCTTCAGCGAGAACGCCGAGCCGTGGGCCCAGCACTCAAGCGTCTCGCCCTCGACGAAGCCGTCCGACAGCGAGATGTCGCCGTGCGTGCAGACGTCGCCGATCGCGTGGACCTCGCCGTTGCCGTCGAGGACGACCGCCATGGCGACGCCGTCGATCTCGACGCGGAGCGCCTCGTCTTGGACCAGTTCGCTCAGTGCGCAGGCGCGCGAGGCGCTCACGCGGCGGCCCCCTCGGCCAGCTCGTGCTCGATCGCCCCGATGAGCTCGGTCTCGAGCTCGGGGATGCCGATGCGCTGCACGATCTCGCTGAGGAAGCCGAGCACGACAAGGCGACGCGCTTCGTCTTCGGCGATGCCGCGAGCCTGCAGATAGAACAGCTGCTCGTCGTCGAAGCGACCCGTGGCGCTGGCGTGGCCGGCACCCTGGATGTCGCCGGTCTCGATCTCGAGGTTCGGGATCGAGTCGGCGCGGGCGCCGTCGGTGAGCACGAGGTTGCGGTTCGCCTCGTATGAGTCGGTGCCCGTGGCATCCGGTCCGATCAGCACGTCGCCGATCCAGACGCTGCGCGCGCTCTCGCCCTGCAGCGCGCCCTTGTAGAGCACGTCGCCGACGGTGTGCGGACCCTTGTGGTGCAGGTAGACCTGCGACTCGAGGTGCTGACCGGCGTCCGAGAACGACAGGCCGTACAGGCGCCCCTCGGCGCCGGGGCCCGAGAGCTCCACCGAGGGGTTCACGCGCACGACACCGCCGCCGAAGCTCACCACGACGTGCGTGAGCTTGGCGTCGCGGTCGACACGGGCCTGGTGGGATGCCGCGTGCACGGCGTCGTCGTTCCAGCGCTGCACCGACACGACGGTGAGGTCGGCGCCGTCGCGCACGATGATCTCGACGTTCTGCGCGTGGTTCGCCGTGCCCTCGTGACGCAGCACCACGGTGCCGCGCGAGTTGGGCTGAGCCTCGATCACGACGTGGGCGTGCGCGAGGCCGCCCGTGCCGGTCAAGCGCACCACGACGGGCTCGTCGAGCTCGACGTTCGCGGGGATCCGCAGGAGCGGAGCCTCGGTCTCGTGCGTCCAGGCGAGGGCCGCGGGCAGGTCTTCGGGCCGGAAGTGCTCACCGCGCGGCGCGTCGCCGGCGGCCAGGCGCAGCTGCTCCACGGCATCCGGCGCCTGCACGTCGACGGAGATGACACCGGACGGACCGGCCTCGTCGACGAACAGCGGAGCCAGGCGCGCGATCGGGCTGAGCTTCCAGTTGACCTCGCGCCCCGTGGGGGTGCCGAAGTCGGCCGGGTCGAACGAGGTCAGACGCTCCGAGCGCGTCTGAACCGGAACGACGGATGCCACGAGGGCTGCTGGGTCGATGTGACCCGTACCGGCGCCAGTCGACTGTGCCGTGGGTGATTCGGTCGCAGTCGTCATTTAGCCTACGGATCCTTCCATGCCCATTTCGATGAGCTTGTTGAGTTCGAGCGCGTACTCCATGGGGAGCTCCCGCGCGATGGGCTCGATGAACCCGCGGACGATCATGGCCATGGCCTCGTCTTCGGGCATGCCGCGCGACTGCAGGTAGAACAGCTGCTCTTCGCTGACCTTCGAGACCGTGGCCTCGTGGCCGAGCTGCACGTCGTCGACGCGGATGTCGATCGCGGGGTAGGTGTCGCTGCGCGAGATCGTGTCCACGAGCAGGGCGTCGCAGCGCACGGTGTTGGCGGAGTGGTGCGCGTTGGCGTCCACCCGCACCTCGCCGCGGTATCCGGCACGACCGCCGCCACGGGCGATCGACTTCGAGACGATCGACGACTGCGTGTACGGCGCCATGTGGATCATCTTCGCGCCGGCGTCCTGGTGCTGACCGGGACCGGCGAAGGCGACCGACAGGGTCTCGCCCTTGGCGTGCTCGCCCATCAGGTAGATGGAGGGGTACTTCATCGTCACCTTGGAGCCGATGTTGCCGTCGACCCACTCCATGGTCGCGCCCTCGTGGGCGATCGCACGCTTGGTGACGAGGTTGTAGACGTTGTTCGACCAGTTCTGGATCGTCGTGTAGCGCACGCGGGCGTTCTTCTTCACGATGATCTCGACCACGGCCGAGTGCAGCGAGTCGCTCTTGTAGATCGGAGCGGTGCAGCCCTCGATGTAGTGGACGTAGCTGTCCTCGTCGGCGATGATCAGCGTCCGCTCGAACTGACCCATGTTCTCGGTGTTGATGCGGAAGTACGCCTGCAGCGGGATCTCGACATGGACGCCCTTGGGGACGTAGACGAACGAACCGCCCGACCAGACGGCCGTGTTCAACGCCGCGAACTTGTTGTCACCGGCGGGGATGACGGTGCCGAAGTACTCCTCGAAGAACTCGGGGTGCTCGCGCAGGGCGGTGTCGGTGTCCATGAAGATGACACCCTGCTGCTCGAGGTCCTCGCGGATCTGGTGGTAGACCACCTCGGACTCGTACTGGGCGGCGACGCCGGCGACCAGGCGCTGACGCTCGGCCTCGGGGATGCCCAGCTTCTCGTAGGTGTTGCGGATCTCTTCCGGAAGGTCTTCCCAGGTCTGGGCCTGCTTCTCGGTCGAGCGCACGAAGTACTTGATGTTGTCGAAGTCGATCTCCGACAGGTCGGCGCCCCACGTGGGCATCGGCTTCTTGCCGAAGAGCTGGTAGCCCTTCAGGCGCGTCTTGAGCATCCACTCGGGCTCGGACTTCAGGGCCGAGATGCCGCGGACGACGTCTTCGTTGATGCCGCGCTGCGCGATCGCGCCCGCCGCGTCGGTGTCGTGCCAGCCGAACTCGTATTGCCCCAGGCTTTCGAGCTCTGGTCGGTCGATGAGGACATCGGACATGGTGATCACTCTCCTTCTCGGGCCACAACGGTGTCATCCGCCCCGACATTCCGGACTCCGGTCGAAGTCCCAGGAAGGTCGCTGGTGGGCCCGCTCGAAGGCGCTGGCTGCGCGCCTAGACTGTCGTGGGTGCGGTTCGCGCGAGCGCTGCACCCGGACCCTCTGATTCTACAGGCAACACCCGCTCCCGGCATGGCACCCCCGCTCTCCCACCGCCCGGAGCATCTCGACGCCAGGAAGCCGTACGTATGCCCTCCGCCTCGTCCCCCATCGCCACGACACGCGTCCCCGCACCCCTGCGACGGATCGTCGAGTGGCTCCCGACCGACGTCGACCGCCGTGTGCGCGTCTTCGCGTGGTTGTCGTTCGTGGCCGAGGTGCTGATCATCGGCACCGGCGGGGCCGTCCGACTGACGGGGTCGGGCCTGGGCTGCCCCACCTGGCCGCGCTGCACCCCCGACTCCCTCGTGAACACCCCCGAGATGGGCATCCACGGCATCATCGAGTTCGGCAACCGCACGCTGACCGGGCTCGTCGGCATCCTGGCCCTCACCGTGGTGGTGCTGATGTGGCGCATGCGTCACGAGCGCCGCGTGCTGTTCGTGCTCTCGCTCGTCGTGCTCGTCGGGATCATCGCGCAGGCGGTCGTGGGCGGCATCACGGTGCTCACCGGCCTGAACCCCTTCATCGTCGGGTTCCACTACATCGCGTCGGTGTCGATCGTGGCGGTGTGCGCGGCGTTCCTCGTGCGCATGAAGCAGCCGGTTGGGCCGCGCCTGCTCGCCGCCCCGCGCTGGTTCGCCGGGCTCATCCACGCGACGACCGGCGTGCTCGCCCTCACCATCGTCTTCGGCGTTCTCACCACCGGCGCCGGCCCGCACTCGGGCGACGCCTCGGCCGGACGCAACGGCTTCGACGCCGAGGTGCTCGAGCACGTGCACTCCTGGCCGGGATACGCCCTGTTCACCCTGACGCTCGTCGCGGTCATCGCGTCCTGGCGCCTGCGCCTGCCGGTGCGCCGCTGGGCCGTCGCCCTGCTGGCCGTCGAGCTGGTGCAGATCGCGGTGGGGCTCTACCAGGCCCGCAACGGCCTGCCCGAGTGGGCCGTGGGCACCCACATGGTCCTGGCCGCTCTGGCCGCCGCGACCATGACTGTCGTCGTTCTGCGCCTCAAGGTGTCCGCGATCGCGGGGCGTCAGGGTGCCGCGCGCGAGACGGCGGCTGCTCACGGCTGAGGCGCCGACGACGCGCGACCGAGTTGCCCCGAACGGACCGCGTTCCCCCGCGCAAGGCCCACGAGACCCCCTTATACGCTCATAGGCGATTCATCGGCGACCCCTACACGGAGCACTGGCTCGTAGGTCATCGTTGATCGTGGCACTTCCGTGCCCACCGTCCCGTCGTCCCCCGCTTCGGGACCCGCCGCCCGACAACCCCCTGTCGGAACGACAAGGAGTACTCCCCATGAAGACTCGTCCCCGCCTGGTGACCAGCATCCCGTTCTGGGTGCTCGTCGTCGCATCCCTGGCCGCCATCGCCGGCGGACTCGCGATCGTCCTGAACGGGATCGACGCGATGGAGCAGGTGCTCAACGACCCGAACGCCACCGTCGTGCAGGTCTACGTCGGCCAGTCGTGGGTCGTCGTCGGCGCCGCCGTCCTCGGTGCCGGCGCCATCGGCATCGTCGCGGTCCTGGCGCTCGCCGCCGCGGCCACCCTCGTGCGTCGCCCCGACGTGTCGGTCGAGACGATCGACTGGTCCAGCGACGAGGAGACGGCTCCGCAGAGCGCCGCTCCGTTCGCCCCCGCGACGACGGCCACCCCCCTCGCGGTCGAGGACGCCGACGTCGAGGTGCCCTCGACGGCCACGGCTCCCCCGCAGGCCCGCGCGTCCGCGAGCCACGACGAGCCCCGCCTCGACGCCGGAGACGACACGACGCGCCGCTGATCATCTCTCCTCGAAGCGCCCGCCCCCGCACCCGGGGGCGGGCGCTTCGTGCGTGGGGGACGCGAGACGGTGCCTAGGCTGGTCGAATGTTCACCTTGCGCACAACCCGGGAAGAAGACTGGCCCCGCGTGCGGGAGTTTCGAATCGAGAACGCCATCGACAACCCCGTCTCGTGGACCGCGACCGTCGAGGAGACGTTGCTCATCCCCGATGACGGCTGGAAGATGCGGGCGCGCCGCGGCGAGAATCCCGATACGACCAGCGTCGTCGCCACCGACGATGAGTCGGGCCGCTGGCTCGGCATGATGAACGCGCAGCTGGGCGACGAGCACGGCCCCGAGCCCGTCCTCACGGGCGTCTACGTGACCCCCGACGCGCGCGGACGCGAGAACGGCGTCACCGATGCCCTGCTCGACTCCATCGTGCGGTGGGCCGACTCGCGCGGGGCCGCCCTGCGACTCTGGGTGGCTGAGGTCTCGGTGCCCGCTCGACGGTTCTACGCCCGCCGGGGTTTCGCCCCCACCGGACGGACGCAGGAGCTGCGCGTGCGCGGACGAGAGCCGCGCTCCGACGACGGTGGACTCGTGGAGATGAGCCTCGCTCTGACCACGGACGCCGACCGCTCTGCCTCCCCCGACTGACCGTCACCGCGCGCTTCCCGCGACGCCGGGAGCCGGCATCCCGAAACGACGAAGCACCCGTCCCGGAGACGCGACGGGCGCTGTCGAATCCGATCAGAACGGAAGCAGCGGGTCGACGGCGATCGCGACGAACAACAGCGTCAGGTAGGTGATCGACGCGTGGAACACGCGCATCGGCCGGGGCTCGCCCCCGCGGACGGCGCGCGAGTACAGGCGGTGCGATTCGTAGATGAACCAGCCGCCGAAGACGAGGGCCGAGACGGTGTAGACGAGACCCATCGGCGCGACCGGGATCAGCAGGAGCGAGCACGCGACGGTCGCCCACGCGTACAGGATGACCTGCAGTCCGACCTGCGAACCGCTGCGGGTAGCGCCCAGCATGGGCACGTCGACCTCGTCGTACTGCGCCGCGTACTTCATCGACAGCGGCCAATAGTGCGGGGGCGTCCACAGGAACACCAGAGCGAAGAGGATGAACGGCGCCCACGACAGCGAGCCCGTCACCGCCGACCAGCCGATGAGGACCGGGAAGCACCCGGCGATCCCGCCCCAGACGATGTTCTGCTCGGTGCGGCGCTTGAGGATGATCGTGTAGATCACCACGTAGAAGAAGATCGCCGCGGCCGACAGACCCGCCGCGAGGACGTTGGTGAAGGCCCACAGCCACACCGTCGACACGACGGCCAGCGTCCACGCGAAGACCAGCGCGCCGCGGGGCGAGACCTCGCCCGTCACGAGCGGCCGGTTGACCGTGCGCTGCATGTGCGCGTCGATGTCGCGATCGAGGTACATGTTGAACGCCGCGGCCGAGCCCGCGCTCAGCGAGCCGCCGATCACGGTGGCCAGGATCAGCCACAGATTCGGCAGACCACCCTGCGCCAGGATCATCACCGGCACGGTGGTCACGAGCAGCAGCTCGAGGACGCGGGGCTTCGTCAGAGCGACGTAGGCCCGGACGGTGCGTCCGACGGAGCGGCGATCGGTCGTCGCAATGACGTGCGACGTCGTCGAGATGTCCATCGTCCCCCGGGGTAAGCGCGTATAGAACCTCCACGATTCTATGCCATCTCCACCACACGACCGGCCGTCTGTCGAGCCCCGTCACGCACCGCAACCTGCACCGGCGTTCTCGCTATGCTGGCGATGAACGCGCGCCCCGCGCCGACACCCCACCCCTCTCCCACTCCTACGGTGGTGAGTGCGGCGTCGGAAGTGAACCCGGGCGCTCAGTATCGAGAAAGGCGACCCAGTTGTCGGACTTCGAATGGGATGACATCGATCGGCGCGCGGTGGACACCGCCCGCATCCTCGCGGCGGATGCCGTCGAGAAGGTGGGCAACGGCCACCCCGGAACCGCGATGTCGCTCGCACCCGCGGCCTACCTGCTCTACCAGCGCGTCATGCGCCACGATCCCGCCGACACGCACTGGCCGGGCCGCGACCGCTTCATCCTGTCGGTCGGTCACTCCTCGCTGACCCAGTACGTCCAGCTCTACCTCGGCGGCTTCGGCCTCGAGAAGAAGGACCTCGAGGCGCTGCGCACCTGGGGCTCGCTGACCCCCGGTCACCCCGAGTACGGCCACACCGACGGTGTCGAGATCACCACGGGCCCCCTCGGCCAGGGCCTCGCCTCGTCCGTCGGCTTCGCCTACGCCGCCCGCTACGAGCGCGGCCTGTTCGACCCGGAGTCGCCGGCCGGCGAGAGCCCCTTCGACCACTACGTCTACGTGATCGCCGGCGACGGCGACCTGCAGGAGGGCGTGACCAGCGAAGCCTCCTCGCTCGCCGGCCACCAGGAGCTCGGCAACCTCATCGCCATCTACGACTCCAACCAGATCTCGATCGAGGACGACACCAACGTCGCCTTCACCGAGGACGTCCAGAAGCGTTACGAGGCCTACGGCTGGCACGTGCAGACGGTGGACTGGAAGAGGACCGGCAAGTACGTCGAAGACGTCGCCGAACTCCACGCCGCGATCGAGCGCGCGAAGGGCGAGACGAGCAAGCCCTCGCTCATCGTCCTCAAGACGATTATCGGCTGGCCCTCCCCCGGCAAGCAGAACTCCGGCAAGATCCACGGCTCGGCCCTCGGCGCCGACGAGCTGAAGGCCACGAAGGAGGTGCTCGGCTTCGACCCGGAGCAGCACTTCGCCGTCGCCGACGACGTCATCGCCCACACGCGCAAGCTCGTCGAGCGCGGCGAGGCCGAGAAGGCCGCCTGGCAGCAGAAGTTCGACGCGTGGGCCGAAGCCCACCCCGAGCGCAAGCAGCTGTGGGACCGCCTGCAGGCGCGCGAGCTCCCCGAGGGCATCGCCGACGCGCTCCCCGCCTTCGAAGCGGGCAAGGACGTCTCGACCCGCGCCGCGAGCGGCACGGTCATCAACGCCCTGGCCGCCGAGCTCCCCGAGCTCTGGGGCGGTTCGGCCGACCTCGCCGAGTCCAACCTGACGACGATCAAGGATGCCAAGTCCTTCATCCCCGCCAGCTGGTCGACGCACGAGTGGTCGGGCGACCCCTACGGCCGCGTGCTCCACTTCGGCATCCGCGAGCACGCCATGGGTGCGATCCTCAACGGCATCGTGCTCCACGGCCCCACGCGCCCCTTCGGCGGCACGTTCCTCATCTTCAGCGACTACATGCGCCCGCCGGTGCGTCTGGCCGCCCTGATGAACATCCCCACGATCTTCGTCTGGACGCATGACTCCGTCGCCCTCGGCGAGGACGGCCCCACGCACCAGCCGATCGAGCAGATCGCCACGCTCCGCGCCATCCCCAACTTCGCCCTCGTGCGTCCCGCGGATGCCAACGAGACCAGCGTCGTCTGGCTCGAGATGCTGCGCCGCACCGCCGGTCCCGCCGGCATCGCCCTGACCCGCCAGAACATCCCCGTCTTCGCCCGCGGCGAGGGTGCGGCATCCGGAGACGAGTTCGCCTCCGCCGAAGGCGCGGTCAAGGGAGCGTACGTGCTGGCCGAGGCGAAGAACGGCGAGCCCGACGTGATCCTGATCGCCACCGGCTCCGAGGTGCAGCTGGCCGTCGAGGCGCGCGAGAAGCTCGCCGCCGAAGGCGTGCACGCCCGCGTCGTGTCGGCCCCCTCGCTCGAGTGGTTCGCAGAGCAGGACGAGGCGTACCGCGAGTCGGTGCTGCCGTCGTCGGTCAAGGCCCGGGTGTCGGTCGAAGCCGGTTCCGCGCTCAGCTGGGCGGGCATCGTCGGCGACGCCGGCCGCTCCGTCGCGATCGACCACTTCGGTGCGTCGGCCGACTACAAGACCCTTTTCCAGAAGTTCGGCATCACCACCGAGCACGTCGTCGAGGCCGCGCACGAGTCGCTGGCCGCCGCGAAGAAGTAATCAGAGGAGAACCAGAACCATGAGCACTCCCACCGCAGACCTCTCGGCCGCCGGCGTCAGCATCTGGCTGGACGACTTGTCGCGTCAGCGCATCCAGTCCGGCAACCTCGCCGAGCTCATCGAGTCGCGCAACGTCTCGGGTGTCACCACGAACCCGACCATCTTCGCCGGCGCCCTGTCGAAGGGCGAGGCGTACGAGGGTCAGGTCCAGGAGCTCGCGGCCGCCGGTGCCGACGTCGACGAGGCGATCTTCTCGATCACCACGGACGACGTCCGCGACGCGTGCGACATTTTCCTGCCCGTCTTCGAGGCGACGAACGGCGTCGACGGCCGCGTGTCGATCGAGGTCTCCCCCGACCTCGCACACGACACCGAGGGCACCGTCGCGCAGGCGAAAGACCTGTCGGCGCGTGTCGACCGCAAGAACGTGCTGATCAAGATCCCCGCGACCAAGGCGGGCCTCCCCGCCATCACCGAGGTCATCGGTGCGGGCATCTCGGTCAACGTCACGCTGATCTTCAGCCTCGAGCGCTACGAAGAAGTCATCGACGCGTACCTCGCCGGTGTTGAGAAGGCGCAGGCCGCCGGTCACGACATCTCGACCCTGCAGTCGGTGGCGTCGTTCTTCGTGTCGCGCGTCGACACCGAGATCGACAAGCGCCTCGCCGCGATCGGAACCGACGAGGCCGCCGCCCTCAAGGGCAAGGCCGGCATCGCGAACGCGCGTCTGGCCTACGAGCTCTACGAGAAGAAGTTCTCGGAAGACCGCGCCACGAAGCTGCTGGATGCCGGTGCCACGGTGCAGCGTCCGCTCTGGGCGTCGACCGGCGTCAAGGACCCCGCGCTGCCCGACACGCTGTACGTCACCGAGCTCGTCGCCCCCGGCACCGTCAACACGATGCCGGAGAAGACGCTCGAGGCGACCTTCGACCACGCACGTCTCGCGGGTGACACGGTCACCGGTGCCTACGCCGAGGCGCACGAGGTCTTCGACCGCCTGGCAGCGGCCGGCGTCGACGTCGCCGACGCCACGCAGGTGCTCGAGGACGAGGGTGTCGAGAAGTTCATCGCCTCGTGGCATGAGCTGCAGGACACCGTGAAGACCGCGCTGCAGGCCGGAAGCGCCCAGGCCGCGCAGTGACTCTCGCCGTCAAGGTCACCGGCCACGTCAAGTCGGTCGTCGACGCGGAGCTGCCGGGCCTGACCGGCTCGCTCATCGCGTCGGGGATCACGGCGGCCGACCCCACCCTGTGGGGCGCGGCGGCCGAGGACGAGGCGTCGCGTCGACTCGGGTGGGTGCGGGCGGTCACCGTCTCGCGCCCGCTCGTGGCCGAGATCACGGCCCTGCGCGACGAACTCGTCGCGCAGGGCGTGACCCGCGTCGTCCTCGCCGGAATGGGCGGGTCCTCGCTCGCTCCCGAGGTCATCGCGCAGTCGGCGGGCGTGCCGCTCGTCATCCTCGACTCGACCGCTCCGGGCCAGGTGCTCGCCGCGATCGACGGCGACGCCGAGTCCGGCGGTCTCGAGCAGACCGTGCTGGTGGTCTCGAGCAAGTCGGGCTCGACCATCGAGACCGACTCCGCCAAGCGCGCCTTCGAGGCCGCCTTCCGCGACCTCGGCATCGACCCCGCCGGTCGCATCGTGGTGGTCACCGACCCCGGCTCCCCGCTCGAGCAGTCGGCTCGCGCCGACGGCTACCGGGTGTTCACCGCCGATCCGACGGTGGGCGGACGCTACTCCGCACTCACGGGGTTCGGTCTCGTCCCGACCGGCCTGGCCGGCGTCGACATCGAGGACCTCCTCGACGAGGCGGATGCCACTCTGCTCGAGGTCGCGATCGACTCCCCCGAGAACCCGGCCCTCGTGCTCGCCGCGGCGATCGCGGGCGGTGGGGCACACCGCCGCGACAAGCTCGGTCTGGTCACCGACGGAAGCCACATCATCGGCCTGCCCGACTGGATCGAGCAGCTCGTCGCCGAATCGACCGGGAAGGAGGGCACCGGCATCCTGCCCGTCGTCTTGCTCCCCGTGTCGCCCGAGCTCGAGTCGAAGCCCGACGACCTGCAGGTCGTGCGGTTCGTCGACGACGCCGAGGCGTTCCACCTGTTCGAGCGGCACACCGGCGAAGTGCTCATGAGCGGTTCGCTCGGTGCGCAGTTCGTCGTGTGGGAATACGCCACCGCGATCGCCGGGCGACTGCTCGGGATAGATCCCTTCGATCAGCCCGACGTCGAATCGGCGAAAGAGGCGACGCGCGGCCTGCTCGACGCGCAGCCCGCTCCCACCGCCCCGGTCTTCGTCGACCGCGGTGTCGAGGTGCGCGTGTCCGACCCCGCCCTCGCGGCGAGCGGCACGGTCGCGGGCGTCCTGGAAGCGCTGTGGCGGACGGTCCCGGCCGATGGCTACGTCAGCGTCCAGGCGTACGTGAACCGTCTCGAGCTGGCGCAGCTCGCGGGACTCCGCGAACTCGTGGCGGCCGACTCGGGTCGCCCCACCACGTTCGGCTGGGGACCGCGGTTCCTGCACTCCACCGGACAGTTCCACAAGGGAGGACCCGCCAGCGGCGTGTTCCTCCAGATCATCGAACGCACCGATGTCGACCTCGAGATCCCCGGTCGACCGTTCACGTTCGGACAACTCATCCAGGCACAGGCCGCGGGCGACGCGAGCGTGCTGGCGGAGGGCCACGGCCGTCCCGTCGTCACGCTGACGCTGACCGACCCGCAGGTCGACGTGCTCTCACTCTTCGAGGCGGCGCAGTAAAGCATGGTCGTAGAGATCACTCCGGGTCACAATCCGTTGCGCGATCCCGAGGATCGCCGTCTGAGCCGGATCGCGGGGCCCAGCGCCCTCGTGATCTTCGGCGTCACCGGCGACCTCTCGCGCAAGAAACTCATGCCGGCGGTCTACGACCTCGCCAACCGCGGCCTGCTGCCCCCGGGCTTCGCGCTCGTGGGCTTCGCGCGCCGCGACTGGGAGGACCAGGACTTCGCCGAGGTCGTGTACGAGTCGGTGAAGAAGTACGCCCGTACGGAGTTCCGCGAGGAGACGTGGAAGGAGCTCCTCGAGGGCATCCGCTTCGTCCAGGGGGAGTTCGACGACCCCGAGGCGTTCGGTCGTCTGCGCGAGACCGTCGACAAGCTCGACACCGAGCGCGGCACGATGGGTAACCACGCCTACTACCTCTCGATACCGCCGAAGGCCTTCCCGCTGGTTACCACCCAGCTGAAGGCATCGGGGCTCGTGGGCGACGACGAGACGAAGACCTCGGGCTGGCGCCGCGTCGTCATCGAGAAGCCGTTCGGTCACGACCTCGCCTCGGCCCGCGAGCTGAACGAGGTCGTCGAGAGCGCCTTCCCCGCCGACGCGATCTTCCGCATCGACCACTACCTCGGTAAAGAGACGGTGCAGAACATCCTCGCGCTGCGCTTCGCGAACGAGCTGTACGAGCCGATCTGGAACCGCAACTACGTCGATCACGTGCAGATCACCATGGCCGAGGACATCGGCGTCGGTGGTCGCGCCGGGTACTACGACGGCATCGGCGCGGCGCGCGACGTCATCCAGAACCACCTGCTGCAGCTGCTCGCGCTCACGGCGATGGAAGAGCCCATCAGCTTCAACGCCGCCGACCTGCGCGCCGAGAAAGAGAAGGTCCTGGCCGCGGTCCGCGTGCCCGAGAACCTCGCCGAGGCGACCGCTCGCGGTCAGTACGCCGGCGGCTGGCAGGGCGGCGAGCAGGTGCTCGGCTTCCTCGAGGAAGACGGCATGAACCCCGAGTCGGTCACGGAGACGTACGCGGCGATCAAGCTCGAGATCAACACGCGCCGCTGGTCGGGAGTCCCCTTCTACGTCCGCAGCGGAAAGCGTCTGGGGCGCCGCGTGACCGAGGTCGCCGTGGTGTTCAAGCGCGCGCCGCAGCAGCTGTTCTCGCAGAGTCAGACGCAGGAGCTGGGGCAGAACGCCCTCGTCATCCGCGTCCAGCCCGACGAGGGCGTAACGATCCGCTTCGGGTCGAAGGTCCCCGGCGACGGCACCCAGGTGCGCGACGTCACGATGGACTTCGGCTACGGGCACGCCTTCACCGAGGCGAGCCCCGAGGCCTACGAGCGCCTCATCCTCGACGTCCTGCTGGGCGATCCGCCGCTGTTCCCCCGGCACGAAGAGGTGGAGCTCAGCTGGAAGATCCTCGACCCGATCGAGGAGTTCTGGTCCGCCCAGGGCGGTCCGCTCGAACAGTATTCGCCCGGTTCGTGGGGTCCGGCATCCGCCGACGAACTCCTCGCCCGCGACGGTCGCACCTGGAGACGCCCGTGATCATCGATCTGCCCGACACCACCGTCAGCGCCATCTCGAAGAAGCTCGTCAGCGTGCGCGAAGAGGGCGGCGCCGTCGCCCTCGGCCGCGTGCTCACGCTCATCATCGTCACGCACCACGGCGCCGAAGAAGAGGTCATCGAAGCGGCTAACGACGCCTCGCGCGAACACCCGATGCGCGTCATCGCCGTGCTGTTCGGCGACGACGACGACGAGCCCCGCCTCGACGCCCAGATCCGCGTGGGCGGCGACGCCGGCGCGAGCGAGGTCGTGGTGTTGCGCGCCCACGGCGCCGCGGGCTCGAACGCCGAGAGCCTCGTCACCGGCCTGCTGCTCCCCGATGCCCCGGTCGTGGCCTGGTGGCCGGCCGACGCGCCCGAGGACCCCTCGCACTCCGCGATCGGTCGGATCGCGCAGCGTCGCATCACCGACGCGTCGTCGCAGGCCGACCCGGCCGCCTGGGTCGCCCGACTCGGCGAGCACTACTCCCCCGGTGACACCGACTTCGCGTGGACCCGTGTGACGCGTTGGCGCGAGCAACTCGCGGCCGTGCTCGATCAGCCCCCGTACGAGCCTGTCACCGCGATCGAGGTCCGCGGTGCCGCCGACTCCCCCTCCACCGCCCTGCTGGCGGCCTGGTTGGGGATGAAGCTCGAGGCTCCCGTCGACTACGCCTACCTGCCGGCCGACGAGTGGGCGAGCGGCATCAAGTCGGTGCGTCTCACCCGTCCGAGCGGCGACACGCTGCTCGAGCGGCCCGAAGCGGGGGTCGCGGTGCTCACGCAGCCCGGTCAGCCCACCCACGACCTGGCGTTCCCGCGCCGCACGTTGCGCGAGTGCCTCGCCGAGGAGCTGCGCCGCCTCGACCCCGACCTCCTCTACGGTCGCGTGATCACCGAGGGGCACGACCTGCTGCTCGCCGCGAGCGAGCGGGACGACGCATGACCGACAACGGCTCGGTCAAACAGGTCATCATCAAGCCGGATGCCGAGACCCTCGCCTCGTACGTCGCCACGCGCTTCGTGAACCGCATCGTGAAGCGGGTCGCCGAGGGCAAGCGCATGCACGTGTGCCTCACCGGGGGCACCATGGGCGGAGCGGTGCTGCGCACCGCGGCGAAGGACGCGCGGGTCGGCGAGATCGACTGGTCGCTCGTGCACTTCTGGTTCGGCGACGAGCGGTTCGTTCCGCGCGACTCGGACGACCGCAACGAGAAGCAGGCCCGCGAGGCGTTCCTCGACCACCTCGCCATCCCGGCCGAGAACATCCACACCGTCGCCTCGAGCGAGGACGGTCTCGACCTCGATGCCGCGGCGATCTCGTACGCCGATGAGCTGGCGCAGTTCGCTCCCTCGGACCGCAGCGAGACGGGACCCTGGCCCGCCTTCGACATCTGCTTCCTCGGGGTCGGACCCGACGCGCACATCGCCTCGCTGTTCCCCGATCGTCCCGAGATCTCGGTGACCGATCGGGCCACCGTTCCGGTGCGCAACTCCCCCAAGCCCCCGAGCGATCGCGTCTCGCTGACGCGGCCCGTCATCAACTCGTCGAAGCGCGTGTGGATGGTCGTCGCGGGCGCCGACAAGGCCGCCGCCCTGGGGCTCGCCCTTGCCGGTGCGAGCTATCAGAGCGTTCCCGCGGCCGGGGCGAAGGGTCGCCGTCGCACGGCGTTCTTCGTCGACGAGGTCGCGGCCGATCAGGTTCCGCCGCAGCTCATCGACCGCGAGTACTGAGGAGCGGGAGCTCTCCCGACGGCGACTCTCCCCGCACGCGCCTCGAGTTCGCACGCTCGAGTGGGAGGACCGGATGCCACACGGCATCCGGTTCTCTGCGTTGTCCGCGCACGTCTGTAGGGGACTTCCACCCATTGTCTTCCGCGTGACGCCGATTTACTCTCTTCGTGGGGGGCATCCTGGTCCGCTCGGCGGGGCTCGATCCGTGAGGATCGATCCGCGACGAACGGCCGACGCAGTAGGGAGCGTTCGGATGCCATTTGTCGGTCGAGATCGAGAGTTGCACGTTGCCGCGAACCTGATCGGTTCGGGTAGCGGCTCCGCGGGCTTGTTCGTCGGTGAAAGCGGGTCGGGCAAGTCCGCCCTGGCACGCGAGGTCGCGGCGCGCCACGACGCCGTGGTGGTCACGGCCAGTCCGAGCGAGCGCATGTGGCCGCTCTCGGGCGTCACCGCGGTGGTGGCGGCGCTCGACGACGGGCGACGAGATGCGGTCGACAGGGTCCTGTCCCGCGGCGGCGACTGGCCCGAGCACCTCCTGGCCGAGGAGATCAGCCGCACCCTCCACCTGCTGCGGGCCGATCCGTGCGTCGTCGTCGTCGACGACCTCGACGAGATGGACAGCGCGAGCATCACCGTGCTGTCGTACGTCTTCGGACGCCTCCGCGGCACCGGCGTCAGCGTGATCGCCACGAGTGGCTCGTTCGAGGGACGCCACGACTTCGCTGGAATGCTGCAGACCCGCATCCAGCGGTTGTCGTTCGACGAGTCCGTCGATCTCGCGCGCAACGTTCTCGGGGCGGGTGCCGATCGCGCCGTGCTGCGGATCGTCGCGGACCTCGCCGCGGGCGACCCCGGTGTACTGGTGGGCTTGCGCCTCACCCCCGCCGAGGCGAACGGCGACGAGCCGCTCAGCGTTCCGCTGCGCGTGCGGGACCAGCAGCGCAACCCGCGGAAGCAGCGTGAGTGCCGCGCGATCTACCCGAGGTGGGCGCACGTCCTCGACCTTCTCGCCGTAGGTCCCGTATACGGGCTCGACCGGCTGCGCACCACCGCCGACGAGGACGACGTCGACATCGACGATCTGATCGATCACGGCATCGTCTCCGTCCACGGCGGTCTCGCCCGCATCGCCGACCCGGCTCGCCGACTGCGCCTGCACGCCGGACTGACCCCGGAGGAGCGTCGCGCCCTGCACGCACGAGGAGCGGCCGACCACGCCGGCGCGTACCCGGCGACACGGCGCTGGCACGAGAGCTTCCTCGACCCGGCCGCCGATCGCGGCGCACTCCTCGAGGGCGCCATCCGGCTGGCTCGAGACGCCGAGACCACGGCGGCCGTCGAGTTCGCCGAGCGGGCATTGGCCGGCGAGATGGACGAAGCGCGTCGCTGCGAACTCCTCGTCGACCTCGGCGAGGCCCTCGTGCTCGGCGGACACGACCTGCTCGGTCAGCACTACCTCCGGCGGGCCGGGGTGAGCGCCGATCCCGCGACCCGCACGCGCGCCGCGATCGCCCGTCTCCGCGCGGTCGCGGCGGTGGATCACACGGTCGACGACAGCGTGCTCCATCAGGTCGATCCGCTCCTGGGCGCCGAGGCCGCGGCATCCGAGAGGCTTCTCTGTGAGAGCGCCTGCCTCCACCTGCACCGCGGCGAGGTCGACCTGGCCGTCGAACGGATCGCCCTCGCCGTGAAGCTCGGCGTCGCGTCCACCCAGACGGCGCTGCTCGCCGGTATCGCCGCAGAGATGGGCGGGCGCTCCCACGCCGCGGCGGCCATCCGTCTCGAAGACGACGGCGACGACGTCCAGATCCACCACGCCCTGCTGTACGCGGGGCTCACCCTGCTGCGCGAGGACTACAGCACGGCCCGACGGATCATCCGCGCCGAGCTCGACCGTTCCCCGCGACACGCGCCGATGTGGCGAGAGCACCTTCTGCGTCAGCTCGTCACGGTCGAGGTCCGTGCCGGAGACCCGATCGCCGCGCGCGACGCCGTCGTCGCGTGGCAGCGCGAGTGGATCCCCGGACGCAGCACCGACGCCGCCAGCACGCTCATCCTCGCCGCCGAGGCGGCGATGCACGAACCGCCCACCGGTGCCGCCGATCTCGTGGAGCGGGGGCGGGAACGAGCCCGTCGCGAAGGCGCGAGCACCCTGACGCCGTGGTTCGCGGCGATCGAGGGGGCCCTCGCCCTCGGCGAGGGGCGGTACGCCGAGGCCGTTCTGCACTTGCGCGAAGCCCTCTCCTCCCACGCCGACGACGACCCCGCCGTGATGCGTCTCGACGCCGACCTCATCGAAGCCCTCTGGCTCGACGGTCGACATGACGAAGCTTGCGAAGAACTGGAAGGCCTCGAGCGCGCGGCCGCCGATTCGACGAAACGGTGGACCCACCTCGCCCTCGCGCGCTCGCGGGCCGTCTGCCGGTCCGCCCGCGAGGGCGCGGCGGCCTTCCGTGACGCCGAAACGCTGTTCCGCGGCGACGACTCCCCTCTCGAGCGGGAACGCCTCCGCCGGGCGGAGGAACGGTGCCTGACGGACGTCCGCGTGTCGGCCGTCCGCGCGATCGGTGGCGACGCCGTCCCGACCCCCCGACCGGGTCGGAACGCGCGAGAGCTCACCGGCCACGAACGTGAGATCGTCGCCCTCGTCGAGCGCGGGTTGCGCAACCGCGAGATCGCGGCGGCCCTGTTCATTTCGCTCCGCACGGTCGAGCTGCGCCTGACCGGCATCTACCGCAAACTCGGCATCACCTCGCGGGTACAGCTCGTGGCCCACCTTCGCGGAGCGGCGAGCTGAGCGGAGCGGCCGCCGGTTCGCCCGACAGCTGCGACATCCGGCGATCGGGGCTACGCCAGCGCCCGTCGGACGGGCGCCCGAGCGCGGCGACGAGGGCACGGAGGCACAGGGTCGCATCCCACACCCGGAGGAGGGGGAACACGAGCATCCGGGGATGCGGGCGCGTGCGCGACACCGCACAGGTGAACGCGCTCATGACGAGGTCGACGATCAGGAACCCCGCGGCCAGGGGAAGCACCGGAAGGGCCGCGGCTACCGCGGCCGCCGTCGCCGCTGCGGCACCGTCTGTCGTCGCCGCGACCACCGTCGCCAGAGCTCCGACGACCAGGAGCGGGAGCATCGCCACCAGGACCAGACTCGACACGACGGTCTCGACCGCGAAGACGCCGACCGACGACCAGAAGAGGCCAGGATGGGGTCCGTGGCGGCGTACCGTCTGCCAGAACCCGAGGCTCCAGCGCCGGACCTGCGCCGAGTAGTCGCGCAGGACCGCGGGATCCTGCGTCTCGGCGACCGCGCACTCGGGGTGGAAGGCGATCCGCCCGAGCCTCTTAGCGTGGACCTCGAAGGTCATGTTGAAGTCCTCGATCGACAGTCCGGGAGCGTCGATGTCGATGCGATGCAGCACATCGGTGCGGTAGAGGCTGGCGAACCCGGGCACGATCGCCACGGCATCCGCCCCCCGCGCCGCCTGCCCGAACTTGTGCAGGTACTGCGTGCACACGTACGTGCGCTCGCGGTACGAGGTGAGCACGCGCCCCACGCCCGTGGGCGGGAGTTCCGCCGACGTGGTCGCCCGACCGGCCACCGCGACGACGCCATCGTCCGTGAACTGCGGAAGCGCGGTACGCAGATAGTCGGGGCGAGGCCGGGAGTCCGCGTCGAGCAGCAGGAGCAGGGGGAACCGCTCCGGGATCCGGAAGTGACCGAGGCCCGCCCGGATAGCGCCCGCCTTCCCCCGGTTCGGCGTGAGGTCCCAGGCCTCGGCACCGGCGGCTCGCGCGCGCTCGACGGTGTCGTCGTGCGAGCCGTCCGACACGACGAACACGTTGCCCGCAGGCACGAGGCGGCGCGCCGCACGCACGGCGTCGGCGATCACGAGCTCCTCGTCGTGCGCGGCGATGAGGATCGCCACCTCGGCGCTGCGGAAGTACATCGACGGGTTCAGCAGCGCGGCGGACGGTCGACGCTCGGCGACGAGACGGCACACCGCCGCCGTGCCCCATACGAGCGTCGACACACCGATCGTGCACACCGCGACGAGCACGACGAGTGCAGGGGTCATGGCATCCCACCTCTTCGGGTCGAGGGTTCGGGTCGCGCCCCCGGATCGGGCGACCGGATGACGCGTCGAAGGCGACCGTACGTGACCCGGCGCTCGTCGAGGCCGCCTCGACCCGCAGTTGCGGTTGCGGTTTCCCGCAGATCGCGATGCGGGGAGCGGTACCCCGCAGGATCGTCCGCGATTGCTTGACCCGACCCGCGCCGACGACGCACTGTGATCCCCGGATCAGCGTCGATACCCGATCGGACGCCGTCCCACCACCCGAAATCGTCCGAGGGGGCGCTGCATTTCCCCCGCCGCCCCCTCGGACCCTGCCTTGGAGGATGAAGATGTCCACTCTCGATGTCCGGGCCGACGTGATGACCACGCCGCGGCCCCCGGCTCCCGCCCCGACGCGGACGTTCGACTTCGACGTCGCCATCGTGGGGCTCGGGTACGTGGGCCTGCCGACCGCCCTGGCCTATCACGCCAGCGGGTCGCGCGTTCTCGCCCTCGACGTCTCGCCGCGACGCCTGCGCGACATCGCCGCGCGCAGCGCCGACCTCATCGACTCCGACCGGGAGCGCCTCGAGACCGCTCTGCACGCGCCGGCGGGCTTCCGGCTCACCAGCGACACCTCGGAACTCGGCCGCGCCGCCGCGATCGTCGTGTGCGTCCCCACGCCCGTCGACCACCAGCAGGTCCCGGACCTCACCGCGCTCCGGGCGGCGTGCGCCACCGTCGTCGCCGCCGTCCGGCCCGGCCAGCTCATCATGCTCACCTCGACCACCTACGTCGGCTGCACCCACGACCTCGTCGAGAAGCCGCTCCTCGAACGCGGGATGCAGATCGGACGCGACGTCTTCGTCACCTTCAGCGCCGAACGGATCGACCCCGGCAACGTGGGCTTCGCCCAGGAGATCGTCCCCCGCGTGGTGGGCGGAGCCACCGCCCAGTGCGAAGAAGAGGGCGCGCGCCTGCTCGCACGCTACGCGGCGCGCGTGCACCGGGTGTCGAGCCTCGCCACCGCCGAGATGACGAAGCTGCTCGAGAACACCTTCCGCGCCGTCAACATCGCCCTCGCCAACGAGTTCGCCGACATCTGCGGTGCCCTCGACGTCGCCGTCACCGAGGTGATCGAGGCCGCGAGCACCAAGCCCTACGGCTTCATGGCGTTCTACCCCGGCCCCGGCGTCGGCGGACACTGCATCCCCTGCGACCCGCACTACCTGCTGTGGCAGCTCAAGGCGCTGCACGTCGACGCGGGCGTCATCACCGAGGCCATGACGCGCATCGCGGCCCGCCCTCGCCGTGTCGTCGACCGCATCCGCGATGTCCTCGGACGCGCCGGCAAGGGCACGCTCGGCGCCCGCGTGCTCGTCGTCGGCGTCACCTACAAGCCCGACGTCGCCGACTTGCGCGAATCCCCCGCCCTCGAGATCATCGACCACCTGATCGACGTGGGCGCCGAGGTGCAGTACGTCGACACCCACGCCCCGCACATCCGCCTCGATTCCGGGCGGGAACGCGATTCGCTGCCCGACCCGGCGGCCTTCCATCCCGACATCGTGCTCGTGCACACCCGCCACCACGACGCCGACCTGGGCTGGCTCGACGGCCACGCGGTCGTCGTCGACGGCACCTACCGCAGCGCCGACATCGCGGGGCGGGTGCTCCTGTGAGCGGCCTGACGATCTACCCGGGCTCCGCCTCGCCTCGGACGCGCACGCTGGTCACCGGGGGCGCCGGGTTCGTCGGCAGCCACCTCGTCGAGCACCTGCTGACCCTGGGTGACGAGGTCGTCGTCCTCGACGACCTCTCGACCGGCTCGGCACGCAACCTCGCGGGCGTCGCCGACAACCCCCGCCTCGAGATGATCCACGGCTCGATCCTCAACACCAAGACCGTGAGCGCGGCGATGCAGGGATGCGACCGCGTTTTCCACCTGGCCGCGGCCGTCGGGGTGAAGCTCATCGTGGAGCAGCCCCTGCGGGGTCTGCGCATCAACATCCACGGCACCGAGAACGTGCTGACGGCGGCCATCGAGCACCAGGCCTCGGTGCTCATGGTGTCCACGAGCGAGGTGTACGGCAAGAACACCGCCGATCGCCTGCGCGAAGACTCCGACCGCGTCCTCGGCGACCCGCTGCTCTCCCGTTGGACCTATGCGGGGGCGAAGGGCATCGACGAGGCCTTCGCCAAGGCCTACTGCGACCAGGAGGGCCTCGACGTCTCGATCGTCCGCCTGTTCAACACCGTCGGGCCCCGCCAGACCGGTCGCTACGGCATGGTGCTGCCCAACCTCGTGGGGCAGGCCCTGCGTGGCGCTCCCCTCACCGTGTTCGGCGACGGCCAGCAGACGCGCTGCTTCTCCGCGGTCGAGGACGTCGTGCCCGCGATGGTGCTCATCGAGCGGGACCCGCGCGCACGGGGTCAGGCCTACAACCTGGGCGGCGCGCGCGAGATCTCGATCTTTGAGCTCGCGACCGAGATCATCCGCACCCTCGACAGTCGGAGCACGATCGAGCTCGTCCCCTACGAGCAGGCGTACGCCCCCGGCTTCGAGGACATGCGGCGCCGCGTCCCCGACAACACCAAGGCGCACGACCTCGTGGGCTATGAGCCGCACACCTCGCTGACCTCGACGATCATGCGAGTCGCCGCCGACCTGCTCTCGCGCGAACGCCTCGGCTCCGACGCCATGCCGCTGGCCGGCGCGGGCGCTTTCCGCGGGGTCCTCTAATGTGCGGCATCACCGCGTACCGCGGTCCGACGTCCGCCGCCTCGCGCGCCCGAAGCGCCCTCGAGCGTCTGGAGTACCGGGGCTACGACTCCGCGGGCATCGCCGCGCGGCACGTCGACGGCACGGCCCTGCACGTGCGCACCCTGAACGGCGTGGCATCCCTCACCGACGCGGTGCGTTCGGGCGAATCGGGGACGGATGCCACGACCTCGGCGATCGGTCACACCCGCTGGGCCACCCACGGCGGGGTCAGCGAGCGCAACGCCCACCCGATCGAGGACTGCAGCGGTCGGTTGTTCCTGGTGCACAACGGGATCATCGAGAACGCCGATCTGCTGCGGGCGCAGCTCGTCGCCGACGGGCACCGGTTCGCCACCGACGTCGACAGCGAGGTGATCGTCCACCTGCTCGAGCAGGCGTTGCGCCCCGGGGTGGGGCTCGGCGACGCCCTCGCCGACATCGTCACGCGCCTCGAGGGGTCGTGGGCGATCGTCGCCCTCGACAGCCGGTCGGGATCGCTCGCGGGAACGGCGCACGGTTCGCCCCTCATCTTCGCCGAGGGCGAAGAGGGGGTCTACTTCGCGAGCGACGTGGGTGCGATCACTCCGGTGGTCGAGACCTTCCGCGTGCTGGAGGACGACGACGTGGTCGAGGTGGACGCGGGAGGCATGCGGTGGCACCGCGCGGGCGGCAGTTGTCGCCCGCGCGGACTGTGGCCCGTCCCGCAGACGGCGTACCTGTCCAGCAAGGGGCGCCATCGCGACCACATGGGCAACGAGATCGACGAGCAGCCCGCCGTGGCGCGCCGCGTGCTCGAGGTCCTCACCCCCGGGATCGCCGACGGCATCCTGTGGCGAGGGGCGGGCCTTCCCCCGCTCGACGAGGTCGATCGGGTGACGGTCATCGGGTGCGGCACGTCGCTGCACGCGGGCCGTGCGGTGGCCGGGGTGTTCTCCCGCCTCGGCGGCCTCCCCACCCGCACGCTCGTCGCGAGCGAGGCGGCGCACGAGGTGTGGGAGCCGCGCACGCTGGTGATCGCGCTGAGCCAATCGGGTGAGACGGCCGACGTCCTCCGGGCACTCGACGGCCTCCCGGCCCGCGGGCGCACCGTGTTGGCCCTGACGAACAATCCGTCGTCGACCCTGGCCCGTCGCGCGGATGCGACACTCGATTGCCTCGCCGGTCCCGAGATCGGGGTCGCCGCGACGAAGACGTTCGTCGCCCAGGTCCTGACGGGTGCCTGCCTCGCCCTCTCGGGGTTGTCGGTCTCGTCGCGGGCCGACGCGATGGCCCTCGATGGTGACCTGCGCGCGCTGGCCGCGACCCCGGAGGCCCTGTCGGCCGCTCTCGACACCTGGCGCGGCCCCGCGGCGAAGATGGCCGCCGAGTTCGTCAACGCCCCCGGCTTCCTCTTCCTCGGCCGCGGCTCGGGTCTCGTCTACGCCGCCGAGGGAGCGCTCAAGCTGAAAGAGCTGTCGTACCGGTGGACCGAGCACCAGCCGGCGGGCGAGCTGAAGCACGGCCCTCTCGCCCTGGTGGATGCCGGCACCCCGGTGTTCGTCGTCGACAACGGCGATCCGCGGCTCGACGTCGACGTCGCCGAGATCCTGGCCCGCGGCGGCCGCGTGCTCCGCGTGGGGGAACGCGTGCTGAACGTGGGCGGCATCCCGCTGCACCTGCCGCGGACCGGCCCCTCGTGGGGACCACTCGAGACGGTGGTGCCCCTGCAGATGTTCGCTCGCGAGCTCGCCCTGCGCCTGCGCCGCGACGTGGACAAGCCCCGCAATCTCGCGAAGTCGGTGACGGTCTCGTGACCGGCCGCGCCTCCCCGGTCCCCGGCCCCGACGACTCAGGGATTCGCCGACGGACCCGCCCCACCCGAAAGGACACCCCATGATCCACCGACACGCCGCCCCCGGGCGTCGGCGACTCCGCGCCCTCGCGGTCATCGCTGCCGTCGCCGTCGGAGCGGGCGGGCTGATCGCCGCGGCACCGCCCGCCGCGGCACCTGCCCAGGCCGCCACCCGCACCATCGTCAGCCTCACGTTCGACGACGCCAACTCCGACCAGCTCAACGCCCTCCCCGCCCTTCAGGCCAACGGCATGAAGGGGACGTTCTACATCAACTCCGGATTCATCGGCGCGGCGGGGCACATGACCCGCACCGACCTGACGAACCTGAAGAACGCGGGTCACGAGATCGGCGGGCACACCGTCAACCACCCCGACCTCGCGCAGGTCAGTGTCGACGAGGCCACGCGCCAGATCTGCACCGACCGCAAGAACCTCACCTCGTGGGGCTTCACGGTGCGCAGTTTCGCCTACCCCTTCGCGTCGTCGACCCCCGCCGTCGAGAAAGCCGTGGCGAACTGCGGGTACAGCAGCGGGCGCCTCCTCGGCGACATCCGCAGTCGCTTCGGCTGCCCCGACTGCGCCTACGCGGAGTCCACCCGCCCGGCCGACAAGTACGCGCTCAAGGCCCTCGACCAGGTCGACGCCACCTGGACGCTCGACGACCTCAAGGCGGGGGTCACGAACGCCGAGAAGAACGGCGGCGGGTGGGTGCAGTACACCTTTCACGACGTCTGCGACGACGCGTGCAGCGACCTGGCGGTCACCACGTCGTTGTTCAGTCAGTTCACCTCGTGGCTGAAGACGCGACAGGCGGCGGGGACGGTGGTCAAGACGATCGGCGACGTCATCGGCGGCACGGCCAAGCCCGTCGTGGACGGCCCCTCGGTGCCCGCCGTGACGGGGTCGACCAACGGCATCGTCAACCCGAGCATGGAGACCGGTGCTCCCGACTGCTGGATGAGGGGCGGTTACGGCAACAACACCCCTGCGTTCAGCACCGGCTCCCCCGCGCACACGGGGAACATCTCGAGCGGAATCGTCATGTCCGCGTACGTCGACGGCGATGCCAAACTCCTCCCGCAGTTCGACCTCGGCCAGTGCTCCCCCACGGTGACACCGGGCAAAACATATACGCTGCGCGAGTGGTACCAGTCGAGTGGGGTGACGCAGTTCGCGGTCTACCTCCGGTCGACGAGCGGTTCGTGGTCGTACTGGACCTCGAGCCCGTGGTTCTCCTCGGCCGCCGACTGGACGCAGGCCGACTGGACGACGGCCGCGATCCCCGCCGGCTACAACGGCATCAGTTTCGCGCTGACGATCTTCGGCAACGGCACCCTCCGCACCGACGATCTGCAGCTCTACGACAGCACCGGTGCCCCGTCCCTGGCCCCCGCCACCGTGACCGCCCCGTCGTTCGCCCCGATGACCGCGACGCCTCCCCAGGGCCCGGTGGAGAAGGTCCACCCCACCGAGAGCGACGTCACCGGATGACGCGGACGCTGCGGCCGGCGGCGGCGATCATCCTCGTGGTGGTCGCCGCCGCCGGCCTGTCGGCGTGCGCCCCACCCGCCGTGCCGCGCCCCGACACCGGGTACCCGTGGCACACCGACGTCGTGGCGACGACCTTCTGGGTGGGCGAGGTGTTCGACCCGAACGCCTCCGACGGGAGCCAGCGCCTCTCGACGTACGACTCGGACTGGCTCGGGTCCTACGGCGGGTGCGATGGGATCGTCGACGGCACCGACTGCCGCACCGAGGCCCGTACCGCCGACGCCGGGTATTTCCCCACCGCCATGACCCCGCGCGAGAACCCGTTCTACCTCGACCTGCCGTTCGACGACGTCAACGACGACCAGGGCTTCGCCACGCGCGGCTCGGTCATCCCGTGGGCGAAGGAGCCGGCCTACTCCTCGGCCGTCGACGACCCCTCGCAGAGCCTCATGAAGAACCGGTGGGTGGTCCTGCGCACGGACGGACACGTCTGCTACGGCCAGATCGAGGACGCGGGACCCGGCGAGTACCGCGACGCTGCCTACGTGTTCGGCTCCGACGACCGTCGTCCCGCGAACACGCGGTACAACGGCGCGGGCCTCGACGTCTCGCCCGCCCTGAACGGTTGCCTGGGCTTCTCGGATCTCAACGGGGAGGACGACCGCGTCGACTGGGCCTTCGTCGACGACGCCGACGTCCCCGCCGGCCCCTGGACGAGGATCGTCACCGACTCCCCGGTCCGCTGAGCAGACTCCGACCGCCGACGCGCGCGCTCGCGCCCGTCCCCTTCCCCGGGCGTGCCCGCACCCTCTCACCGGGGCGTGGAACCGAAGAAGGGCCGGATGCCATGGCATCCGGCCCTTCTCTCGCTCGCGCGGTGAGGACTTACTGTCCGCGACGCTCGCGCAGCTGCTGCAGAGCGTCATCGAGGAGCGAAGCGGCTTCTTCGTCGCTGCGGCGCTCCTTCACGTAGGCGAGGTGCGTCTTGTACGGCTCCGCCTTGGCGAGAGCCGGCGGGTTGGCCTTGTCGCGTCCGGCGGGGAGCCCGGAGTGCGGGGAGTCGATCGTCTCGGGGATCTCGTCGTCGGGGATGCCCGCGGCGAAATACCGGACGGTCTCGTTGCCGAGGGCGTCCCAGTACGAGACGGCGACGCGGTCGGCGTGGAAGCCGTGATCCTGCTCGCCCATGGGGCCCGCGCCGACGCGCGAGCCACGGATGGCATTGCCGCCAGTGGCCATGTCAGATCTCCGCGAACTTGGTGAGGAGACCGAGACCCACGATGGTGACGAACCACACCAGCGCGAGCACGATCGTGAAACGGTTGAGGTTGCGCTCGGCCAGGCCCGACGAACCGAGGGCGGAACTCATGCCGCCGCCGAACATGTCGGACAGACCGCCACCGCGACCCTTGTGAAGCAGGATGAGCAGGGTCAGCAGGAGGCTGGTGATACCCAGGAGCACCTGCAGGACGAACTCGAGAATCTGCACAGTCGAAAGCCTTTCGTAGCGATCAGGTCGACCGCACAAGCGTCAAGTATACGGGGAGGCGCCCCGGACGCACGGTTGCCCGCGGCGAAGCGCCGCGGGCAACCGTGTCGGCGTCAGACGCCGACGTGCTTCTGGAAGCGGACGATCGCGGCGAACTCGTCGACGACGAGGCTCGCGCCACCCACCAGGGCGCCGTCCACATCGGGCTCGCGCATGAAGCCGGCGATGTTCCCCGACTTCACCGAACCGCCGTAGAGGACGCGCGTGCGAGCAGCCGCATCGGCGCCCAGCTTGTCGGCGACGACCGCACGGAGCTTGGCGCAGACCTCCTGGGCCTGATCGGGCGTCGCCGCCTGACCCGAACCGATGGCCCACACCGGCTCGTAGGCCACGACGATGTCGGCGTCCGCCGCCACGCCCTCGAGCGCGACCTCGAGCTGACCGACCGGAACGGCGCTGGCGCCGAACTTCTCGAGGTCCTCCGAGGTCTCGCCGACGCAGATGACCGGCGCGAGACCGTGGCGAAGGGCCGCCTGGGTCTTCGCCGCGACGACCTCGTCGGTCTCGTTGTGGAACTGACGACGCTCCGAGTGCCCGATGATCACGTACTTCGCATCGAGCTTGGCCAGGAACTGACCCGAGATCTCGCCGGTGTACGCGCCGGAGTCGTGAGCCGACAGGTCCTGACCGCCGAGGGCGAAGTCGATCTTGTCGGCGTCGAGCAGCGTCTGCACGGTGCGCAGATCGGTGAACGGCGGGAAGACCGCGACCTCGACGCTTCCGGCCTCGTGCTTGGCTTCCTTCAACGTCCAGTGCAGCTTCTGAACGAACGCGACCGCCTGCAGGTGGTCGAGGTTCATCTTCCAGTTGCCGGCGATGAGGGGGGTTCTGGTCACTGCCATCCGAGGACCTCCAGTCCGGGGAGCTTCTTGCCTTCGAGGAACTCCAGGCTGGCGCCGCCACCCGTGGAGATGTGGCCGAACGCCTCGTCGGCGAAGCCGAGCTGACGCACGGCTGCGGCGGAGTCGCCACCGCCGACGACGCTGAGGCCGTCGACCTCGGTGAGCGCCTGGGCGACGGTCTTGGTGCCGGACTCGAACGCCTTCATCTCGAACACGCCCATCGGGCCGTTCCAGAAGACGGTGCGCGAGCCGCGGACGGCGTCGGCGAACATCTCCGCCGTGCGGGGGCCGATGTCGAGGCCGAGACCGGACGCACCGAAGGCGGTGCCTTCGAGGGCGTCCGCGTCGGCGACCACGTGGTCGGCGTCCGCCGAGAACGAGGCGGCGACGACCGCATCCACCGGCAGCACGATCTCGACGCCGCGCTCCTTCGCCGTGGCGAGGTAACCCTTCACGGTGTCGATCTGGTCCTGCTCGAGCAGGCTCGAGCCGACCTTGTGCCCCTCGGCGACGAGGAACGTGAACATCATGCCGCCACCGACGAGGAGCTTGTCCACGCGCGGCAGCAGGTGCTCGATGACGCCCAGCTTGTCGCTGACCTTCGAACCGCCGAGAACGACCGTGTAGGGACGCTCGGGGTTCTCGGTGAGACGGTCGAGGACCTCGAGCTCCTTCTGGATGAGAAGGCCGGCGGCCGAGGGCACCAGCTGAGCGAGGTCGTAGACGCTCGCCTGCTTGCGGTGCACGACGCCGAAGCCGTCCGACACGAGGGCGTCGCCGAGACCGGCAAGCTCGCGGGCGAAGGCCTGGCGCTCGGACTCGTCCTTTGAGGTCTCCCCCGCGTTGAAGCGGAGGTTCTCGATGACGGCGACCTCACCGTTCTCGAGCGAGGCCACGGCATCCGAAGCCGACTCGCCCACCGTGTCGCGCGCGAACGCGACCGGCTGGCCGAGGAGCTCGGACAGGCGCTGCGCGACCGGCTCGAGGGAGTACTTCGGGTCGGGGGCCCCGTCGGGGCGGCCCAGGTGCGAGCACACGATCACACGCGCGCCGGCGTTGATCAGTGCGTTGAGGGTCGGCAGCGACGCGCGCACGCGGCCATCGTCCGTGATAATCCCGTCCTTGAGAGGAACGTTGAGATCACAACGGACGATGACGCGCGTGCCGGCCAGCGACCCCAGCGAATCGAGGGTGCGCAGAGCCATGGAGGGTCAGAGACGCTCGGCGACGTACTCGGTCAGGTCGACGAGACGGTTCGAGTAGCCCCACTCGTTGTCGTACCACGACGAGACCTTGACGAGGTTGCCGCTGACGTTGGTCAGCTCGGCGTCGAAGATCGACGAGTGCGGGTTGCCCTGGATGTCGCTCGAGACGATCGGGTCCTCGGTGTACTGGAGGATGCCGTTGAGGCGACCCTCGGCAGCGGCCTTCTTGTAGACCTCGTTGACCTGGTCGACGGTCAGGCCCTCGGTGGGCGTGACGATCGTGAGGTCGACGATCGAGCCGGTGGGAACCGGAACGCGGTACGACGAGCCGCTGAGCTTGCCGTTGAGCTCGGGCAGCACCAGGCCGATGGCCTTGGCGGCACCGGTCGAGGCGGGAACGATGTTGATCGCCGCGCCGCGCGCACGACGCAGGTCGCTGTGCGGGCCGTCCTGGAGGTTCTGGTCGGCGGTGTAGGCGTGAGCGGTCATCATGAAGCCGCGCTCGATGCCGAAGGCCTCGTTGAACACCTGGGCGAGGGGCGCCAGGCAGTTCGTGGTGCAGGACGCGTTCGAGATGATGACGTCGGTCTCGGGGTTGTACGTCTCTTCGTTGACGCCCATGACGATCGTGGCGTCGTCGCCCGTGGCGGGAGCCGAGATAAGGACCTTCTTGGCCCCACCGGTGATGTGCTTCTTGGCGTCTTCGGCCTTGGTGAAGCGACCGGTCGACTCGATGACGATGTCGACGCCCAGCTCGCCCCAGGGGAGGTTCGCGGGGTCGCGCTCTTCGAACACCTTGATGGTCTTGTCGCCGACGGTGATGGAGTCTGCGGTGTACGAGACGTCCTCGGTCAGCACGCCGCCGACGGAGTCGTACTTGAGGAGGTGCGCCAGCGACTTGTTGTCGGTGAGGTCGTTCACCGCCACGATTTCGAGGTCGGCACCCTGCGCGAGAGCCGCGCGGAGGTAGTTGCGTCCGATACGGCCGAAGCCGTTGATTCCGATCTTGACGGTCACGGAATATCTCCTGAATCAGTTGTGCGCGAGAAGCGCGTGATTGCGGTGTTCGCTGGCGGACAACGGCGTCCCGGTGAGGTGTCCCACCGGGACGCCGCACCGTTTACGACAGTACCAGCAGACCCGCGGTCTTCTCTCGGGCGGCGGCGAAGCGCTGCTGGGCGTCATCCCAGTTCGCGATGTTCCAGAACGCCTTCACGTAGTCGGCGCGGACGTTCTTGTAGTCGAGGTAGTACGCGTGCTCCCAGACGTCGAGGAGCAGGATCGGCACGGTGCCCGCGACGATCTGACCCTGCTGGTCGAAGAACTGCTGGATGACGAGGTTCTCGCCGATCGAGTCCCAGAACAGACCCGCCCAGCCGGAGCCCTGCACGCCGAGGGCGGCGGCGGTGAACTGCGCACGGAAGGCGTCGAACGAGCCGAACTGGTCGTCGATGGCCGACTCGAGGTCGCCGGTGGGCTTGTCTCCACCGTTGGGCGAGAGATTCGTCCAGAAGATCGAGTGGTTCGTGTGACCGCCGAGGTTGAACGCGAGGTCCTTCTGCAGGCGGTTGATGTTGGCGAAATCGCCCTTCTCGCGCGCTTCGGCGAGGAGGTCGAGAGTGGTGTTGGCACCGTTGACGTAGGTCTGGTGGTGCTTGCTGTGGTGCAGCTCCATGATGGTCGCACTGATGTGCGGCTCCAGCGCCGAGTAGTCGTAGGGCAGTTCGGGCAGCGTGTACTTCGCCATGATCTCAACTTCCGAATCGGGCGCTGCCGAAACCTCTTCGCCGAGACGACGTGCCGAGGGATCGAGCAGCGAGGGTGACGAGTTCATCCTACTGAGGGGTAACCACGGCGCACCGGGGTTGCTTCCCCGGATGACGGAAGATAAACGCCCGGGCGCGTCGGAAGGGGGCGATGGATGCCGTGACCCGCGGGGCCCGGACGTGCGAGGTCGCACTCAGCGGGCGACGCATGCTGCGGCCCTTGCGATCCGGGAACGATAGCGCGCTCGGGGACGCCCGCGAGGGCGGCATCCCACCCGGACTCAGTCCTCGGCACCCACCGGAACAGCGGCCTCGGTTCCCGGGATGCCCTCGACGTCGGCCTTCTTGTCGGCCATGGCGAGGAGGCGGCGGATACGGCCGGCGACGGCGTCCTTGGTGAGGGGCGGGTCGGCGTGGTGGCCGAGCTCGTCCAGGCTCGCGTCGCGGTGCGCCAAGCGCAGCTCACCCGCCTGCTGAAGGTGCGCGGGAACGTCGTCACCGAGGATCTCGAGAGCGCGCTCGACACGCGCGCACGCCGCGACGGCGGCCTGCGCGGAGCGGCGGAGGTTCGCGTCGTCGAAGTTCACGAGACGGTTGACCCCGGCCCGCACCTCGCGGCGCTGGCGCATCTGGTCCCACTCCCCCGCGGTGCGGCGGGCACCCATCTCGTACAGGGCTCCGCGGATCGCCTCGCCGTCGCGGACGACGACGCGCGGCACTCCGCGCACCTCGCGGGCCTTGGCGGGGATGCCGATGCGGTGGCCCGCACCCACGAGAGCCATCGCCGCCTCCGACGAGGGGCACGAGATCTCGAGGGCCGCGGAACGACCGGGGTCGCTCAGGGTGCCGGCGGCGAGGAACGCTCCGCGCCAGATCGCGCTCAGGTCGGGACGCGAACCGGTGGTGAGCTTGTTCGGCAGGCCGCGCACGGGGCGACGGCGCTGGTCGAGGAGTCCCGTCTGCCGCGCGAGGGTCTCGCCCGCCTCGATCACGCGCACCGCGTAGAGCCCGCCCGCACGCCCGCCGGAACCCTGCACGTGGTGCAGTTCGGGACGGACGCCGTAGAGCTCCATGAGGTCGCGGGCCACGCGGCGCGCGAGGATGTCGGAGTCGAGTTCGGCTTCGACCGCGACGCGGTTGGCGATGGAGTGCAGACCACCGGAGAAGCGCAGGAGGGCCGTCAGCTCGGCGACGCGCGCGGTCGGGCGCGGGTCGCGAACGGTGATGAGTTCGGCCTTCACGTCGGCGGTCAGCGGCACGGTTCTCCTCGGGTGGGGGCGGCGGGGACGACGGTACAGCCTACTCGCGACCGAGGTCGCGGTGAGCCACACGGACGGCCACCCCGGGCACATCGGACAGACGTGCAGCCAACTCCCGGGCCATCACCACCGAACGATGCTTGCCCCCCGTGCAGCCCACAGCCACGACGGAATGCCGCTTGTTCTCGCGCTGATACCCCTCCATCACGGGGCGCAGCGCCGCCGCGTACGCATCGAGGAACTCCGCCGCGCCCTGCTGACCCAGCACGTATTCCCGCACGCGGGGATCCTCTCCGGTGAGCGCGCGCAGATCGTCGTTCCAGAACGGATTCGGCAGGAAGCGCATGTCGGCGACGAGATCGACGTCGGGCGGAAGGCCGTACTTGAACCCGAAACTCATCAGCGTGACGGTGTGACGCGCAGCGCCCTCTTCGCCGAACAGCTCGACCGCCCGCAACGACAACTGATGGACGTTCAGGGCGGAGGTATCGATCACGACGTCGGCGGCCTCGCGGACCGGAGCCAATCGCTCGCGCTCGCGACGGATGCCGTCGAGGATCGTGCCGTCGTGCTGCAGGGGGTGCGGCCGGCGCACCGCCTCGAACCTGCGCACGAGCACCGCGTCACTGGCATCCAGGAACACCACCCTCACCTGCCGGTTCGCCTGCAGGGTGCGCATGGCCTCGGGAAGGTCGCCGAACAGCGATCGACCGCGGACGTCGACCACGACCGCGACGCGCGGAACCGCCCCACCGGCGAGCTCCGTGAGCTCGAGAAGCGGCCGCAGCATGCGCGGGGGCAGGTTGTCGACCACGTACCAGTCGAGGTCTTCGAGGGCGTTGGCGACCGTGGATCGCCCGGCGCCCGACATGCCCGTGACGATCAGCACCTCGCCTGGCTCGTCGTCGCGTGCCGGTTCCATGGGCGATCGCCTCCCGTCGTGTCGGTCCAGCCTACCGAGCCAGATGGCTGTGGATGTTCTCGGCGAGCGTCGGCCCGATGCCGGGGAGCTCCATGATCTCTTCGGGCGTGGCGTTCTTCAACGCCGAGACCGACCCGAAATGCCGCAGCAGCGCCTTGATGCGCGTGTCGCCGAGGCCGGGCACCTCGGTGAGCACGCTCGTGATGTCGCGCTTGCGGCGCTTGCGCTGGTGGACGATCGCGAAGCGGTGGGCCTCGTCGCGCAGACGCTGCAGCAAGTACAGCGCCTCCGAGGTGCGCGGAAGGATCACCGGGTACTCCTCCCCCGGCAGCCACACTTCTTCGAGACGTTTGGCGATGCCGCACAGCGCGATCTCCTCGTGCCCCGCGTCGGCGAGGGCACGGGCCGCGGCGGCGACCTGCGGCTGACCACCGTCGACCACGAGCAGCTGCGGGCGGTAGGCGAAGCGCGGCCTCTTGCGGGCCGTGACGACCTCGCCGTCGGCCGTCGCCTCCTCGGAGTCGGGATCGGCCACGATCGCCCCGTCGATGGTCTCGGGCTCGATCTCGTCGGGCCGGTCGAGGTATGCCAGCCGGCGACTGAGCACCTGGTACATCGAATCGGTGTCGTCGGTCGTCTCGGCGACGCCGAAGGAGCGGTACTGGTCCTTGCGCGGAAGGCCGTCCTCGAACACGACCATGGATGCCACCACGTTGGTGCCCGACAGGTGCGAGATGTCGAAGCACTCGATGCGCAACGGCGCCTCGGTCATGCCGAGCGCCTCTTGCAGGTCGGTGAGGGCCTGCGACCGGGCGACGTAGTCGCTCGTCCGGCGCGTCTTGTGGAGCATGAGGGCCTGTTGCGCGTTCAGCGTCGCGGTCTTCAGCAGGTCGGCCTTGCGGCCGCGCTGGGCGACCTGCAGGGTCACCGGGCGGCCCCGGCGTTCGCGCAGCCAGTCCTCGAGCTGCTCCGCGTCGTCGGGGAGTTCGGGAACGAGCACCTGGCGGGGGATGTCGCTCGCGTCGGCGTCTCCATAGGTGCGCTGGAGGACCTGGTCGACGAGATCGGCACCGGAGATGTCGATCTCTTTCTCGATCGTGGTGGCGCGCACTCCGCGCACGCGTCCGCCGCGCACCACGAAGTGCTGGACGGTCGCGGCGAGCTCGTCCTCGGCGATACCGAAGAGATCGGCATCCGTGTCGGAGGCCAGCACGAGCGCGCTCTTGCCGAGCACGGCGTCGATGGCCTGCAGGCGGTCGCGGTAGTGCGCGGCCGACTCGTAGTCCATCGCGGCCGACGCCTCCTTCATGCGCGACGTCAGCTCGCGCGCGAAGCGCTGGTCGCCTCCCGACATGAAGGCGACGAAGTCGTTGACGATCGCGCGGTGCTCCTCGATCGTCACCTTCATCGAGCAGGGACCACCGCAGCGCCCGATCTGACCCGGGAAGCACGGTCGACCAGAGGCCATCGCCTTCTTGTACGAAGAGTCGCTGCACGTGCGGATCGGGAAGACCTTGATCATCAGGTCGATCGTGTCGTGCACCGCCCAGACCTTGGGGTACGGGCCGAAGTATTTCGCCCCGCGGATCTTCGGGTTGCGCGTGACGATCACCCGCGGCGCCTCGTCGGCGAGGGTGATCGCCATGAAGGGGTACGACTTGTCATCCTTGTAACGGACGTTGAACGGCGGATCGAATTCCTTGATCCACATGTACTCGAGCTGCAGCGAGTCGACGTCGCTGGGCACGACCGTCCACTCCACGCTCGCCGCCGTCGTGACCATGCGGCGCGTGCGCTCGTGCAGCGAGTGCAGCGGCGCGAAGTAGTTCGACAGGCGCGCGCGCAGGTTCTTCGCCTTGCCGACGTACAGCACGCGCCCCTCGGCGTCCCGGAACCGGTAGACCCCCGGATTGGTGGGGATCTCGCCGGCCTTGGGACGGTACGGAAGGTGCGAGACCCGTTCGCGAGACGCCATGCTCAGCGCGCCGCGCTCACGAGCTCTCGCTCGGTGTCGCCGGTCTCGACCGTCGCCGCGTTGCGCTGCGCGCCGGTGCGCCCGGTCTCGAGGAGCTCCGCGAGGAAGGCTCCGGTGTGGCTACCCTCGACCTTCGCGACCTGCTCGGGCGTGCCGGTGGCCACGATCGTTCCCCCGCCGGCGCCGCCCTCGGGGCCGAGGTCGATGACCCAGTCCGAGCTCTTGATGACGTCGAGGTTGTGCTCGATGACGATGACGGTGTTGCCCTTGTCGACGAGACCGTTGAGCACCTTCAGCAGCAGGGATACGTCTTCGAAGTGCAGACCGGTCGTCGGCTCGTCGAGCACGTAGATCGAGCGGCCGTTGCTCCGGCGCTGCAGTTCGGTCGCGAGCTTGACGCGCTGCGCCTCACCGCCCGACAGCGTGGTCGCCGACTGCCCGAGGCGCACGTACCCCAGGCCGACATCGACGAGGGTCCGCAGGTAGCGGTGGATCGCCTGGATCGGCTCGAAGAAGTCCGCGGCCTCGGAGATGGGCATCTCGAGCACCTCGGCGATGTTCTTGCCCTTGTAGTGCACCGACAGGGTGTCGCGGTTGTAGCGCTTTCCGTGGCAGACCTCGCAGTCGACGTAGACGTCGGGCAGGAAGTTCATCTCGATCTTCAGCGTGCCGTCGCCGGAGCACGCCTCGCAGCGCCCGCCCTTGACGTTGAAGCTGAAGCGCCCGGCCTGGTAGCCGCGCACCTTGGCCTCGGGCGTCTCGGCAAACAGGCTGCGGATGCGGTCGAAGACGCCGGTGTACGTGGCCGGATTCGAGCGCGGCGTCCGGCCGATGGGCGCCTGATCGACGTGCACGACCTTGTCGAGGTTGTCGAGGCCGGTGACGCGCGTGTGCTTGCCGGGCACGCGCCGAGCGCCGTTCAGCTTGGAGGCGAGGACCTCGTACAGGATGCCGTTGACGAGCGTGGACTTGCCCGAGCCGCTGACCCCGGTGACGGAGGTCAGCACACCGAGGGGGAAGTCGGCCGTGACGTTCTGGAGGTTGTTCTCGCGTGCACCGACGACCGTGACCTGGCGCTTCTTGTCGATCTTGCGGCGCTTCTTGGGCGCCTCGATCGAACGGCGGCCCGAAAGGTAGGCACCGGTGAGGGAGCGCTCATCTTCGAGGAGTTCGGCGAGAGGGCCGGAGTGGACGACGTTTCCGCCGTCAACGCCCGCGCGGGGTCCGATGTCGACCACCCAGTCGGCCGCGTGGATCGTCTCTTCGTCGTGCTCGACCACGATCAGCGTGTTGCCCAGGTCGCGAAGGGTCTCGAGGGTCTGGATGAGACGGCGGTTGTCGCGCTGGTGCAGGCCGATCGACGGCTCGTCGAGCACGTAGAGCACACCCGTGAGGCCGGAGCCGATCTGCGTGGCCAGGCGGATGCGCTGGGCCTCGCCGCCCGAGAGCGTGCCGGCGGCGCGACCGAGGCTGAGGTAGTTCAGGCCGACCTGCAGCAGGAAGTCGAGACGAGCCCGGATCTCGCGCAGCACCGCGGCGGCGATCGTGGCCTCGCGGTCGGTCAGCGTGAGCTGCGAGAAGAAGTCCCGCGCGTCGGCGAGGCTCATGCGCGATGCCGCGGCGATCGAGGTGCCGTCGACGAGGACCGAGAGCACCTCGGGCTTGAGACGGTCGCCGTCGCAGACCGCGCACGGAACCTCGCGCAGGTACTCCGACCAGCGCTGGCGCTGCGTGTCGGACTCGGCCTGGAGGTACTGGCGCTCGATGTACGGAACGACGCCCTCGAAGCCCGAGGAGTACCGCATCTCACGGCCGTAGCGGTTCTTCCACTTGACGGTCACCTTGTAGTTCTCGCCGCGCAGCACCGCCTGCTGGACGTCGTGCGAGAGGTCCTTCCACGGGGTGTCGAGCGAGAACTCCAGGTCGCGTGCGAGTCCTTCGAGCAGGCGCTCGTAGTACTGGAACAGGCCCTTGCCCTGCGTGGTCCACGGCAGGATCGCTCCGTCGCGGATGGAGAGTTCTTCATCGCCCAGCATGAGGTCGACGTCGACCGACATGCGCGTGCCGAGGCCCGAACACACGGGGCACGCACCGAACGGCGCGTTGAACGAGAACGTGCGCGGCTCGATCTCGGTCAGCTGCAGGGGGTGGCCGTTGGGGCACGCGAGCTTCTCGGAGAACGACTGCCAGGCGTCGTCGCCCTCTTCGTCGACGTAGTTCACCTGCATGATGCCACCGGCGAGGCCCATCGCGGTCTCGACCGAGTCGGTGACGCGGCTCAGGTTGTCGCCGGAGGCCACGAGGCGGTCGACCACGACCGCGATGTCGTGCTTGTAACTCTTCTTGAGTGTCGGGGGCTCGGCCAGCTGGACGAGCTCGCCGTCGACGACCGCGCGGGCATAGCCCTTGGCGCTGAGCTCCTTGAAGAGGTCGACGAACTCACCCTTCTTCTGGGTGACGACGGGGGCGACGATCTGGTAGCGCGTGCGCTCGGGCAATTCCATGAGCTGGTCGGCGATCTGCTGGATCGTCTGACGCTGGATGCGGGCGCCGCAATCGGGGCAGTGGGGAACGCCGACGCGCGCCCAGAGCAGGCGCATGTAGTCGTGGATCTCGGTGATCGTGCCGACCGTCGAGCGGGGGTTGCGGTTGGTCGACTTCTGATCGATCGAAACGGCCGGGCTGAGGCCCTCGATGAAGTCGACGTCGGGCCGGTCGACCTGTCCGAGGAACTGACGCGCGTACGCGCTCAGCGACTCGACGTACCGACGCTGCCCCTCGGCGAAGATCGTGTCGAAGGCGAGGCTCGACTTGCCCGAACCCGACAGACCGGTGAAGACGACGAGCGAATCGCGCGGGATGTCGAGGTCGACGTTCTTGAGGTTGTGGACACGCGCGCCCCGGACACTCAGCTTTCCGCTGGTACCGGAATTCGCGGATGACGAGGGCTGGGCGACAGGAACGATGGGCACCTGTTAAGTCTAGGTCGGACCTCCGACATCGGCCCCGGGTTCGCCCGGGGCGCACGGATGTGCGAGAGTGCGAGCCCCTCGGCGTCGCTCCCGGACGCCTCGGACGGCCATCCCAGGCCGGACGTCAGTCGCGCGTCGGTCCCGCGAAGGGAGCGAGACCGTCGCGCAGCGCCACGAGCGCATCGTGGTCGACCCCGACCCGCTCCATGATCTTGCCCGGAACCTCGAGCGCGGCCGCGCGCAGAGCGCGACCCTCGTCCGTCAGCGCGATGTCGAGCACGCGCTCGTCGTCGGCGCGTCGCGACCGCGCGACCCTCCCCTGGGCCTCGAGGCGCTTGACGAGCGGCGACAGCGTGGCGGGCTCCATCGCGAGTTCGACGGCGAGAGCGCCGAGGGAGCGCGGCTCCTCCTCCCAGAGCGCGAGCATCACCAGGTACTGCGGGTGCGTCAGCCCGAGCGGCTCGAGCACGGGGCGGTAGATCGAGACCACGTTCCGGGCGGCAGTGACCAACGCGAAGCACACCTGATTTTCGAGCTTCAGGAGGTCGTCCACGAGCGCTCCTCTCCATTCGTTAGTACACTAACTATCATGACACGAAGGGATGCCGACCGCCCGCCTCTGCGCGAGCGCGTCCGCGACGCCGGCGGCTGGTACCAGTACCTCAACACGCGCCTCATCCGGGTCGCCGGACCCGCGTCCGTCGGCCCGTACGAGAACACCCCCGAGCCCGTTCGCACGGAGCGCCCCTGTCCGCTGTGCGGTCACGCGATGTCCGAGCACGCCGTCGACCGGTCGGGGCCGAAGCCCCTCCTGCACTGCCCCTGATCTCTTACGCGGACCCGACTCACTCGTCGAGCACGGGCCTCCCCCGGTCATCGAGTGGCCAGCCCGGGTTGACCGCGACCTCCCAGGGGTGGCCGTCGGGGTCGATGAAGACGCCGGAGTACCCGCCCCACGGGGTGTCCGCTCCCGCGCGCGCGAGCCGGGCTCCCGCCGCCTCCGCCTCCGCGAGGATCGCATCGACGTCAGCCGGGTGATCCACGTTGTGGGCGAGGGTCACCCCGCCCCAGCCCCCGGCATCCGAGACACCGGAGTCCTCGGCGAGCTTCGCCCTGTCCCACAACGCGACGACCATACCTCCGACGTCGAAGAACGCCACCTCTCCGGCGACCGACGACGGATGCGCTCGCCACCCGGGCGCCGTGTAGAAGGCCATCGCCCGTTCCAGATCGCTGACGCCGAGGGTGACGAGCGTGACGCGTTGTTCCATGACGACCTCCGCGCGCCGGACCCGATCAGGGTCAGGCGTGACCGGCGCGCTCCATGGCGCGCAGCTCTTTCTTCATGTCCTGCACCTCGTCGCGCAGGCGTCCGGCGAGCTCGAACTTGAGTTCGGCCGCGGCCGCGAGCATCTGCTGCGTGAGATCCGCGATCGTGGACTCGAGCTGATCGGCGCCCTCGGCCGCGATACCGGTGCGGCGCAGGGACGGCGTGGGCGACTTGCCCTTGCCGGACTTGTCGTTGCGCGCCAAGAGGTTCTTCGTGTCGGACGCCTCGCGGTTGAGCACCTCGGTGATGTCGGCGATCTTCTTGCGCAACGGCTGCGGGTCGATCCCGTGCTCGAGGTTGTAGGCGATCTGCTTCTCGCGACGACGCTCGGTTTCCTCAATGGCGTTGCTCATCGAGTCGGTCATCTTGTCGGCGTACATGTGCACCTCGCCCGAGACGTTTCGCGCCGCACGGCCGATGGTCTGAATGAGCGAGGTGCCGCTGCGCAGGAACCCCTCCTTGTCGGCATCGAGGATCGACACCAACGAGACCTCCGGAAGGTCGAGACCCTCGCGCAGGAGGTTGATGCCCACCAGCACGTCGTAGACGCCGGCGCGCAGTTCGGTGAGCAGCTCGACACGGCGCAGCGTGTCGACGTCGGAGTGCAGATACCGCACGCGGACCCCGTGCTCGCCCAGGAAGTCCGTGAGCTCCTCCGCCATCTTCTTCGTGAGGGTGGTGACGAGCACGCGCTCGTCGCGCTCGACGCGGACGCGGATCTCTTCGAGCAGGTCGTCGATCTGCCCCTTCGACGGCTTGACGATGATCTCCGGATCCACGAGACCGGTCGGACGGATGATCTGCTCGACCACGCCGTCGGCGATCCCCATCTCGTAGCGACCCGGCGTCGCCGACAGGTAGACCGTCTGGCCGACGCGCTCCTTGAACTCGTCCCAGCGCAGCGGGCGGTTGTCCATCGCACTCGGCAGGCGGAAACCGTGCTCGACCAGAGTGCGCTTGCGCGAGGCGTCGCCCTCGTACATCGCTCCGATCTGCGGGACGGTCACGTGGGACTCGTCGATGACGAGAAGGAAGTCGTCGGGGAAGAAGTCGAGCAGGGTGTGCGGCGGGTCGCCGGGCATCCGGCCGTCCATGTGCCGCGAGTAGTTCTCGATGCCCGAGCAGAACCCGAGCTGCTGCAGCATCTCGAGGTCGAAGGTGGTGCGCATGCGCAGACGCTGCGCCTCGAGGAGCTTGCCCTGCGACTCGAATTCCTTCAGACGCTCCTCGAGTTCGTGCTCGATCGTTCCGATCGCACGCTGGACCGTCTCGGTCCCGGCGACGTAGTGCGATGCCGGGAAGATCGGCACGGAGTCCATTTTCTCGATCACGTCGCCCGTCAGGGGGTGGAGGAGATACAGGGCCTCGATCTCGTCGCCGAACATCTCGATGCGGATGGCGTACTCCTCGTACACCGGGATGATCTCGATCGTGTCACCGCGCACGCGGAAGTTTCCGCGCGAGAAGTCGACGTCGTTGCGGTTGTACTGCATCGAGATGAACTTGCGGATGAGGGCGTCGCGGTCGTACCGCTCCCCCACCTGCAGGGCCACCATCGCGCGGAGGTACTCTTCCGGCGCGCCGAGGCCGTAGATGCACGAGACCGTCGACACCACCACGACGTCGCGGCGCGAGAGCAGCGAGTTCGTCGTCGAGTGCCGGAGGCGCTCAACCTCGGCGTTGATCGAGCTGTCCTTCTCGATGAAGGTGTCCGTCTGCGGAACGTAGGCCTCGGGCTGGTAGTAGTCGTAGTACGAGACGAAGTACTCGACGGCGTTGTTGGGCATCAGCTCTCGGAACTCGTTCGCCAGCTGGGCGGCCAGCGTCTTGTTGTGCGCGAGCACCAGCGTCGGACGCTGCACCTGCTCCACCAGCCACGCCGTGGTCGCCGACTTGCCGGTACCCGTGGCACCCAGAAGCACGACGTCGGTCTCACCGGCGTTGATGCGCCCCGCGAGATCGGCGATCGCCTGTGGCTGATCACCGGAGGGCGTGTATTCGCTGATGACCTCGAAGGGGCGGACGGAGCGCGTGGCCTGCATACTTCCAGCGTAGGCGGGGCCTCCGACATCGGGGTCGGGTTGCGTTCGCCGTGGGCGAGCGCCCGGGTCCCGCATCGCCCCGATCAGGCGGGACGGACCACCCGAGCCCAGAGCTGATCGACCTGTCGGCGCGTGGCATCCATATCGGTCGAGGTGTCGATCACGACGTCCGCCAGAGCGAGGCGCTCCTCTTCGCTCGCCTGCGAACCCACGCGCGCGCGGGCGTCGGCCTCGCTCAGCCCGCGGTTCTCGACGAGCCGCCGCACGCGGAGCTCCGCGGGGCAGTGCGCCACGACCACCAGGTCCCACGAGTCACCGCCGCGCGCCTCGGCGAGCAGGGGCACGTCGTACACGACCACCGCACCCGCGTCCGCGGTGAAGGCCTCGTGGAAACGTCGCTGCGACTCCTCGCGCACGGCCGGGTGCACGAGCGCGTTGAGGCGCGCGAGTCGATCGGGATGACCGAACACCAGGGCTCCGAGCGCGGCCCGATCGAGCGCCCCGTCGGGACGCACGACGTCCGCGCCGAACTCGTCGGCGATCGCGCCGAGCACCACGGACCCCGGGGCCTGCACCTCTCGGACGATCGCATCCGCGTCGACCACGACGGCTCCACGGTCGGCGAGAAGGGCGGCGATGGTGGATTTGCCCGAGGCGATCCCACCCGTCAACGCGAGAAGAGGCACCCCTCGAGGATGCCATATCCGCACGTCCTCCCACCGGGGAGGCGGATCGTCCACCTGTCGTCTAGCATTTGCCCAGGCCGCACGCCCGTTCCGGCCCGACGAAAGCTCCGCCATGACCTCCCCACACACCACTGTGGTGATCGAGGACGACCTCGACATCCGCCTCCTCGTGACGGCGGTCCTCGAGAGCGCTGGATACGTCGTCCACGCGGCCGCGACCGGCCTCGACGGCATCGAACTCGTCCGTCGGCACGACCCCGTCGTGACGACGTTGGACGTGAGCATGCCGGGGATCGACGGGTTCGAGACGGCGCGCCGCATCCGCGCGTTCAGCGCCACCCGCATCCTCATGGTGAGTGCGCGGGCTGACGAGAACGAACAGCGAGCGGGCCGCGAGGCCGGCGCCGACGACTACCTCACCAAGCCGTTCCGTCCGCGCGAGCTCCGCCAGCGGGTCACCGACCTCGCCCACTCCGTCCGGGACTGAACCCCGACTCAGGCAAGCCCGAAGGCCTGTTCGCCGGTCGCAGCCGCGTGCGCCGCGGCCTCGTCCGCTCGCGTCGTGAGGGCGACCGAGTGATAACCATGGTCTGCGGCCAGAGCCATTCCGACGCCCACGGTCGGCACGACCGCGGCGCCCAGGCGCGCGAGGTCGGCGACCACGCGCTGGTGCAGGATGCGAGCGGCGCGGCGCACGTCCGTCGTCGGCGTCGTGGTGAACGCCACGGCGAGGCCGGCGGCATCCGTCTCCCCCACGAGAGCCATCGTGGGCGAGTGCCGACGCACGGACGCACGCACCTCGAGGGCCAGGCTCTCGGCGTCATCGGGGCCGAAGGCGACGGCGAGGCGTTTGAGATCGTCGATCCGGATGCCGATGACGCACACGCCCTCGCCCGCCTCCTCGGCCCGCGAGCAGATGATGGCGAGAGTGGCCTCGAATGATTCGCGGAAGAGCACGCCGTTCGCGTCCACCGACAGCCGTCGGGTCTCGGACGTCCCGCGCAGCGCCGACTCGTTCGCCCGAAGGACGGAGGTCACCACGACCGCCGCGATGACGAGCGAGATCGTGAGGATCGCCGACACCCGCGTGTCGAACGCGTCGCGGAACAGCGCGCTGTCGGGGCCGAGCGAGAGGAACACGATCGCGCGGGCGACGAACCACACCGTCTCGACCGCCAGGACGACGGTCAGTCCCGACGAGCTCCACCGACGGGCGATCGCCCCTCGACGCGTCTCGATCGCTCCCGTCGCGGCGAACACCGCGTTGCCGAGGAAGAACGGCACGGCCCCCGCCCACGATCCCCCCTCGGGCCCCGCGGCCAGAGCGGCGACGACCACCACGAGGACGGTCGCCGTGAGGATGAGCGCGGCACGGCGGACCGATCCGCCGTTGAAGGCGACGCACCCCAGCCAGATGAAGCCGGTGGCGGCGACGAACGCGCCGTTGCCCACCGCGACCGCGACGTACACGTCGGGAAGCAGCAGCCAGGCCAGGTAGCACGTGGCCGAGAACGTCCCCGACAGGTAGGCGCTCGCCCACAGTCGACCGGGGAGGCCGTCCTTGAGCATGAGGGTGTCGAGCAGGTACATCACCGTCGACGCGACGATCACGAGGGTCGCCGCGGCCTGCAGGGTGAGGACGTCGAGGTTCACGGGGTCTCCCTCGGATCGCGTGGCAGCCGCACGGTGAAGGTGGCCCCTTCGCCCGCTGCCGTGTGCACGGTGATCTCGCCGCCGTGGGCGCGGACGAGGTCCCGGCTGATAGCGAGGCCCAGCCCGCTGCCGTGGGTCGAGGATTTGCGCACGGCGTCGCCCCGAAAGAATCTTTCGAACAGGCGCGCCTGTTCGCTCGCGCTGATGCCCGGCCCGTCGTCCGAGATGACGACCGTGATCGAGCGCGGTTCGTTTCCGACCGAGACGGCCACCGACCCCCCGCGCGGGTTGTACTTCACGGCGTTCGAGAGCAGATTGTCGATGACCTGGCGCACCCGGCGTCCGTCGACCAGCGCGTGCGCCGCCGGCAGGTCGCCGGCCTCGATCAGGATGCCGTGATCATGCGCCTTCAACGCGATCGACTCGATCGCGGAGCGGACGATAGCCGAGACGTCGGTCGGGCGCAGATCCAGGTCGACGCCGAAACCCTCCCTCGACGTGGACGACACCGCGAGGATGTCCGCGACCAGCTCGAGTAGCCGCGAGGCGTTCCGCTCGGCCACCTCGAGCCTCTCCCGGGTCGCGGGATCGAGCCCGTCGTCGTCGAGCGCGAGGTCAAGGTAGCCGATGATCGAGGTGAGCGGGGTGCGCAGCTCGTGCGAGACGCTGGCGACCAAGTCTTCGCGGGCCCGGCGGGCCTGCTCCTCCACCGTCACGTCGCGCGAGACGACCACTGCCCCGGCGTCGCCGGCGTCGCTGCGGGGCAGACGTCGCGCGGTGACGTTGAGGGCGCGACGGTCCTCCCCCGGAAGTCCGTACCAGACCACTTCGCCCTCGAACACCTCTCCCGAGCGCGCGCGAGCGAGCGGATCGGATGCCGGGGGGATCGCGGTGGATCCGTCGGCGGCGAACACCGCGACCTCCCGGCCGAAGGCGTCCGTGCTGTTCAGCAGGAGCCCGTGGGCGGTGTTGGTGACGGAGAACTCCCCGGTCGGGGTGATGCGCGTGACGCCGAAGTCGACGGCATCCAGAACCTCGGTGACGAGGTCCTCCTGACGCCGGGCACGATCGAGGGCGCGACGCAGCTCAGCGGACTGCTTCTCGAGCAGGACCCGCTGGGCGCGGGAACGTCGAGCGGTGAACGCGGCCATCGACGACAGCGCCGCCACGGTGAAGGGCAGCACGAGGGTCGACGCGGTGAACCGCTGCAGGTCATCGGTCGTGAGCTGGTGGACCATCACGGCGGTCACCGTCAACGACACGGCCACGACGCCGCGCAGACCGAAGACCGTCCCGATCCAGATCGCGGGGAACGTCCACAGCAGCCCGACTCCGGCCAGGGGCGAGCTCTCGCGCATGACGGCGATCGCCACGACGTCGACGATCGGCAGCAGCCCGACCACCCACCGGGGCATGCGCTGCCAGGGCAGGAGTACGGCGGCGATCGCACCCGCGAAGACGAGCGAGGTCCCTCCGAAGAACAGCGAGGCGTGGCCCACCTGCCCCACCGAGATCGACACCACGACACTCAGGAGGGTCGCTGCGGCGAGAAGCGTCTGGCTCGCCACGATGCTGCGGCGCAGACCGAAGCGCTCGCTCGAGGTCGGAGGCGCCATGGCCTCGACCATAGCGTTTTCCGAGTGCGCGACAGGGGCGGCGTGCTCCGGCACGCCGGTCAGGGCGTCGTGACGGCTCCGGCGAGAGGGTCAGAACCCGAAGTCGCCGCCGAAATCTCCCCCGAGGTCCCCGCCGAAATCGCCCGCGCCCGCGTCCGTCCCCGACGCGTCAGCGACGCCGGCGGCGTCCGCGTCGGCCTGGGCGTCCGCTGCCGCACCGTCGGCGTATCCCGCGTCGTAGCCGGGGTCGAACATCGCCCCGACGAGAGCGGAACCGACGACGTACCCACCGATGGTCCCGAGCATCGAGGCTCCGAGCATCGACCCGAAACCCGGACCGTTCGAGAAACCGCGCCCGCCGAAGGTGCGCTCCATGAAACCGGGCTGCGAGTACTCGGCACGGGTGGCGGCGCGAGCCAACGATGCCGGATCGTCGCTCGCGGGACGCTCGGCGGGTGCCAACCCGGCCGACATCTCGGCGAGCACCTGCTGACGCTGGGCCGGGGTCAGTCGGCCGAAGGCTTCGGCGTGCACCTGCTCGACCGTCTCGGGAGGCGCCGTCCGGAGCAGGTAGCGGTAGCGTTCGATCGCCTGGCGGTCCTCGTCGGACCCGGATGCGGCGGCCGGCGCCTGCTGCTGCGCGGGCGGAGGGGCGCACCGACCCTCGGCGTCACGAGAGCCGCTCGCCGAACCGTGGGGCACCGGGGTCTCGGGGGCTCGTCGCGAGGCGTCGTCGCCGGAGCCGAACAGTCTGTCGAACAAGCCCATGGGTGCGCCTCTCGGATCGTGTGTCTCGCACCGTAGACCGCTCACCTCGGAGCGCCCTGAGGCTTGTGGACGGCGGAGCACTCGTGGCAGTCGGGCAGGCGGAGCGCACGGAGCATGCGACAGCCGTCAGCCCCGGCGCGCGATCGCCGCGCTCGTCCACCGGGCGTATAACGCCCAGGGGTCGTCGACGCCCGCCGCGAGCTCGGCCACGTGCGCGTCGAGCGCGGGGCTGCGGCGGAACCACTCGGTCCTGCCGAATCGCTCGTCCCCGAACTGCGCGTGTCGACGCCGCTCGACGAGCCTGTCCCCCGGCTCGAAGGCGAGGAGTTCGTCGTGCCAGATAGCGGCCAGCCGCTGACGGGGGCTCGCCGTGGTACCGATCTTGATGCGGTCGTCGAACCGCAGGTAGTAGACGACGTCGACGCGCGGCGGCGGCAGTTCGCCGTCGACGGGGTCGCCGTGCCGCCACTCGCACACCGCGCAGAGCCACCCGCTCGGCCACCGCACGCCCAGCCGCGACCCGCACAATCGGCAGGGCGCCGGGAGCACGTCGGTCACGCCGTGATGCCCGGCAGCCCAGTCCGCGCTCACGCCCATGTGCCAGGTGCAGAGCGCCACCGGGGCGGAGGGATCGGCCGCTCGCCGGCAATCGGGCACGAGGCAGTCGGGGGCGGACATGCGCTCACGCTACGCCCGACCCCCGACATCGCCGTCAGTCGTCGGCGGCCGGCGCCTCCAGCACGAGGAACAGACCGGCGTAGGGCCCGAGCTCGAGAGAGAAGCTCTGCAGCTCGTCCACCCGGCCCACGGCCTCGCCGGTCGCCGCGTCGATCGCGGTGCTCTGCGGCACCAGCCACTCCGACCGGACCGTTCCCTCGATCGTCTCGCCCGAGAAGTTGAGCACCGTGATCTGCAGGGGCGCCGACTCGTCCCGTCGGTCGCCCCCGTCGAGACGATGGACCATGACGAGCATGCTCGGATGCCCGACCTGCGGGATATCGACCTGAGAGGCGATGGCGATGCCGTGATCGCCGCGGATCCGCAGGATCTCTTTCAGTCCTGAAAGGAAGGATTCGGGGTCCTCCTGCTGCCGCCCCAGCGAACCGTAGAGCGAGCGCGCACGCGGCACGCCCGACATCGACGACGCCGCGTCGGGGGCCACATCGAGCAGGTCGTGCGCTCCCCGCTCGATCCAGCGCGTGTCGCCGGTCGAGATGAGATGGCGCACGTCGTCCGCCGGAAGCGTGAGCGAGCCCGTGAGGTCCCAGCCCGAGAGGGCGAAGACCCCCGGCTGCCAGGAGTTGTACTTCGCGAGCAGCAGGTGGGCGTCGCGGATGGCCGGGATGTCTTCGTCGGTGATCTCGTCGAGCGTCGCCTTGCCCTGCGTCGCGGCGATGAGGGATGCCGATGTGCAGGCGATCCCGTTCTGCGTGAAGACGAGGTTGTAATCGGCGTCGACGGTGAGCTTCTCGGTGAGCTCGGCGCGCACCATCTCGGCGATCTCTCCCCCGGTGTGCTCCTCGTGCCGGAAGGGGTAGACGGTGTCGCGGTGGGTGGTGGCCCAGTGCACGAGCTCGTAGGTCAGCTCGTCGTGATTCTGCATGCCGTGCACGAGCTGCACGGGCTCGACGCCGGTCTCGAGCGCCGTCGTGAGAGCGAGCCGCAGGAACTCCGTGTTCGCCGTGGCGAGGGCGTGGTGATACCCGGGCCGCGTGACGAAGTCGTATGACAGGTCGGCGCCGACCGCACTTGTGTCGCGGATGTCCTCCATCGTGAGGTTCAGCTCTTGGAACGTGAACCCGCCGACCTTTCGGACCATCCCGGCGATGATGTGGTTGGCCGCGTGCGACAGCGGATGCCCCTCCGACCACGCGGGAAGGCCCTCTGCGCTCTTCTCCACACCGAGGAAGCCGTTCGCGTCGAGTCGCAGCGCGCTCGTCCCGAGATCGCCGAGGGAGTGCAGGGCGTCTCCGATCACGAGCCGCATCCCCGCGAAAGTGGGGTCGAGCCAGTTGATCGACGGCTGCCCCTCCTTGAAGTAGTGGAGGTACACCCAGCGTCGTTCGAGACCATCGGTGCCGACGACCGGAGCGGTCGTGCTCCAGTTCGTCTCTTTCACCCCCGGGGTGTAGAAGATGACGCGCTGGAGTTCGCCGATGATGTAGCCGCGTGCGCTGAGCTCGCGCTCGGTCTCGGCGTCGAGGTTGACCGAGTCGCGCCCGGCGGGCACCTCGGGAAGCAGATCCCAGTCCTCACGGGGGATCTCGACCATGTGGTAGATGCCCGGGTAGTCCTTATACGCCATCTCGGCGAGCCGGAAATCCGCGCCCTTACCGGTGTGACCGGGAACGATGTCGTCGATGACGCTGCCGCCGTGTGACTCCGCCACGTCGGCGACGCGGCGGAAGGCGTTCTCGTCACCGAATTCGGGGTCGATCTGCGTGCTGATGCGATCGAAGTGACCGTCGACGCTGGGGGTCTCCTGCCAGCCGGTGATGCCTCCGGCTCTCTTGACGGGACCGGTGTGGATGCCGTTGATCCCCACCCACTCGAAGGCCTCCCACAGCGCCTCATCGCCGAGCGCCTCGAGGAACGACTCCCCCGGGCGGGTGATGAGCGAGATCGGATAGGCCGTGAACCAGACGTCGGTCGATTCGATGGCCCGGCGCGCGTCCGGACGCGCGTAGGGATTACGCCACATCGAGGGCTGACCGGACAGCTGCCGGCTCAGCACATCGGCGTCTTTGAGCATCGACTGACGGACGAGCCACTCCACATAGGAGGGATTGCCGCCGTTCGCGTTGCGGGGATCGGTGAGGAATCGACGGAGAGTGCCACCGCGGAACTGGTCGCGGGGACGCAGACGACGGGGTCGCGCCGGATAGCGCTGCTCGTCGTAACTGATCTCGGTCGTCGTCTCGACCGCCTCTTCGGCATCGATGTCATCCGCGTCGTTCGGACCGGCATCGACCATCTCGTCGTCCATCACAGCGCGCTCATCGGCGTCGTCCACTCCCGACCTCCCTCACGTCGTATCCGACGCTAGTCGCTTCCACCGACATCGACCTCGGGCATTGACCTCGACCCGCCGGGTGTCGACAGATCCGTCGTGCGCGCATTCCTCCGGGCTCAGCGCGGACGAGACGGGGCCCCGCGCAGGGCCGACCAGGCGATCACCAGCGCGAGCAGGCACATCCCGAGCACCGCGGTGAGGAACACCCCCCACCCGACGGAGGCGAAGAGCAGTCCCAGCAGCCATCCGAACAAGCTCGAGCCCGCGTAGTACCCGAGGTAGTACAGCGACGACGCCTGCGCGCGGGCCTCGGGATCGGCGGCGACGGGTGTCCAGCCCGAGGCCACCGCGTGCGCTCCGAAGAAGCCGGCGGTGAAAGCGAGCAGCCCCACGATCACTGCGGCGATGAACGGCAGGAACATCACGATCACGCCCGCCGCCATGAGTCCGGTGCTGCCGAGCAAGATGGGGAGCCTGCCGTACCGCACGGCCAGAGCGCCCGCCCGCGGAGACGAGACCGTCCCGGCGAGGTACGCGAGGAACAACAGCGTCACGATCGCCGGCGGCAGAGCGAACGGCGGGGCCGCCACGTGGAAGCCCAGATAGTTGTAGACCGCGACGAAGGCGCCCATCAGTAAGAACGCTTGCGCGTACAGCGCCATCTGCACCGGAGAGCGGAGGTTGAGCACCAGGCGCCGTCTCACCGACGGTCCCCTCACCGTCCGGGACCGACCGGGAACGAATCCCCTGGCCGCCGGCACGAGCCACAAGAAGACAACCGCCGCGACCACGCAGAGAACGACGACGGATGCCACCCCCCACCGCCACCCGGCCAATTCGGCGATCCAGCCCGAGGCCACGCGTCCCGACAGACCACCCACGGTCGTTCCCGCGATGTAGGAGCCGGCCGCGGCCGCCACGAAGCGGGGCGACACCTCCTCGCTCAGGTAGGCGAGGGCGACAGCCGGAACGGCACCGAGCGCCGCCCCCTCGAGAAGGCGCAACGCCAGCAGCACGCCGAGGTCATCCGCAAAGGGCGTGACAGCCCCGAGAAGAGTCGCCGCGATCAGGCCGATGGCCATGGCGGGCACGCGACCGATGCGATCGGCTACCAGCGACCAGGGGATGACCGCCACCGCCAGGCCCAGAGTGGATGCCGAGACGGTCAGCGCCGCCCCTGCCGGGCCCGACGCGAGATCGTCGGCGATCGCCGGGAGGACGGCCTGCGTCGCGTACAACTGCGCGAAGGTCGCGACGCCACCGAAGAAGAGTCCGATCAGCAGGCGACGGTAGTCGCGACTCCCGGGGAGATGGCCCGAGAAATCGCTCACACCCTCGAGCCTATCGACCAGTGTCTCGGGGTACGGCGAAGCGCCGGTGCCCACACCCTCCCATTTCTGGGTGGTGTGGGCACCGGCGCTGAAACCCAATCCCCGGGGTTCGACACGGGTCGATCACCGGGGAAGTGTGCCCGTAAATGCGAAATGGCCACCCAACTTTGGGTGGCCACTTCGACGAAAAGAAGTCCGGCGGTGTCCTACTCTCCCACAGGGTCCCCCCTGCAGTACCATCGGCGCTGAGAGGCTTAGCTTCCGGGTTCGGAATGTAACCGGGCGTTTCCCTCTCGCTATGGCCGCCGAAACACTATTGATGTTTCAAAAACCAACAACGACATGATCATTGTTGAGTTCCCGACCGTACATCGAGAACCACTCAGTGGACGCAAGCACCAAAAACAGGTGTGTTATCAAGTCATCGGCTTATTAGTACCGGTCAGCTTCACGTATTACTACGCTTCCACATCCGGCCTATCAACCCAGTAGTCTGGCTGGGAGCCTCTCACCATAAATGGTATGGAAGTCTCATCTTGAGGCCGGCTTCCCGCTTAGATGCTTTCAGCGGTTATCCATCCCGAACGTAGCTAATCAGCGGTGCTCCTGGCGGAACAACTGACACACCAGAGGTTCGTCCAACCCGGTCCTCTCGTACTAGGGTCAGATCCTCTCAAACTTCCTACGCGCGCAGCGGATAGGGACCGAACTGTCTCACGACGTTCTAAACCCAGCTCGCGTACCGCTTTAATGGGCGAACAGCCCAACCCTTGGGACCTACTCCAGCCCCAGGATGCGACGAGCCGACATCGAGGTGCCAAACCATGCCGTCGATATGGACTCTTGGGCAAGATCAGCCTGTTATCCCCGAGGTACCTTTTATCCGTTGAGCGACAGCGCTTCCACAAGCCACTGCCGGATCACTAGTCCCGACTTTCGTCCCTGCTCGACCTGTCAGTCTCACAGTCAAGCTCCCTTGTGCACTTACACTCGCCACCTGATTGCCAACCAGGTTGAGGGAACCTTTGGGCGCCTCCGTTACATTTTGGGAGGCAACCGCCCCAGTTAAACTACCCACCAGGCACTGTCCCTGAACCGGATCACGGTCCTAAGTTAGATATCCAGAGTGACCAGAGTGGTATTTCAACAATGACTCCACACTCACTGGCGTGAATGCTTCACCGTCTCCCACCTATCCTACACAAGCCACACCGAACACCAATACCAAGCTGTAGTAAAGGTCACGGGGTCTTTCCGTCCTGCTGCGCGTAACGAGCATCTTTACTCGTAATGCAATTTCGCCGAGTTCGCGGTTGAGACAGTTGGGAAGTCGTTACGCCATTCGTGCAGGTCGGAACTTACCCGACAAGGAATTTCGCTACCTTAGGATGGTTATAGTTACCACCGCCGTTTACTGGGGCTTAAATTCTCAGCCTCGCCTTGCGGCTAACCGGTCCTCTTAACCTTCCAGCACCGGGCAGGCGTCAGTCCGTATACATCGTCTTGCGACTTGGCACGGACCTGTGTTTTTAGTAAACAGTCGCTACCCACTAGTCTCTGCGGCCACCACACCCTTTCGGAGCAAGTCCTAATAAGTGGATGGCCCCCTTCTCCCGAAGTTACGGGGGCATTTTGCCGAGTTCCTTAACCACGATTCTCTCGATCTCCTTGGTATTCTCTACCTGACCACCTGAGTCGGTTTGGGGTACGGGCAGCTAGAACCTCGCGTCGATGCTTTTCTCGGCAGCATAGGATCACCCACTTTTTATCCGCATCGTGTCTCAGCCGTAATGAGTGACGGATTTGCCTATCACTCGGCCTACGCACTTGCACCAGGACTACCATCGCCTGGCTTGGGCTACCTTCCTGCGTCACACCTGTTAATACGCTAGCCGCACCAGCATGGGGTCGAGCGTTCACACGGACGCGTCTCACCCCGAAGGGATCAACAACATTCCGAGCTAGGACTCTTAGCACCACTGGATTAGCTTGGGCGGTTCTTCGCCGGTACGGGAATATCAACCCGTTGTCCATCGACTACGCCTGTCGGCCTCGCCTTAGGTCCCGACTTACCCAGGGAAGATTAGCTTGACCCTGGAACCCTTGGTCTTTCGGAGGACGTGTTTCTCACACGTCTTTCGCTACTCATGCCTGCATTCTCACTCGTGTAGCGTCCACGGCTGGGTCACCCCGCCGCTTCACTCGCCACACGACGCTCTCCTACCCATCAACACGGCTGGACCACGAAGGCCTACCAAAAATGTCAATGCCACAACTTCGGTGGCGTGCTTGAGCCCCGTTACATTGTCGGCGCGGAATCACTTGACCAGTGAGCTATTACGCACTCTTTCAAGGGTGGCTGCTTCTAAGCCAACCTCCTGGTTGTCAAAGCAACTCCACATCCTTTCCCACTTAGCACGCGCTTAGGGACCTTAGTTGGTGGTCTGGGTTGTTTCCCTCTCGACTATGAAGCTTATCCCCCACAGTCTCACTGCTGCGCTCTCACTTACCGGCATTCGGAGTTTGGCTGACGTCAGTAACCTTGTAGGGCCCATCGGCCATCCAGTAGCTCTACCTCCGGCAAGAAACACGCAACGCTGCACCTAAATGCATTTCGGAGAGAACCAGCTATCACGAAGTTTGATTGGCCTTTCACCCCTATCCACAGCTCATCCCCTCAGTTTTCAACCTAAGTGGGTTCGGTCCTCCACGACGTCTTACCGTCGCTTCAACCTGGCCATGGATAGATCACTTCGCTTCGGGTCTAGGACACGCGACTGAATCGCCCTATTCAGACTCGCTTTCGCTACGGCTACCCCACTCGGGTTAACCTCGCCACGTATCGCTAACTCGCAGGCTCATTCTTCAAAAGGCACGCTGTCACCCCTACTAAGGAGGCTCCAACGGTTTGTAAGCAAACGGTTTCAGGTACTATTTCACTCCCCTCCCGGGGTACTTTTCACCTTTCCCTCACGGTACTTGTCCGCTATCGGTCATCTGGGAGTATTTAGGCTTATCAGGTGGTCCTGACAGATTCACACGGGATTTCTCGGGCCCCGTGCTACTTGGGATACTCTTCACGCCAAGAACAGGCATTTCGACTACGGGGTTCGCACCCTCTATGACCGGCCATTCAAAACCGTTCGTCTATACCCTCTTGTCACGTCGATCATTCGGCAGAACAATCAGAAAAGTCCCACAACCCCCAACATGCAACGCCTGCCGGCTATCACACACGCTAGGTTTAGCCTCTTCCGGTTTCGCTCGCCACTACTTACGGAATCGCTTTTGCTTTCTCTTCCTGTGGGTACTGAGATGTTTCACTTCCCCACGTTCCCTCTACCCGCCCTATATATTCAGGCGGGAGTCACCAGGTACGCACGCGCCCTGGCGGGGTTTCCCCATTCGGACACCCTCGGATCAAAACTCGCTTATCAGTTCCCCGAGGCTTATCGCAGATTGCTACGTCCTTCTTCGGCTCCAGATGCCAAGGCATCCACCGTTTGCTCTTAAAGACTTGAAATCACATGAGTTGAATCGTCAAAAAATTGACTAATGATCTTTAAGATCATCTTCACGACACAAACCAAAAGGCTCATGTCGAAGATGCTCGCGTCCACTGTGTAGTTCTCAAAGTACGGGCGGTACCCCTCCCACACCCACCAACCGGCAAGCGCAAGAAAGGCCCTCGAGGAACAGCCACCAACAAAGAATCCAAAGACCCCCGTCAGCGCCCGGCCCCTCAGGACCCAACAGCGTGCATGTCCCGCCAACGAAACCCCCCACCTTTCCTGTCACCACAGCGACGTACTCAGCAGAAAGCCCCACAAAACGAGACCCCATCAAATGTTCCACCCATGAGCTAACCGGCAGACACATTCGGTCTGATCCGGCGCCTGAACAACCCCATGACAGGGCGTCAGATGCTCCTTAGAAAGGAGGTGATCCAGCCGCACCTTCCGGTACGGCTACCTTGTTACGACTTAGTCCTAATTACCGATCCCACCTTCGACGGCTCCCTCCACAAGGGTTGGGCCACCGGCTTCAGGTGTTACCGACTTTCATGACTTGACGGGCGGTGTGTACAAGACCCGGGAACGTATTCACCGCAGCGTTGCTGATCTGCGATTACTAGCGACTCCGACTTCATGAGGTCGAGTTGCAGACCTCAATCCGAACTGGGACCGGCTTTTTGGGATTCGCTCCACCTCACGGTATTGCAGCCCTTTGTACCGGCCATTGTAGCATGCGTGAAGCCCAAGACATAAGGGGCATGATGATTTGACGTCATCCCCACCTTCCTCCGAGTTGACCCCGGCAGTATCCCATGAGTTCCCACCATTACGTGCTGGCAACATAGAACGAGGGTTGCGCTCGTTGCGGGACTTAACCCAACATCTCACGACACGAGCTGACGACAACCATGCACCACCTGTTTACGAGTGTCCAAAGAGTTGACCATTTCTGGCCCGTTCTCGTATATGTCAAGCCTTGGTAAGGTTCTTCGCGTTGCATCGAATTAATCCGCATGCTCCGCCGCTTGTGCGGGTCCCCGTCAATTCCTTTGAGTTTTAGCCTTGCGGCCGTACTCCCCAGGCGGGGAACTTAATGCGTTAGCTGCGTCACGGAAACCGTGGAATGGTCCCCACAACTAGTTCCCAACGTTTACGGGGTGGACTACCAGGGTATCTAAGCCTGTTTGCTCCCCACCCTTTCGCTCCTCAGCGTCAGTTACGGCCCAGAGATCTGCCTTCGCCATCGGTGTTCCTCCTGATATCTGCGCATTCCACCGCTACACCAGGAATTCCAATCTCCCCTACCGCACTCTAGTCTGCCCGTACCCACTGCAGGCCCGAGGTTGAGCCTCGGGATTTCACAGCAGACGCGACAAACCGCCTACGAGCTCTTTACGCCCAATAATTCCGGATAACGCTTGCGCCCTACGTATTACCGCGGCTGCTGGCACGTAGTTAGCCGGCGCTTTTTCTGCAGGTACCGTCACTTTCGCTTCTTCCCTGCTAAAAGAGGTTTACAACCCGAAGGCCGTCATCCCTCACGCGGCGTTGCTGCATCAGGCTTCCGCCCATTGTGCAATATTCCCCACTGCTGCCTCCCGTAGGAGTCTGGGCCGTGTCTCAGTCCCAGTGTGGCCGGTCACCCTCTCAGGCCGGCTACCCGTCGACGCCTTGGTGAGCCATTACCTCACCAACAAGCTGATAGGCCGCGAGCCCATCCCAGACCGAAAAATCTTTCCAAACACGACCATGCGATCACGTCTCATATCCAGTATTAGACGCCGTTTCCAGCGCTTATCCCAGAGTCCAGGGCAGGTTGCTCACGTGTTACTCACCCGTTCGCCACTGATCCACCAAGCAAGCTTGGCTTCACCGTTCGACTTGCATGTGTTAAGCACGCCGCCAGCGTTCATCCTGAGCCAGGATCAAACTCTCCGTAAAAAAGAAATGCATACAACCACCGGGAAAACGGGGCCGCAGCGAGTTTGAAACTGACCAAAGAAAAACATCATTACTGACGAATTTCACGCCAACCCCCGAAAGGGTTGGACTTTGATCCAAAGGAATTTCTCGCAATCCAACAAAAGTCAGACCGACGAGGAATAAATTGGCATTTGACAAGTGCACGCTGTTGAGTTCTCAAGGAACGGACGCACCCACAGAAACGATCTCTCGACCTACCCGTGAGGCAGTTCACTTCAATTGACAGCCGCCAGCACACGGAACCTCATTGGGATCTCAAAAAGATCAACCTCGGGAACCGGCCGAACGACCGAACCAAAACCATACACCATTCAGAGCAGGTTTTGGGTGGTCCGCCACTTGAGACGATGCGGGGCCTTCCGGCCGCTCCGCTCTCCCCTGTGGGGCGAACAAGTAATAAGTTACGCGGGAACGACCGACCCGTCGAATCCAGGCACATCTCGGGCGTGTCGCTTGACCGCGGCCGCGGAATCCTGCGGAAACGTCGACGGCCCGGCGCGACCTTCGAGGTCGCCCGGGCCGAGGGACGGGAACGATGTGGCGGTCAGGCGACGAGTGACCATGTCGACGGCGAGGTCATGGCATCCGTGTGTCCCCCGGTGAACTCGATCCCGCCGAAGAACATCGCTCCGATGACCAGGGCGAAGACGAACGCGATCGACAGGAACAGCACGGCCACGCCGGCAAGGGTGATCAGAAGCGGAAGTCGAGAAGCCATGTCTTCATCCTGCCCTGCTCCCCCACCTGCCCACCAGGGCTTGCGCCCGGCAACGACCGAAGGCCGGCACCTCCGAGGAGGTACCGGCCTTCGATGCGGGACGGATCAGCGACCGGAGAGCTTCTCGCGAAGCGCAGCCAGCGACTCGTCGTCGGCGAGGGTGCCCTGAGCGGGCGTCTCGGACGAGAACGATCCACCGAACGAACCGGCGTCCGTCGGGTTGGCGGCCTCGGCCTCGAGGGCCTTGGCGACGGCAGCCTTGTGGGCTTCCCAGCGACCCTGGGCAGCGGCGTACTCCTGCTCCCAGGCCTCGCGCTGAGTGTCGAAGCCCTCGAGCCACGCACCCGACTCGGGGTCGAAGCCCTCGGGGTACTTGTACTCGCCACGCTCGTCGTACTCGGTGGCCATGCCGTACAGCGCCGGGTCGAACTCGGTGCCGTTGGGGTCGACCGACTCGTTGGCCTGCTTGAGCGACAGCGAGATGCGGCGACGCTCGAGGTCGATGTCGATGATCTTGACGAAGACCTCTTCGCCGACCGACACGACCTGCTCGGCGAGCTCGACGTGCTTGCCCGACAGCTCGGAGATGTGCACGAGACCCTCGATGCCGTCGGCCACGCGGACGAACGCACCGAAGGGAACGAGCTTGGTGACCTTGCCCGGAGCGATCTGACCGATCGCGTGGGTACGGGCGAACACCTGCCACGGGTCTTCCTGCGTCGCCTTGAGCGAGAGCGACACGCGCTCGCGGTCGAGGTCGACCTCGAGGATCTCGACGGTGACCTCCTGGCCCACCTCGACGACCTCGGAGGCGTGCTCGATGTGCTTCCAGGAGAGCTCGGAGACGTGGACGAGACCGTCGACGCCACCCAGGTCGACGAACGCACCGAAGTTGACGATCGACGAGACCGTGCCCTTGCGGACCTGGCCCTTGTGGAGGTTGTTGAGGAACGTGGTGCGCGACTCGGACTGCGTCTGCTCGAGCAGAGCGCGGCGCGAGAGCACGACGTTGTTGCGGTTCTTGTCGAGCTCGAGGATCTTGGCCTCGATCTCCTGGCCGAGGTACGGCGTCAGGTCGCGGACACGGCGCAGCTCGATGAGCGAGGCCGGGAGGAAGCCGCGGAGGCCGATGTCGACGATGAGACCACCCTTGACGACCTCGATCACGGAACCGGTGACAACACCGTCGTTCTCCTTGATCTTCTCGACGTCGCCCCACGCACGCTCGTACTGAGCGCGCTTCTTGGACAGGATGAGGCGGCCTTCTTTGTCCTCCTTCTGGAGAACGAGGGCCTCGACGTGGTCGCCGACGTTGACGACCTCGTTGGGGTCGACGTCGTGCTTGATCGAGAGCTCGCGGGAGGGGATGACACCCTCGGTCTTGTAACCGACGTCGAGGAGGACCTCGTCGCGGTCGATCTTCACCACGGTGCCTTCGATGAGGTCGCCGTCGTTGAAGAACTTGAGCGTCTTCTCGACCGCGGCCAGGAAGTCTTCGGCCGAGCCGATGTCGTTGATCGCGACCTGCTTGGTAGCCGGGGCGGTCGTTGCGGTAGTCATGTAGTGGGTTGTCCTAGTTGGGTGTGGTGTCGGGCTCCGACTCCTGTACCCGTCGATCCGAAGACCGGGGGCCGTCGGGCTGGGGCCGCCCGAGGGCGAACTCCAACCACGAGTCGAAGCGAAGCGGATTGTTCATGCGATGCCACGGGCTCGCCAGATAGGCAGAACCCAGGTGTGACACCTCAGTCTAACGCACCAGGCCTCCCGCGCAGTCCCGGGTGACGCTCATCCCGCGCTCGGGCCGTCACACGCTGACGCCGACCACGCGGGGCGAACGGAGACAGCGGGCCGGACAGGGCGTTTGCGCGTGCACGCGATTCGCCTCGGATCGGCCGTTTTGTTCCGGCGTTCTGAGGCGGTCCGCCCAGGTGGCGTCCAGAAACACGTGCCAGGCTCCCCGTCTTGTGCCCGCTGACGCGGGTCGGACGGTGACACCCGCACCGTCCTCCCCTCACGTGAAACCGGTTCTATGCGCTCTGACTCGACGTCCTTTTCCAATCGTCGTGACCGCCGCCTCGCCGCCCGCCGCACTCGTCGTCGCCCCGTGACGACAGTGGGAGCGCTCGTGCTCGGCGTGGTCGCGGCCGCGGCTCTCACCGGCACCGCGCCGGCCGCCACCGCCTCCCCCGCCGACCTGTCGACCGCGACGTTCTCGCTCGCCTCCTCGATCACGCCCACGGTGCTCGCGGCCACCCCCGGCCCCGAGAAGACCGAGGCCCGCGCGGCGGAGACCGCTGCGTCGACCTCGATCCAGGCCGTCGCCACCGTGCAGAGCGACATCGCGGCATCCGGTCTCGACATCGGCCAGCCCGCCACGGTCGACACGACTGCGCTGCAGCAGGCCACCGACCGCCTCGAGGCGGCCTCGGTGCTGCCCGAGACGTTCCTCCCCGCGCTCTCGCACGACGTCGCCGCGGCCACCGCCGCGGTCGACCAGCGCGTGGCCGAGTTGCGCGGCGGTCTCGACGCCGCCGTGGCCAAGAAGGCCGAAGAAGAGGCGGCCGAGAAGGCGCGCCAGGAAGCAGAGGCTGCTGCCGCGGCGAAGGCCGCCGCCGACAAGGCCACCGCCGAGAAGCAGGCCTCGTCGTCGTCGTCGTCCTCGTCCAACTCCGGCGGTGGCGGGTCTTCGGCCCCCATTCCGACCGGAGGCGGTTCGGGAGACAACAGCCCCGCCGGTGCCCAGGCTGCCGCGCGCGACATGCTCGCCAGCCGCGGCTGGGGCGATGACCAGATGTCGTGCCTCGTGTCGCTGTGGAACAAGGAGTCGGGCTGGAACTACAAGGCCTACAACTCCGGCAGCGGCGCCTACGGCATCCCGCAGGCGCTCCCGGGCAGCAAGATGTCGTCCGCCGGTGCCGACTGGCAGACCAACGCCGCCACTCAGGTGTCGTGGGGCCTCGGGTACATCTCGGGCCGCTACGGCACGCCGTGCGGCGCGTGGGGCCACTCGCAGTCGACCGGCTGGTACTGAGCCCTCAGCTCCATCGCATCATCGAGCGCGCCGCTCCGGAGAAACCTCCGGTGCGGCGCGCTTCTGCGATCAGCGGGAGATTCTCGGGTCCGTTGAGCTCGTGCAGGACGGCCGGACCCACGTGCACCTGCCACGCGCCGTGGAAGCGGACGGCGTCCGCCCGACGACGACCGATCTCGGAAGGCACGGCGAGGAACTGCCGGGACCGGGAGCGTCCCGCGCGCTCGAGGACGGCGCGCACCCACCACGACCCTCCGCCGCGGTCGACCTCCAGCACGAAACGCGGTGACCGGATCGGGCCGCACAGCTCCTCCAGCGCGATCCCGAAGGTCTTCTGATCGGCGAGGCTCGCGTGCGCCATCGTGATCTCGGCGCGGGTGGCGTCGGCATCCCTCCGCTCTCCCTCCCACACCGCAACGGCGAGCGGGGACCGGACGCGCCCACTCTCGGACAGCGCCGTCCAGACCACATGCGCCATGTTCCTCAGCGTTGCCGCGGCGTCCCGAGCCTGCCGACGCGTGCGCCGCCACGCCGAGAGCAGGGGCACGGACATAATGGCACCGATCAGGGCGCTGACTCCCCCCACCGCGACTCCCGCGACCGGGGGCAGGAAGAACGACAGCGCGATCAGCGCCGTCGGCGCTCCCGCCGATACTGCGAGCCACCCGCCGAGGGCACGCTCGGCCGTCACCGACGTCGAGAAGACCGGCGTGCGGGCCGGGCGCTCGACCACCCCGGAGAGCTCCTCGCGGTCGTCGTACGGGGAGCCGATGCGCCAGGCGGATCGCGTCTCGTCCCGCGGCGGAGCCGAGGTCAGCGCGTCGACACGCTCCAGCGACGCGCCGGGGGCCTTCTCGAGCACCTCGTCGAGCGCGCGACGACGGTCGCGCCCCAGCGCCGCGGGCAGCCCGCGGACGATGCGCTCGGGGTGGTCGGCGTCGAGTCCCCACAGGCCGGCGTGCTTGCGACGGAGGCGGGCGGCATCCGGTTGCGCGTCGAGAGGCGAGTCGGGCGGCAGCAGCGCCGAGACCGTCCAGTTGTGGGCGACCTTCTCGGGCCAGCCCGGATCGCGCCGCAGCGTACGGCCCCGCAACTGCTGCGTCGCCGACGCCGTCGCCACCGCGGTGAGGTCGATCAGGGTGTTCACCGCCGGGCAGTCCCACCCTTCGCCGAAGAGACCGCGCGTGCCCACGACCACCTCGAGCGAGCCGTCGGCGAGCAGCCGGGAGACGGCGCCGACCACCCCCGGCCCCGTGGCCCCCCGCACCGCGAGGACGGCCACGTCGTCGGAGCAGGGCTCCCCCGTTACCGCGACGCCGAGCTCGCGCGCGAGCGCCGGAAGCAGCGTCTCCGCGTGACGGACGGCGACGCGCACCGTCGAGGAAGTGACGAGGATCGCGCGCAGCGCCGAGGTAGCGGCATCCGTCGCCACGATCGAGAACGTGCGGACGGCGCCGGCCGAGCCCAGGAGTCCCCCGTGGACGTTGCCGTGGGTGACGTAATCGGTCACGACGAGGGCGCGGAGGCGGTCGCCGAGCTCGTCGAGCTCGCGGGCGAGGATATCGCACGCTCCCCTGTCCTTCGAGAGGGAGGACGCGAGGACCGTGTCGATCGGATCGCGGGTGCGCCGCACCCCGCGGTCGGTCAGCGCGAAGCCGAAATCGGCGAGCAGGCGACGCAGCCGGCGCCACTCATCGGCGCGCGCGGGGTCGGGGAGCACCCGGTCCAGGGCATATCGACCCAGCAGGCGCAGCGTCTCTTCGGTGGTGGGCGCCCGTCGCGCCACGGCGGGAAAACGAGCGGTGAGCGGGTCGTCGGGCGCGACGACGGAGAACATCGCCGCGGCGGCCTCGGCACCGGCGAAATCGACGGCGAACGCCGCCGAGAGAGCGGCATCGACGGCGGCGTCGGGGTCGGACGATTCCGCGGCGGCCGGCGGGGGCTCGATCCCCGGGCGCGCAACAGCACTCCTCCCCACGGAATCGACCGGGGCCGGGGACGAGACGCCCTCGGCGGGCGGTTCGAGGGGATCCGCGGGGGCGGAAGGGGTCGACGGCTGAAGCACCGCGCGCAGGAACTTCCTTCCGGCGCCCACCGCGAATGTCGTCCGCAGCGCCTCAGCGAGGGCTTCGGCGTGCGCGGAGAGGAACGCCCGCTCCTCGCCGGTCGGTTGGACCACGTGGACGAGGTCGCGGTACGGCGCGAGATCGCCCTCGCGCACGACCGCCGGCACGGGAACCTCGAGATCGACCTCGCCCAGCAGCGAGACGTAGTTCTCGTACTCGTTCGCGTCATCGGGCGAGGGAAGTGTGGCCGTGAGCCCGATCACGAGCGGCTCCCGACCCCCCGCGCGCAACCGCGCGACGAGCGCCGCAACCACGAGTGCCCAGTGATCGAGGAGGTGATGGCACTCGTCGAGGACGATGGTCTCGACCCCCGCCTCGACCAGACGCTCCAGCAGCTCGCGCGATCGCGGGTGCAGAGCGGCCGTGAGAGCGGCGGCATCCTGTCTCGCCAGAGTGCGCCGAAGAGCGCGGGACCGAGAGCGGATGCCACGGCCGTACGCCGCGGCATTGCTCTCGCTGAGCGCCTCGAGCCATCGCTCGGCCTGGTCGGGGGTGCGATCGTCGGCGATCAGCTCGTCGACCCAGCGGGCGCGCGCCAGGGCCGCGAAGGGCTCGCTGGAGTCGACCACGCTGATCGCCTGGTACGTCAGGGCCGTGAGGTCGGCGGGGAGATCGGGGTCGTCCGACACGGCGGCGTCATCGTGCGCCAGCACCCGGGCAGCGCCCACCCACTGCGCGCGGATCGCCGTCGTGGGCGCGAAGACCACCGTGCGCCTTCCCCGGCGTGCGGCGAGGAGGAGCCCGAGCAGGGTCTTTCCGGCACCCGGCGGGGCGACGAGGTGCAGCGGCTCCCCCGCGTCGACGTCGACACGGTCCAGCGCGGCGCGCTGATAGACCCGGAGCGTTCCGTCGAACCGCCACGCCGACAGGGGACGGCGTGATTCGGTCGACACCGCGCCAGTCTAGGGAGGGACCCCCGGCGGGCAGGCGGACCGACACCCGCCGGAGAGGACGACGCGTGGACCTTCGATGGCTCGACGCCCCCGACGAGGACGTGCGGCGGGAGCTGCCGACCGTGCCGGAGCACGAACCGCCGCCGTGGGTACCGACCCGCAGACGCCTGCTCGTGCGGCTGAACGCCGTGATCGAGGTCTGGACCCTCTTCATCGTGGTGTTCAACACCGGACTCGACGTCGACATCCGGGGCGACGGGACGCTCGAGGCCGACGACGTACGCACCCTCGTCATCACCCTCGTCGTCGCCATCGTCTGGACCGCCGCGAGCATCGCCCTCTGGCGATGGTCGCGGAAGGCCTCGACGCCCGTCCGGCTCCGCCGCGCTCGCCGCGCGCTCACCGCGCGGGCGAACGAGTTCCGCGCGGAGGCGTGGTGGCGGGACTCCTTCCCGGCCATCGTCACCGCTCACTCCGCCGGTGTGCGCGAATACCCGCGCTTCGTGGGCGAAGGGATCGAGTTCGGGACGGTTCGACTGCGGATGCCGCGCACGCGTCCGCGCTCCTACGTCTGCGTCTCGCTGGCATCCCCGCTCCCCCACCTGGTCCTCGACGCCGTCGAGAACGACGGGGTGCGCTCGGGACTGCCCGAGAACCTCGCCGAACGACAGCGGATCTCACTGGAGGGCGACTTCGACCGGATCTTCCGCGCCTACGCTCCACGCGGATACGCCCGCGACGCGCTCTACGTCCTCACCCCCGACGTCATGGCGGTCCTCGCCGATCACGCCCGCGCATTCGACGTCGAGATCGTCGAGGATCGCGCGGTGTTCTTCCGGGCCGAGCGGCGCCGGTGGGACGACCCGGCACTGTGGCGGGAGGTGGACGCGATCCTCACCCACGTCGCGCCCCGGCTGCGGCAACGCTCGCTGCGATACACGGACGAGAGGGTCGCGGGCCAGGTCGCGGTCGAGATCGCGGAGAGTCTCGCGAGCGGTTCGGGGGTCATCGCGTGGCGCCCGGACGCTCCCATGGTGGGCCCGGGAGGGCGACAGCTCCGCTCGTGGACGCCCCGCCACGGGTGGTGGGCGAACGTGCGCGTGGTCTCGTCGTTCATGGTCGGGACGGCGGTCTACGGCATCCCGGTGTTTCTCGGCGTCGTCACGCTTCTGGGCATGTTCGACGGGCGCTGAGCCGGGCGGCAGCCTTCACCGTCCCACGCGGAGCCGACGCCGTCAGGCGCCGTTGCGTCGAGCGACCCACCCCGCCAGCAGGGCGTGCGAGAGCGGCGCGATCGAGACGACCATGAGGATCGTGCCCAGCACCGCCTGCTCGGCCTGCAACAGCACCCCGCCGATGAGCAGGCCCGTGAACAGCACCGACGAGACCACCCGGCGGACCATGCGCTCGAGATCGCGCATGCGCCGCTCGATGCGCGGGGTCTGGACCGACACCGAGCCGTCTTCGAAGCGCGAGATGAGGTTGTCGGCCCGGCGCGGGAGGCGCGCGGTCACGGCGGCGACCGCTCCGACCTCGCGGACGAAGGCCTGCGCGGTGTTGCCGCTTTCTTCGCGGATGAGGCGTTGGGCGTAGGGCTCGACCGCGTCCCAGATGTTGAAGGCGGGATCGAGCGCGCTGCACATGCCGCTCGTGAGCGACATCGCGCGCACGATCAGCAGGAAGTTCTCGGGCAGCTGGAACGGCAGCGACCGCACGACGTCGCCGAACTCGATCGCGAAGGCGCGGAACTCGCGCGGGTCGACCTCTTGCAGCTCGGCGAAGCCCATCCCACCGAAGCGGGAGAACAGACCCGTCATCGCGCGCTCCAACTGCACGGTGTCGGCCGAGGGCAACAGCACGCCGACATCGCGGATGCCGTCGACCAGGCCCTTTCCGTCACGCGAGGCCGCCGCGATGAGCACGCGGCGCAGCCCCCGGCGCAAGCTCGGCGGGACCTCGCCCATCATGCCGAAGTCGATGAACGTGAAGCGCCACGCCGGGGTGCCGGCGTCGGTCGTGCCGCCGAGCGGCGTGACGAAGACGTTTCCGGGGTGCGGGTCGGCGTGAAAGAAGCCGTCGTCGAACAGCTGGTCGAACATCACCCGCGCGAAGCGGGCGGCGACCTCGGACGGATCGATGCCGGCCGCGCGGAGGGCGTCGACGTCGTTGATCTTGATCGCCGTGACGTCTTGGAGGGTGAGCACGCGGCGGGTGGTGCGCTCCCACACGACCTCGGGCACGGCCACTCCATCGGGCCCGCCGAAGTCGGTCGCGAAGCGCTCGGAGTTGGCGGCCTCGTGCAGGTAGTCGATCTCTTCGAGGCTCGTGACGGCGAACTCCTCGACGAGCGAGGGCATGTCGACGCGATCGCGGACCAGGGCGACCTTGCTGAGCCACACGCCGACCTTGCGGAGGGCGCGCAGGTCGACGTCGACGATGCGGTCGATGCCCGGGCGCTGGATCTTCAGCACGACGGCGCTCAGGCCGGTCTCGGCGGCCAGATCCTCCGTCAGCACGGCGCGGTGCGCCTGACCCAAGGAAGCCGCCGCGAGGGGGCGCTCGTCGACGCTCGCGAAGGCGCGCTCCAACGGCATCCCGAGCTCTTCTTCTGCCCGGGCGCGCATCTGCACGAACGGGACCGCGGGCACCTCGTCCTGCAGGCCCTCGAGCTGTTTCGTGATCGACGGGGGCAGGACGTCGAGACGCGACGACATGAACTGCCCGACCTTGATCATGAGACCGCCGAGGTCGACAGCGAGCACATGGAAACGCTGGGCGATGCGCTCGAGCCGCCGGGTGCGGCCCCGGGCGGAGATCCACCCGAGACCGAACCGCGGCAGGAAGAGCTCGAACCACCAGGCCTGCACCAGATAGCGCGCCGCGAAGCGCGTGATCCGCCGGTAGCGGGCCTTCATGAGGGCGTCGTCGGTCATCGATTCTCCTGGATGCCGACGGGCGGAATGCCCCCGTCGAGCGGGCGTGACCTCAACCCTGGGCGAGGATGGAGTAGAGCTTACGGCGCGCCTCGTCGAGGATCTCGACCGCTTGCGCGACTTGCTCCTTGTCGCCCGTGCGACCGACCTGGGCCGCCGCCTGGGCGAGTTCGATACCCGCCTTGGGCAGCGCGGTCATGCGACCGCCGTCACGCGAACCGGCCGCCTCCCACGGCGCCGTGCGCTCGGTGGTCTCGTCGCCGGCCGCAGCGCGGCCCTCGGCGGTGAGCGAGTAGGTCTTGCGGCCGTTCGACTCCTCGGCCTGCACGAGGCCCTCGTCGGTCAGCAGCTGCAGCGTGGGGTAGACCGAGCCGGGGCTCGGCTTCCACGAGCCGCCGCTGCGATCTTCGATCTCGCGGATGATCTGGTAGCCGTGCATCGGCTGCTCGAGCAGGAGCGAGAGGACGGCCGAACGCACGTCGCCCTTGTTCATGCGCGGCGTCGAGGCGGTCTTCTGCTCGAACTGCGTGCGCAGCTGCTCGAGACCCTCGAGGATGTTGGACATCGGCCAGCCGGGGGTGTTGTTGCCACCGCGTCCGCCGAACGCGTCTCCCAGGAATGAACCACTCATGACGACCTCCTTCGCGCGGACCCGATCTGAGCCAGCGATACATAACGATATATCGCTGAGGAGGGGTGGAGGCTGGGAATCGACCCGCGATCCTTCGACGTCGAGCAGACCCGCGGCGCCCGGCGGGGACCCGGGACGCAGCGACGCGGATCAGTACCAGTTCATCGCCTGGGAGTGACCCCACGCGCTGCACGGGGTCCCGTAGCCGCGGGAGATGTAGTCGAGGCCCCACGCGATCTGAGTGGCCGCGTTGGTCTGCCAGTCGGCGCCGAAGCTCGCCATCTTGCTTCCGGGCAGGGCCTGCGGGATGCCGGTCGCCCCACCGTCATTGTTGTAGGCCTGGTAGTTCCAGCCCGACTCCTTGTTCCACAGCGACGACAGACACGAGAACTGGTCGCTCCCCCAGCCGTACTTCTCGGCCATGAGCTGCGAGGCGTACGCGCGCGCTCCCTCGGGCGTGTTGACCCGGGCGAGAGCGGCGGCGGCATCGGCCTGACGCTGCGCCTCGGCGGCCGCTGCGGCCTCGGCCTGACGCTGCGCCTCGGCGGCGGCGTCGGCGGCGGCCTTGTCGGCCTTCGCCTTGTCGAGGCTGCCCTTGACCTCCGCCACGCGGGCGCTGACGCGGTCGGTCTCGCTCTGGGCGTTCTGACTCAGGGCGGGTACGAGCAGCACCGGGAGCAGGTCGCGGGAGGTGAGGCGGTCGACGGCGTCTTGGAGCGCGCCCGTGTCGATCGACGCGTCGCCGATCGAGAGCGGGAGCCCGGTCGCGGCGACATCGGCCTGGACGGCGGTCGCGTTCGAGAGAGCCGTCTGCGCCCCGTCGAGGGCGGCGGCGGCCCCGGTGCTCACGGCGTCGAGGGTCGGCGCCGTGGACACGGGCACCGAGGTGCCGGGGGCGGAGAAGGAGGATGCCGAGGCGTCGGGCAACGAGACGGGGGACGCCATCGCCAGACCGGTCGTGGCGACCATGCCGAACGCGAGGCCGGCGCAGGTGGCCGCCGTGACGAGGGTGCGTCGGGCGCGGTTGACGTGGGTGAGTTTGATGTCGGAACGCAGCAAGAGAGATCTTTCGTCGGGGGCGCGCTCGTCGGGATCGAGCACGGTGTCGCGCCGTCGGGTCGGCACGGGCCCCGAGTGTGGGTGCTGGTTCTGGGCGTTATCTTTTCGTTACCTGGAAGACCGGTGAGAGCAGACGGTTCGGTAACTCGCCCTCGCCGGGGGTGTCGCGACGGATTGCGCTTCTCGCCGTCCGCAGGAGAAAAACAGGCTTCACCGGGTTTTTTATCGACGCTCCGACGCCTTGTTCCCGTCAGTCGCCGCTGAGCTTTCCTCCCCTCGCGACGAAAGGCCGATCCGACGAAGAAAAAATCTCATCGAATCGGCCTCTCAGCGGTCGATCCGCCCGTCGCGTCGCGCGAGGGCTCAGCCGCGGTGCGCCCGGTAGTAGTCCAGCAGGGCGCGCGTCGAGGAGTCCTGAGCCGCCAGCGCCTCGTCGTCACCCTCGATCGCAGGGGCGATCTGCAGAGCGAGCTGCTTGCCCAGCTCGACGCCCCACTGATCGAAGGAGTTGATGCCCCAGATCGTGCCCTGCGTGAAGGTGATGTGCTCGTACAGGGCGATCAGCTGGCCGAGCACCGAGGGCGTGAGGGACGGCGCGAAAATCGACGTGGTCGGCCGGTTGCCGGGGAACGTGCGGGCGGCGACGAGCGCGCCCGTGGTTCCCTCGGCCTCGACCTCGTCGGCGGTCTTGCCGAACGCCAGCGCTTTCGTCTGCGCGAGGAAGTTCGCCAGGAACAGGCCGTGCACGTCGCGCCCGTCGTCGGCGCGCGGGTAGGCCGGGTTCACGAACGCGATGAAGTCGGCCGGGATGAGCCGCGTGCCCTGGTGGATCAGCTGGTAGAACGCGTGCTGACCGTTGGTTCCGGGCTCTCCCCAGAAGACCTCGCCCGTGTCCGTGGTGACCGGCGTTCCGTCCCACCGCACCGACTTGCCGTTGGACTCCATCGTGAGCTGCTGGAGGTAGGCCGCGAAGCGGTGGAGCTGCTGCGCGTAGGGCAGTACCGCGTGCGACTGCGCGCCGAGGAAGTTGGTGTACCAGACGTTGAGCAGACCCATGAGAACGGGCACGTTCTGCTCGACCGGAGTGGATGCCACGTGCTCGTCGACCGTGTGGAAGCCGGCCAGGATCTCGCGGAACACGTCGGGACCCAGGGCGATCGCGAGCGACAGCCCGATCGCCGAGTCGACGGAATAACGTCCGCCCACCCAGTCCCAGAAGCCGAAGGCGTTCGTCGGGTCGATGCCGAACGCTGCGACCTTGTCGAGCGCGGTCGACACGGCGACGAAGTGGTGGGCCACGGCGTCGGTGCGGGCGGCATCCGAGTCGTCGATCGCGCCCTTCTCGGCGAGCTGCGCCCACAGCCAGTCGCGAGCCAGGCGGGCGTTGGTCAGGGTCTCGAGCGTCGTGAAGGTCTTCGAGGCGACGATGAAGAGGGTGGTCTCGGGATCGAGGTCAGCCGTCTTCTGCGAGATGTCGGTGGGGTCGATATTCGAGACGAAGCGGGCGTGGATGCCGGCGTCGGCGTACGGCAGCAGAGCCTCGTAGACCATCACCGGGCCCAGGTCGCTGCCGCCGATGCCGATGTTGACGACGTGCGTGACCTTCTTGCCGGTGACGCCGCGCCACTCGCCCGAGCGCACGCGGTCGGCGAAGGCGCTCAGCCGGTCGAGCACCTCGTGCACGTCGTGGTCGATCTGCTGACCGTCGACGACGAGGGACGGCTCGACTTTTGCCGGGCGACGGAGCGCGGTGTGCAGCACCGCGCGGTCCTCACTGGTGTTCAGGTGCGCACCGCTCAGCATCGCGCCGAAACGATCGCGCACACCGGTCTCGTCGGCGAGGGCGACCAGAGCGTCGAGGATCTCGGGGGTGACGAGGTTCTTGGACAGGTCGACGTGCAGGTCGCCCACCGTGCGCGTGAGATCACGCGTGCGATCGGCGTCGGAGGCGAACCAGCCACGCAGGTCGGGATCGAAACCCTCCCGCAGAGCGGTGAGGCGGGACCAGGCGGAGGTGGTGGTGGGATCGATAGGCGCAGTCACGGAACCCACGCTAGCGACCTCGGACGATCGCCACGCCGCGGATGACGAAGTGCGCCGGACGCGCTACGACCGGGCCGGCGGCCCGGATCGGTCGCGGGCGCCCGCGGCGGCCTCGGCCAGGGGGATCTCCCGCGATCCATCCCAGGGCTCCGTCCACCCGAGGCGGTCGAACAGCCCGTCCAGCACCATCGCGGTGAACCCCCACACCGTCTGCGGGCCGCGCGCCGTCTGCAGGGCGAAGGCCGGGCCCCGCCACTCCCGACCGTCACGACGCAGCACCGTCACTCCTCGGCGTTCGGGATCGAGCAGATCGGCCACCGGGGCGCGGAAGACCTCGGCCGATTCCGCCGCATCCACGGCACGCACCGGGGTCGGGCGCGCCCACCATCCGATCACCGGGGCGACCTCGTGGCGAGAGAAGGCCAAGGGCAGCGACTCGAGGGTGCCCAGCACCTCGACACCGTCGGGATCGAGTCCCGTCTCTTCGCGGGCTTCGCGGAGGGCCGCCGCCACGGCATCCGCGTCTTCGGGATCGACCCGGCCGCCGGGGAACGCGACCTGGCCCGGGTGGGCGCGCAGGGTGCTCGCCCGCGCGAGCAGCAGCACGTCGAGATCGCTGGGGACGGTGGGCGAGACCCGACGGCTGGGTACCCCGTCGAGCACGCCGAAGAGGATGAGCACCGCCGCCGCTCGCGCCTCGCCCTCGACAGGCAACGCCTGCAACGCTGGGGAGACGTCGCCGAGACCCTGCGCGAGCAGGGCTTCGAGCTGGGCGCGGGGTGAGGGCATGGGTCGAGGCTAGCCGCGTCGCCGGCCGGCCGTGTCGAGCGGTGCCGCTAGCGGGAGCCGTTGCAGGCCAGGCCGTCTCCGTCGCCGTCGAGCTTGTAGATGTCGGAACCCACGACCCGGGCTACGCCGTCGAAGTAGGACGGGCCGTTGCCCTTTCCGCCCGCGCAGTCGACATCGGAATCAATCGGCACGCACGCGTCGGCGTAGTTCGGGTCGCATCCGCCCCCGCCGCCCGACGCCTTCTCGACCGGAGCGGGAGCAGGCGGAGCGACGAATGTCCCTCGTGAGGTGACCTCGGAGACCGGCGCTCGTCCGACGGATTCGCTGATCAGTACCCGCTCGGACTCCACACCGTCGATCGTTGTGACCCGGAACACCGAGACCTTCTCGCCGTCGACGCCCGGCGTCGAGATGCGCGACTGCCCCGACGGGATCGTCGCGTCATCCACGGTCGCCCGCTCGAACGGCACCGCGGAGGTGACAGATTGCTCGGAAACGACGACGACGGGTGTCAGTGACGGCGTCGCGGACGGAGAGGGTGCCGACACTCGACGGGCGTTGTCGATGGCGGCCGGATCGGCAGCGGAGGTCGAGGACGAGCACCCCGCGACGAGCAGAAGCGCTGCCATCACCGCTGTCAGCATCGAGACGGACCGCCCCCATCGGGTGAGGCGCGGGCGCGCCGCGGCGGGATCGTTCGCAACGGTCATCGAGATGTTCCCCCAGAACAGGAGCCACGCCCCTTCGCGTCGCCACGGCTCAGCAGACCAGATCGGGGTCGCGGACGCAAGAGCGACCCCGGCCGCCTCGCTCACCTCGTCGCTTTGCGTCGTTTTCGCTGCGCTCCGTGACGTCAGCGGCCGCCGGGCATGGCACCCGCGGTCGGGGTGGTGGTGGTGTCGACGCGGACGCCGAGGGCGACCGTCCATCCGGTGGAGTTGTCGCCGGTCGCGGTGGCGAGTTCGAGCGCTCCCCCGTCATCGCCGAAGACGTTGTCGCTCTCGAGCGACACCCGGGACAGATTGGATGCCGAGGAGGGATACGCCGCGTCGGCGTAGACCACGTCGCACGCGGCCTGCGGCAGGGCGACCTGCGAGGTGGCGATCGCGTTCGAGGGGTCGGTGATGGCATCCACGTTCGGGTACACCTCGAAGTGGATGTGCGGCCACCGACCGTCGTAGCAGCCGGGGAAGATCGAGGTGAACGAGACGACGCCGTCGCCTCCGACGACCTGGACGCCGCGGAGATAGCTCTCGTTCTCGATCCCCGAGGAGTACATCGAGTAGCGACCCTGGTCGTCGCAGTGCCAGACGTACACCGCGGCCCCCGTCAAGGGCACGTCGCCGTTGGCGGTGTCGAAGATCGAGAGGTTCAAGGTCATGGGAACGCCCGCGGCCGTGGCTCCGCCGTCGAGGCTCGAGCGCAGGTCGCTGCGGACGATGCCGGACTGCTCGAGGATGTCGGGGCCGTTCGAACCGTCGCCCGGGTAGGGACCGGCGGTCTCGTCGGGGATCTCGCCCGAAGGGAGCGCGGCGGCCGCACTCGTCGCGGTGGCGCTCGGGGTCGCGCTCGCCGTGGGCGTCGCGGTCGGGGTCGCCGTCGCGGCCGACGTGGCCGCGCCGGAGGCCGAGGGGGCGCACGCGGCCAGCGTGGCGGTGCCCGCGCCCAGCACGACCAGGCCCAGGATGCCGCGCCGCGAGACGAGCGTGCGGATGTCGAAGGGCGCGCCCTGATCGACGACGGGCTCGTCGGCGCGGTCGAGCAGGCGACCTTCGTAGGCGGGACCGTCGGGGGTCATCTGGGTGTCGGGGATTCTGCTCATGGTCTGCTCCACTGGTCGGTGCGGGTGTCGTTGAAGCGACGATGACGCAGCGACCCTGCCCCCTCCCTCACCGAATCTATGAACCGGCTATGCGCGCCGGATCCGCACCGTATTCGCCGTCCCCGACCCCGGTGCGCGTGTCAGGATGAACGAGGGAGGTACGCGATGACCGGAACGCTGCACGCCGTGACCCTCGTCGTGAACATGCCGATCACCAAGATCGACGCCCTCGACGCGATCGCCTTCGCCGCCGACGGTGGTGTCGACGGTGCGGGGACGATGAGCCCGCGTGTCTGGCTCGCGCCGCACGCGTGGGCCGAGGTCGAGATCCCCAAGTTCGCCGATCCCCCGCCGTTCGCGATCGACGTGTACTCCGACGTCTCGGGCGCAGTGGCGTGGGCGCAGGCGCGCCGCCTGTTCGACGCCCTCGAGCGCTTCGGGTGGAACGTGAGCCCGCCGCGCGCGGGAGTGCAGTGAGCGAGGCCGGCGCACCGCGGCCGCGACTGCTCTACGTCGAGGACGACGCCGAGATCGCCGCAATGACGCTGGAGGTGCTCCGCGAGACCTACGAGGTCGTGCACGAGGCCGACGGACTCGCAGGCTGCGACCGGGCGCTGCGCGACAGCTTCGAGGTGATCCTGCTCGACCGGCGTCTTCCCGGCCGCGACGGCGCCGAGATCGTGCGCGACCTGCGCACCGCCCACATCACGACCCCCGTGCTGCTGCTGACGGCTCTGGGGGCGGTCGCCGATCGCGTCGAGGGACTTGACGCCGGAGCGAACGACTATCTGCTGAAGCCCTTCGACTTCGACGAGCTGCTCGCCCGGCTGCGGGCGCTGCGACGCGGCTACCGAGCCGAGGGACGTCGCCGGGGCGTCTCGGACTGGACCTACCTCCCCGACACGGCCGTGGTCTACGGCCCCTCCGGCGAGCGCATCGCCCTCACCTCGACCGAGAACGCCGTGCTGGAGTTGCTCACCCGGAGCCCCGACCACGTCTTCTCGCGCGAAGAGATCGCCCGCGCGGTGTTCTCGTCTCCGGATGCCGTGACCACCGTCGACACGTACGTGCACTACCTGCGCCGCAAGACCGCGACCGACCTCGTGGAGACCGTGCGCGGGCGCGGGTACCGCGCCGGGGCCGAGCGGTGAGCGCCGAGGACGACCGGCGGGTCGTCCGCCGGGCCGCGCTGCGGGTCGGCACCCTGGTGGCGGGCGCATCGGCCGTCGCGATCGCCGTGGGAGTCGGCATCCTGATCTCGGTGCTCGTCGCGCAGGCCCGCACCGAGGGTGGCGGCCGACACGGCCCGGGCGGCGCCCCCGCGGGCGATCGGTTCGTGGTCGACCTCGACGACGTGTTGCCCTGGGTCATCGGCCTGGGTCTCGTGGGGGTCGTGGTGCTCGGACTCGTCGGCTGGGCCGCGGCCCGCTGGTCGGTGCGCCCGCTCGATGAGGCCCTGCGTCGGCAGCGCGCGTTCGTCTCGGATGCGAGCCACGAGCTGCGCACGCCCCTCACCGCCCTGACGAGCCGCATCCAGATCGTGCAGCGTCGCCTGCACCGCGGCGAACCCGCCGACGAGCCGCTCGATCAGCTGCGTCGCGACGCACAGATCATGGACGACGTTCTCGCCGACATGCTGCTGACCGCCGAAGGCGAGGTGCACACGGGCACCGCGCGGGTCGACGACAGCGTGCGCGCGGCGACCGCGGCGCTGTCGTCCCTCGCCGCCGACGCGGGCGTGGGCCTGCGACCGACCCGGCTGACGGGGGTGACCGTGGCGGTACCGGCGGTCACCGTCGTGCGCATGTGCACCGCCCTGCTCGACAACGCCATCGGGCACTCACCCGCGGGCTCCGAGGTCACGGTCACCGCCGACGCCGCCGAACGCGAGGTCGCCGTGCGCGTCGAGGACGGGGGAAGCGGCATCCGCGACGACGATCTGCCCCGCATCTTCGAACGCTTCGCGCGCGGGGCGGAGTCGGGCCGGCGCCGGGGGTTCGGGCTCGGGCTGGCGCTCGTGCGCGAGGCGGCGACCCGCTACGGCGGGAGCATCGAGGTCGAGCGCACCTCCCCCACGGGCACGGTGTTCGCCCTGCGCCTCCCCCGCGCCCGCTGACGGAGCGTTCTCAGCCGACGAGCGCGTCGTGGAACGCCGACACCTCGACCCGGCCGGCGAAGCGGCGCGTGCGGCCGTGTTCCCAGACGATCCCGGATGCCACGGGGGCCACCGGCATCCAGTCGAGGTCGTCGATCCCGGCGATGGCCGCCACGGTGGCCCAGGCGTCGGCGGTGGTGAGGTCGTCGGCGACGATCGTCGCGCTCACGGGACCCGCGAGGTGCATGCCCGTGCGCGGATCGACGAGGTGCGCGCCGCGCTCGGACGTGCCCGAGGTGGCCACGGCCCCGTCGACGACCTCGACCCTGGCCAGAAGCTCGCCCTCGTGGGTCGGGTGCGCGATGCCGATGCGCCACACGTGCTTGCTCGTCGCGGCCGTGCGCAGGCGCAAGTCGCCGCCCACGTTGACGCCGACCGCCTCGATCGCGCCATCGGCGAGAAGCTCGTCGAAGGCCCGGGTCGCGGCATCCGTCGACCATCCCTTCACGTACCCGGTCGGGTCGAACCAGCCCCGCCAGTGCGCGTCGAAGCGGCCGCCGCTGCGCTCGCGCAGATCGCGGCACCGCGCGGCCACCTCGGCCACCCGCGGGTCGATGTCGCCGAGCTCGAGACCCTCGTCGCGCAGCCGCGAGATGTCGGAGTCGTCGCGGTAGGGCGAGAACACCCGCTCGTCGTCGCGCAGGCGCGCCACGCACGCGGCGATCGCCCGCTCGACCTGCGCCGTGCGCTCGCCGATGACGGTGATCGAGGCGACGGTCCCCATCACGGGCTCGACGACCGTGAACGCGCCGGTCATGCGCGGGCCTGGTCGAGGGCGGACTGCAGCGAGGTGCGGTATCCGGTGCTGGTGTAGGTGGCACCCGAGACCATGTCGACCTCGGCGCTCTGCGCCTGCACGGTCTCTTTCACCAGCACGGGCAGCGCGCGTGAGTTGATCTGCTGGTCGCGGCCGCTCTCGGAGGGGTACTGCGGCACCTGCACGTCGGTGATCGCGCCGCCCGACACGGTGATCTGCACCTGCACGGGACCGAAGCGGGTGTCCGCCGCCTGGCCGGTGTAGGTGCCGTCAGTGAGGCCGCTGGATGAGGCCTGCGCGCTGGACGATCCGCCCGAGGTCGATCCGCTCGAGGTCGAACCCTTCGAGCTCGAACCCGAGGACGCGGATGCCGAGGGGCTCGGCGTGGTCTTCGGCACCGTCGCGACCCCCGACGAGGGGGCGTCGGCGAGCGCGCTCGTCGACTCGGGGACCGTCGAGGTGCGGTAGCTGAACAGCAGCACGAGGCCGGTGACGGTCGCCATGAGGGCGTAGACGATCTTCTTCATCGGATTCTCCTCAGACGGTGAAGGCTTCGAGGTGGACGCGCTCGCTCGGGACCCCGGCGCGGCGCAGGTCGGCGCGCACGGCATCCATCCACGGCTCGGGTCCGCAGAGGAACACGTCGGTGTCGGCGGGGCGCGGCGAGACGTAGCGGATGAGGTCGGCCCCGGCCCACTGCGCGTGCGAGGTCGGCAGCCACGACGAGGTGGTCAGGGCGCGACGGCCGGGCAGCGGCGCGTGACGCAGGCCCCGCTCCCGCACGAGGCGGTCGATCGCGTCGGCGCGCAGGGCGTCGGCGGCGGTGCGGTCGCGCACGATGAGCGTCGCCTCGCCCGGGGCCCAGTCGGCTTCTTCGAGCATCGCGACCAGGGGCGTGACTCCCGCACCCGCGCCGATCATGAGCAGGTGTCCCCCGCGGCGCTCGTCGGCGGTCATCGTGCCGTAGGGGCCCTCGATGAGCACCCGCGTGCCGGGGCGGAGCGCGGCGAGCCGCTGCGTGCCGTCGCCGACGAAGCGGGCCGCGATGACGAGCTCACCGCCGGCCGGGTCGGTGGCGAGAGAGAAGGGATGTCCGCGTGTCCATCCGGCGCCGTCGAGGAAGCGCCAGACGAGGAACTGTCCGCCGCGCGCCTTCAGGGCGTCGATCCGGCGTCCGGTCATGCGCACCGAGACGCCGCTCTGGCCGTCGCGTTCGACCACGCTGACCCGGATGCCGTGGCGCAGCGACTTCGCCAGCGGAAGCCCGAGGCGGAAGACGACGACCGTCGCCACGGTCACGCCCCACATCGCCCACCAGGAGACGGTGGCGGCGGGAGAGACGGTGAAGTCGGCGCCCGTCCACAGCATGTGCGGAATGGCGAGGCCGACGCCGAGATAGCCGTACAGGTGCAGCAGGTGCCACGACTCGTACCGCAGGCGCTTGCGGGCCTTACGCACCGAGGTGACCACGACCAGCAGCAGCAGAGCGGTGCCCGCGGTCGCCAGCAGCATGCCCGGGTACTCCCACACGAACTGCCACGCCTGCTCGAGCGGGTTGATGCCGGCCTGCACCGCGTAGCCGAGGACCTGCAGCCCGATGTGCGCCATGAAGAGCGCGAACGACCAGAAGCCGACGATGCGGTGCATGCGGGTGATGCCGTCGCGGCCGAAACCCCGCTCGAACAGCGGCACGCGGGCCATGAGCAGCACCTGATAGAAAAGCAGGTTGGCGGATGCCAGGCCCGCGGCGCGACCGAGGGAGTTGAGCGAGTCGGCTCCCCCGGCCAGCAGCGACTGTACCTCGCCACCCGCGACCCACACGGCCACGACGACGAGGCTCGTCGCCCAGATGACCACGATCGCGGCGAGGTTCCACAGCGGCCGAGTGTTCGGCCTGCTCCGCGCGACGCGGCGAGCGCCACGGAGGGCGGCGGCGGGCGGGGCGGCGAGGGCGGGGGATGCGGTCATGCGCTCAGCGTGCCCGCGCGCTCCCCAGACGGCTCCAAGAATGGGGCGCGCGGGGGTGATGCAGAGGAAACGCGTAGAGTGCGGCTCCGCCCGCGCCGGGCGTTACCCCGCGACGGGCGTGCTGAAGAGGTTCACGACGTTGCCGTCGGGGTCGCGCACGAGGGCCGACCGGTTGCCCCACGGCATCGTGGTCGGTTCGAGGATGACGTGTTCACCGGGCGCCTGGAGCGCGGCGAACGCGGCGTCGACGTCGGCGACCTCGAACTCGACGAACACGGACCGGTTCGCGGCGGGCACGAGGGCTCCGTCGAGCATCGCGACCGTGGCGAAGCTGGCGATCGCAAGGGTCGCGCCGGGGCCGCTGAATTGCGCGAAGACAGGGGCGGGCCGTTCGGCCTGCTGACCGGTGACCCGCTCGTAGAACGCGACGAGGGCGTCGAGGTCAGCGGTGACGATGCGGATGGAGGCGAACGACATGGGATTCCTTCGGTGAGGTCGGTGGGAGGGAAGCTTCAGCCTCACCGGGGAGCGCGACACCGTCCCGTCGGTGTTTCGCAAAGTCCCTTCCGTTCAGTCCTCGATCACCGACCGCAATCGTCCGTACGGGATCGCGAGGTCGGCGGCACGCAGTGCGCGCTGCGGGGGTCGCTCCTCGGTCACCTCGATCGCCCGCATCCGGTCTCCCCGGAACGCCCGCACCCCGTCGCGCAGTCGACACCACGCGATGAGGTACCACTGCCCCTCCTTGCCGATGGACCCGAGGGGCTCGACCTCGCGGACCGACTCGGTGCCGCCGGCGTCTTGGTAGCGCAAGCGCACGACGCGGTCGGCGCGCAGGGCTGCAGCGAACTCGGGCGGGGCGACGACCTCGTCCTCACTCTCGAGGACGTGCACGCGCGACGCGAGAGCGCGGGCGCGCGCCGCCTCGCCCTCCGGCATGACCGCGAGCATCTTGCGGGCTGCCGTGCGGGCGGAAAACCGGAACGGGCTGCGCCCGAGCGTGCCGAGCCCGATCAGCACCGCGAGCGCCTCGTCGAGCGTGAACCCCGCCGGGCCCAGTGTCGCGGACGCATCGATCACGTACCCACCGGTGCGGCCGGGCTCCGCCCAGATCGGCAGACCCGCTTGCTGGAGCGCCGAGAGATCCCTTTCGATGGTGCGCACCGACACCTCGAACCGCTCCGCGAGACGACGAGCACTGCGTGGCCGCGGCGAGACGGCCCGCAGTTCTTCCACCAGGCCATAGAGACGATCGGTGCGATTCACTCCCCCATCATCGGACGCCTCGTCGCCCGGAGCACTCCGCGACGCCGGCGAGAAGCGATGGGGCCGGTCAGACTCGCGCCCGACTCTTCTCGGCGTGTGAAGACGCGTTCGCCCGTCTCGATCGGCGGGGACGAGCGGATCGGACATTGCCCGACAAGGGCGACTTACAGCGTAAGCTGATGGCGTGGAACACGAGAGCATCGAGGACTCGCCTCCGCGCCGTTCTCGTGTGCAACTGCAGGAGTGGGTGCAGGAATTCGTCGATCTCGGGCACCCGATCGCCAGCCGGATCCGCGTTGCGGAGCAACAGGATGCGGACGGACGCGACACCGGCCTCGGCGTCGTCGAACTCGTTCACGGCGGCGTCTCGGTCTCGCTCGAACCCCGCGGATACGACGATCCCGTCTGGCAGGCCGACCTCACCGGTGGAGACGACGACGTCATGCTGTCGCCCTACGCGCTGGCGGGGCTCGCTGCCGAACTCGTCGTCGCCGGCAACCTCTGCGCTCTCCTGCGGGGGAAGTCACTGGAGTGGGACCGAGCAAGCGGGCGCCACACGGCGGGAGGGGCGAAAGATGCCTCAGAGTGACGCGCACGAACTCCTGTCGAACATCCTCGACCGTTGCGCCGCCATGGAACGCCCGTTCTGGCAGGTCAGCGCCGAGAAGAGAGCCGAGGTGGCGCGCCACTTCGGGTCTCCCGCGGTGATCATGCGGGTCGGACAGGCGTCCGACGAAGATCTGCGGATCGCCGGTGGGGCCGATCTCTTCCTGGCAACGGCGCTGTTGACCGAGATCGCCATCGAGCTCGCGGAGCACGCGCACACGGGCCGCAGTCGAACCGAGGCCGTCTCCGTCATCCGCGCACGCCTGAGTGCTCTCCTCGGGCCCGCAGCCCACCCCGAAGACGCACCCGATCCGCACCGCGGATGAGGCGCGGGCCGGCCTCTACTGGGACAGCTGACGGTCCAGTCGGTCCAACAGCGCCTCGAGCGATTCCTCGAACTCGTCCTCAGAGCGATCCCTGCTGAGAAGACCGCGCAGCCGCTGCACATGAGGAGTGTCTGCGAGCTCCTTCTCGGCATCGCCCTGCCCGATCGCGGCTCCGCCCTCGTCGAGGGGCTCCTCGACCGGCGCGGTCTCGGCGCCGCGCACGGCCGCTTCGAGGAGCAGGTTTCCGAGGAGGAAGCTGCTGAACGAGCGGTAGGCCCTCACCGCCTGCTCATCGTCGAAGCCGAAACCGATCATCGCCGTGAGGAAATGCTCCACCACCTCCACGCTCCGCAACGGCGGGCGCAGCCAAGGCGCCGCCGGGTGACGAGTGGCGACAAGGGGGAACGCCTTCGGGTGCTCGATGGCGATGCGCCGGACTTCGTGGGCGACGACTTGGAGATACCGCTGCCACCCGTTGTCCTCCGCCACGAGCAGCGCGTCGGTGAGACCCCGCATGAGCCGATCAACGACGCCCTCGAGAAGATCCTCTCGACCGTTCACATACCGGTAGAGCGACATCGCCTCGACCCCGAGCGCTTTGCCGAGATGGCGCATCGACAGCTCGTTGAGACCCCGCTCGTCGATCAGCGAAAGGGCCACATCCAGGATCGCCTCCCGGCTGAGCCGAGGGGCGGTCGTCCGTTCGGTGTCCACGATGTTCTCGCCCATGTCCCACTCTCCGTGCGTAGAACACCATCGTGGCCGAAGTCGGCTCCCCGCGGAGGTCGCTTGCCCCTCCGGCGAGGCGTGCGCTAGCCCGCCGTCGACGGGGTCAGTCGTCGAGACCGACCAGCACCGCGCTGCGTTCCCACAGCTGCCGCGCGACCAGGGGGTCGTCGGCGATGCGGTTGGTCGTGGCGGGCTTGTTGTTCGAGTAGAAGCCTCCGGGGGTCCAGTCGACGCCCGGCTTGCCGAGCGCGAGCCAGGTCAGACGTGCGCCGCCCACCGCGGTCGAGGTCATGAGGCTCTTCGCGAGCGGGCCCCCGTAGAGGAACTTCCACGGCCCATCGCTCGACGATCCGAAGTTCGAGGCAATGACGCCCGGGTGGAAGGCCACGGCTGAGACACCCTGGTCGCCGAACCGGCGGTTGAGTTCCTTGGTGAACAGCACGTTCGCGAGCTTCGCGTTGCCGTACGCCGCGGTCGAGGAGTAACGGCGCTCGCCCTGCAGGTCGTCGATGTCGAAGCGAGGGAAGAGTTTCGCCGCAGCGCTCGAGGTCTGGATCACTGAGGCGTCCGACTCGATGAGGCGCTCGCGCAGGAGGTTGGTGAGCAGGAACGGCGCGAGGTGGTTGACCTGGAACGTCGTCTCGTAGCCGTCCTTCGTCAGGGTGCGCTCGCCGAAGACCCCGCCGGCGTTGTTGGCGAGCACGTCGATGCGGGGGTATTTCTCGAGCAGGGACGCCGCGAGCTCCCGAACCTGCGCCAGGTCGCTGAAGTCGGCGACGAACGAGTCCACCCCGAGCGACCGCGCGACCCGGGCGGTCTTCTCGGGGTTTCGCCCCACGACCACGACTTCTTCGCCCACCTGCGTGAGCTGCTTGGCGGCTGCGGCGCCGATGCCGTCGCTGGCTCCGGTGATGACGATAGTGCGGGTCATGCGAACCTCCTGGGTCGGGTGAAGGCTCAGGCTAGCGAGCGTTCTCTGGAGAGGTCTGGGGCTTGCACGCTAATTCGTCGAGCCTCGACACGGCTTGCGACGATCACCCCCAGGCACACCGCCGTGCCGAGCGCCGCGAAGGCCCACACCGCTGGTTCGGTCCCCGCGGAACGGGCCGCGAACCCGAACCCCAGGACCGGAACGGCCAGCCCGAGGTAGGCGCACAGGAACACGGAGACGGTGCGGGCGAACGCGTGCGGGGGGGCGGACGAAATCGCTCCGCCGAGGCTTCGGGCGAACAGCGCTCCACCGGCTGTTCCCGCCGCGACCGCAGCGAGGATCAGCAGAACGGCCGACGACAGCATCATCGCGACGCCGACCAGCAGGAGCGCTACGGCCAGGCAAGTCGCGCTGACGGCGGCCGGGAGTCGGCGCCCCAACGTCACGACCCCGATCGCCCCGAAGAGGAAGACGGAGGCGGCGAAAGCACCGGAGAGGGCGATGTCATGCACGCCGAGTTCGGCGAGGAGAACCGTCGTCACGCTGCCGAAGAGCCCGGTGGTCATGAATGCGGCGAAGGCCCCGAGACGAGGCGACCACGCGAGCGCAGGGCGTCGACCCGCCGAGGTCGCACCCCCCTGCCGCCCGGCGCGGGCGGGAAGCAGGACGAAGGAAAGACCGAGCCCCGCTAGGAGAAGGAGACCCGTCACGAAGAAGACGAGATGGGCGCCGCGGACGTCGACCGGTGCGCTGAACGCGGAGAGGAGAGGACCGAGACCGAGACCGGCGAAAGCCAACGCGGGAGCGACGGTTCGGACGATCCGTGCGCCGAAGGGCGACAGACCCTGACCGAGTTCGAGCACGAAGGCCGTGCCGGACGCTGCGAGCAGGCCGGATCCGATGCCCGTCACGACGCGGCCCGCGGCGAAACCCGGAATACCCAGGTCACTGGCGAGCACGAACGCCGACACCGCCTGCAGCGCCGCCGCAAGCAGGTAGACCCTGCGGCGCGGCAGACGCGACGAATTCCGGAGGGCGACGATCAACCCGCACACGGCGCCGGCCGCGAATGCGGCGAAGGTGGCCGTGATCCCGACGGCATCCAGCCCCAGCTCGCGGGCGTACAGAGGGTAGAGCGGAGTCGGCACGGTGGCGAGCGCCGTGCCCAGCAGGATCACGACGGCTGCGATGACGACGCCGCCGACGGAGGACCGAGTTCGCATCCGAGCACCCTTCATCTTCACCGGAATAATTCCAGTGTAGATGGAACCCCGGACTCTAGAGGCGCCGCAGGTTGATCCACACCGCTCGAGCCGTTCCCGGTCCGGCATTGACGATGCGATGCGGTCGGCGCGCACTGAATTGCGCGACGTCGCCGGCGTCGGCGAGGAAGATGTCGTCGCCCAACTGAACCTCGAGGCTCCCCTCGAGCACGATGCCGAACTCGTGCCCGGGGTGCTGCGAGGGCCGCCGGGCGTGTGCGGTGCCGGGCGCCCACTCATCGACGTAGACCTCGAGGTCGTAATCGGCCCGATAGACCGCGGTGCGTCGGACCATCCCGCCCTCCGTGACGTCGACGATCTGGTCGGCGAGCGGCGTGACCGGGGTGTCTTCGCCACCCGACTGCGCAAAGAGAGCCGTGATGTGAACGCCGAGCGCTGCGGCGAGCGCGTGCAAGGTACCCAGAGACGGCGTGGTGCGCCCGCGCTCGACCGCGCTGAGCATCGACAGGCTCAGACCCGTTCGCTCACTGAGGTCGTTGAGCGTGTACTCGTTGCGCAGCCGGAGGGCGCGGACGCGTTCACCCACATCGCGCACGACGTGATCGAGGTCGGAGGTCGCCGTGTCGGTCATGATCCCATTCTCCCCGGTTCACACTCCGAGTGCACAGATTGCGACAGCAGCGAAACACGAACGTAACGACTGCACTGCAAAAATTACTCCCACACTGCAACTCAACCCGTGGAGTCCTCGTGCACCCTTCCGCCACACCGACGCTCGCTGTCGGCTTCGAAGAGAAGCTGCCCCCTGCGCGTACCGCCCTGTTCGCCGCCCAGCACCTCCTCGCCCTGACCGGCATTTGGGTGTTTCCGCACATCATCGGCGCCGCTCTCGACCTGCAGACCGGTGACGTGGCCCTGATGATCCAGGCGTGCTTCCTGCTCACCGGAGTGGTCACGGTGCTGCAGTCCAGCCGCATCCTGCGCCTGCCGATCGTGCAGGGGCCGACCGCGGCCTTCATGGTCGCGATCATCTCTGCGGGAGCCGCGTTCGGACTCGGGACGGCGTTCGGCTCGATGATCGTCGCCGGGCTCGTCTTCATGCTCCTCGCCCTTCCCCTGCGCCGCTTCGGCCTCTTCGGTCACGTGGCAGGCTTCGTCTCGTCGCCGGTGGTGCTCGGCACGCTGTTCCTCATCATCGGCGCGCAACTCGCGGGTATCGGCGCCGGCAACTGGTTCGGCACCCCCGGAACACCCGGCTTTGGGGCCATCGGTCTGCTCATCTCGGTGGTGACCGGGCTCGTCGTGATCGGCTGCCTCGTCCTGGGGCGCGGGGTCGTCAAGCGCGCGGCCATCTTCCTCGGCATCGTCGGCGGCGCGGTGTTCGCTCTCGCAATCGGTCAGTGGTCGTTCCCCGACCTCCTCGCCGGTGGCGTGGTCGGAACGCCGCACGTTCTGCCGTTCGGTTTCGGTGTGGAACCGACCGTGGTGATCCTCATGCTGGTCGCCTTCCTGCAGGCGGGCACCGAGTCGATGGGCATGTACTCGATGATCGGCAGCTGGGGCGGTCAGAAGATCGACCCCGCCCGCGTGAACCGTGGTCTGTTCTCGGAGTTCGGGGGCACGGTCCTGGGGGCCCTCTTCGGGGGAATCGGAACGACCTCCTACCCCGAGAACGCGGGGATCGTGCGCGTGTCGGGCATCGGCAGCCGCTTCGTCACGCTCGCGGCAGGCATCATCGCCGTGGTCCTGGCCTTCCTCCCGCCGGTCGCGCAGCTGCTCGCGAGCATCCCCGCTCCCGTCCTGGGTACCGCGGCGACCGTCCTCTTCGGCATCATCGCGCTCAGCGGCGTGCAGATGCTGACCGGTGTCGACTGGGACGACCTCAACCTCGTCGTGGCCTCGGTGTCGTTCATCGTGGCCCTCGGATGCCAATTCCTCCCGGCTGCGATCACGGAGACGCTGCCGCCCTCCGTCGCCGCCGTCGTGACGAGTCCGATGATGATGGGCATGTTCCTGCTGCTCAGCCTGCACGGGGCGATCAACCACGGCATCCGTCCTTTCACCGCACGGCGGGAGTCCCGCGAGACGCGGCCGGCCGACGAGGCGGAGGTCGTCTCGTGACGCGCATCCGCGTGCACGGCGCAGATCGTGACATCGACCCCACCGGAGAATTCGCCGACTGGCTCGACCCGGCCCGCACCGCCGTCGTGTCGATCGACATGCACGAGGGACACCTGTCGGTCGACCCCGCATGCCCGTGCCCCGCGCCGCGGGGACGCGAGATCGTGAGCGGCATCGACGCCTTCCATCGCGAGGCGCGAGCCCTCGGCGTGAAGATCATTCATGTGCGATCGACCCTGCGCGCCTCGGGGGTCGACGACGTCGACGGAACGAGCAGCAGCGCCTGGCGGGCGACGTTTCCCCAGCATGTCGGCCCGATCCCCGGTGCGCGCGAACACGCTCTCGAAGGCTCGCGTTGGACGGAATTCGTCACCGAGGTGCTCCCCGGCGACGAGATCGTCTCGGGCAAGAAACGCCTGTCGGCCTTCTACCCGACCGATCTCGACTTCCTGCTCCGTCAGCTCGGGGTGACGGCGGTCGTCCTCGACGGGATCATGGCCGACTGCTGCGTGCTGAATTCCGCGTTCGACGCGTCCAACCTCGGCTACCGCCTCAGCGTTCCGTCCGATCTCGTTCGCGGGACGGATGCCGCTCTGGAAGACGCCGCACTCTCGATGATCTCCCTGCACCTGGGACTCGTGCTCGACTCCTCGGCCCTGCTGGAGGCGTGGCGCCGAACGGCGTGAGCCGCACCGTGTTCTGATGCGCCGGACCCGGATGACGGGGTCGGCGCATCAGAACGTCTGCCCGTGGCATCGGGCTAGAAAAGAACTCACAGCCCGCTCCCAGCCCCGCGGGACCAAATCCGGCGGGTCCCGCGTTCTTACCCATGTCGCCCGACACAGGGCGACAGGACGAAGGGATACGCACCGTGAGCACGGAGTACCGGAAGACGTCGGAGGCACTCAGCCGCCTCACCGACCGCCAGTTCGCCGTCACGCAGGACGACGCCACCGAACCGCCGTTCCGCAACGAGTACTGGGACAACCACGAGGACGGCATCTACGTCGATGTCGTGTCGGGACAGCCGCTGTTCTCGTCGACCGACAAGTTCGAGAGCGGATCGGGCTGGCCGAGCTTCACTCAGCCCATCGACGACGCCGCTGTCGTGAACAAGACCGACCGTTCGCTGTGGATGACGCGCACCGAGGTCCGCTCGGCCGGAGCCGACAGCCACCTCGGACACCTCTTCGACGACGGCCCCCGCGACCGCGGTGGACTGAGATACTGCATGAACTCGGCCGCAATGCGGTTCGTGCCCGTCGCAGAGCTCGAGGCCCAGGGGTACGGCGCGTACCTCGCCCTGTTCCGCGAGAGCCGACCCTCATGAACCTCTTCTCTTTCCTCACCCGCAGCAGCGTCAACCGCAGAAGGAGCACCACCATGACCAGCGGATCCACCGACACCGGCGAGATCACCCGCCGCCCCGGCACCGAGACCGCCGTCCTCGCGGGCGGATGCTTCTGGGGCGTCGAGGACCTCATCCGCCGCCAGCCCGGCGTGCTCGACACGCGCGTCGGCTACACCGGCGGACAGAACGACCACGCCACCTACCGCAACCACCCCGGTCACGCGGAGGCCGTCGAGATCGTCTTCGACCCCACGCAGACCACGTACCGCGACATCCTGGCGTTCTTCTTCCAGATCCACGACCCGTCGACCCTGAACCGTCAGGGCAACGACATCGGCACGAGCTACCGCTCGGCGATCTTCCCGCTCTCGCCCGAGCAGGAGAAGGTCGCGCGCGACACGATCGCCGACGTCGACGCGTCGGGTATCTGGCCCGCGAAGGTCGTCACCACGATCGAGCCCGAGGCGCCCTTCTGGGAGGCCGAGCCCGAGCACCAGGACTACCTGATCCGCATCCCGAACGGATACACGTGCCACTTCGTGCGTCCCGGTTGGGTGCTGCCCAAGCGCGAGGAAGCCTCCGCGTAAGTCGTTTTTCGGGGCCCGGATGCCATGGCATCCGGGCCCTTTTTCGCGTCAGACGACAGTGGGACTGCGTCTTTCGATCAGCACCGTGTCGCGCCAGACGTCTGCAGCATCGCGGGCGATGCGCTCGCGGACGCCGACGGTGCGAAACCCGTGGCGTGCGTGCAAGGCGAGCGAGGCGTGGTTGCCTGCGAAGATCGTCGACTGGATCGTCCAGACGCCGGCGGCCTCGGTCGAAGCGATGAGGGCGTCGAGCAGCAGGTGACCGATCCCCCGGCCGCGGGCGTCGGCCTCGACGTACACCGAGTGCTCCACGACTCCGCGGTAGACGGGTCGCGACGACACCGCGGAGACGGCCGCCCAGCCGACGACCCGGTGACCGACGACCGCGACGAAGCGATGCGCGTCGAGCTTCGCCGCGTCGAACGCGCCCCACGTCGCGGGAGGCTCCGTCTCGAAGGTCGCGTGACCGGTCGCGATGCCCTCCGCGTAGATGCGGTGCACCTCCGGCCAGTCTTCCGCGGCGAGTGGGCGCAGCGACACGCTCACGCGCAGCAGGACCCCGCGTCGGTCGTGCAGACGCCCGTCTCGGGCAGCACGAGATCAACCTGCCGTGCCGCCGCCCTGTCGCCGGCGAGTTCCGCCGCGATCGACCGCACCTGCTCGTACCCGGTGAGCAACAGGAAGGTGGGCGCCCGCCCGTACGACTTCATGCCCGCGAGGTAGAAGTCGGGCTCGGGGTGCGTCAGTTCGGCGACCCCGTGAGGTGGCACGGAGCCGCACGAGTGCAGGTTCGGGTCGATCAGCGGGGCGAGGGCCCTCGGCGCCTCGATGATCTCGTCGAGACCCAGGCGGATCTCCCCCAGCATCGACAGGTCGGGGCGGAACCCCGCGGCGTTGACGACCACGTCGACCTCGAGGGCGAACGCCTCTCCCACGCGTCGGCCGCTGACGCGCACGCCGTCGCCGGAGAGCCGCACGTCGTCGATCTCGAACGCGGCGATCTGCTCGACGGCGCCCTCTTCGACCAGGCGGTGCACCGCAGCGCCGAGGCGTCCGCGCGCGGCGAGGTCGTCGGCCGCGTCGGCGGCGAGGCGGGCGGTTCCCTCGTTGCGGACAGCCCACGCGATGCGCGTCGTGGGCTCGTCTGCGGCGAGCGCGGCGAGGGCGATCAGGGTGTTCGCCGCCGAGTGCCCCGCACCGACGACGAGCACGCGCCGGCCGGCGAAGCGCGCCCGGTCGCGTCCGCGCACATCGGGAAGCGCCGTCGTCACGCGATCACCGAGGTCGTCGTGCGCGAGACCCGACGACAACAGCGACCGCGGCGAGCTCGTGGTGCCCGAGGTGTCGATGACGGCGCGAGCCGTGGCATCCGTCACGCCCTCCTCCGTGTGCAGTCGCAAGACGAAGGGGATGGCCGCCCGACCGGCCGAGCGGGTGCGGTCCATGCCCTGGCGGGCCACGGCCTCGACGCGCGTGCCGTACCGGATGACGGATGCCAAGGCGGCGGTGCGCGCGAGGGGTTCGAGGTAGCCGTCGACCAGCTCGTCTCCGGTGGGCAGGCCTTCGGCATCCGGGGCGCTCCATCCTTCGGCCTCGAGCAGACGGCGAGCTGCGGGGTCGACGACGTAGCGCCACGGCGAGAACAGGCGCGTGTGCCCCCACGCGCGAACGGCCGCGCCGGCGGTGTCGCCCGCTTCGAACAAGACGACCGGCAGCCCGCGCTCGATCAGGTGAGCGGCGGCAGCGAGGCCGACGGGTCCTGCGCCGATGATCGCGATCGGCAGACCCGCACGGCGGTCGCTGTCGGGCCGCGGCGGGACCGTGAGGGTGAGGCTCATGCGTCGACCCCGAGCTCGCGCAGCAGCGTGGTCACCCGCGCCTTGATGTCGTCGCGGATGGGACGGACCTCGTCGAGCCCCTTGCCCGCCGGGTCGGTGAGTTCCCAGTCCTCGTAGCGCTTGCCGGGGAAAATCGGGCACGCGTCTCCGCAGCCCATCGTGATGACCGCGTCGGAGGCCCGGACGTCGTCGGTGAGCAGCAGCTGCGGCACCTCGGCGCTGATGTCGATCCCCTCTTCGGCCATCGCGGCCACCGCCATCGGGTTGAGGGCGTCGCCGGGGGCGCTGCCACCGGACAGCACGCGCACGCGGTCGCCGCCGAGCGCACGGGCGTAGCCGGCGGCCATCTGCGAGCGGCCGGCGTTGTGCACGCAGACGAAGAGGATCGTGGCGGTGTCGGACATGGCGCTTCCTTCGTGTCGGGTCGAACGGGAACAGCATGACGCAACACATCGACGCTCGTCAATATTGACGTTCATCGATGTCCGCACGATGATAGATGCCATGACCTCGACCATCGCCCTGCCCCTGCTCGACGCCCCCTGCTGCGTCTCGTCGGGCGATGCTGCGATGGCCCCGGCCGAAGCGGAGACGCTGGCGAAGACGCTCAAGGCGCTCGCCGATCCGGCGCGACTGCGGATCGTGTCGATCATCGCCGCGCAAGACGCCGGCGTCACGTGCGCGTGCGACCTGCAAGAACCCCTCGGTCTCTCGCAGCCCACCGTCTCACACCACACGAAAGTGCTGGTGGATGCCGGCATCCTGACCCGCGAGAAGCGCGGCACCTGGGCGTATTTCTCGCTCGTGCCGGGCGCTCTCGACAGCGTCGCCGCGGCCATCGCGCCCCGTCGCTGACCCTCGCAACCCCCGCGTCCGCTCGCGTTCTCCTGCTTAGGCTCGCGGCATGAACGAATACGACGTCGTCGTGGTGGGAGCAGGGCTCGCGGGACTCCGCGCCGCGACCCGGCTGGCCGAGGCCGGACGCGACGTCGTGGTGCTCGAGGCGAACGACGCGGTCGGCGGACGCGAGCGCACCGACATCGTCGACGGCTTCCGCCTCGACCTCGGCTTCCACGTGCTGAACCCGGCGTACCCGGCCGTGCGGCGCTGGGTCGACGTTGGCGCCCTCGCGCTCCGGCGCTTCCCGGTCGCGGTCGGCGTGCGGCTCGACGACAGGGTCGCGCGGGTGGCGCATCCGCTGCGGCATCCGGGATCGATTGCCGCGACCCTGCGATCGGGCCTGGTGCGCCCCGCCGACGTCGCCGCGCTCGCACGCTGGGTGGGCCCCACTCTGCTGTCAGCGCGTCAGGCCAAGAGGGGCCGCGACTTCTCGCTCGACGAGGGCTGGGACCGAGCAGGCCTCCGCGGCCCCCTCCGCGAGGCGGTGCTCGAGCCCTTCCTCGCCGGGGTCATCGCCGACGACCGGCAACAGACCTCCGACGCCTTCGTGCGCCTGCTCATCCGCAGCTTCGCCCTCGGGCGTCCGGGCGTTCCCGCGGCGGGGATCGGAGCCCTCCCCGCGCAGCTCGCCGACACGGCGCGGCGTGCGGGTGTCGGCATCCGCCTCTCGCACCGCGTCGTGTCGACCCGCAAGCGAGCGCACGGCTGGCACCTCGGGGTGGAGGGGGCGGATGCCGTGACCGCCCGCGCCCTCGTGCTCGCGACCGGCCTGGACCACGCCCTCGACGCCCCGCACCCTCGCACCCGCGGCCTGCAGACGTGGTGGTTCGCCACCGACGAGGCCCCCTCGACCGATGCCGCGCTGCGCGTCGACGGACGCCGCCGCGGGCCGATCGTGAACACCGCGGTCATGACAAACACCGCGCCGACGTACGCCCCGCGCGGGCAGCACCTCATTCAGGCGACCTGCGTCATGCCCTCCGTCGCCGCCGAGGACGAGGTGCGGCGCCAGCTCGGCGAGGTGTGGCAGGCCGACACCCGGCCGTGGCGCCTGCTGCGCCGCGACGACATCACCCACGCGCTCCCCGCGCAGGATCCGCCGCTGCGCCTGCGCCTCCCCGTGCGCCTCGACGACGGCCGCTACCTCGCCGGCGACCACCGCGACACCGCGTCGATCCAGGGCGCGCTGGTGTCGGGGCAGCGCGCCGCGGAGGCGGTGCTGGCCGACCTCGCGCGGTGAGCGGGCGGGGTCGCGGCCAACCCAGGCCCGGTTCGGGGCGGATCCCGGTGCTCGGGTGGGAACCATCCGCCCCAACCTGCAGGATCCGACCCCGATCCCGACAAACCGGAACGTCCCTGACCCGACGACCCGGCGCACAGCCCCACGCCGAGGAAGAACGCGCGGGAATCGAACCCGCGCTACCCCCGCGCCGCGAGCGCCGTCAGCGCGTCGCCCGTGACGCGGCGGGTGGTCCATTCGTCCATCGCCTCGGCGCCGAGCGCGCGATAGAAGCCGATCGCGGGCTCGTTCCAGTCGAGCACCGTCCACTCCAGGCGCGAGTAGCCCTTGTCGAGGCACTCGGCGGCGAGGGCGGCGAGCAGGGCCACGCCGTAGCCGTTCGCGCGGTACCGCTCGTGCACGTACAGGTCTTCGAGCCAGATGCCGTGGCGTCCGGTCCACGTCGAATAGGTGAGGAACCAGATCGCGATCGCCCGGATGCCGCCGTCGGGGCCCTCCACGACGAAGGCGAACGCGCGGGGGTCGTCGCCGAACAGCGTGTCGGTGAGCATCGCGGCGGTGTTGTCCACGGCATCCGGTTCGCGTTCGTAAACGGCGAGCGCCTGGATGCACGCGAGGATGCCCTCCTCGTCGCCGGGGCGGGCGGGGCGCAGCACGGCGCCGTCGCGGAGTTCGGTCATGCCAGGGGCTCCCAGCTCTCGGCCGCGACGCGGCGGAAGTTCCCGCCGAGCACCGCGGCGACGTCGGTGTCGCTCCATCCTCGCGCGGCGAGCGCCGAGCCGAGGACGACGAAGGTCTCGGGCGGCATCCACTCCATCGGGCCCCAGCGGGTGTAGCTCGCGTCGTACAGCTCCGGCATCCGCACGACCTCGTCGCGGAAGGTCTCCCAGTCGAACGAGAAGTCGGTGCTCACCCCGACGTGACGGATGCCGACGACCTCGACGGCGCGCTCGATGTGGCGCACCATCGCCTCGAGCGTCGGGGTGTTGGGCCCGAGGAAGATCCCCACCCCGGTGATGCCGATGACTCCCCCGGTGTCCGCTGCCGCTCGCGCCTGGTCGTCGGTGATGTTGCGCGGGTGCTCCCACACGGAACGCAGGTTCGAGTGGCTGAACACCACCGGGCGGGTTGAGGCGGCGCACATGTCGAAGGTGGTGCGGGCGCCCACGTGCGAGCCGTCGGGAACCATGCCCTGCGCGTTCATCTCGGCGACGAGGTCCCGACCCCAGGCGGTGAGGCCGTCGTCGACCGCGTCGAGGCACCCGCCGCCGGCGCGGTTGGCGTGGTTGTAGGTCGGCCCGAGGGTGCGTACTCCCCGTGCGACGAGGGAGGACACGGCATCCAGGTCCCCGCCGAGAGGGGCGCAGTCCTCGAGGTCGAAGGCGACGGCCGTGTCGCCCCGCGCGGCGATGCGGTCGATGTCGGCGACCGTGGCGGCGAGTTCGAGCCCGTCGATGGCGTCGACCTGCGCGCGGAACGAGCGGAGAAGGGATGCCGTGAGCTCGGGCGCGTGCGGGGCGTAGCCGACGTTGATCGACACGTAGCCCCCGCCGGCTCCCCGGTAGCGCCGCAGGTCGGTGAGGTCGGCGGTCTCGACGAGTTCGACGCAGGCGTGCTGGTCCCAGAGCACGTCAGGCACCGACCCGAGCGGCGAGTCCGGCATCGAGCGCTTCGCGCTCGTCGAAGACGAAGAGGTCGCCGTCCCAGTGCGCTTCGCCCTGCGCGGCGAACCACCCGAGGATCCCGCCCTCGAGCTGGTACGCCTCGAGTCCCTCGTCGCGCAGGTACAGGGCCGCCTTCTCGCAGCGGATGCCGCCCGTGCAGAAGCTCACCACGGTCTTGCCCTCGAGTTCTTCGCGGTGGGATGCCGCGGCATCCGGGAACTGCGTGAACCTCTCGATGCGCCAGTCCTTCGCTCCGGCGAAGGTGCCGTAGTCGACCTCGAAGGCGTTGCGCGTGTCGATGAGCACGACCTCCCGACCCGCGTCGTCGACGCCCGCGTCGAGCCAGCGGCGCAGCGTGTCGGGGGTCACGGCCGGCGCGCGACCGTCCTGCGGGCGCACCTCGGGCCGGTCCATGCGGATGATCTCGCGCTTCACCTTCACGAGCAGCTTGCCGAAGGGCACGTCATCCGACCAGCTCTCCTTGGTCTGCAGGGCGGCGAAGCGCGCGTCGGCGCGCAGGTCGTCGACGAAGCCGCGCACCTCGTCGGCTCCGCCCGCGAGGAACAGGTTGATGCCCTCCTCGGCCAGCAATATTGTCCCCCGCAGTCCCGCCTCCGCCGCCCGCGCGCGCAGAGCCGCTCGCAGGGACGCGGGGTCGTCGATGCGCGTGAACAGGTACGCCGAGACGTTGAGGACGGATGCCATGGCATCCACGATACGAAAGACGAGCGCTGTCAGCCGACGACGCAGGCGTCAAGCCGGGAAACGCCCGCCGCTGATCGCCTAGCGTGGGAGGACTCGTCTCCGGGAGGACCCCCGTGCCCCAAGGCCCCGTCTCGCCGGCCGTCACCGTCTCCGTCGTCATCCCCTGCCGTGACGACGGCGCCCATCTGTGGCGGTGCCTGCGCGCGCTGTCCGCGCAGACCCTCACCCCGACCGAGATCGTCGTGGTCGACAACGCCTCGACCGACGACAGCGCCGAGATCGCCCGGGCGGCCGGAGCGCGCGTGGTGTTCTGCGCAGAGCGCGGCATCCCCGCGGCCGCCGCCACCGGGTACGACGCGGCCCGCGGAGAGCTGATCCTCCGCCTCGACGCCGACAGCCTCCCCGATCCGACGTGGGTGCAGAGCATGGTCGACGCGCTGGCGGATCCGGCGGTGGATGCCGTGACCGGCGGAGCCGTGTTCCACGACGGACCCGCGCGGCGACGCGTGTCGATGGCGCGGCTCTTCCTCGGCACCTACGCGACCTTCGCGACCCCCGCTCTCGGACACACGCCGCTCTGGGGCTCGAACATGGCGTTCCGCCGCCGCGCCTGGGAGGACGTGCGCGGCGAGGTGCACCTCGACCCCGAGCTGCACGACGACCTCGACCTCGCGTACCACCTCGGCCGCCGCCATCGCATCGCGCGCGTGTCCGGCGCGCACATGCGCGTGTCGTCGAGGACCGTCGAGCCGCGCCGCTTCGCCCGATGCTTCCGTCGGGGTGCGGGGACCGTCTTCGCGCACTGGCCCGCCGAGATCCCGCCGGCGCGATGGGTGCGTCTGGGGCTGCGGGGTCGATCATGAGCGGCATCCTCTTCCCCGACGTCGAAGCCCCCGACCTGCACGTGATGAGCTTCAACATCCGTCGACGCTTCGACCGGATCACGTGGCCCCCCGCCGACCGCTGGCCCCTGCGCAAAGAGCGACTGCGGACGTTCCTCAGCGCGAACCGCCCCCACCTGCTGGGTACCCAGGAGGCGATGCCCGATCAAGCCCAGTGGGTGCAGGCGTCGCTCGGCTCCGACTACGGCCGCATCGGACTCGGCCGCGGTCCCCGCCGCGACGGGGAGGGCACTCCGCTCTTCTACGACCGCGATCGCGTCGAGGTCGAGGACTGGGAGCAGGTCGCCCTGTCGGACACCCCCGGCGTCCCCGGGTCGACCGGATGGGGCAACACCATCCCACGCATCGCGGTCATCGCGCGGGTGCGCGACCTCGCGACCGACGCCCGGTTCACCTTCGTGAACACCCATTTCGACGCGTTCTCGCGCCGGGCTCGCCGCCGCTCGGCCGCGTGGCTCCACGACCTCGTGGCGCGCCGCGAACGCCCGCTGCTGTTCACCGCCGACGTGAACGCCCACGTGCGCTCCGGCGAACTGTCGGACATGTTCGCCGACGGCCTGCTCGTGGACACGTGGTCGTACTCCCCCGCCCGCCGGACCGCCGAGTGGGGCACCTTCAACAACTATGCGGCGCCCAAGGTCGGTGCGCGCCGCATCGACGCCCTGCTCGCGACTCCCGACGTGGGCGTGCGCGCGGTCGGCATCGACCCGCGTCCGACCGGCACGCAGTGGCCGAGCGACCACTTGCCGGTGCAGGCGGTCGTGCGCATCCATCCGGCGGCGACGCCATGACGGGCGGATGCCGATGATCCGGGCGATGTACGCCAACCTCAAGCGGCCGCCGGGCACCGTCACCGACTGGCTGACCGACGTCGTGCGGGCCGTGGCGATCGTCGTCGTGATCGTCTCGCTGTTCACCCTGCCGTTCACCGACTTCGCCGTGCTGTCCATGTCGCTGCCTGCGGTGATGCTCTCGCGCATGATCGGCCTGCGCTCGGGCCTCGACCTCGTCACGTGCATCACGGTGTTCGTCGCGGCCGGCAGCAACGTCATCGACCTGTACCGCGCGTGGACCGGGTGGGACCTGATCGTCCACGCCGTGTGCACGGGAGTGCTCGCCGCGGTCGCCCTGGTGCTTCTCGACGACGCGCGCGTGATCGCGCCGACCGGCCGACGCCGGACGCCCACCGTCGTCGCCACCATGGCGGGCCTCGCGCTGAGCGCCGTGTGGGAGATGATCGAGTGGTTCGGCTACCGCTTCATCACCGACGCGATCTTCGTGACCTACGACGACACGATCGGCGACATGATCGCGGGAGGCGCGGGCGCGCTGCTGCTGGGCGTCGTGGCATCCCGGTTCCGCCTGACCCGCGCGGACCGCGCAGCGCTCTAGCGGCAACGGTCAGCGACCCCGCGGCTCGCGCTCCGGGCCCGTCGTCGCCGCGACGACGATTCCGCCGACGACGAGGGCGAGGGCGAGCAGCCCCACGAGACCCGGGAGGACGATCGTCGGTGCGTCAGGGGCCGCGGACCGGCGACGTCCCGTCCGCCGGCTGTCAATCCCCCGATGCGCGCTCCCGCCGCTCGACACCATGAACCCACATCAACGGAAGGAAGCGTCATGTCGAAGGATCTGTCGAAGGGCGACCGCGTCAGCTGGGACACCCCGCAGGGCCGCACCCAGGGTGAGGTCGTGGAGAAGAAGACGAAGGACTTCCAGCACGACGGTCAGAAGTTCACGGCATCCGACGACGACCCGGCGTACATCGTGAAGTCGGAGAAGTCGGGTTCGACCGCCGCGCACAAGGGCTCGGCGCTGAACACGTTGAAGAGCTGACCCCCGCGGGGCGTGCGGAACTCCTGAGTTTCTTGCCACGCCGGGCGCCCACCGGGGCGGCGACGGCGACGAAGCGACTTTCTCAGGAGTTTCGCCCGCGTCGGCGCCGGTGGGCGACCGGCGGGGCGCCCCGCTACCCCTTCGCGTCGCGACGCTTGCGCATCTGCGCCAGCGCGAGGCCCAGCCGGTGGTTTCCGGCCAGCACGTCCTCGTGTCGCTCGAGAAATTCCCAGTACGCGTCGGTGAAGACCGAGTCCTTGGCCTCCTGCGCCGAGGGCCACCACGACCCCATCTTCTGCAGGTAGGCCCCGCCCGAGACGTAGGGCTTGGTCGCGACGAAGCCGCCGTCGGCGAACTGGCTCATGCCCATGACGTTGGGCACCATGACCCAGTCGTACGCGTCGACGAACAGCGCGAGGAACCAGTCGTTGACCTGCCGCGGCGCGTACCCCTGCAGGAGGAACCAGTTGCCGAGCACCATGAGGCGTTCGATGTGGTGCGCGTAGCCCCACTCGTGCACGCGTTCCAGCACCGTGCGCACGGGGATCGGCAGGTCACTCGGCACCCGTTGTCCGGAGTACCAGTACTTCTCGATCCTCTTCTCGAGGTGCAGCGCGTTGACGTGCTCGAGCTGCGGGTGCGCCCGGTACATGCCGCGCATGTATTCGCGCCACCCGATCACCTGGCGGATGAACCCCTCGACGGATGCCAGGGGCGCGTCGGTCCGTGTGGTGGCGGCGACCACTTCTTCGACGGTGAGCAGCCCGATGTTCAGCATCGGCGAGATGATCGCGTGGAAGAGGAACGGCTCGTCGGCCTTCATCGCGTCTTCGTAGCGGCCGAAGTCGTTGAGGCGCTCCGCGACGAAGACGTCGAGCCAGTCGCGGGAATCCTCCGGCGTGACGGGCAACCAGAAATCGGCTGCACTGCCGGGGTGCTCGGCGTAGCGCTCGTCGACCTCGGCGATGACGGCGCGGGTGATCTCGTCGTGCGCGGGCTGCGGCAGCGGCGGAACCTCGACGCCCTTCTTCGGCAGCGCCTTGCGATTGTCGGCGTCGAAGTTCCAGCGCCGCCCCGCCGGCTTCCCGCCGTCCATCAGGATGCCGGTGCGCCGCCGCTGCCAGTGGTAGAAGTCCTCCATGAGCGGCGTCGGGTGCTCCGAGAACCAGGCGTCGACGTCGTCTTCGGGGGTGAGGAACAGCCCGTCCGAGAGCACGTCGGTCTCGACGTCGTGCGCCTGGCAGATGCGCGCCATGCGCTCGTCGACGGGGCGGTTGGGGTCGCTCATCCACGTCAGCTCGGTGACCCGATGGGCCTTCAGCAGCTTTTCGAGCCCGGCCTTGAAGGAGAGGTCGTCGTCGAGGGTGATCCGGCGGACGGTCTTGCCCTCGGCCTCGAGACGCGCGGCGGTGTGCCGCATCGCCGAGACGAGCAGGACGATCTTGTGACGGTGGTACGGGAGCTTGGCGAAGCGGGGCGCCGACTCGATGAAGAAGAACTCCTCGATGCCGTCGTCGGCGTAGGCGGGGTGCTCGGCGAACTGCTGCGTCGCGAGGATCAGTGCGGCCCTCACGCCTGACGCCTCTGCTTCGCGGCGTTGGCGCGGCAACCGCGCGAGCAGTAGAGCACCTGGTCCCACTGGTCGCGCCCGCTCCAGCGCTTGCGGTCGGTGAAGGGCCGGCCGCAGTAGGCGCAGGGCTTGGAGCGGACCTCGGGTCGTGACATGCCGTCATCGTCGCAAAGCGCGTACTCGGCATCTGGGGGCTTGCGCTGGCACGCTGCGCCGGTTCGCGCAAGGCCCGCGCGGCCGTCTACCGACGCGTGGTCAGGTGTCGCCATGGACACCACACACGACCGTACGAACGACACCGCCGACGAGCCCGACGAGCTCGAGACGGCCGACTCCCCCACCATCCCCGACACCACCGACGACGACGACGCCCCCGTCGACAACCCGTCGGGCGGCTGACCTCGCGGCGCGGCGCGACCGCGAGGTCCGCGCCGCGCTCAGTCGGTCAGATCGAAGGTCTGCTTCTCACCACCGCGCGGCCGGTCGCCGGTCACCTTCGAGGTGACGAGTGCGATGGCCGTGGCGAGGCGCCCGCCGGCGCTCCCCCAGTACTCGCCCGTGAGGGTCGAGACCTTCAGCAGGGTCACCCCGGGCGACTCGGGGCCGTCGGGGAACCACGCCTCGACGCTCGTCGACCACAGTTCCTTGAGCTTCGCGAGGTCGTCGACCACCTCGGCCTCGCCCGCCAGCGACAGCCACGTGCCGTCGGTGCTGAACGACAGGCCCACCTTCGGGTCGCGTCGCACGTGCTCAACGGCGGAGGAGTGCGTGCCGACGATGAACCAGAGGTCGCCGTCCGACTCCTTCTCCTGCACGGTCAGCGGGTGCGCATGCAGCGCTCCGTCTTCGGCGCGGGTGGTGACCATCGCGAAGCGGAACTTCTTGAGCAGATCGTTGAGCGTCTCGAGCTCGGTGGCGGTGGATGACATGGGGGCTCCCCTCGGTTCGTGAGCCCCCAGCCCATCCTCTGGCTACGCCTCGCGCTACGCGTTGACGTCGGGGGAATCGTCTGCTCTCGGCGGGGCGACAGCGTCGAGCTCGGCGAGAGCCTCCCGGGCCCGGTGCACCCGCGCGGCGACCTCGTCGTCCCACCAGCGCGGCCCTCGCTCGCCCAGTCCGTGTTTCGCGAGCCCCACCCGGCGACGCGCGTCGGACACGTCGTCGTCGCCCCCGGCGCGTTTCGCCGTCCGCACGGCCGCTCGGGCCCGCCCGAGGTGCGACCGCAATCGGTCGGCGAGGTCGTCCGGCACCGCCGGATCAGTGCGGCGCCACCGGCGCCCGTCGATCACGAGCCAGCGCTCGTCGTCGGTCGCGTCCCGGTCGGAGGGAGGGTCGGATGCCATGCCCCCAGTGCACCGCACCCTCGGGCCCGCCGAAATCACCCGGGTGTCTCGCAGACATCCGTGCTAGCGTGAAGGTATTCGTTCTGGGACTTGCTTCATCGACGCCCGCCTCATCGCTGAGATGCCGGGCGCACGGCGCCGAGCTGTTTCCGACAGCAAACCCACCCCCCATCATCGTGTGCCTCGCTCGACGGCTTCGGTCCTCGCCTCGCACTCGCAGAAAGTTCTTGTGTCTCTGCTTCACCCTTCGCCGCTATCGTGGCGCCAGGCCGATCTCGACGTGTACGTCGCGACGGCCGGATCCGACTACGCCGGTTTCGTCGGCGCGGGAACCTCGGGCTTCGAAGCCCAGGGTCCCCTCGGCGAGAATCTCGGTGTCCACACGTCCGTCGGCGCGGCTCAGGCCGCCGTCGACGGGCATCGCGTACGCGCCACCACCACGGTGACGCGGCGTCCCCGTCCGCTCCGCACGCGTCGGAGCGGCGCCCACGGCCGCATCTGCGGCCCAACATGAATAAAGGAAGAACACGATGGCCACTGGCACCGTGAAATGGTTCAACTCCGAAAAGGGCTACGGCTTCATTGCTCCCGACGACGGCTCCGCCGACCTGTTCGCGCACTTCAGCGCGATCCAGGGCAACGGCTTCAAGGAGCTCACGGAAGCACAGAAGGTCGAATTCGACGCTGAGCAGGGCCCCAAGGGCATGCAGGCGGCGAACATCCGCCCCCTCTAAGCTCCGCTTACCTCGGAAGCCGGGTACGTCGCCTCGCGACGACCCGGCTTTCGTCGTTTCCGAGACGATTCCGCACGCCGGGATTTCCATTTCCCGAGAGGCTCCTGAACATCGCGTCGTATGCCGGGGCGTCCATACGGCGACCCGTAATGTGGGCGACAGCCCGGGTAGCCGCCCCGGTCCATCCCGATCCGAGGAGCAGAAATCGCTTCCACCGTCGTCGAGTCCCGCCTCGGCCCCATCCGTCAGACGTACTCCGGTACGACCGAATTCCCCCCGATCGCCAAGGCCTACACAGAGCTGTCTCAGGTCGTTCGCGAGAGCGGACTCCTCGTCCGCACGCCGGTGTTCTACGCCGTCGTCGCCGCCGCGATCGTGCTCGGCTTCGCCGGGTGCATCACCGGCTTCATCCTCCTCGGCGACAGCTGGTTCCAGCTGATCATCGCCGCGGTCCTCGGCATCCTGTTCACCCAGGTCGCCTTCCTCGCCCACGAGGCCGCGCACCGCCAGATCTTCGCGTCGGGCCCTGCCAACGATCGCCTCGGGCTGCTCATCGGCAACGGTATCGTCGGCATGAGCCGCTCGTGGTGGGCGTCGAAGCACACGCGTCACCACGCCAACCCCAACCGCGTCGACAAGGACCCCGACATCGAGATCGACACGATCTCGTTCCTCGACGTCGACGCGGCCAAGGCCCGCGGCATCCAGCGCTGGATCACCCAGCGCCAGGGGTACCTGTTCTTCCCGCTGCTGGCGTTCGAGGGGATCAACCTCTACGTGCTGGCCCTGCGCCACCTCTTCTCGCGCGAGCCCGTCAAGGGCCGCTGGGCAGAACTCGCCCTGCTGACGCTGCGCCACGCGCTCTTCATCGCGCCGATCTTCATCTTCTTGCCGATCGGTCTCGCCTTCGCGTTCTTCGGCGTCTCGGTCGCTGTCTTCGGGATCTACATGGGAGCGTCCTTCGCCCCCAACCACAAGGGCATGCCGATCATCGCCTCCGGTGCGAAGCTCGACTTCTTCAGCAAGCAGGTGCGCACCTCGCGCAACGTCTCGGGCGGCTGGTGGGCCACGTGGCTCATGGGCGGTCTGAACTACCAGATCGAGCACCACCTGTTCCCCAACATGCCGCGCCCGCACCTCAGCAAGGCCCGCGTGATCGTCCGCGAGCACTGCGAGACACTGGGGGTGCCCTACGTCGAGACCACGCTGTTCCAGTCGTACGGCATCGTCATCGCGTACCTCAACCGGGTCGGGCTCGCCGCCCGCGACCCGTTCGACTGCCCGCTGACCTCTCCCACCCGTCAGCTGAACGTCGAGTAACCACCCGCACGACGGCGCCGCATCCGAATGGGGCGGCGCCGTCGTCGTTCACCCCCGCGCATCGGGCTTCGGCTCCGGGCACTCTCCTCAGGCATCCGTCGCCTTCTCGAAGTGCCACCGCTCGTTGGCGTAGGTCTGGCACAGGCCCCACTCGCGCCCGTGCTCGATGATCCACAGTTGCGCGTCGAGCGAGCCGATGTCGACCGCTCGACCGGTGACGTGACTGGAGTCTTCGGGCGACGCGACGTACTCCCGCGCGAGCGCCTCGGAGCCGTACGTGCGAACGGCGTCGCCGAGGAGCCAGCGCTGGTACTCCTCGCTGCGCCATCCGCTGGTGACGTCGAAGACGACTCCCTCCGGCGCGGCGGCCGCCTGGGCGGAGCGAAGGGCCTCGCGCAGGTCTCCGTCGAGTCCTGTCATCGCCGGGTGCCGATCGTCGCTCACGGTGAGGGGCGCCTCCGCCGGGATCATCCCGTCCGCCTCTGTCGGAGAGAACGGCGCATGCGCGGTCATCCCCGCCGTGAACGACGCCGCGGTGGTCATCGCGAGCAGAACGGCGACCACGGTGAGGATGACGGCCAGGGCGGCCCCGATCGCGAGGACCGCGAGCCGACGGCGCGAAGGGGAATCGGTACGGGATGCGGGAGGAGCCATAGACCCAGTCGACTCGGGGCTGCGTTGTCACGGCGTATCACCCGCGCGATACGCCGGCGATACACCCCGCGACGTCTCGGTCGTCAGTCGCGTGACACTTCGTGCAGCAGCACGTCGCGCACCTCGCCGTCGTCGAGCGTCGCGGTCATCAGCGTGCACGCCGGCTGACGGCGGCGGTCGGTGGGCGAGCCGGGGTTGAGAAGGCGCAGGCCGTTCGGGGTCGCGGTGTCCCACGGGATGTGGCTGTGCCCGAACACGAGCAGGTCGGTGTCGGGGTAGGCGACATCCATCCTCTTCTCGCGTCCGGTCGCGGGCCCCGTCTCGTGCACGACCGCGACGCGCACCCCGTCGATTTCGGCGCGGGCGACCTCGGGCAGGCGCGAGCGCAGGTCGTCGCCGTCGTTGTTGCCCCAGACGCCCAGCACCGGGCCGAGGGTCTCGAGTTCGTCGAGCACGCTCGCGCTCACCCAGTCGCCCGCGTGGACGATCAGATCGACCTCGGATGCCGCCTCGCGCACCGCCGCGGGAAGGACGCGCGCCCGCTTCGGCACGTGCGTGTCGGCCACGAGGAGAAGTCGGGTCGCCATGCCCCCAACGCTACCGACGCCCGCGGCGGCGGGCACCGCGCATACGTCCGCGATATGCGGCCCCGCCTACGATGACGGAATGCGCGTGTTGATCGTCGAGGACGAACCCTTCCTCGCCGAGGCCATCCGCGACGGGCTGCGGCTCGAGGCGATCGCGGCCGACATCGCCGGTGACGGCGACACCGCCCTCGAGGTGCTCGGTCACACCGCGTACGACGTGGTCGTGCTCGACCGCGACATCCCGGGCCCGAACGGCGACGAGATCGCCCGGCACCTCAGCGCGCAGCCCGCCGCCCCGCGCGTGCTCATGCTGACCGCCGCCGATCGCCTCGACGACAAGGCCACCGGTTTCGAGAGCGGCGCCGACGACTACCTGACGAAACCCTTCGTCCTGCGCGAGCTCGTGATGCGCCTGCACGCCCTGGCCCGCCGCCCCGCGGCCGCGACCCCGCCGGTGCTCGAGCAGCACGGCATCCGCCTCGATCCCTTTCGCCGCGAGGTGTTCCGCGACGGACGGTACGTGTCGCTGACCCGCAAGCAGTTCGCGGTGCTGCAGGTGCTCATGGGCGCGGCCGGCGGGGTGGTCAGCGCCGAAGACCTGCTCGAACGGGCGTGGGACGAGAACGCCGACCCGTTCACGAACGCGGTACGCATCACGATCTCGACGCTGCGCAAGCGTCTCGGCGAGCCGTGGCTCATTCAGACCGTCGCGGGAGTGGGCTACCGCATGGGCCCGGCCGATGCGTGAGCGCGCCCCGGGGCTCTCGGTCCGCCTCAAGCTCACCCTGAGCTACGCGGCGTTCGTCGTGATCGTGGGGATCGCGGTGTTCGTCGTGGGGTTCCTCGTGCTGCGCTTCCTGCCCGAGGGCAACCTGTACTCCGAGAGCGGGTCGTTCACGCCCGGACGCGGCGACCTGGTCGACGTCTTCGTCCGGTACGCCTGGTACACCGTCCTCGCGTTGGCGATCGTGGGCCTCGGCGGCGGCTGGGTCGTGTCGGGACTCATGCTGCGCCCCCTTCACCGGATCACGGATGCCGCCCGCGCGGTGCGCGACGGCGATCTGGCGCACCGCGTCGATCTGCCGGGACCCCACGACGAGCTCACCGACCTCGCCGATACCTTCGACGCGATGCTCGCGCGGATCGAGGAGACCCTGGAGGCGCAGAAGCGCTTCGCCGCGAACGCCTCCCACGAGTTGCGCACTCCGCACGCGACGATGCGCACCCTCCTCGAGGTGGCCCGGGCCGACCCCGGAGGCGTCGACGTCGAGCGGCTGCTGCACCGGCTCGATCTCACGAACGAGCGCGCGATCCGCCTCACCGAGTCTCTGCTCGCCCTCGCCCGCTCGACGCGCGAGGGAGCGCTATCACCCGAACCCACCCCGGTGGACGAGCTCGTCGCCGCCGTGGTGTCCGAGGCGCGGGGCGACGCCGCGGGCCTCGATCTGGACCTGATCGACTCCTCGGGTGGGGTCGCACGCCTCGACGAGACCCTGGTCCGTCAGGCGGTGGCGAACCTCGTCCGTAACGCCCTCGTCCACAACATCGAGGGCGGCTGGGTGCGCCTCGCCGTGAGCGGCGAGGTCGACGAGGTGATCATCGACGTCGTCAACAGCGGAGACGACCTGTCGCGCGAGCTCGTCTCGACTCTCCCCGAGCCTTTCGTCCGCGGTGTCGGCCGCACGCGCGGACGCGCGGACGGCACCGGCCTGGGGCTCGCCATCGTCGCCTCGATCGCCCGCGCGCACCGTGGTCGGCTCGAACTGTGGCCCCGAGAGGGCGGCGGTCTGCACGCGCGCCTCCGCCTGCCCCGCTGACCAGCGGCTCAGCGCCGGGTGGCGCGCCCTCCACGGGCGGCCACGCGCATCGCGATGACGACGACCGTTCCGATCGCGGCGCCGATCGTGTTGGACAGCACGTCATCGGCATCCGGAACCCGACCGGGGATCCCGGCCTGGAGCATCTCGACCGCGAACGACACGAGGGCGCACAACGCAACGGATGCCGGCGCCCACCGCAGCGGAAGGAGCAGGGCCACCGCGGCGCCGAGGGGCACGAAGAAGGCGACGTTGAGAGCCACGTCGGCGCTCGCGCCGAAAACGAGGGCGCTCCACGACGGGGGAAGGTGGTCGAGCGCGTCCAGGACGAGGGTGCGGGCCGGCCACGCGATCGCCCGCGGGGCGAGCGTCAAGGCGACGACGGCGGCGAGCACCGCGCCCGCGGTGACCAGACACGCGGGGGTGAGGACAGGACGAGCGGACACGGCAACCTCCGGGGTCGGGAGAGTCCATCCCATCGCTCGGGCTGTTGCCGCGGTGTCTCGGAACCGCGATACGCGGACGATACCCTCGCGTCGCCGCGAGAGAATGAGGTCGTGTCCCCCTCGCTCCGCTCCTTCCTCCCCGCCCTGATCGTCGATGTCGTGCTCGTCGTCGTCTTCGCCGCGATCGGACGCGCCACCCACGACGGCGACGTCCTGGGTCCGTTCGGCTCAGGGCTGGCGACCACCGCGTGGCCCTTCGTCGTCGCGCTCCTCGTCGGCTGGCTCGTCGCGCGCGCGTGGCGTCGACCGAGCGCCGTCGTCGCGACGGGGCTCCCGGTGTGGGCGGTCACCGTGCTGCTCGGGGTGGTGCTGCGCGCATTCAGCGGGCAGGGCATCGCGGTGGCGTTCGTCATCGTCGCGACCCTCACCCTCGCCCTCCTGCTGCTGGGATGGCGCGGGATCGCACGCCTCGCGACCCGGTCGCGCCGCGCCTGAATCCGGTCACGGTCGGCCCTGCGCCGATCGAGCCGCCGCCGCGCGCCGCCCGGGTCAGTCCGCGAGCGTGACGTCGACCTGGATCTCGGTGGCGAGACGCTCCAGACGCGCGACGAGATCGTCGACGGCGACGTCGCCCGCCACCGTCGCGGTGATGGAGGCCTCGAACAGACGACCGCCCGCCATCGCGGCATCCGTCGTCTGCGTCGACATCCGTTCGATGCTCGCGCCGTGCGCCCCGAGAGCCGCGGACACCTCGCGGACGATGCCGGGGCGGTCGTTGCCGACGACGTCGAAGGTCACCGTGCGGCCCCCGGCGTCCGCCGAGCCCGCTCCGGCATGGACGGTGACGGTAAGGGTTCCGGCGAGACCGTCGAGCGCCGCGCGCAGATCGTCGGCGCGCGCGGGCGTCACCGACACCTCGATGATCCCGGCGAACGCTCCCGCCAGCTCGGCGAGTTCGCTGTTCTCCCAGTTGCCGCCGTGGGCGTCGACGATGTCGGCGACCGCGGACACGAGGCCCGCGCGGTCATCGCCGACGACGGTGAGGACGAGGGTGGTCATGCCGACAGCGTACCCACCGGAGCTTTGCTAGCGTGGGGACTCGACCGGAGGGGGTGAGAGCGTGATCGCATCACTGATCGCGGCGCTCAACCTGCTCCTGGCCACCGCCGAGCTGGCGCTCACGCCCGGGGGGAGCGCCCCTCTGCTGGCCGTGGTGCTCGCCGCGGCCGTCGTGCTGACCGCGGTGATCGTGCTCGTCGTGGTCCCCGCTCTCGTCGCGGCCACGCCCCCGCCGTCGGCGCGTCCGATCGACCCCTCGGCATCCCTCTCCCAGAGCGATCCCGACGCGGCGGGCCCCCCGCGCCCGCGAGCCCCGGGGTTCGCGATCCGCGTCGCGTAGCCCTCCCCCATCGCCTCGGCGACGGCTCGAGCGCGCAGCGACGCCGGTCGCCCGCGTGCTCTCGGCGCGCCCCGCGACCGATCAGCCCGTGATCACTCGCTCTGATGGGATGCCCCGTGGACCTTTTCGCCTTTCCGCCCCTCGCCTTGCTGCTCGACCTCGCCACGCGAGCCCTGCTCGCCCTGACCTCGCTTCTCGAACCGCTCGCCGGCGGGCTCGCCGCCGCCCTCGCCGTCGTCGTCGTGACCCTCGCCGTGCGGGTGCTCCTCATTCCCGTGGGGGTGTCGCAGGCGCGGGCCGAGCAGACGCGTGCCCGCCTGGCCCCACGCCTCCGTGCCCTGCAGGAGAGGTGGCGCAAGAACCCCGAACGCCTGCAACGCGAGACCCTTCAGCTGTACCGCGATGAGGGATCGTCCCCCTTCGCGGGGATGCAGCCCGTGCTCGCCCAGGCGCCCGTGGTCGGTCTGCTGTACGCGGTCTTCCTACACGCCCAGGTCGGCGGACACGCCAACACCCTGCTCACGCACGACGTGTTCGGCGTCCCGCTCGGGCGGAGTCTCATCGGTGCCCTGACGACCGGAACGATGGATGCCGCCACCCTCGCCGTCTTCGGCACGCTCGTCATCGTGATCGCCGGGGTGGCCGAACTCACGCATCGACTCCTGCGACCGGCGGTCGACCCGTCGGCTCCCGCGTGGACGACGGGGATGCTCGGCGTCCTGCAGTTCACGACGGCGATGGTCGCGCTGTTCGTCCCGCTCGCGGCGGGGCTCTACCTCACCGTCACGACCGCGTGGACGCTGGGCCAGCGCCTGCTGCTGCGGCGGCGCTACCCCCTGCCGCGCTGAGTCCGGCCCCGACGGGCGCCCGGTCCCACCGCGGTGCGGCCGCGGCGTTCACCGCCGCCATGGCGAGGACGAGCAGCGCCGCACCCGCGGGGAAGAGCATCGCCGTGGCGACCGAGACCTTCTCGGCCACGGTGCCGGTCACCGCCGACGACAGCGCCTGCGCCAGGGTGAGGGCCGAGGCGAGGATCGTCATGGTCGACGCCGTGCGCCCGCGCGGCGCGCGGTGGCCGGCGAGGCTGAACAGCGTGACGAGGGCGGGCCCCACCCCGATGCCCATGAGGCACAGGACCAGGGTCACCGTCGAGACGGATCCGCCGACCGAGTAGGCACCGGCCGAGGCCGTGAGCACGCTCGCGAAGAGCACGAGCCGCCACCGCAGCGCGAAGCGCTCGGGGACCAGGGCCACGGCGAGGGCCAGCACCGCGGAGCCCACCCCCATCACGCCGTAGAGCAGGGCTCCCGCCTCGGGCGCCCCCTGCGCCTCCATGAAGGCGGTCAGCGAGGTGAGGGTGGAGCCGAAGAACAGCCCGACGCCGAAGACGGCCGCCACGAGCACGAGCATGCGCGGGCGCAGCAGCTCGCGGAACGGCGCCATCGCGGTGCGTTCGGACCGCTCGGGCACGGCTCGGCCGGTGGGATGCAGGGCGAAGGCGGTGACGAAGACGAAGCTGAGGAGGGCCGCACCGATGATAGGCGCCCACGGAGCGATCAACGCCGCCAGGATGCCGACGACGAACGGGCCGATGACGAACGCCGTCTCGTCGGCCGCGGATTCGTAGGCCATCGCCCGCGAGAAGGTGCGGTCGCGCCGCTCGGGGTGCACGCGCGCGCCGATCAGCGCCATCACGCGGCTGCGTGACATCGCCGCGGTCTGCGGTCCGGTCACACCAATCGCCACGGCCGCCCCGAGCAGCAGGGCATCCGACGTCGCGAAGCCCACCACGAGGGGGAAGATCGCCAACAGGATGCCGTTGGCCACCCCCACCGGCACGAGCACGCGCCGCTGCCCGTAGCGGTCGGCGAGATCGCCGAGCACCGGGCCCGCGACGACGACGCCGAGACCCACGGCTGCCGAGGTCAGACCGCCGAGGGCGACCGAGCCGCGGAGGGCGACGACGATGGCGAGGACCCCCACGGTCATCATCGCGAAGGGCAGGCGCGCCACGAAGGCGATGGGGAAGTACCAGAAGCCGGTGTGATGGACGAGGGGCCGATGGTCGACGGCGGGCGCAGTCATGAAGCGGGTCTCCAGAGAGGGGGCGATGGAACGTGCCGCCTTGCCGGACCGGTAGGTAGTTGCACAGAGTGCGGCGGGAAATCCCGCACCCTTAGTCTACCGCGGGCACCTCACGGGCGCCTGGGGTGCGCAGCCTCAGCCCACCAGGGCGGCGATCGCGGCGACGGCCGACGCGAGCGCGAGCACCAGGGCGAGGGCGATGAGCACGGTATGGACGATGAGGAACGGCGTGGGCTTGCCCTCGGCGTTCCTCGCCCGCTGGTCCTTCGCGACGCGCACGAAGAAGCGCGGCCACACGACGACGTTGAAGACGGCGTTGGCGAACAGCAGCGCGATGAGGACGGGTTCCATGCCTCGAGCCTAGGCGCCGTGGCTCACGCGGCGCACGAGATGCACCGCCGCGCGAAGGGCAGGACCTCGAGACGGGCGTCGGCGATCGGCCGCCCGCAGTTCTCGCACGTGCCGAAGGTGCCGGATGCCACCCGCTCGCGCGCCGCGGAGATCTCGGCGCTCTCGGCCTCGGCTCCCCGCCGCAGCGCGTCGACCTGCGCCCACTCCCCCGACAGCGTCGACCCCTCGGGGTCGTGCTCGTCGTCGGCGGTGGCGTCGGCGCGGTCGTGCCGCAGGCTCGCTTCGTCGTCGAGCAGACGCGTCAAACGGTGCACGACCTCGCGTTCGCGGTCATCGAGCATGCGCATCGCGGTGTCGGCATCCATCCTTCGACGCTATCCCCCACCACCGACACGAGGGCTGCGGCAGGATCGGCTCATGAGCGAACTCCGACGACACTGGACCCCCACCGCCGTGGCCTTCCTCGTGCTGGCCGTCGCCGGCCTCGTGGGCACCTGGACCTTCAACGTGTTCGCGATCGTGCAGATGCGGGACTTCATCGGCGATCTCGTCTCGGGGGGACCGGCGGTGTCGTCGATCACCGTGGATCTGATGGTCGTCGCGATCGCGGGCAGCATCTTCATCATCGTCGAGGGGCGACGCCTCGGCATGCGCTTCGCGGGGCTGTACATCGTGCTGTCGGGGGTGACCGCCTTCGCCTTCACGTTCCCGCTGTTCCTGGCGATGCGCCAGCGGCGGCTGACCGCACGCCGGTCCTCCCCCGACAGCCCCGCGTGAGTCGCCACGATCCGTCGCTTCGCGGGCGTCCGAAGCGACGGATTATGGCGACTCACGCCGAGAGGGAAGAGGTCAGCGCGTGGCCAGGCCTTGACGCAGTCCCTCGACGAGCGGCGTGGTGGGACGGCCGATGAGGCGAGACAACGACCCGTCCGTCTGCTCGAGGGCACCGCGGGCGATCGCGTCGTCGATCCCGGCTACGAACGCCGCCGTGCCGGCATCCAGTCCCGCCGCCTGCAGCCCCTCGGCCAACTGCTCCACCGACACGCGGGTGTAGGTCACCCGGCGACCGAGCACCTCGCTCGCCGCGGCGGCGAGCTCGTCGTAGGTCCACGCGACGTCGCCGCCGATCTCGACGGTCCGGCCGGCCAGCTCGTCGGTGGTGAGGGCGACCGCGGCCGCCTCGGCGTAGTCGCGGCGGCTCGCGCTGGCGACGCGCGCGTCACCGGTCGCCGCCACGATCTCTCCGGTGTCGGCCGCGCGGGCGACGGTGTCGAGGTAGTTCTCGGTGTACCAGTTGTTGCGGAGGATGGTGGCGCTCACCCCCGACGCGGCGATGGCCTGCTCGGTGGCCTTGTGGTCGGCGCCGAGGCTGTAGTCGATGACGTCGTTGCGCGGGGCGCTCGTGTAGACGAGACGCTCCACTCCGGCGGCGCGGATCGCGTCGATCGCCGCGCGGTGCTCGGCGACGCGGTCGGGACCGTTGCCCGAGATCAGCACGACGCGGGTCACACCTTCGAGGGCGGCGGAGATCGTTTCGGGACGCGCGTAGTCGAGCTCGGCGACGCGGACCCCGCGCGCGGCGAAGTCGTCGACCTTGGCGGGCGTGCGCGCACCCGCGACGATGTCGGATGCCGGCACGCCGCGCTCGAGGAGAGCGTCGACGACGAGGCGGCCGAGGTGGCCGGAGGCGGCGGTGACGAGGAAGGTCATGATGGAATCCTTTCGGTGGGTTCGTCGGGCTCAACGCCCCGCCGTCCACCGCATTCCGGAATGCCGGTACCCACTTTCTGGTTAGGTACTCACATGAGCGTCAGTCTTGCGTCGATCCGCGCCGAACACCCCGGACTTTTCGCCGACGGGTGCCCCACCCGCACGGTCCTCGATCACGTCATGGGCAAGTGGGGCATCCTCGTGCTGCTCGCCCTCTCGGACGGGACGCAGCGCTGGGGCGCTCTTCGACGCAATATCGACGGGATCAGCGAGAAGATGCTCGCGAGCACGCTCAAGACGCTCGAGGCCGACGGCCTCGTCCTGCGCACCGCCTACCCCGAGGTACCCCCTCGCGTCGAGTACGCCCTCACCGATCGGGGGCGCGACCTCATGACGCACGTCATCCCCCTCATGGGATGGGTCGCCGAGAACGCCATCGCCATCGTCGGACCTCGGGAGTGATCGTGCGCGTCCCATCCGCTCGCGCCGTGCGCGACAGCCTCACCTTCCGCGCGCCGCGGCGCGTGCCGCTGCTGCAGGTCGCCAAATCGGCCATCGCGATCGTCGCCGCGTGGCTGCTGGCCGGGTGGCTCGTCCAGGGTCCGCCCCCGATCTTCGCCGCCATCGCCGCCCTGCTGGTGGTCCAGCCGAGCATCAACCAGTCGTTCACCCGCGCGGTCGAACGCAGTGTCGGCGTGATCGTCGGAGTGCTCATCGCGGCCCTTCTCGGGCTCGTGTTCGGCTCGCAACCCTGGGTCGCCCTGCTCTCGGCGGGCGTGGCGCTCGTGGTGGCGTGGGCGGCGCGGATCTCCGCCGGAGCCACCAACCAGATCGCGATCAGCGCCCTGCTCGTCCTCGCGCTCGGCACCGCGACCCCCAACTACGCGCTCGACCGCGTGCTCGAGACCCTCATCGGCGCTGCCATCGGCATCGTCGTCAACGCGGTGCTGGTCCCCCCGGTGCTCGTCCCCGCCGCGCGGGCCAAGATCGACGTCCTCGGACGCGAGCTCGCCGCCGCCCTCGAGCGTCTGGCCGACGCCCTCGAGACCCCGCAGACCTCGGCGTCCCTCGAGGGACTCCTCCTCGAGGCGCGCCTGCTCCGCCCGGTTCGGGATGCCGCGGCCGACGCGATCCGCGACGGTGCCGACTCGCTCGCCCTGAACCCCCGCAGCGGTCGTCACCGCACCGACCTGGCCGAGATGGACGCCCTCGTCGAGCGCTTCAGTCCCGTCGTCACCCAGACGATCGGCATGACGCGCGCGGTCTACGACGGCTACGAACAGACGATCGCCGACGAACCCGCTGTCCGGGCGATCGCCGAACAGCTCCATCGCGCCGCCCACGACGTGCGATTGGCGTTCGCCCTCGACGCGGGCCCCGAGCGCGTCGTCGACGAAGAGCCGGCCCTCACCCGTCCTCTGCAGATCCGCACACCCTCGATGATGCACTGGGTGCTCGTGGGATCGCTTCTGATGGACCTGCACCGCGTGCACGAGACCCTGCGCGACGTCGAGGACTGACGCCGCCCGCTCGACCTGGGAACTCGCTCGCGGATCCCGCTCCCCCGACCCCGCAGGCCGTCGCCCCTGGTTGACTGAGGGCATGGGTACCGCGATGTTCCCCCTCGGAGCCGTCCTCTTCCCGCATACGCCTCTCGCGCTGCGGATCTTCGAGGAGCGCTACCTCGTCATGCTGGGGCGCCTCCTCGACGAGACGGACCCCGCGTTCGGCGTCGTCCTCATCGAGCGCGGCAGCGAGACGGGCGGGGGCGATCAGCGCTTCCCCCTCGGCACGATGGCGCAGCTCAGCCACGTCGTACCCCAGGCCGGCCAGATGCAGATCGTCGCGCGGGGCACGGAGAGGTTCGAGATCGTCGAGTGGCTCGACGACGCCCCGTACCCGCGGGCGGACGTGCGGGCTCTTCCCGACCTCGAGTGGAACGACGCCCTTCTCCCGTTGCTCGAAGAGGCGGAGCGGATCGTGCGGCGGGTGCTCGGTCGCGCTCAGCAGTACGGCGGTACGAGGTGGGACCCCGAGGTGGAGCTCTCGGAGGAGCCGCTTCCCCGCGCGTGGCAGGTGGCGGCGATCGCTCCGCTCGGCGAACTCGACCAGATGGAGCTGCTGCGCTCGGTGACCCTCGGCGGTCTGTTGCGGGCGACCATCGACCTCACGCTCGCCGCCGAGCCCCTGCTCGGCGATCCCGTGCCCGACGGAGTGATCGTGGTAGAAGACGGAGAACCCGAAGACGACGACTGACCCCGCGCCGGCGGAGCGCGGTGGCGTGTCGTCGGAGCGGCTTTCGGCGCTGACGCCGAAGGGGCGCCGCAGCCCGCAGGCCGCGACGCCCCACCGGGCGAATCGTCAGTTCAGTTCGCGCACCGACGAGGGGATGACCCCCGTGCCGTAGAGGTCGATCGCGAGGTCCTGCAGTGCCGTCAGCGCGACGCGCTGCGTGAGCGGACCGTACGAGATCCGCGCCACGCCGAGCTTCTCGTACTCGGCGGCCGACAGCGCCCCGGGGAACCCGATGACGCTCAGGCGCTGTTCCCCGAGCCCCTCGACCAGTCGACTCGTCGTGTCGGCGTCCAGAAGCCCCGGGACGAACACCGAGGTCGCCCCGGCGTCGAGGAAGGCGCGGCCGCGCTTCACGGCATCCGCGATCTTGTCGTCGAGCGGACGGTCGCCGCCCTTTGCGAACACATCGGTGCGCGCGTTCAGCACGAAGGGGACGCCCTCGGCCTCCCCCGCCGCGATCACGGCCTCGACGGCGGCCACCGCTTCATCAAACGGCTTGACCCGGTCCTCGACGTTCGCGCCGACCACACCCACGCCGATGGCGCGCCGGGTCGTCTCGCCGGGGTTTCCGAAGCCCGCATCGAGGTCGGCCGTCACCGGCACGTCGACCGCCGCCACGATGCGTCCGACCATGTCGAGCATGACGTCGAGGGGGATGTTCTCGCCGTCCTCGTACCCGAAGGTCGCGGCGATCGAGTGGCCGGCCGTGGCGAGGGCGTTCGTCTCGGGCAGAGCGGCGACCGCCTTCGCCGACACGACGTCCCAGATGTTGACGACCCGGAGGATCTCGGGGGCGGTGTGCAGAGCGGCGAACGAGGCCGCCTTCTCGCTCAGGGCGCTCATGCCTGTCCCCCGTCCGCGCGGTCCGCGACGATCGCCTCGGCGATCAGCGTGTCGCCCGCGCCGAAGCGGATGAACCGGCCCACCGTGGCCGGCTGCACGAGCACAGCGGCCGCGACGGCGGCAACGTCGGCACGAGAGACTTCGGCCTTACCCTGCGGCGCCGTCGTGATGCGGCCGGTGGGCTCGTCCGTCGTGAGGGTACCGGGGCCGAGGATCGTCCAATCGAGGTCGCTGGCGCGCAGGTGGTCGTCGGCCGCGAGCTTGGCGTCGGCGTAGGCGAAGAACGAGTCGTCGGGGTCGATGCCGTGATCGGGAGTCGAGCCGATCCACGACACCATCACGAACCGGCGGACGCCCGCCTTCGATGCCGCGTCGACCGCTCGCTGCGCGGCATCGCGGTCGACCGCGTAAGTGCGCTCGGCGCTTCCGCCACCCGCACCGGCGGACCACACGACCGCGTCGGCACCCGAGAAGGCCTTCGCCATCTCGTCGACGTCCGCGTTCTCGACGTCGAGGACGAGGGGCGCGCCGCCCGCCTGCTCGATGTCGGCCTTCTGCTCCGCCTTGCGGATCACCGACGTCGCCTCGTCGCCGCGGTCGGCGAGCAGTCGAGCGAGGTGGAGGGCCACCTTGCCGTGCCCTCCGATGATCACGATGCGTTCCATGTCACTGTCCTCTTCCTTGTCGATCGACTTCTGTCGAATCCTCCGGCCGGCGATGTCACAGGACTGCCGCATCGGGACCACCTCGACCGCCAGTGCGGTGCCGGGGATCTCTGATCGACCCTACGCACGACCCGCGACACCCCCCGCGGGCTTGACGAGGTCCTCGAGCGGTTCCGATTCAGTCGACGTCGCCGTCGACGTAGACCCAGCGTCCGCCGCGCCGCGCGAACCGACTGCGCTCGCGCAGCACGCCGTGATCGGGCCCGTGCCGCCACGACGCGCGGAAGGTCACGGTCGCGTTCTCGCCGCCTTCCGACGCGTCCTCGACCTCGAGGCCCGACCATCGCGTGCCGTCATCGACGACGATGTCGTCGGGACGCGTCCGCGGATGCCACGACCTCGCCAGATGCACGGCGTCGCCGACCGCGAACGCGGTGTACCGCGAACGCATCAACCGCTCGGCACTCGGGGCGGCCTCGCCGTCCAGGATCGGCCCGCAGCACTCCCCGAACACGGCGCGGCCGCACGGGCACACGGCATCCGGTGCCGGTCGTCGGGAGGCGGAACCAAAGGACATCCGGCCACTCTAGGTCAGCCGAGCCGCCGGCGTGCCAGGATCGGGGGCGTGACCGATCGCCTCATGCTCCTCGACACCGCCTCGCTGTACTTCCGCGCGTTCTACGGTGTGCCCGACAAGGTCAAGGCGGCCGACGGCTCGTCGGTGAACGCGGTCCGCGGCCTGCTCGACATGATCGCGAAGCTCGTCACGACGTACGAGCCGACGCGGCTCGTCGCGTGCTGGGACGACGACTGGCGGCCCCAGTGGCGCGTCGACCTGCTCCCGGGCTACAAGGCGCACCGCGTCGTCGAGGTGGTCGCCGCGGGGCCCGACGTCGAAGAGGTGCCCGATCCGCTCGCGGCGCAGATCCCGCTCATCCGCGAGGCGCTCGCGGTGCTCGGCATCCCCGTGGTGGGTGCCGCCGAGCACGAGGCCGACGACGTGATCGGCGCCCTCGCGACGCGCGCCGAGGTTCCCGTCGACATCGTCACCGGCGATCGCGACCTCTTCCAGCTGGTCGACGACGCGCGCGGCATCCGGATCGTCTACACCGCTCGGGGCATGAGCAACCTCGAGCTCGTCGACGACGCCGCCGTCTTCTCGAAGTACGGCGTCCACGCGCATCAGTACGCCGACTTCGCGGTGTTGCGTGGCGATCCCTCCGACGGTCTGCCAGGCGTCTCGGGCATCGGCGAGAAGTCCGCGGCGGCGCTGCTGAGCGCGTGCGGCGATCTCGACGGCATCCGATCCGGGGTTCTCGACGGCACCGCGGGGACGCCCGCCCAGCGCGCGAGGATCGCGGCCGCCGCGGACTACCTCGAGGTCGCCCCGACCGTGGTGCGCGTGGCCCGCGAGCTGGACCTCGCTCCGTTCGACGACCGCCTCGGTCCGGTCGACCGGGACGCCGCCGAGACGCTCGCCGAACGCTGGAACCTCGGCTCGTCGATGACGAGGGCGCTGGCGGCACTGCCCGCCTGATCGCTCTCAGCGACTCCGCTCGAGCCAGGCGCGCAGACGATCGAGCGGCCACGTCGTGACGATCCGGTCGGCGGGGACGCCCGCGGCCTCGGCGCGCGCCGCACCGTAGTCGAGAAGCGAGAGCTGCCCCGGAGCGTGCGCGTCGGAATCGATCGAGAAGAGGCAGCCGGCCTCGATCGCGAGGGCGAGCAGATCGTCGGGCGGATCCTGTCGCTCGGGGCGCGAGTTGATCTCGACCGCCACTCCCGACGCGGCCGCCGCCGCGAACACCTCGCGCGCGTCGAACTCCGACGGGGGCCGCGTCCCGCGGGCGCCCTCGACGAGCCGACCGGTCACGTGGCCGAGCACATCGACCCGCGCATCGCTCGCCGCCGCGACGAGCCGCTTCGTCATGGGCCCGCGTTCCATGCGCAGTTTGGAATGAGCGGATGCCACGACCACATCGAGCGCGCGCAGCAACTCGTCCTCCTGGTCGAGGGCGCCGTCGTCGAGGATGTCGACCTCGATCCCGGTGAGCAGGGTGAACCCCTCGCCGCGGTGACCGCGGACGATCTCGATCTGCGCGCGCAGCCGCTCGGGAGACAACCCGTTGGCGACCGTGAGCCGGGGCGAGTGATCGGTCAAGGCGAGGTACTCGTGCCCGAGACCGCGCGCCGCGTCGACCATGGCCTCGATCGGCGTCAGCCCGTCCGACCAGTCGCTGTGACTGTGCAGGTCGCCCTTGAGCTGCGCCTGCAGCTCCTCCCCTCCCGCGCGGGCGGACTCGGCCCGGAGCGTCGCCAGGCGCTCGGGCACCTCGCCCGCGAGGGCCTGCTGGATCACCGCGAAGGTGGACTCGCCGATCCCCGCGCGACGACGGAGGCCCGGATCCCGCAGCTGCGCGTCGCTCAGCCCGTCGATGGCGGAGGCCGCAGTACGGAACGCCTTCGATTTGTAGCGCGACGATCTCTCCCGCTCGAGCAGGTACGCGATCTCGGTGAGCGCGTCGAGCGGGTCCACGGTTACTCCGCCAGCGCCTTCGAGGCGTCGACCCAGTCGTCGAGCTTCGCCGAGGCACGTCCGTCGTCGATCGCGGCGGCCGCGTCGGTCATCGCCTCGGCCAGTCGCTCGAGGATCGGTCGTTGCACCTGGGCGGCGTCCTGGAACAGCCGGAACGACACGAGCCCCGCCGCGGCGTTCAGCAGCACGATGTCGCGGACCGCCCCGCGGTCACCGCCGAGCACACGCCGCACCACGGTGGCGTTGTGATCGGGAGAGCCCCCGAGCAGGTCGTCCATTTCCGCGAGGGGGATGCCGAGATCCCGGGGATCCAAGTCGTGCTCGTGGACGTCGCCGCGGCTGATCTCCCACACGCGGCTGTGTCCGGTCGTGGTCAGTTCGTCGAGGCCGTCGTCGCCGCGGAAGACCAGCGCCGTCGCGCCGCGCGTGCGGAACACGCCCGTGATGAGGGGGACCCGGTCGAGGTGGGCGACGCCGACCGCATTGGCCTCGGCGCGAGCCGGGTTGCAGAGCGGGCCGAGGAAGTTGAAGACCGTGGGGACCCCCAGCTCCGACCGCGTGGCCGCCGCGTGCCGGAACCCGGGGTGGAAGGCCGAGGCGAACGCGAACGTGATGCCGGTGCGATCGAGGATCTCGGCCACCTTCTCGGGCGACAGCGTGAGTCCGATGCCCAGCGACGACAGCACGTCCGACGAGCCCGAGGCCGAGCTGGCCGCCCGGTTCCCGTGCTTGACGACGGGAACTCCGGATGCCGCGGCCACGATGGCCGCCATCGTCGAGATGTTGACGGTGCCGTAACGGTCTCCGCCCGTGCCCACGATGTCGAGCACCTCGGCACGGACCGGCAGCGGCACGGCCGCCTCGAGGATCGCGTCACGGAAGCCGACGATCTCTTCGACCGTCTCGCCCTTAGCGCGCAGCGCCATGAGGAAACCGCCGAGCTGAGAGGGCGTGGCCTCCCCCGCCATCACCTTGCGCATCGCCCACGTGGACTCCGAGACGCTGAGGTCGGTGCCGGCCAGCAGCGACGAGAGGAGATCGGGCCACGAGAAACGTTCCGCCATGCCACGATCCTCCCATACGCGTGTCGCGTGACCGCGCCCGGGCACACGGCTCCGAAACAGCCTCCGTACCGGGCCTTATGTGCGGATTCTGAGGCATCCCTAAGTCTCGACGATGGAATATCCCAGGGTGGGGATGGGAATATCGGGCTTCCGGATCGCGCATAATGGAACGGTGACGACCTCAGCGACGTATTCCCAGGCTGTGCGTGCCGTGAAGCGGCCCGACCCGGTCGCCGTGGGCACCATCGTGTGGCTGGGCAGCGAGGTCATGTTCTTCGCCGGCCTGTTCGCGATCTACTTCACCCTCCGCAGCACGTCGGCCTCTCTGTGGGCCGAAGAGACGCAGCTGCTCAACGTCCCCTTCGCGACCGTCAACACGATCATCCTCGTGCTGTCCTCGGTCACGTGCCAGATGGGCGTCTTCGCAGCGGAGCGGTACCAGCCGTACCGCACCGGCGGGCGCACCGGCTTCCTGAAGTGGGGAATGGTGGAGTGGTTCTACCTCACCTTCATCCTCGGCGCGGTCTTCGTGTCGGGTCAGGTGTGGGAGTACGCGACGCTGGTTGCCGAGGGCATGCCCATCAGCGCCAACCCCTACGCCTCGGCCTTCTACATCACCACCGGCTTCCACGCCCTGCACGTGACGGGTGGGCTCATTGCCTTCCTGCTCGTGATCGGTCGTGCCTACGCCGTGAAGAACTTCGGTCGGAAAGAGATGACCACCTCGATCGTCGTGTCGTACTACTGGCACTTCGTCGACGTCGTCTGGATCGCCCTGTTCTTCGTCATCTACTTCCTCAAGTAAGAGAGCAGTACCCACATGGCACGCGAGAAGAAGACTCGTCGGGCGTCCGGGCGTCGTAGCCCCCTGGCCGCCGCGGCGCTCATCGGCATCGGACTCCTCCTGACCGGAGGCGTCTACGCCGGCGCATCGGCCGCGATGGCCGCCACCTCCGGCACCCCCACGAGCGAGGCGAACTCCGCGACGGCGGTCGAAGAAGGGCAGAAGCTCTTCCAGGCCAACTGCGCGACGTGCCACGGTCTCGACCTCCAGGGCAGCCAGCAGGGCCCGTCGCTCTTCGGCGTCGGCGAGCTCTCGGTGCACTTCCAGGTCTCGACCGGTCGCATGCCGCTGCAGGCCCAGGGCCCGCAGGCTCCGGTCAAGCCCCCGCAGTTCACCGAAGAGCAGGTCAACGCCATCGCCGCGTACGTGCAGTCCGCGGCACCGGGACCGACCTACCCCACCGAGGACCTCGTCGACGGCCAGGGCGACCTGTCGCACGGCGCCGAGCTCTTCCGCATCAACTGCGCCATGTGCCACAACGTGGCCGGTGCCGGCGGGGCGCTGACCGAGGGCAAGTACGCCCCCGACCTCCACACCACCACCCCGGTCAACATCTACGCGGCCATGGTCACCGGCCCGCAGAACATGCCGGTGTTCAACGACCTGAACCTCACCCCCGAAGACAAGCGCGACGTCATCTCGTACCTCATGTACCTGCAGAAGAACGACTCGCCCGGTGGCTACGCCCTCGGCTCGCTCGGTCCGGTCTCCGAGGGTCTGTTCATCTGGATCTTCGGTATCGGGGCGCTCATCGCCCTGACCGTATGGATCACGGCGAAGTCCAACTGACCGTCGTCTTCGACATCACGTAAACGCACGAGGAGCACCATGGCACACGAGGACGACGCACTCGAGCACGAGAGGGCTTCCTGGAAGCCCGCCTCGGGGCTCGCCGTCGCGGTTCCCGACGCCGTACAGAACCCCGGCCTTCCCGGCCACCGTCAGCGCATGACCGACCAGGATCCGCAGGCGATGAAGCGTGCGGTCCGCACGGTCTACACGCTGTTCTACTTCTCGGTCGCGGCGAGCATCTGGGCGAGCATCGCCTACATGATCTTCCCGATCGAGTCGGGCGCGCTGATCGACATCCGCTACAACAACCTCTTCATCGGGCTCGGCATCGCGTTCGCGCTGCTCGCGATCGGCATCGGCACCATTCACTGGGGCAAGTCGGTCATGTCCGACAAGGAGTACATCGAGGACCGTCACGCCACCCGTGGTCGCGACGAGGTCCGCGAGGGCGCGATCAACGTCTTCGAAGAGGCGAACAAGGATTCCGGCTTCGGACGTCGCGAGATCATCCGCAACTCGCTGTTCGCCGCGCTGGCCGCCTCGGTCATCCCCGGCATCACCCTGTTCCGCGGCCTCGCGCCGCAGGACCAGGACCCGGTGAAGCTCCTCAGCCACACCATGTGGAAAGAGGGCATGCGCCTGACGCACGACCCCTCGGGACGCCCGATCCGCGCCGCCGACGTTACGCTCGGCTCCGCCTTCCACGTGATCCCCGAAGAACTCGCGGGACTCGGCCACGACGAGGGCTACCTCGAAGAGAAGGCCAAGGCGATCGTCCTGCTCATGCGCATGCAGCCCGAGCAACTCAACCCCGAGACCAACAACCTGGACTGGTCGTACGACGGCATCATCGCGTACTCGAAGGTCTGCACCCACGTCGGTTGCCCCGTCGCGCTCTACGAGCAGCAGACCCACCACCTCCTGTGCCCCTGCCACCAGTCGCAGTTCGACGTCGCCAACGGTGCGGCCGTCATCTTCGGCCCGGCCGCCCGTCCCCTGCCGCAGCTCCCCATCACCGTCGACGCCGAGGGCTACCTCGTCGCGCAGAGTGACTTCCACGAGCCCGTCGGCCCCAGCTTCTGGGAGCGCTCATGAGCATCGGTACCCATCCCACCGAGAACGTCACCACGGAACCCGCGGTCCACGCGGGCCCGCCGGCGACGACTGCACGCGACGGCAAGCCGCTCGGCGGTCGTTTTGTCGGCTCCGTCGCGAACTACATGGACGAGCGCACGAGCATGTCGGGCATCGTCAAGGAGCTCGGCCGCAAGGTCTTCCCCGACCACTGGTCGTTCATGCTCGGCGAGATCGCGCTGTGGAGTTTCGTGGTCGTGCTGCTCTCTGGCACGTTCCTGACGTTCTTCTTCCAGGCGTCCATGGTCGAGACGCACTACAACGGCGCATACGAGCCCATGCGCGGCATCGCGATGTCGGCCGCGATGGAGTCGGCCCTGCACATCTCCTTCGACTTGCGCGGCGGCCTGCTCGTCCGACAGATCCACCACTGGGCCGCCCTCGTGTTCGTCGCCGGTATCGGCGTCCACATGCTCCGCGTCTTCTTCACCGGTGCGTTCCGCAAGCCCCGCGAGCTCAACTGGGTGGTCGGCTTCATCCTCTTCATCCTCGCGATGGCCGAGGGCTTCACCGGCTACTCGCTCCCCGACGACCTGCTCTCCGGTAACGGTCTGCGCATCATCGACGGCATGATCAAGGGTCTACCGATCATCGGCACCTGGACCTCGTTCCTGCTCTTCGGCGGCGAGTTCCCCGGTACCGCGATCGTCGGACGCCTGTACACGCTGCACATCCTCCTGCTGCCCGCTATCCTCGTGGCGCTGCTCGCCGTGCACCTCATGCTGATGATCATCAACAAGCACACGCAGTTCGCCGGGCCCGCCCGCACGAACAGCAACGTCGTGGGCTACCCGATGCTCCCGGTGTACGCCTCCAAGATGGGTGGCTTCTTCTTCATCACGTTCGGTGTGATCGTTCTGATCGCCGCGCTCGTGACGATCAACCCGATCTGGAACTACGGTCCGTACGACCCGTCCCCGGTGTCCGCCGGTACGCAGCCCGACTGGTACATCGGCTTCGCCGACGGCATGCTCCGTCTGATCCCGCCGCACCTCGAGTTCGTGCTCTGGGACCACACCTTCTCGTGGAACATCATCATCCCCGTCGGCGTCCTGGGTCTCTTCATCGTCCTCGTGCTGGTGTACCCCTTCATCGAGGCGTGGGTGACCGGCGACAAGCGCGAGCACCACATCGCCCAGCGTCCGCGCAACGCCGCGACGCGCACGGCGATCGGTGCTGCGGGTGTGACGTTCTACGCCGTGATGTGGGCCGCCGCCTCGTCGGACATCGTGGCGACGCACTTCCACCTCACGATGGAAGGTGTCATCCACGTCCTGCAGGCCCTGCTGATCCTGGGCCCGATCCTCGCCTACTTCGTCACGAAGCGCATCTGCATCGCGCTGCAGAAGAAGGACCGCGAGATCGCGCTCCACGGCTACGAGTCGGGCCGCATCGTCCGCCTGCCCGGTGGCGAGTACATCGAGGTCCACCAGCCGGTCGACGAGTACGAGCGCTGGAAGCTGGTCGACAACGAGACGTACGAGCCTCTCGTCGTCCGTCCCAACGCCAACGGTGAGATCCCCTGGTACGAGAACGTCCGTGGTGCGGTGTCGCGCTGGTTCTTCGAGGACCGGCTCGCTCCCCTCACTCAGGCCGAGCTCGACGCCGCGGTCGCCCACCAGCACCACGAGCTCGACCACATCGACCACGAGGAGGCCGACGAGATCGCCGGCGCCAACGCTCGTGCTGATGAGGACGGTCGCCCCCGCAACGCGGTCGGTGAGCGCGCCGAGGTCGAGATCCCGGCTCCCAAGGGACTCGAAGAGCGCAACCGCCCGAACGGCGACAAGAGCGAGTAATCGCCCGTCGACGAAACCCCGGTGCTTCGGCACCGGGGTTTCGCGTTTCCCGGGCCGGCGAGCCGTCACGACGGCGCCGAAGAGTGCGCGCGGAGTAAGCGCCGCGCGACTTGCCCGCTCCCCCAGCCACGCCATCTGGCAGAGAAGCGCGGGGGCATGGCATCCTCTCTCTTTCCGCGTGCCGGACGCGTCTCTAGCGTGAGAGGCATGACCGATGCCGTGGACTACTTCTCTCGCCGTCTCGCCTTCGAGACCGACCCCAGCGATGTCTACGCCGCGCAGAGGGCCGGAGACGACCTGGTGCTCGTCGACGTGCGCGGAGACGACGCATGGGCGCAGGGACGCGTCTCGGGCGCCGTCCACATGCCCTACCGGGAGATCGCCGAACGAGCTCCTCGCGAGATCCCGGCCGGCACGCCGGTGGTCGTCTACTGCTGGAGCCCGGGCTGCAACGCCGGGCAGAAGGGCGCGCTCGCGTTCGCGCGGCTGGGATACGACGTCCGAGAGATGATCGGCGGATACGAGTACTGGGTGCGCGAGGGCCAACCCACCGAGAACGACGAGGGGCTCCGCGAGCGGGTCTTCGACCCGACCGTCATGGTGGTCCGCTCTTGAGCCTCGGGAGCGCCCCCACCTGGGGTTAGGCTTCGGGCATGCAGCATTCCCCTCTCGAACCGTTCGCCTCCGGATTCGTGGAGCGACCGGACGGTGCCCGAGTGTACTGGGAGACCTCGGGCAACCCCCGCGGGCGACCAGCGTTGTATCTGCACGGCGGCCCCGGCGGCGGCCTCGGCGCAGGAGGGTATCGGCGGCGCTTCGACCCCGACCTTCACCTCATCGTCGGAATCGACCAACGCGGGTGCGGGCGGAGCGAACCCTGGGCCGCCGACGACCTGTCGAGCCTGCGCCATCAGACGATGGACGACCTGCTCGCCGACATCGAGGCGGTGCGGACGCACCTCGGCGTCGACCGGTGGCTTCTGCACGGAGTCTCGTGGGGTTCGACCCTGGCACTCGCGTACGCGCTCGAGCATCCCGACCGTGTCACGGAAATCGTCAATCTTGCCGTCACGACGGGTGCCCGCTGGGAGATCGACTGGATCACCGACGGCATCGCGCCGGTGTTCCCCGAGGCCCACGCACGCCTCCGCGCGCCTCTGCGCGACGACGAGCGCACGATCGAGGGATACGCCCGACTGCTCACCGACGACTCCCCCGCCGTGCGCCGGCGGGCCGGAGACGACTGGGACGCCTGGGAGGTCGCCCACGTTTCGCTCGGTCCCCTCGCCAAGCCTGGCCCCCTGCACGCCGAGCCGCGGAACCGCCTGAACTTCGCCACCCTCGCGACGCACTACTGGGCGAACGACTGCTTCCTCCCCGGTACCGCGTCGATCATGTCCCGCGCGCCCGAGCTCGAAGGAATCCCCGGCGTGCTCGTGCACGGTCGACGCGACATCAGCGGACCGTCGCTGATCCCCTGGCGCCTGCATCGCGCCTGGCCCGGATCCCGTCTCGAGATCGTTGAGGGGGACGGCCACGGCGGCCCGCGTAGCGCGCAGATCGCTCAGGATGCCATGGACGACTTCGCCCGATCCGCTCGGTGACGCTGAGCCGGCGTCGGCGGATGAGATCGGATGACGCCGAGCGTCCGACGAGTCAGGCTGTTTCGACGTCCTCGGCGAACCATCGGGCTGCCGAGCCGAAGAACACGGGGTGCGTTCCCGCGGTCTCGTCATCGTCGACGACGTCGCAGACCACGACGGTGACGTTGTCGCGCGTGCCGGCCTCGAGGGCCAGCGCCACGGCAGCGGCTGCCGCCGATCGAGGATCCGCCGCCTCGGCCACGAGACGGGCCACATCAGCCTCGGGGACGTAGTCGGTCAGACCGTCGCTGCAGAGCACCCATCGATCGCCGGTCACCGGAGGCCGTTCGGCGACCGAGACGACGTCACCCTCGGCCCCGCCGAGCGAGGCCGTGATGATGTTGCGCCGCGGGTGCGCCTGAGCGGCCTCGGGGGCAATGATGCCGTGGTCGACGAGCGCCTGCACGTACGAGTCGTCACGCGTCTCTCGCGTGAACTCGCCGTCGCGGAGCAGATAGGCCCGCGAATCCCCGGTGTGGGCGAGCAGGAGCTCACCGCTCACGCTGAGGAAGATCCCGGTGAACGTCGTCGCCATGCCCTGCAGTGCAGGATCGCGCTCGACGTGGGCACGGATGTCCCAGTTCGCTTCGCGGATGCGGACCAGAAGGCCGTCGGCATCCATTCCGCCCCCTCGTGTCGCCACGAGACGGTGAAGCAGGGCGGCGGAGGCGAGGTCCCCGGAGGGCCCTCCCCCGACGCCATCGGCCACCGCCGCACCCCAGGACGCCGCGAAAGCGGCGTCCTGGTTCGTGGGACGGTGGGAGCCGGCGTCGGAGACGGCGGCCGCATTCAGCCGGATGGGCACGGGGTCAGCGCGCGAAGTACCCGCGGTAGTACTCGTACACCCAACCGACGATCGCGATGACGAACACCGCGAAGCCGACGGGGACGAGCCAGCTGCCGACCGCGAGACCGATCACCGCGATCGCAGCGGAAGCCGCGAGCACGATGGGCCACCACGACCACGGGCTGAACTCGCCCATCTCGGGGTCGCCGTCGTCGATGTCAGCCGTCAGCGTGTCTTCGGGCAGGTCACCGCGCTGCGCCTTCATGACGCGCGAGATGTAGAACGCGATCATCGACGACATGAGGCCGAGGAAGACGAGCGCGACACTGCCGACCCACTCGACTCCACCGTGCTGGATAAGGCTCCAGACGGTGTAGACGGCGGCGATCAGGAAGCCGAAGACGGCCAGCAGCCACCAGAGTCCAACGTTGGTACGCATTCTTACTTGACCTCTCCGGCCGCAGAGTCGACCACGGGCGCCTCAGGGGCGTCCTTCGCAGGCCCCACACCGACCGGGATGCCGGCCTCGGGGTGGTTCAGGTCGAAGGCGGGACGCTCGCTGCGGATACGCGGGATCGAGGTGAAGTTGTGGCGCGGCGGCGGGCACGAGGTGGCCCACTCCAGCGAGGCACCGTAGCCCCACGGGTCGTCGACCGTGACGCGCGGAGCCTTGCGAGCGGTGATCCAGACGTTCAGGAGGAACGGGATCATCGAGGCGCCGAGGATCATCGAGCCCACGGTGGACAGCTGGTTCTCCCAGGTCCATCCGTCCGCGGCGGCGTAGTCGGCGTACCGGCGGACCATGCCGTCGACACCCAACCAGTGCTGGATGAGGAACGTCATGTGGAAGCCGATGAACAGCATCCAGAAGTGCACCATGCCGAGACGCTCGTTGAGCATCTTTCCGGTCCACTTGGGCCACCAGAAGTAGAAGCCGGCAAACATCGCGAACACCACGGTGCCGAACACGACGTAGTGGAAGTGCGCCACGACGAAGTACGAGTCGGACAGGTGGAAGTCGAGCGGGGGCGACGCCAGGATGACGCCGGTCAGACCACCGAAGACGAACGACACGAGGAAGCCGAGGGCGAAGACCATGGGTGTCTCGAACGTGACAGAACCTCGCCAGAGCGTTCCGATCCAGTTGAAGATCTTCACGCCCGTCGGGACGGCGATCAGCATCGTCATGAGGGCGAAGAACGGGAGCAGCACACCGCCGGTGACGTACATGTGGTGCGCCCACACCGCGACCGAGAGGGCCGCGATGGCGATGGTCGCGTACACGAGCGTCTTGTAACCGAAGATCGGCTTACGGCTGAACACCGGGAAGATCTCGGACACGATGCCGAAGAACGGCAGCGCGATGATGTACACCTCGGGGTGGCCGAAGAACCAGAAGAGGTGCTGCCAGAGGAGCACGCCACCGTTCTCGGGGCTGTAGATGTGAGCGCCGAGCACGCGGTCGGCGGCGGCGGCGAAGATCGCTGCGGCCAGCACGGGGAACGCGAGCAGGATCAGGATGCTCGTGATGAGCGTGTTCCACGAGAAGATCGGCATGCGCCACATCGTCATACCGGGGGCGCGCATCGTGAGCACCGTGGTGATGAAGTTGACCGCACCGAGGATCGTTCCGAAACCGCTGATGCCGAGACCGAGCATCCAGAGGTTTCCGCCCACGCCCGGCGAGAAGCTGGCGTTGGCGAGCGGCTGATACGCGAACCACCCGAAGCCGGCCGCACCCTGCGGGGTGAGGAAGCCCGAGACGGCGATGGTCGAGCCGAAGAGGAACAGCCAGAACGCGAAGGCGTTCAGACGCGGGAACGCCACGTCGGGCGCGCCGATCTGCAGCGGCAGCAGCGCGTTGGCGAAGCCGGCGAACAGCGGCGTCGCGAACATGAGCAGCATGATCGTGCCGTGCATCGTGAACAGCTGGTTGTACTGCTCTTTGGTCGGGATGATCTGCATACCCGGCTCGAACAGCTCGGCGCGGATGATCAGCGCCATGACACCACCGAGCATAAAGAACATGACGGAGGCGATCAGGTACATGTACCCGATGGTCTTGTGGTCGGTGGAGGTGATCCACTTGACGACCAGGTTGCCCTTCTGCTCGACACGCGTGGTGCTCAGCAGTGCGGCTTGACGCGGCGGGAGAGTCGTCGGGCGCGAAGGGCCCGTCCCCTGGAGCGGAAGCGTCGTGGCCATGATCACTCGTTCCCTTCGGTACCGGCCGTCGTCAGGTTCTGCAGACGCGACAGGTCGCTGATGTCACCCACGTCGCCGGCACGGCGCAGCGAGTCGAGGTAGTTGTTGTACTCGTCTTCGCTGACGACCTTGACGTTGAAGAGCATGGCGGAGTGGTACTCACCGCAGAGCTCCGCGCACTTGCCCTCGTACGTGCCTTCACGGGTGGGCGTGAACGACCACTCGTTGTCGCGACCGATGTACATGTCTTTCTTGTAGAGGAAGTCGATGATCCAGAAGGAGTGGATGACGTCGCGTGAGCGGAGGTCGATCTTCACCGTCTTGTTCACCGGCAGGTACAGCGTCGGGACATCCTGGAGGTCGTAACCGTCGGACGTGGCCTTGGCCTGCACACCCATGGAGTACACGGCGTCGGAGTTGTCTTCCTTCGTGCCGTTGTACTGGAAGTCCCACGCCCATTGCTTGCCGTAGGCGGTGATGGAGACGTCGGGGTTGTCGTACTGCGTCTCGAGCGTGTTCTGATCACGCGCCGTGAAGGCGAAGAAGCCCACGACGAGGATCAGCGGCACGACCGTGTAGAAGATCTCGACCGGCATGTTGTATCGCAGCTGGACCGGCAGACCGGACTGGCCCTTGCGGCGGCGGTACGCGATGACCGACCAGAGCATGAGGCCCCAGGTGATGACACCCACCGCGAGGAGCACGATCCACGAGTTGACCCAGAGCCCTGCGACCATGTCGGTGTGGTTCGTGGCGGCCGGGCCGTCATCGACGAAGCCGGGCAGGAAGCCGTGGAGCTGGGTCGTGGTGCAGCCGGAGAGGAGCGCTACGGAGGCGATGCCGAGGGGAAGCGCTGCCCAGCGAAGGCGACGTTTGGAGGGCACAATGCACCTTTCCGGGTCGTGGATGTTGCTCTGACAGTCTAGAGCAACCTCTCACCGTTCTCAGGCCATTCGTCCAGTGCCGAGACATCGAGAACCCCCGGATTCCGCGGTGTGATCCGGGATTCCGGGGGCTCTCGACGTGGCGCCGGAGAACGGCGTCAGGGGGTCAGTGGAAGCTGTCTCCGCACGCGCAGGAACCCTGGGCGTTCGGGTTGTCGATCGTGAAGCCCTGCTCCGAGATCGTGTCCTTGAAGTCGATGTTCGCGCCGTCGAGGTACGGGACGCTCATGTCATCGACGATCACCTCGACGCCGTCGAAGTCGACGACTTTGTCACCGTCAAGGTAACGCTCGTCGAAGTACAGCTGGTAGATGAGGCCGGAGCAGCCGCCGGGCTGGACGGCGACGCGCAGGCGCAGGTCGTCGCGACCCTCCTGCGACAGCAGGCTCTTCACCTTGTCGGAGGCGGCCGCGGTCAGGCCGACGCCGTGCTCGCGGGTCTCGGCGGAGGACGACAGTGTGGTGTCGGTCATGGCGATGCCCTTCGGGTTGTTCGGTCGCGGGGACGAGTCGAGTCTACGCCCGTCCCGCCCCCGCGGCCCCGATCAGTGCGTCCGCGCGTTGAGGCGGGCCAGCAGCAGCGCCTCCGAGACGAGCGCATTGCGGAAGGTCTCGAGGTGCAGCGACTCGTTCGGGCTGTGCGCCCGCGCGTGCGGATCTTCGACCCCGGTCACGAGGATCTGCGCCTCGGGGAACTCGCGGACGAGGTCCGAGATGAACGGGATCGATCCCCCGATGCCGACGTCGACCGAGTCGACCCCGTATCCGTCCGCGAAGGAGGCACGAGCCTCTTCGACGGCCCATCCGCTGGTGTCGACCAGGAAGGAGTCGCCGCAGTCGACGTCGGTGAACTCGAGCTGCGCGCCGAAGGGGGCATGCGCACGCAGGTGCGCCTCGACCGCGGCGAAGGCCTCCTGCGCGTCCTGCCCGGGAGCGACCCGCGCGCTGATGACGACGCTCGTCTGCGGGGAGAGGGTGTTGGATGCCGCCTCGACCGGGGTGGCATCCCATCCGGTGATCGTGATGGACGGCTTGTTCCAGATGCGGCTGAGGATCGAGTCGCGGCCGATCGGGCTCACGCCCTCGAGGAGGCCGGACTCCGCGCGCAGCGTCGCCTCGTCGTAGTCCGGGGTCTCGGCGTCGCGCACGGCGAGGCCCTCGACCGCGACGGCGCCGTCGTCGTCCCACAGGGTCGCGAGGAGCTTGACGGTGGCGAGCATGGCATCCGGGACCGCTCCGCCCATCATCCCGGAGTGGGACGCGTGCTCGAGGGTGCGGACGGTCAGGGTGAAGCGTGCGTTTCCGCGGAGAGAGACGGTGAGGCCGGGGGTGCGCTCATCCCAGTTGCCCGAGTCGGCGACGACGATGACGTCCGAGCGGAGCACCTCGGCGTTGTCGGTGAGGAACTGGCCGAAGGAGCGCGAACCGTACTCCTCCTCCCCCTCGATGAAGACGGCGAGGCCGAGGTCGAGGTCGTCACCGATGACCTCGGACACGGCGCGGATGGCGCCCACGTGGGCCATGATGCCGGCCTTGTCGTCGGCGGCGCCCCGGCCGTAGAGACGCCCGTCGCGGACGGTCGGCTCGAACGGCGGCGACTCCCACAGCGCCTCGTCTCCCGGAGGCTGCACATCGTGGTGCGCGTACAGCAGCACGGTCGGGCGCCCGTTGCGGGCCGCACGCGTGGCGAGCACCGCGGGCTGGCCGAACTCATCGGTTCCGGGGATCGCGGCGCGCTTGACCTCGACCGCGTCGAAGACGCCGGTGCCCTCGAGGAGGGCGGCCACGGCGTCGGCGCTCTTCACGAGCGCGGACTGGTCGAAGGCCGGCCACGCGATCGAAGGGATGCGAACGAGGGAGCCGAGGTCGGAGAGGGCGGAGGGGATGCCGGCGTCCGCTGCTTTTTGCACAGCGTCCTGCTGGGACAGGTCGAGGGTCATGCGGGTAATCTTAAATCTCCCGATCAGCGAAGCACCGAGGTTTCCCGTGGCCAAGTCCCCCGCACCCGCACCCAACGACACCCCCGTCGAGCCGACGGAGCTCGGTTCGGGCAAGGGCCGCGCGACCCCGTCGCGCGCCGAGCAGGAGGCCGCCCGCAAGCGCCCCCTCGTGCCCGACACCAAAGAGGCCAAGGCCCGCGCGCGCGCCGAGCTCGCCGCTCAGCGCGAGAAGGCCCGCATCGGCATGGCCGCCGGCGAAGAGAAGTACCTGCCCGTCCGCGACCGCGGCCCGCAGCGCCGCTTCGCCCGCGACTTCGTCGACGCCGGCTGGCATCTCGGCGAGGGCGTGATGCCGTTCATGATCCTCGTCATCGTGGCGACGCTGATCCCCGTGTCGTTCTTCCAGTACTGGTCGTTCGTCGCGCTGTGGATCTTCATCCTCTTCGTCGTCGGCGACATGATCATCACCTCGATCCGCATCAAGCGGGCCGCCAGAGAGAAGTTCGGCGAAAGCCGACTCGAGAAGGGCCTCGGCTGGTACGCCGCGATGCGCACCGTCCAGATGCGCTTCATGCGCCTGCCGAAGGCCCAGGTCAAGCGCGGACAGTACCCGGTCTGACCCGGTCCCTCTTCGACGAAGCGGCGCGCCTTCGGGCGCGCCGCTTCTGCGTGGGCGCGACCGCGCGGCGGATCCTCAGCGGGCGCGCGCGAGACCGCGGTTGATCTGCCGGGCCCACAGCGGGCCGCGGTACAGGAACCCGGTGTACCCCTGCACGAGCGTCGCCCCGGCGGCGAGACGATCGCGGACGTCGTCGGCGGTCTCCACTCCCCCGGCCGAGATCACAACGAACTCCTCCGGCACCGCGGCGCGCACCAGGCGCAGCACCTCGGCGGCGCGGGCCTTGAGCGGCGCCCCCGACAGTCCACCGGCGCCCATCGCCTCGACCTTCGCGGCGTCGGTCGAGAGTCCCGTGCGCGCGATCGTCGTGTTGGTCGCGATGATCCCCGAGAGTCCGGCATCGACGGCGAGACGCGCGATGTCCTGCACCTCGGCGTCATCGAGGTCGGGAGCGATCTTCACGAGCAGGGGCGTGTCGCCCGCGGCATCCCGAACCTCCGTCAGTAACGGACGCAGCGTCTCGACCGCCTGCAGGCCGCGCAGACCGGGCGTGTTCGGCGAGGACACGTTGACGACGAGGTAGTCGGCGAGCGGAGCCAGCAGACGTGCACTGCGGACGTAGTCGGTCGTGGCGTCGTCGACGGCGACCACACGACTCTTGCCGATGTTCACGCCGATCACCGGGCGCCGACGGGCTCGTCGCAGGCGGCGCAGCTTCGCCGCGGCGGCGACCGCACCGTCGTTGTTGAAACCCATGCGGTTGATCACCGCGCGGTCGGCGACGAGCCGGAACAGGCGGGGCCGCGGGTTGCCGGGCTGCGCGAGCGCGGTGATCGTCCCCACCTCGACGTGACCGAAGCCGAGGGCGCCGAGGCCGCCGACCATCGTGACGTTCTTGTCGAAGCCCGCGGCGACGCCGAACGGCGAATCGAACGTCAGTCCCAGGGCATGCACGCGCTGCGCGGGCGTGGGCGCGGTGAAGCGACGGACGAGGGATGCCACCGGCTCCACGCCCGCGGCACGGATGACGAGTGCGCCGAGATGGTGCGCGAACTCGGGATCGAAGCGGGTCAGGACCGTACGGAAGAGAAGGGGATACATCCCCGCCAGGTTACTGGACCGGGTCGGACTCGCCGGTCTGCCCGGAGAAACGCTCCGCGTGATCGGCGCGCAGCTGCGCGATCGCGGCGTCGAAGTCGTCGAGCGAATCGAACGCCTGGTAGACGCTGGCGAAGCGCAGGTAGGCGACCTCGTCGAGCTCTCGCAGCGGGCCGAGGATTGACAGGCCGATCTCGTTCGCCTCGATCTGCGACGAGCCGGTCTGGCGGATGTTCTCTTCGACCTGCTGGGCGAGCACCGCCAGGTCGGCGTCGGTCACCGGTCGCCCCTGGCACGCCTTGCGGACGCCCGACATCACCTTCTCGCGACTGAACGGCTCGACGACCCCGGAGCGTTTGATCACGTTGAGACTCGCGGTCTCGACGGTCGAGAAGCGCCCCCCGCACTTCGGGCACTGGCGGCGGCGGCGGATGCTGAGGCCGTCGTCGCTGGTGCGCGAATCGATGACGCGGGAGTCCGGGTTGCGGCAGAAGGGACAGTGCATGACGCCGCCAGACTACGCGTCGAAGCGCGCGGTCACGGCCTCGCCGTGCGCGGGGAGCGCTTCGGCCTCGGCCAGGGTGACGATGGCGTCGCGCACCCGGGCGAGGGCCTCTCGGTCGTACTCGACGACCTGCTGCGGGCGCAGGAAGGTCGCCGCCGACAACCCCGCTCCGTACCGCGCCTGTCCCCCGGTCGGGAGCACGTGGTTGCTGCCGGCGAGGTAGTCGCCGAGGCTGACCGGCGTGTACGGGCCGACGAACACGGCCCCGGCGTTCACGAAATCCTCGGGACGCGGGTCGGCGAGGTGCAGCTCGAGATGCTCGGGGGCGTAGGCGTTGCTGAACGCGGTCGCCTGGGCGAGGTCGTCGACCAGGACGACCGCCGACTGCGGCCCGTGGAACGCCGCCGTCACGCGCTCGGTGTGGCGGGTCGCGGCGACGCGCTCGGGCAGTGCCGCCCGGACGGCCTCGGCCAGCTCGACGGAGTCGGTGACCAGCACGGCCGAGGCCTGCTCGTCGTGCTCGGCCTGGCTGACGAGATCGGCCGCGACGAGAGCGGGGGCCGCGCTGTCGTCGGCGACGACGAGGATCTCGGTCGCCCCGGCTTCGGAGTCGGTGCCGACGCGGCCGGCGACGGCGCGCTTGGCGGAGGCGACGAAGTTGTTGCCGGGCCCGGTCACGACGTCGACCGGGTCGAGCCCGATCTCGGCGACCCCGTAGGCGAAGGCGCCGATGGCTCCCGCTCCCCCCATCGCGTAGACCTCGGTGACACCCAGGAGCTTGGCGGCGGCGAGGATGACGGGGTGCACGCGGCCGCCGAACGCCGCCTGCGGCGGGGATGCGAGGGCGACCTCGCGCACACCCGCGACCTGCGCGGGCACGGTGTTCATCACCACGCTCGAGGGGTACACGGCCTTGCCACCCGGGACGTAGAGCCCGACGCGTCGCACCGGCTGCCACCGCTGCGTCACGCGCGCACCGTCGCCGAGTTCGGTGACGACCGGGGCGGGGACCTGGGCGGCGGATGCTTTGCGCACGCGCACGATCGCCTCGTCCAGAGCGGCACGGATGCCGGGATCGAGATCGCGCAGTGCCTCATCGAGGTGGTCCGCGGGCACGCGGAGAGCGTGGTCGCTCACCCGGTCGAAACGGGCGGCCTGCTCGCGAAGTGCTTCGTCGCCCCGGCGCGCGACGTCGTCGACGAGACGCGCCGCGGTGGCGAGGGCCTCGTCGCGCGCAGCGTCCGCCCGCGGGACGACGGCCAGGAGCTCGGCCGGCGAGAGCACGCGGCCGCGGAGATCGATCGTGCGAAGCATGTCTTCAAGGCTACCGGCGCCTGCGAGCCGCCTCGCGCGGGGCGGGCGGCTCGCAGGCTCTGCTCAGCCGCGCGTGACGCCGGAGACGTCGTGCAGGTAGCCGATGCGGCCGTCGTCGTGACGGACGACGAACGTCTCACCGCGATCCTCGATCACGAGCGCCCACGCCGTCGGCCCGATCCGGAAGATCGGCGTGCCGTAGTCGTCGACGATCTCGCGCTCCTCGGGAGCCAGCGCCCAGAACGCCTGCGCGTGCGGGTGGTCGTCGTGCGCGGCACGCTGCTCGGCCGTGGGCTCGTCGCCGGCCGGGGCAGCCCAGCGCGAGTGGTCGTCGTGACCGTCCGCGTCGTCACGATCGTCATCGGCGCGCAGCGGCGCGAAGACGTCGGTGTCGTTGGCGTCGGAGTGAGCGGAGAGCACGCTCGTCGCGGGCGCGGGGTCGTGCGCCAGGTCGGTCGAGCCGGTGTAGGTGCCGGGAGTGGGGGCATCCGCGTCGGCGTGGGCGCTCGAGTGGGCGGCGGCGGCACGCGTGGAGCCCGGGGTCGAGGGCGTGCGGGGCGTGCGCGGGCGCGCGACGACCGGGCGGATGGGTCGCGCGTTGCGATGAGCGGGGATTTCTTCACGGTCGCGGAAGTCGGCGGAGAACGGCGGGATGAAAGGCGCGAAGACCGTGAGGACCACACCCGCCAGCAGCAGGACGGCCTCGACCCAGATAACCCAGGAGCGCGTCCAGACGGTGTTCGAGGCGTAGACGGCGACGGCGTCCCACACCCACGAGACCCACACGAGGGCGGAGATCGTGAACGCGACCGAGGCGAACTGGTCGATGCCGAGCGATCCGACGCGGCGGATGCCCTGCGGGGAGAGGCGACGGAGTATCACCAGTCCCACGGCGACGGTCGGCAGGGCGATCGCGGGGATCCACCACAGGCCCGAGAGCCAGACGTTCGCCCCGCCGATCAGGACGCTCGAACCGGATTCGAGGATGTTGGTGCGGAAGAACGAGACGAGGAACGCCACGACCCAGATGCCGAGCAGGGCGACCTCGCGGACCGAGAACGGACCGACGCCGTAGTTCGGGCGGGCGTCGCGGCCGTCGACGACGGGACGGCTGCCCGTGTGGGCGTTGGCGTGCGCCGCGGCCGGAAGAGAGGCGCCGCGGGACCCGGCATCGACGGCGCCGGTGTCGTGGGCGAAGGTGTCGTCCGCGTCGGCGGCGCGGTCACCCGTGCCCTGTCGGCGGGCACCGGTGGTTTCGGAGGACGCGCTCTCGTCGGCACGGGAGCCGTCAAGGCGATCGGGGTCGGTGGGCGTGAAGCCGTCGTGGGGGGTCGAATCGGTCACGGTGGTCCTTTCGGAGGGCGGCAAGCGCCCGGTCATCCTAACCAGGGGGTGCCCAGAACGAGCTGGGGTTGAAACGCGCCGCGAGGGCGCGCGGGTCAACCGAGGCAGTTCGGGCCGAGGAGGCCCTTGAGCTCGCCGAACAGGTCGGCGGTCACGCGAACGGGCATCGGCACCTCGAACACCTTGGCGGTGCCGCCTTTGTGCAACTTGAGGACGACCTCGGTTGATCCGGAGTGACGTTGCAGCATCTGCGCGAGCTCGCCGACGAGCGCCTCGTTCGCGCGCTGCTCGGGAACGACGAGGGTGAGTCCGCCCGCGTCGTCGAGGCCCTCGAGATCGGGGGCGAAGGCGCTCTGGGCGTGCAGGTTGAGTCCGTCGTCGCGACGCGAAACGCGTCCGCGGACCACGAGGATCGAATCGCCCTGCAGGATCGGCGCGAATTCCGCGTAGGTCTTGCCCATGAACATCACGGTCACCTCGCCGTTGAAGTCCTCGACGGTGACCATGCCGTAGGGGTTTCCGCTCTGCTTCGCGACGCGGTGCTGCACACTCGTCAGCAGACCGGCGACCGTCACCTGGTCGCCGTCCTGCACGTCTTCGGAGGCGAGCAGGTCGTGGATCGAGGTGGACGCGTGCTTCGCGAGGGGCACCTCGAGACCGGCCAACGGGTGGTCGGACACGTAGAGGCCGAGCATCTCGCGCTCGAACGCCAGCTTGTCCTTCTTGGTCCACTCGGGCCGTTCAGGCACTTTGACGACCTGTTGGGGCTCGTCCCACAGCGAGTCGAAGTCGAAGCCGACCTCGCCGTTCGCCTCGCGCTTCTTGTCGATCACGGCGCCCTCGCAGGCGTCTTCGTGCACCTCGATGAGCGCCCGGCGCGTGGACCCGAGCGAATCGAACGCCCCCGCCTTGATCAGCGACTCGACGGTGCGCTTGTTCGCCGCGTGCGCGGGGACCTTCGCGAGGAAGTCGTGGAACGACGTGTATTTGGCCTCTTGCCGTGACGCCACGATTCCATCGACGACGTTGGTGCCCACGTTGCGGACGGCACCGAGGCCGAAGCGGATGTCTTCGCCGACGGCCGCGAAGTACCGGATCGACTCGTTGACGTCGGGCGGGAGCACTTTGATGCCCATGCGGCGGCACTCGTTGAGATAGACCGCCATCTTGTCCTTGGAATCCCCGACGCTCGTGAGCAGGGCGGCCATGTACTCGGCCGGGTAGTGCGCCTTGAGGTAGGCCGTCCAGTACGACACGAGCCCGTAGGCCGCGGTGTGCGCCTTGTTGAAGGCGTAGTCGGCGAATGACTCGAGCACCTTCCAGAGCGTCTGCTGCGCGACGTCGCCGAACCCGCGCTCGGTCATACCGCCGAAGAAGATCTCTTTCTGCTTGTCGAGCTCGCTCTTCTTCTTCTTACCCATCGCGCGGCGCAAGAGGTCGGCCTGACCGAGGGTGTACCCGGCGACGCGCTGGGCGACCGCCATCACCTGCTCCTGGTAGACGATCAGGCCGTAGGTGGTGTCGAGGATGTCGGCGAGCGGCTCTTCGAGTTCGGGGTGGATCGGCTCGATCTCTTGCTGCTTGTTCTTGCGCAGCGCGTAGTTGATGTGCGAGTTCACGCCCATCGGGCCGGGGCGGTAGAGCGCGAGCACCGCCGAGATGTCCTCGAAGTTGTCGGGGCGCATGAGGCGCAGCAGCGAGCGCATGGGCCCGCCGTCGAGCTGGAAGACTCCCAGCGTGTCGCCCCGGGCGAGCAGTTCGTAGGATGCCGCATCGTCGAGCGCGAGGTCTTCGAGCACGAGGGGGTGGCCGCGGTTGGCCTCGATGTTGTCGAGCGCGTCGTTGATGATCGTGAGGTTGCGCAGCCCCAGGAAGTCCATCTTGATGAGGCCGAGCGACTCGCACGCGGGGTAGTCGAACTGCGTGACGATCTGGCCGTCCTGCTCGCGGCGCATGATCGGGATGATGTCGATCAGCGGCTCGCTCGACATGATCACGCCGGCCGCGTGCACGCCCCACTGGCGCTTGAGGTTCTCAAGGCCCAACGCGGTGTCGAAGACCGTCTTCGCCTCGGCGTCGGTCTCGATGAGGGTGCGGAACTCGCTCGCCTCTTTGTAGCGCGGGTGCTCGGGGTTGAACATGCCGTCGAGCGGCATGTCCTTGCCCATCACGGCCGGGGGCATGGCCTTGGTGAGGCGGTCGCCCATGCTGAAGGGGAAGCCCAGCACGCGACCGGCGTCCTTCAGGGCCTGCTTGGCCTTGATCGTGCCGTAGGTCACGATCTGCGCGACGCGCTCGTCGCCGTACTTCTCGGTGACGTACTGGATGACCTCGCCGCGACGACGATCGTCGAAGTCGACGTCGAAGTCGGGCATGGAAACGCGGTCGGGGTTGAGGAACCGCTCGAAGATCAGGCCGTGCTGCAGGGGGTCGAGGTCGGTGATCTTCATCGCGTACGCGACCATCGACCCGGCACCCGAACCACGACCGGGACCCACGCGGATCCCGTTGTCCTTGGCCCAGTTGATGAAGTCGGCGACGACGAGGAAGTAGCCCGGGAATCCCATCTGCAGGATGACGTCGGTCTCGTACTCGGCCTGCTTGCGCACGGTGTCGGGGATGCCCCCGGGGTACCGGTCGTTGAGGCCGTTCTCGACCTCTTTGATCATCCAGCTGCCCTCGGTCTCGCCCTCGGGGACGGGGAACCGCGGCATGTAGTTGGCGGAGGTGTCGAACTCGACGTCGCAGCGCTCGGCGATCAGCAGCGTGTTGTCGCACGCCTCGGGGTGGTCGCGGAACACCTGGCGCATCTCGGCGGGCGACTTGACGTAGTAGCCGTCGCCGTCGAACTTGAAGCGCTTCGGGTCGTCGAGCGTCGAGCCCGACTGCACGCACAACAGGGCGGCGTGACTCGTCGCGTCGTGCTGGTGCGTGTAGTGGAGGTCGTTCGTGCCGAGCAACGGGATGCCGAGGTCTTTCGACAGCTTCAACAGGTCGCCCATGACGCGCCGCTCGATCGAGAGACCGTGGTCCATGATCTCGGCGAAGTAGTTGTCTTTGCCGAAGATGTCCTGGAACTCGGCGGCCGCGGCCCGGGCGGCCTCGTACTGTCCGAGGCGCAGGCGCGTCTGCACCTCGCCGGAGGGACACCCGGTCGTCGCGATCAGACCCTTGCTGTAGGTCTGCAGCAGTTCGCGGTCCATGCGGGGCTTGAAGTAGTAGCCCTCCATGCTCGCCTTGGACGACAGGCGGAAGAGGTTGTGCATGCCCTGCGTGGTCTCGGACAGCAGGGTCATGTGCGTGTACGCGCCCGAACCCGAGACGTCGTCGCTCTGCTGCTCGGGAGTACCCCAGCGGACACGGGTCTTGTCGGAACGGTGGGTTCCGGGGGTGACGTACGCCTCGATGCCGATGATCGGCTTGATGCCGGCGTCTTTCGCCGTCTTGTAGAACTCGTAGGCCGCGAACGTGTTGCCGTGGTCGGTCACGGCGATGGCCGGCATGCCTTGTTTGACGGCCTCTTGGACCATCGGACCGATGCGGGCCGCGCCATCGAGCATCGAATACTCGCTGTGCACGTGAAGGTGAACGAAGGAGTCAGCTGCCACGGGTCGAGTCTACGTTCGGCCTCCGACATCGACCGCTGAAGTTCGCAGCCCGCGCCCAGTTCGACGCGCCGACCCGGGCGCGTCGCCGGGTGGTGGCATCCCCTCCGCCGATCGTCGCGGAGGGGCGCTCTCAGGCCCCGTCGCCGAGCAGCTCGAGGGCGTGCGCCAGATCCGCCGGGTAGGGCGATTCGAACTCGACCCACTCCCCCGTGCCGGGGTGCGTGAACGCCAGCCGATGCGCGTGCAGCCACTGCCGCGTCAGCCCGAGGCGCGCGGACAGGGTCGGGTCCGCGCCGTACAGCGGGTCTCCGGCGCAGGGGTGCCGGTGCGCCGCCATGTGCACGCGGATCTGATGAGTGCGGCCGGTCTCGAGGTGGATCTCGAGCAGAGAGGCGCGAGGGAAGGCCTCGAGCGTCTCGTAGTGGGTCACCGAGTCCTTGCCGTCCGGGGTCACGGCGAACTTCCACGAGTGGTGCGGATGCCGCCCGATCGGCGCGTCGATGGTGCCGGCGAGCGGGTCCGGGTGCCCCTGCACGACAGCGTGGTAGATCTTGTCGACCTCGCGCTCCTTGAAGGCGCTCTTGAGCAGCGTGTACGCGCGCTCGGTCTTGGCGACCACCATGAGCCCGCTCGTCCCCGCGTCGAGGCGGTGCACGACGCCGCGCCGCTCGGCGGGGCCGCTCGTGGCAATGCGGAATCCGGCCGCGGCGAGGGCCCCGAGCACGGTCGGACCGTCCCACCCCACGGAGGGGTGCGCGGCGACACCCGCGGGCTTGTCGACCACGACGATGTCGTCGTCGTCGTGCACGATCCCGAGGTCGGGGACCGCGACCGGCACGATCTCGGGTTCGCGCTTGGGCTCCCACTCGACGTTCAGCCAGGTGCCGGCGCGCAGACGATCGGAGCGCCCGGCCACCCGACCGTCGACGCTCACCCCGCCCGCGTCGGCGACCTCGGCCGCGAACGTGCGGGAGAACCCGAGCATCTTGGCCAGACCCTGGTCGATACGCGTCCCGTCGAGCCCGTCGGGAACGGGCAGGCTCCGCGACTCCATGTCAGCGGGCGCCCGGGTCGACCGGAGCATCGACCGCGCCGTCGGCGGACTCCGCCGCGGCTCGGGACGCCTTGGTCTCGCGCGAGCCGTCGAGCTTCAGCCCGAACAGCACGAGGACCGCCACCGAGATCATCATCGTGACGATGAACATGTCGGCGACGTTGTAGATCGCGGGCATCATCCAGGGTGTCGAGATGAAGTCCACGACGTGCCCCACGGGGAAGCCGGGTTCGCGGATGAGGCGGTCGGTGAGGTTGCCCAGCACACCGCCGAGGAGCAGCCCCAGAACGACTGCCCACAGACGCGAACGCACGCGACGGACGCCGAGGTAGACGATCACGCACGCGACGACCGCGAGGGCGATCGTGAACACCCACGTGACGCCCTCGCCGAGCGAGAACGCCGCACCGGGGTTACGGACGAGATAGAACTGCAGGAAGTCGCCGATGATCGGGACCACGCGCTCCGAGGGGAGAGCGGCGATCGCGGCGTTCTTCGCAAACTGGTCGGCGGCCAGCACCAGCACCGCGAGAATCGCGATGGTGACGCCGGCCGCCGCCGAACGCAGAGGAGGTCGACTGCGCAAAGAGTCGGCCTACAGACCGATCGCCGACACCGGCGTCGAGCCCGAGGACGTCGCGGTGGTGTCGAGGTCGCGGAGCTGACCCTCGATGTACGAACGCAGCTGCGAGCGGTAGTCGCGCTCGAAGTTGCGCAGCTCGGTGATGCGACCCTCGAGCGTGGTGCGCTCCTTCTCGAGACGGGCGCGCTCTTCGCGGCCCTTCTGCTCGGCCTCGGCGACGATGGATGCCGCCTGGGCCTGCGCCTCGCCGATGAGCTGGTCGCGCTGGGCCTTACCCTCGGCGACGTGCTCGTCGTGCAGACGCTGCGCGAGCTCGATGATGCCGGCGCTCTGGGCGGCGGGCTCGGCGTCGCGCGACGGGGTGGAGGCGACGGGTGCCGGAGCGGGCGTCTCGGCGACGACCGGCTCTTCGACCTTGGGGGCCTCGGCGGGGGCTTCGGCGGCGGCCGGAGCGGCCTCGCCGGACTCGTACGCCGCGAGCTTGGTCTTCAGCTCTTCGTTCTCGGCGATCGTCTTGCGCCACTCGACGACGATCTCGTCGAGGAAGTCGTCGACCTCGTCGGGGTCGAAGCCCTCCTTGAAGCGCACGTGCTGGAACTGCTTGGTGACGACGTCATCGGGGGTCAGTGCCATGGTGTTTCCTCTTTCGAGAGCTCTGATGTCGGAACTGTGGGGGTGTCGCACCGGGGCGTACCGCTTCGGAACAGCATAGCCGCCGCCCTCCACCGGTGTCGAAGATCACGGGTGAAGAAGCGGCGGCGGGGCGTCACACGGCCGCGAGGGACCGCGTCACGCTCAACAGCATGAAGCAGACGAACATCACGATCGCGAAACCGAAATCGATCGCGATCCCCCCGATGCGCAGGGGGGGGATGAAGCGACGGATCAGCTTGATGGGCGGGTCCGTCACGGTGTAGACGATCTCTGCCAACACGAGGGTGACGCCGCGAGGGCGCCACTCCCGGTTGAACATCGGGATGTACTCGAGCACGAGGCGCGCGAGCAGCAGCACGATGAAGATGAACAGGACCGCACTGAGGATGGAGCCGACGAGGCTCAGAACGGCCACTGTTACTGGGACGCGAAGGGCGCAGCCTCGGGATCGGCCTGCGCGATCGCACCGTCGCCGGAGACGGCGATGTTCTCGGGCGAGAGCAGGAACACCTTGCTCGTCACCCGCTCGATGCGTCCGTACAGCCCGAGCGAGAGTCCGCTCGCGAAGTCGATCAGGCGACGCGCGTCGGCGTCGCTCATCTGCGACAGGTTGATGATGACCGGGATTCCCTCGCGGAAGTTCTCGGCGATCGTCTGCGCGTCGCGATACTGCTTGGGGTGCACCGTGAGGATCTCACTCACGGGTCCGGCCGCGGGCTGGCGCACCACGGCGGGACGGTGCAGGGGGGTCACCGGCGCGGCCTTCTCGAGGGGAGCAGCAGCTGTGGGCTGCTTGCGCGCGATGGGCTGCGGCGCCGTCTCCTCATAGGTCTCTTCCTCGTCGGCGAGGCCCAGGTACACCATCGTCTTCTTGAGGGGGTTCGACATCGCATCCTCCGTTCGCTCGTCTGGTCCGAGGCTAGTCGCGCGGGGGCCTCGGGCCCGTGATTGCGGAGCCGATCCGCAGGTGTGTCGCGCCCATTGCGATCGCCTCGGGGAAATCGCCGGTCATGCCCGCCGAGATCCACCGCGCGTCGGGGACGACGGAGCGCACCGCGTCGGCGCAACGGTGCAGTCGCTCGAACGCGCGAGCGGGTTCTTCGTCGAGCGGAGCGACGGCCATCACCCCGCGCAGCCGCAGGGTCGACAGCCCCGCCACGTGGGCGGCCAGTTCTTCGACGGCGTCGGGGACGACTCCCCCGCGACCGGGGTCGTCGGTGAGGTTCACCTGCACGAGGACGTCGAGGAGGTCGCCCTCGGCGCCGGCGGCGTGCAGCGCGTCCGCGATGCGGGCTCGGTCGACCGAGTGGACGGCATCCGCTCCCGCCCGCACCGCGCGCGCCTTGTTGGTCTGGGCCTGGCCGATGAAGTGCCAGGTGAGATCCGCGAGCCCGTCGAGCTCCGCGCGTTTGGCCGTGAGTTCCTGTTGCCGGTTCTCGCCCACGTGCCGGACTCCCAGCGCGTGCAGCTCGGTGACGAGGGATGCCGGGTGGAACTTCGTGACCACGATGCGGGTGATCTCGCCGGGGTCGCGGTTCGCGGCGCGGGCGGCGTCTCGGATGCGCTCGTCGACGGCGGCGAGTCGCTCGGCAAGGGCGGTGTCCATGCTGCTCCTTTGACGACGAGAGCGGGCCCGGTGGACACCGGACCCGCTCGTCGTACCGTTGGTTCTTACTTCAGGAAGTCGGGCACGTCGAGGTCGTCGTCGGCGTAGCCGCCGTCGTACGAGGTCTCGGGCACGCGGGCCGTGACGGGTGCCGGCTCGGGGCGACGCTCGGGAGCGCGCTCGGTCGCCGCCTTCTGCTCCTCGGCCGCGTCGAGGTCGCGGGCCACGTCGTCGGCGGGGATGACGGGTACGACGGGCGCAGAGACCGGGCGCTGGGCGCCGACCGCGTCGATCCGCAGCGAGGGCTCTCCCCCGTCGAAACCGGCGGCGATGACGGTGACCCGCACCTCGTCGCCGAGCGTGTCGTCGATGACCGTACCGAAGATGATGTTGGCCTCGGGGTGCGCGGCCTCCTTCACCAGCTGGGCGGCGTCGTTGATCTCGAAGATGCCGAGGTTCGAGCCACCCTGGATCGACAGCAGCACGCCGTGCGCACCCTCGATCGAGGCCTCGAGGAGCGGGGACTCGACGGCGAGCTCGGCGGCCTTGATCGCACGGTCGGCGCCGCGGGACGAGCCGATGCCCATGAGCGCGGAGCCGGCCCCCTGCATGACCGACTTGACGTCGGCGAAGTCGAGGTTGATGAGACCGGGGGTCGTGATGAGGTCGGTGATGCCCTGGACACCGGCGAGCAGCACCTGGTCGGCCGTGGCGAACGCCTCGATCATCGAGATGCCGCGGTCACTGATCTCGAGCAGGCGGTCGTTCGGGACGACGATGAGGGTGTCGACCTCTTCTTTCAGTCGCTGCACCCCGCCCTCGGCCTGGCTCTGGCGACGACGGCCCTCGAACGAGAAGGGCTTGGTCACGACACCGATGGTCAGGGCGCCGATCGACTTGGCGATCTTGGCGACGACGGGGGCGCCGCCGGTGCCGGTTCCGCCGCCCTCACCCGCGGTGACGAAGACCATGTCGGCGCCGCGGAGCGCCTCTTCGATCTCTTCGGCGTGATCCTCGGCGGCGCGACGGCCGACCTCGGGGTCGGCGCCGGCGCCGAGGCCGCGGGTGAGCTCACGACCGACGTCGAGCTTGACGTCGGCGTCGCTCATCAGCAGCGCCTGCGCGTCGGTGTTGATCGCGATGAACTCCACGCCACGAAGGCCGAGCTCGATCATGCGGTTGACGGCGTTGACGCCGCCCCCGCCCACACCGACGACCTTGATCACGGCGAGGTAGTTCTGGTTGTGGCTCATGCCGGCCTCCGTTTGTCCCCGAACCCGAAACTTTAAACCTCATGTTGAGGGTTAAAGAATTGCCCGGTATGCAATTCCTTAGCTCGAAGGTATGCGGCGGATCCGACCCCGCCCGCCCGACACGCGGCGTGTTGGAACATCGCCTCGAAGATCAGCGGACGACGCCCGCCTCGGGCGACGTCACGTCGTACTCCTTGGCCTTGTCCGGCGGGCTCTTCTGCATCAGGCGGTCGAGCACCACGGCCTTCTCGGCCGAGCGGTCGGCGCTCCCCCACACGACCTTCGACCCCGACGCGCCGAGCGTCAGCGTCACATCATCGGGCGTCGAGGCCGACACGGCCGTCACCTGCGCCCGCACGGCGTCCGGCAGGGAGCGCACCACGCGACCCGCGGCGCGGAAGGCCGCCGAATCCGTTCCGCCGGCGATGTCGAGCACGGGCTGACCGGCCGGGGCGTCGGGCGTCGTCGACAGCGCCACCCCGGCGGCATCCACCACCGTGAAACCCGCCGCGGACTGCATGGCGCCGATGGGGGTCCGCTCGACGATGCGCACCACGAGGTCGTGGGGCGGGCGCGCCTCGAGGGTGTACGACTCCACGAGCGGGAAGCGCACGAGCGCCGCCTTCACGGCGCTGTCGTCGACCATCGCGAGCGGGACGCCGACCTGGTCGCCCAGGGCGGCGGACACCGCCGCCGGGTCGAGCTGCGAGGTGCCGACCACATCGATTTTCTCGACGGCGAAGAGCGGGCTGTATGCCACGCCCGCCGTACCGAGGCCCATGACGAGGAACGCCGAGATCACACCGATCCAGATGTTCCGACGACGCCGCTGGCGCACCGTGAAGCGGCGCACCTCCGCGGAGAGCGCCCGCCGCCGGGCCCGCGAGGCCCGCCACACATCGCGCAGCCCCGCTCCCCCGGCATCCGGATCATCCGCGGCGAAGCCGCCGTCGAGCGGACGCTCGCGGGTGTGGACCACGGAGTTCGCGTCGACGGATGCCGTCTGCCGGGGCGTCGAAGCCCGAGCGGCCTTCGCGCGGCGAGCGGACTCCGGCGAGGACGGCAGGGGCGACGGCCGCTCCACGGTCAGACCGCCGCGGCCTCGGTGCGGGACAGCGCCTCGAGCACCTGGGGGATGATCTGGTAGACGTTGCCGCACCCGAGGGTGATGACGTAGTCACCCGGTCGGGCGATCCGAGCCGTGTAATCGGCCGCCGCCTGCCAGTCGGGGACGTAGTGCACGTGGGACGGATCGGCGAACGCGCCGCTGACGAGCTCTCCGGTGACCCCGGGCACCGGGTCTTCACGGGCCCCGTACACGTCGAGCATGACGGTGTGGTCGGCGTGCGACTCGAGCACCTCGGCGAACTCGCGGTACATCTCCTGCGTGCGCGAGTAGGTGTGGGGCTGCTGGATCGCGATGATGCGCCCCTCGCCCACGACGGTGCGGGCGGCCGAGAGCGCCGCGGCGACCTCGGTCGGGTGGTGCGCGTAGTCGTCGTACACGCTGACGCCCTGCTGCACGCCGTGCAGCTCGAAACGGCGAACGGTGCCGCCGAAGCCCTCGACCGCGCGCGCGGCGTCGGCGAGGGAGTGCCCGAGCACGCGCAGCACGGCGACCGCACCTGCGGCGTTGACGGCGTTATGGGCGCCGGGAACGCGCAGCTGCACGTCGACGCTTTCGCCGTCGGCGGTGAGAGTGAACGCGACGGGCCCGTCGGTACGGATGCCGCTGAGGCGGAGGTCGGCTGCGGCGTCCTCGCCGAACGTGACGACGTTCGCGTGGGTGATGCGCTCGCGCACGGAACGCGCGCCGGAGTCGTCGGCCGAGATCACGACGGCCTCGCGGGCGGCGTTCGCGAAACGGGCGAAGGCGGCGTCGAAGGCGTCGCGCGAGCCGTAGTGGTCGAGGTGGTCGGGGTCGACGTTGGTGATGAGCGCGACCGAGGTGTCGTAGAGCTCGAACGTGCCGTCGGACTCGTCGGCCTCGATCACGACGAGGTCGTCCGAGCCGGTGCCGCTGGACGCGCCCAGGTCGGCGATGACGCCGCCGTTGACGAACGTCGGGTCGACCTCGAGGGCGCGCAGGGCGGTCACGATCATGCCCGTCGAAGTGGTCTTGCCGTGGGCACCCGCGACCGAGACGAGGCGACGACCTCCGATGAGCCAGTGCAGCGCCTGCGAGCGGTGGATCACGTGCAGCCCGCGCTCTTTGGCGGTGACGAACTCGGGGTTCTCGGGCCAGATCGCACCCGTGTGGACGACGGTGTCGGCGTCGCCGAGGTGGGCGGCGTCGTGCCCGACGTGCACGGTCGCGCCGCGAGCGGCGAGGTCGCGCAGGGCGGCACTGTCGGAACGGTCGGAGCCGGAGACCCGAATACCGCGGTCGAGGAACATGCGGGCGAGTCCGGACATGCCCGATCCCCCCACGCCGATGAAGTGCGCGGAGGTGATGGTCTCGGGGATGGGGAGGCTCAGGTCGGGTCTGATCATGGCGTCTGCGAGTTTACGTCGCCGATCCTGCGCGTCGGCCCCGGCGCGCTGGGGGCGCGGCCCACGAGACCTCGGCGGGCGGACGCGCCGCGGCGGCCCGGCTGTCACCAGAACAGGGCATGTCACGGGAACAGTCGGACATCCTGTCGGACGCCCTGCTCTGGTGGCTTCGTCCTGTTCCCGTGACGACCGGTCCGCGCGTCGGCGGGGCCGGGCCCGGCTCAGCGGGCGAGAGCCCGGTCGACGAGGGCGATCACGTTCTCGGTCCCGGTCCGGATGCCGGTGCGCGCCGCCGCATCGCGCATCGCGGTCCGCCGGTCCTCGTCGGCGAGCAGCGGGACGATCTCGGCGCGGACCCGGTCGGGCGTGAGATCGGCGTCGGCGATGAGCAGCGCGGCCCCGGCACGGACGGCCGCGGCGGCGTTCAGGCTCTGCTCGCCGTTGCCGACCGCATAGGGCACGTACACGGCGGGGATGCCGAGGGCGTTGATCTCGCTGACGGTCGCGGCACCCGAGCGCGACACCACGAAGTCGGCGAGGGCGAAGGCGAGATCCATGCGGTCCACGTACCGGACGACGGCATAGCCCTCGACGCCCGGATCGGGCAGGTCGGAGTTCTGTCCCGTCACGTGCAGCAGCTGCCAACCGGCGTCGAGGACGTCGCGCCAGGCCCCGCCGAACGCGGTGTTCAACCGCAGCGCACCGAGGGAGCCCCCGAACACCAGCAGCGTCGGCTTCTGCGCGTCGAGCCCGAAGTGCGCGGCGGCCTCCGCACGCAGAGCGGGGGCGTCGAGCTCGACGATCTCGCGGCGAAGCGGCATCCCGACCTCTTTCGCACCGCGCAGCGGCGTGCCCTCGAAGGCGACGCCGACGCCCGCGGCACCCCGCGCCCCGAGCACGTTCGCGAGCCCCGGCTTGGCATTGGCCTCGTGCACCACGAAGGGGACGCGCTCGCGGCGGGCCGCGACGTAGGCGGGCGCCGCCGCGTACCCCCCGAAACCGACGACGACGTCGACCCCGCGCGAGCGGATGAGTCGGCGCACGTGCGCGACGGCGCGCAGGAAGCGCACCGGGAACGCCGCGGCGGCCCCGTTGGGACGGCGCGGGAAGGGGACCTTCGCAACGGTGACCAGTTCGTACCCGCGCAGCGGGACGAGACGCGACTCGAGGCCCTCTCGTGTGCCGAGCACGAGCACGTCGGCCGAGGCGTCGCGGGCGCGCAGTCCGTCGGCGACCGCGAGCAGGGGGTTCACATGCCCGGCGGTGCCGCCGCCGGCGAGGAGGTAAGTGGTCACCGTTCGACCCTAACCAGGTCGGGCGGTGCTCCGTCGCCGCCCCCGAACGTCAGCCGCGCGGTCGACGGGCGGATGCCGCGGCCCGCCGCGCCGCCCGCGGAGGCGTCTCGCCCGCCGCGCGACGGTCGGGAAGCGTCCGCGCGCACGACAGCAGCACACCGCACCCGATCAGCACCGACAGCAGCGAGGTCCCGCCCTGCGACATGAACGGTAGCGGCACACCGAGAACCGGGAACACGCGGAGGACGACCGCGACGTTGATCATGGCCTGACCGACGATCCAGATGGTCACGCCGCCCGCGACGATCCGGACGAAGGGGTCGTCGGTGCGGCGGATGATGTGGAAGGCGCCGACCGCGAACAGACCGAAGAGGGCGAGGACGACGATGCATCCGATCAGCCCCATCTCCTCCCCCACGATCGCGAAGATGTAGTCGTTCGCCGCGGCGGGGAGCCAGTCGTACTTCTCGGCCGAGTTGCCCAGGCCCACACCGAAGATCCCGCCCGCCGCGAGCCCCCAGATGCCGTGCAGCGGCTGGTAGCAGTCACCGAGGTAGTTGGCGATGCAGTCCTGGTCGAGGAAGCTCATGATGCGGCGCATGCGGTCGGCGCTCGTGATGGCGAACAACGCGATCGCGCCCAGGGCCGCGAGGGCCGGCAGCACGAAGATGCGCAGCTTGACCCCTGAGAAGAACAGCGCCCCGAGCAGGACGAGCACGAGGATCATCGTCGTACCCAGGTCTTTTCCGCCCATGACGGTGGCGACCACGAGGGCGAAGACAGGAACGATCGGGATGAACACGTGTCGCCAGTCGCCCAGCAGCGTCTGCTTGCGGTACAGGACGTAGCCCAGCCACAGCGCGAGAGCGAGCTTGAGGAACTCGGCCGGCTGCGCCTGGATGCCTGCGATGCTGATCCAGTTGCGGTTACCGTTCGCCGAGATGCCCAGCGGAGTGAACACCAGCAACTGGAAGAGCGTCGCCAGGATCAGCGCCGGCCACGCCATTCGCTTCCAGAAGCGCAGCGGAGCACGGCTGAGCACGAACATCAGCGGGATGCCGATGACGGCGAAGACGGCCTGCTTGAGGACGTGGTCGAAAGGGCTCTGCGCGCCGTCGAGCGCCGAGGTGGCCGATAGCACCATGACCAGGCCGAACCCGGTGAGCAGGAGCGCCGCCGAGGTGATGAGCAGGAACTCGCTGGGCACGGGCCGGAACGCCCTGCCCAGGGAGACGCGGGCGGCGAGGCCGGCGCGCGCGGGCTCATCGGGGCTCTGCCGCGGACGAGGTGCCGTCGTGGTCACGCGAGTCCCCTCAGTCGTGCGGTCGAGATTCTCCGTCTCGGCCCGCGATCCACGCCCGCACCGCCTCGGCGAAGCGGTCGCCGCGGTCGGAGTAGGACGAGAACTGATCGAAGGACGCCGCCGCGGGAGCGAGGAGAACGGTGTCTCCCTCCCGGGCCACACCCGCCGCCAGTTCGACGACCTGGGCCATGACGTCTTCAGTCTCAGCGTGGTCGACCTCGAACAGCGGCACCGCCGGGGCGTGTCGCCCGAACGCCGCCACGATCTCGTCACGCTCGGTGCCGATCACGATCGCGGCCCGCACCGAAGCGCCCCGAGCGCGCACGAGGTCGCTCAGGTCGACGCCCTTGAGCAGACCGCCGACCACCCACACCGCGCCGGGGTACGCCGCGAGCGACGAGGCCGCCGCGTGCGGGTTCGTCGCCTTCGAGTCGTCGACCCAGGTGACTCCGAGGTGCGCCCCGACGACCTGGATGCGGTGCGGGTCGAGCCGGAAGCGTTCGAGCGTGTCGTGGATGTGCGCGGGCGTGGCCCCGAGGGAGCGTGCAAGGGCCGAGGCAGCGAGGATGTTCGCGACCATGTGGGGAGCCGCGAGGCCGCGCTGGGCGAGGTCCGCCACCGTCGTCAGTTCGAGGGCCGAGGTGGCGCGCTCTTCGAGGAAGGCCCGATCGACGAGGATGCCGTCGACCACACCGAGGTCGCTCGGACCGGGGACCCCCAGATCGAAGCCGATGGCGCGCGCGCCCTCGACGACCTCGGCGTCTTCGACCATCTCGCGGGTCGCGACGTCGGCCTTGTTGTAGACGCAGGCCACGCGCGTGCGGGCGTAGATGCCGGCCTTCGCCGCGCGGTACGCGTCCGCGCCGCCGTGCCACTCGAGGTGGTCGTCGGCCAGGTTGAGGCAGACGGCCGCGTGCGGCGAGAGGGCGTCGGGTCCGGACTGCTGGTTCAGGTACCAGAGCTGGTGGCTCGAGAGCTCGACGACGAACACGTCGAACCCACCCGGGTCGCGCACGGCGTCGAGCACGGGAGTGCCGATGTTGCCGACGGGAACGGCCCACTGACCCGCCGTCATGAGCATCTCGGCGGTCAGACGCGTGGTGGTGGTCTTGCCGTTCGTCCCAGTGATGAGCACCCAGTCGGCGGGGCGCCCGTCCGGACGGACCACCTTGTCACGGACGCGCCAGGCGAGCTCGACGTCGCCCCACAGCGCGATGCCCCGCTCCTGCGTCCACGCGATCACGGGGTGGTGCGGGGGGAAGCCGGGGGATGCCACGACCACCTCGGGCGCGAAGTCCGCCATCTCTGCGGGCACGGTGTCGAGCGGACCCTCGTGCAGGCGCACGCCCAGAACCGGGAGCAGGCGCGAATACTCGGCATCCGCTCTCTCCGTCACCACGAGCACCTCGGCGCCGAGCTCGGCGAGGGTGTCGGCGACCGAGAAGCCGGTGACCGACAAGCCGAGGACGACGACGCGCAGGCCCTTCCAGTCGGCGTGCCAGCTGGTCAGGGTGGAGAGGTCGGTCATACGCGGGACAGCCATTCGACGTAGAAGAATCCGATGCCCGAGACGGCGAGGAGACCGGCGATGATCCACATGCGCACGACGATGGTGACCTCGGGCCACCCGCGCATCTCGAGGTGGTGGTGCAGGGGGCTCATGAGGAAGAGGCGCTTGCCCCGGGTCACCTTGAAGTAGGCCCGCTGAAGGATGACCGATCCCGAGGCGATCACGTAGACGCCGGCGATGAGGATGAGGAGGAGCTCGGTGCGGGTGAAGATCGCGAGGGCGGCGATCACCCCACCGATCGCCATCGACCCGCAGTCGCCCATGAAGACCTTCGCCTTGGGGGCGTTCCACCAGAGGAATCCGACCAGGGCGCCGACGAACGACGCCCCCACGATCGCCAGGTCGAACGGATCGCGCACGGCGTAGCAGCCGGCTTGCACGGTCGGGTCGAGGACATCGGCGCAGACCTGCTTGTTCTGCCAGAACGCCATCAGGCTGTAGGCGCCGACGACGAAGATGCCCGAGCCCGCGGCGAGGCCGTCGAGACCGTCGGCCACGTTGACGGAGTTCGAGGTGGCCGTTCCGATCAGCGAGATCCACGCCAGGTACAGCAGCCACCCGAGGATCGGGCCGAGCGCGAAGAACGACAGCAGCTGGATGTCACGGAACACCGAGACGTACCCCGAGGCGGCGGTCTGCCCGACGGTGTTGGGGAAGTTCAGGGCGACGATGGCGAACGGCACCGCGACGATCACCTGACCGGCGATCTTGCGCCATCCCGAGAGCCCCAGGCTGCGCTGCTGGCGGATCTTCATGTAGTCGTCGATGAAGCCGACGACACCGAAACCGAGCATGAGCCAGAGGACGAGGAGTCCCGACACGGTCGGGGGGTTGTTCCCGGCGTACGAGCCGATGAAGTATCCGACCATCGTGCCGAGGATGAAGATCGTCCCGCCCATGGTGGGCGTGCCGCGCTTCGCTCCGTGCGAGGGGTTGTGCACGTTCTCGGGGGTGCGGATGACCTGCCCCCAGCCCCACTTCCGGAACCAGCGGAGGAAGACCGGGGTGAGGAAAAGGGTGAAGGCGAGCGAGATCGCAGCCGAAGTCAGAAGTGATCTCACGCGAACAAGTCTCCCAGACGGTCGCCGAGGTGCCGGAGCCCCGCCGAGTTGGACGACTTCACCAGCACGCGATCACCGTCACGCAGTTCGGTCGAAAGGTAGTCGTAGGCCGCGTCGGCGTCGGCGAAGAAGACCGCCTCGCCGTCCCACGAGCCCTGGGCGATCGCCTCGAGGTACATACGGCGCGCCTCGGGGCCGATCACGACGATGCGCTGGATGCGCAGGCGCACGGCCAGAAGACCGACCCGGTCGTGCTCCTCGTCGGCGTACTCCCCCAGCTCGCTCATCGCACCCAGCACGGCGACGGTGCGCTCGTCGGGGCCGGTGATCTGCGCGAGGGTGCGCAGAGCTGCGGCCATCGAGTCGGGGCTGGCGTTGTACGCGTCGTTGATGATGCGCACGCGATCGGAGCCGAGGGGCTGCATGCGCCAGCGCTCGGCGATCTCGACGGTCTCGAGGCGCGCGATCGCGTCGGCCGCGGGCACGCCGAGGGCGGTGGCGGCGGCCAGGGCCGCGAGGGCGTTCATCACGTGGTGCTCGCCGAGCACCCGCAGGGTGAGGGTGAAGGGTTCTCCGTCGACCAGCAGATCGGCGCGGGTGCCGGATGCCGACACCTCGACGTCGACGGCCCGGACCTCGGCCCGCTCGCCCCGACCGAACCACCGCACGTCCTGCCCGCGCTCGCGCGCGATCGGCTCCATCGCGGCGACGCGAGGGTCGTCGGCGTTGAGCACCGCGAGGCCGCCCTCGCGGGTCGCCTTCACCAGCTCGCTCTTGGCGTGGAACGTCGACTCGATGCCGCCGAAGCCGCCGGCGTGGGCCATGCCCACCATGAGGACGACGCCGATGTCGGGGGTGACGAGCCCGGCGAGGTGGGCGATGGCCCCGGGGGCGCTCGCCCCGAACTCGCTCACCAGGAAGCGGGTGCCCTCGGTGACGCGCAGCATCGTGAGAGGGGCGCCCACCTCGTTGTTGAACGAGGCGCGCGGCGCCACCGTCTCGCCCTCGTCCTCGAGGATGCGGGCGAGGAGGTTCTTGGTGGTCGTCTTGCCGTTGGATCCGGTGATGCCGACGATCTTGAGCTCGCCGGTCTCGCGAACCCGAGCCACCACGTCGCGGGCCAGGTCGCTGAGGGCGGCCACGGCATCCGGAACGACGATCTGACTCACGCCGTCGTCGAGCTCGCGTTCGACGATCGCGAGGGCGGCTCCCCGCTCGACGGCGGTTCCGACGAAGAGATGACCGTCGGTGGTCTCACCGGGCTTGGCGACGAAGATCCCGCCGGGTTCGATCAGGCGCGAGTCGGTGTCGACGAGGCCCGAGACCCGGGTGTCGGGGGTGTCGTCGCCGCGGACGACGAGGCGCCCGCCGAGCACGTCGGCGAGGTGGGAGAGGCTGAGGGAGATCATTGCTGTGGGACGCCCTTTCCGGTCGCATTCGTTACCGAGACGAGACCGAGACGGGCTCTTTCTCAGCCGAACTTGGGCAGTTCGGGGGTCGTGGTTCCGGAGGGGATCACCCGGTAGGACTTGAGAACCTGGGTGAGGGCCTTCTGGAACGCGGGGGCGGTGGCCGCCGACGATTTTACCGTCCGCGGCTCGTCCAGGTTGACCGCGACCACGTACTGCGGGTCGTCGGCGGGGGCGAAACCGATCATCGTCGTGAAGTACGCGTCGGGCTTGTAGGCGCCCGTGTTCTCGTCGACCTTCTCACCGGTACCGGTCTTGATCGCGATGCGGTAACCCGGGATCGCGATCTTCGAGGCCAGCTCACCCTGCGTGGCGACGTTCTCGAGCATGAGCGAGACCTCCTTCGCCGTATCGGGCGAGACGACCTGCGTGCCGTCGGTGGGCGGGACGTCGGTGACCGTGCCGTCGGCCGCGGTGCAGCCCTCGACGATCGACAGCGGCTTCTTGAGTCCCCCGTTGGCGATGGTCTGGTACGCGCCCACGAGCTGCGGCACGGTGACCGACAAGCCCTGGCCGAAGGCGGTGTTGTAGAAGGTCTGCTTGTCCCAGTCCTGCACCGGGTGCAGGATGCCGCCGGACTCGCCGGGGAACCCGATCGAGCTGACCGAGCCCATGCCGAACTTCTGCAGGTAGTCGAAGCGCGTCTGGGCGGGGATCATCTCGGCGAACTTCGAGATGCCCACGTTCGAGGAGTCGATGAGCACGCCGGTGGGCGTGTACACGTTCGGGCCGTGCGAGAACGCGTCCGAGACCCGGGCGTCACCGCCGAGGACCTCTCGCCCCGAGGCGGTCACGGTGGTCTGCGGCGTGTACGAGCCGCTGTCGAGGCCGATCGCCGTCGTGAGCGCCTTGAACGTCGACCCGGGCTCGAAGGGGCTCGAGAACGCGCGGCTGCCGCGGTCGTCGGGCGAGGTGGCGGTCGGGTCGTTGGGGTCGACCGTGGGGTACTCGGCGAGGGCGCGGATCTTGCCCGTCTTCGCCTCGACGACCGTGATCGTGCCGCGGAGCGAACCGGTGTTCTGCACCTGTTCCGCGATGAGCTGCTGGAGGTACCACTGCAGGTCGCGGTCGATCGTGAGCTTGAGGGTGCCGCCGTCGACTGCCGGCTGCGTCACGACCTCGGTGCCGGGGAGCACCACGCCGTCGCGGCTCTGCTGGAAGACGACCTTGCCGTTGGTCGAGGCGAGGCAGTCGTTGTCGGCCGACTCGAGGCCCGCGAGGGCCTGCCCGTCGCTGCCGACGAAACCGAGCAGGTTTCCCGCCACCGCGCCGTCGGGATACATCCGGCCCGCTTGCGGCGGGAAGCTGAGGAACGGCAGCCCCAGGGCCACGAGGGCCCGGTACTGCTCGGTCGAGACGCTCTTCGCGATCATGGCGTAGCGCGAGTCGGGGTTGTCGGCCACGGCATCCTGGACGATCTTCTGCACGTCCGCGGCGCTCTGGCCGGTGACGGCGGCGATCCGGGCGGCGAGCTCGGGCCACGCGGTCGTGGTCTCGTTGCCGTCGTCGTCGCGTGTGGTCACGCCCTTGGCCGCGAGCATCGGGTCGATCTGCACGTCGTAGCGGTTGACGCTCGTGGCGAGGGGGACGCCGTTGTCGTCGACGATGGAGCCGCGGGAGGCGTACTCGACGCGGGAGTTCTGCAGGCCCATCGAGAGCGAGTCGTCCACGTGATCGCGGGCGTTGACGACCTGGATGTCGACCAGTCGGACGACGAAGGCGAGGATCACGATCAGAACGACCGCGAGGGCGACGACGGTGCGACGCCGCGGGGACCGGGAGGTTGTCGTCGTCATGGCTCTCATCGTGTCGCGGGAGTCGGCAGACCGTCGCTGATCGGCGGGGGTGTCGCCGATTGGGTGGTGGGGGCGGCGGCCTCGGTCGGTGCGGCCGCTCCGGGCGCCGCGGGTGCGGGGGTCGCCGCGCCGTTCTCGGTGGTGGATGCCGCCGGGTCGGTGACCAGCGGCACGCCCGAGATCAGCGCGTTGCCGACCGAGCCGCGGCCTTTCGCATCGACGGACGAGGCCGCGTCGGCGGGCTTGTTGGAGCCGATGACGGCACCGTCGCTGAGGCGGAGGTAGGTGGGCGACTCGTCGATCACCATGCCCAGGGCTGCGGCGTTCGCCGCGAGGTACTGGGGCGAGCTGAGTCCCGCGCTCTCGTCGGAGAGGATCTGCTTCTGGTAGGTCAGGTCGCGCTGCTGCTGGGTCAGCGACGAGATCTCGAACGAGCTCTGCGTCGTGAGGATGCCGAGGCTCATCTGGACCACGACGATGGTCAGCGCCCCGAGCACGGCGACGACGCCGAAGAGGCGTCGCGGTGCCCGACGACGCGCGGTCGCGGGGACGACGGTGAGTCGACGCTCGCGGACCGGCGTGGGGAAGTCGGGAAGGAAGGCTGCATCGATGGCCTGGGGCGCGCTCATGCGTCCTCCCGGATTCTCTCGGCCGCGCGCAGTCGCACGGGGGTGGCGCGGGGGTTGATCTCGCGCTCTTCGTCGCTCGCGAGTTCGGCCCCCCGGACGAGTAGCTTGAACGTCGGCGCGTGCTCGGGCAGCTCGACGGGCAGGCCGCGGGGTGCGGTCGAGGTGGAAGCGTCGGCGAACACGCGCTTGACCAGTCGGTCCTCCAGCGACTGGTACGACAGCACGACGATGCGGCCGCCGACTCCCAGCACCTCGAGGGCGGCGGGGATCGTGCGCTCGAGCACCGACAGCTCGGCGTTGACCTCGATGCGCAGGGCCTGGAAGACGCGCTTGGCGGGATGGCGCTCGCGCAGCACCGCGGCCGGGGTCGCGGCTTGCAGCACGTCGACGAGCTGGCCCGAGCGCTCGAGCGGAGCCTGGGCGCGGGCGGCGATGATGGCGCGGGCGTAGCGGCCGGCGAGCTTCTCTTCGCCGTAGCGCTCGAAGATGCGTCGCAGGTCGCCCTCGCCGTAGGTGGCGAGCACCTCGGCTGCGGTGACGCCGGTGGTCTGGTCCATGCGCATGTCGAGCGGGGCGTCTTGCGCGTAGGCGAAGCCACGGGCGGCCTCGTCGAGCTGCAGAGACGAGACACCCAGGTCGAACAGGATGCCGTCGACCTTGTCGACACCGGCGGATGCCACGGCCTCGGCGATGCCGTCGTAGACGGTGTGGACGAGGGTGACGCGGTCGCCGAAGCGCTTCAGTCGCTCCCCCGCGATGCGCAGAGCGTCGGTGTCGCGGTCGAGGCCGATGAGCCGGGCCTGCGGGAACCGCTCGAGGAACGCCTCGGAGTGCCCGCCCATGCCGAGCGTGCCGTCGACGAAGACGGAGCCCGGCTTCTGCAGGGCGGCGCCGAGCAGCTCGACGCAGCGCTCGAGCAGGACCGGGGTGTGGATGTCGCGGATGTCCATGATGTGTCGGGCCGAACCTTCGGACTCTGATCCCCATCCGCTTCGACCTGGCGCCGGGGAAGTGCGTCAGGGCGAGCGGCTGGGCATCACAGCCGAAGGGTCAGAAGAGTCCCGGGATCACCTCCTGCTCCATCTCGGCGTACGTCTCTTCGTTGCTCTCCGCGTAGGAGTTCCAGGCCTCGGCGTCCCAGATCTCGGCGTGCGCGCCGACGCCGGTGACGACGAGTTCGCGCCCGAGCCCGGCGTAGGTGCGCAGGGCGGGCGGGACGGTGATGCGGTTCTGGCTGTCGGGCTTCTCGGCGCTCGCCCCCGAGAGGAACATGCGCAGGAAGTCGCGGGCCTGCTTGTTGCTGAGCGGGGCCTCGCGGATCCGCTCGTGAACGCGCTCGAACTCCTCGGTGCTGAACACGTAGAGGCAGCGGTCCTGCCCGCGCGTGATCACCACTCCGGCGCCGAGATCGTCACGGAACTTCGCCGGCAGGATGACCCGACCCTTGTCGTCGAGCTTGGGTGTGTGCGTTCCGAGCAGCATTCGGGCGTCCACCCCCTTCGTCCGGCCTGCGAAGTTTTCCCCACTTTACTCCACCGCCCTCCACTTCGCTATCGAAAACAGGACTCTTCTGCGGAGAACCGCGGCCGTGTACAGTGGTCGACCACCCCGGCGCAGCACCGCACTTTCCGCGTCTTTCCGCGGCGCGACGGCACCTCGCACTCCCCGCGGACGCCTCGGTGGAGCAAAAGGGAGGGATTCGAGCCCGGATGCCGACTCCTCACCCCCTCCACTTCGTCACTCACCCGTCGACAAGGGCGCCGGGCGCACGAAAAAGCACCGGCTCCGAAGAGCCGGTGCTGAGGTGGTACGAGGGCGAAGCTTAGGGGCCGTCGTGGCGGCGGTCCCAGCGCTCGTTCATGCGGTCCATGAACGAGGAGCCGGAGGCGCGAGCCGGTCGCGGCTTGGCGGCGGCGGGCGCGGTCGGAGCGGCACCCCGCGTCGGGGTGACGGCGAAGATCACGCCGCCGACCATGAGGAGGAAGCCCAGCACGCCGACGGCGATGCCGACGAAACCGGTGTTGAAGCCGATCGACACGCCCGCAACGAGGGCGCCGAGACCCGCGAGCACCAGGATCGAGCCGAGGACGATGTTGCGGTAGCTGAGGGCACGACTGGGGGCGGACACCACATCGGTGTCGTTGCTCATGAGATGGCGCTCCATCTCATCCAGTAGACGCTGCTCCTGCTCTGACAGTGGCATGCATCCCCCTCTGTTGTTCGTTGCGGACGATTCTACGCGCGGCGTGGATCACTAGGCTAGGCCCGTGCCGACCTCCCCGGAACCGATCGAAGCTGTTTCCCAGCGACTCGACAAGTTCCTCTCCGAACAGCTATCGTACGCCTCCGCGCTCGGCCCCGAGGCCGAGTCCCTCACCCGCGCGGGGGCCTCCGCCCTCCGCGGTGGCAAGCGCCTGCGGGCGCGCTTCTGCCTCGCGGGGTGGCGGGCCGTGGACGCTATCGACGCGCCGTCCGCCGCGGCGTTCGACGAGCCCGCCCTGGCCGTGGCCACCTCGCTCGAGATCTTCCACGCGGCGGCCCTCGTCCACGACGACCTCGTCGACAACAGCGACACGCGCCGGGGTCAGCCCGCCGCGCACCGCGCTCTGCAGAAGGCCCATCAGGATGCCGAGTGGGCGGGTGACTCCGACGCGTTCGGTCGCTCGGGCGCGATCCTGCTCGGCGACCTCCTGGTGGCGTGGAGCGACGACCTCCTCGAGGAAGGCCTCGAGGGCCACCCCTCCGCCGCCGCCACGCGCCGGGCCTACTCCCGCATGCGCCGCGACGTGACGATCGGTCAGTTCCTCGACGTCGCGGAGGAGTCCGCGTACGCCGTCTACTCGGACGACACCCACGCCGAGCGGGCGCTGCGGATCGCCTCGTACAAGTCGGCGCGCTACAGCATCCAGCAGCCCCTGCAGATCGGTGCAGCGCTGGCCGGTGCCGACGACGAGCAGCTCGACGCCCTCGGACGGTTCGGTCACGACGTCGGCATGGCCTTCCAACTGCGCGACGACGTGCTGGGCGTCTTCGGCGACAGCGCCGTCACGGGAAAGCCCGTCGGCGACGACCTGCGCGAGGGCAAGCGCACCGTCCTGGTGGCCTACGCCCGCGAGATGCTCGCGTCCTCGGAGCGCGACAGCTTCGATGCCCTCCTGGGCGACCCCGCTCTCGACGCGGAGCAGATCGCGGCCCTGCAGCAGACGATCGTCGACACCCGCGCCCTCGAGCGCACCGAGACCCTGATCGCCGAGTACGCCGAGCGCGCCGATGCGGCTCTCGCCGACGCGCGCGTCGACACCGGAGCGCTCACCGATCTGCGCGCTCTCGCACGCGCGGCCACCGAGCGCACGGCCTGAGGCCGGGCGGCCTCAGGCGAGGGTCGCGGCGACCCGTCGGACCTCGCTCTTGCGCCCGGCGAGGAGCGCCTCGATGGGCGCGAGACCGATGGTCTCCTCGGGCGTGAGCAGCCAGTCGATGGTCTCGTCGGGGTCGAACCCCGCGTCGTGCAGGACGATGATCGTGCCGCGCAGCGACGGCAGCGGGCGCCCGTCGACGAGGAAGACCGCCGGCACCTTGAACACGCCGTCGCGGCGCGAGCCGACGAGGTAGTGCTCGTCGAAGAGGCGGCGCACGCGCCCGAGCGACTCGTCGAGCATCTCGACCAGGTCGGGAATGGTCAGCCACGCGGTCTCGTAACGGGAAGTCTCACTCACCCCTTCATCCTCTCACTGCCGTCGCCTCGGCCCGTCCCCGATCGTCGTCTTCACTCGAGTCACACCCGTCACAGGGGTCACTTTCATTGACATCCGCCCCGAGGCATGCCACCGTGTCGGGCAGTCGGAAGAACGGAATCCCCCCACCATGAGACGACTCACGCTGTCCCCCCTGCCCTCGCGCCGTCGCACCGCAGTCATCTGGCCCGCCGCCGTGGCGGGCACGATCGCCCTGACCCTCACCGCCGAGCACGCCGCGCACGCCGCACCCCCGGAACCCGCGCTCACCTCTCTCCCGCCCGCTCCCCGCAGTCTCGGGATGCCGGTGCTCGCCGCCGTCACCGTGCCCACCACGTACACGGTCAAGGCGGGAGACACGGTGTGGGGCATCGCCCGCGCGCACGGTCTCGACACCGCCGCGGTCCTCGCGGCCAACGGCTTGGCATCCGATGCCGTCATCCGCCCCGGTCACGTCCTCGCCCTCACACCCGCGGCCGCGCCCGCTCCCCCGGCTCCCGCGGCCCCCGAGGCCGCGCCCCGCACGCACGAGGTGCGTCCCGGCGACACCGTCTCGGCGATCGCCCGCGCCAACGGCGTCTCGCTCGACGCCGTGCTGAGCGCGAACGGGCTCACGCGCGCCTCGATCATCTACCCCGGCGACGTCCTGCGCATCCCGGCGGACTCCCCCGCCCCCGCCGCCGTCGCCCCGGCGACGGCCCCGGGCCTCGACGCCGAGCAGTCCGACAACGCGCGCCTGATCATCCGCGTCGGACGCGAACTGGGCGTCTCGGATCGCGGCATCCTGATCGCCCTCGGCACCGCGATGCAGGAGTCGTGGCTGCGCAACCTCGACTGGGGTGACCGCGATTCGCTGGGCCTCTTCCAGCAGCGGCCCAGTACCGGGTGGGGCACTCCGGAGCAGATCCTCGACCGCGAACGCTCGACGCGCGTGTTCTACGGCGGCGCGGCCGACCCCAACGGCACCGCCACCCGCGGACTCCTCGACATCCCCGGCTGGGACCAGCTCCCCTACGCCGATGCCGCCCAGGCCGTGCAGATCTCGGCCTACCCCGACCGATACGCCCAATGGGAGCAGCCGGCCACCACGTGGCTCGCCGTTCTGGGGTGAGGTGAGGGTGAGCCGCTCCCCGGGCTCACAGGGGGCGCTCCGTAGACTCGACCTGTGAGCACGAGTCAGCAGGCAGACCCGCTGATCGGCCGTCTCGTCGACGGCCGATACCGGGTTCGCGCGCGCATCGCGCGTGGCGGCATGGCGACCGTGTACGTGGCGACCGACCTCCGCCTCGAACGCCGGGTGGCGCTGAAAATCATGCACGGCCACCTCAGCGACGACACCGTGTTCCAGAGTCGGTTCATCCAAGAGGCCCGTTCGGCCGCGCGTCTGAGCGATCCGCACGTGGTGAACGTGTTCGACCAGGGCCAGGACGGCGAGATGGCCTACCTGGTCATGGAGTACCTCCCGGGCATCACGCTGCGCGAGCTGCTGCGCGAGCACCGGCGCCTCACGGTCGATCAGACCCTCACCATCATGGATGCCATCCTCTCGGGGCTCGCCGCCGCGCACCGGGCCGGCATCGTCCACCGCGACGTGAAGCCCGAGAACGTCCTGCTCGCCGAGGACGGCCGCATCAAGATCGGCGACTTCGGCCTCGCCCGTGCGACGACGGCGAACACCGCGAGCGGGGCGCAGCTCATGGGCACGATCGCCTACCTCGCCCCCGAGCTGGTCACGCGCGGCACCGCCGACGCGCGCAGCGACATCTATTCGCTCGGGATCATGCTCTACGAGATGCTCGTCGGCGAGCAGCCCTACAAGGGCGAGCAGCCGATGCAGATCGCCTATCAGCACGCCACCGACTCCGTGCCCCGCCCGAGCGCGAAGAACCCCGGGGTCCCCGAGCAGCTCGACGAGCTCGTACTCTGGTCGACCGAGCGGGAGCCGGGTGACCGCCCGCTCGACGCGGCCGCGATGCTCGAGCGCCTCCGCGCCATCGAGAAGGAGCTCGGGCTCGCCCCCCAGGTCGCGCGCGCCGTGGCCGTGGGCACCACGAGTCCCGCGACGGCCGCCGAGTCGCGCGAGCTGACGAAGGTGCTGCCGCAGACGGCATCCCTCCCCTCCGCCACCATCGATGAGCCCGACAATGCGGCGCGGCTGCGCACCCGCACGCGGCGACGGACGACCAGGGGCGCGTGGCTCCTCGTCCTCGTGCTGCTGCTCGCCGGTGGAGCCGGGTTCACGGGCTGGTACTTCGGCTCCGGTCCGGGTTCGCTCGTCGCGGTCCCCGACGTGTCGGGCCGCAGCTTCGCCGACGCCGAGGCCCTCCTCACGCAGCAGCAGCTGCAGGCTCAGGCGCAAGAGGTCAACGACCGCGAGATCCCCTCGGGCACGACCGTGGGCTCCGATCCCGCGCCCGGCGAGCGTCTCGACAAAGAGACGGTGGTGACCGTCTTCGTCTCGATCGGGCCGGCCACCCACCAGATCCCCGCCCTCGCGGGCAAGAGCGCCGACGAGGTGCGCGCGATCCTCGAGCAGGCCTTCGTCGGGGTCGCGGGCGACCCCGAGCGGCAATTCGCGGACCCGGCCGACGGAACGGTGCTGGGCGCCTCGGTGATCCCCCGCTCCGGCGGCAACGCCATCGACTGCACCCAGGGCTGCACGGTGTACGAGGGCGACGCCGCGTCGCTCGTCGTCTCGCTCGGTCCCATCCCCGACGTCACCGGCGACTCGCGTTCGCAGGCCGCGCGCGCCCTCGACGGGGTCGGGCTCAAGACCGCGGTGACCGAGGAGTACAGCAACTCCGTGGCATCCGGCAACGTGATCGCCATGGGCCAGCGCGACGGGGGCGGCAACTGGCGCCCCGGCGACACCGTGCCCCTGCGCGTGTCGATCGGCCCGAAGCCCGTCGAGATCCCCGGCAACGTCGTGGGGATGTCGATTCGGGATGCCGTGAAGACCCTCGAAGCGCTCGGCTTCGAGGTGAACGCGGGCATCGACGACGGCACCCTGCCCCTCGGGTTCAAGTACTGGGACATCTACAAGGTGCGCGCCACGAACCCCAAGGCCGGCACGACGGCCCCGCAGGGCTCGACCATCACGCTGACGCCGACGCTGTAGCGCGAGATCGCGGAGCGGAGAGAGCTTCCCCGACCGCGCCGACGGCATCCTGAAACGACGACGCCCCCGACCGCAGCGGTCGGGGGCGTCGATCCGTCGAGAGGGTCAGCGGTTCTCGAGCTCCTCGGCCACGAGGAACGCCAGTTCGAGGCTCTGACGGTGGTTCAGACGCGGGTCGCACAGGCTCTCGTAGCGGGTCGCGAGGGTGGCCTCGTCGATCATCTCGGAGCCGCCCAGGCACTCGGTCACGTCGTCGCCGGTGAGTTCGACGTGGATGCCGCCGGGGTGCGTGCCCACCGAGCGGTGCGCCTCGAAGAAGCCGCGCACCTCGTCGACCACGTCGTCGAAGCGACGGGTCTTGTAGCCGGTGGGCGTGGTGATGCCGTTGCCGTGCATCGGGTCGGTGACCCAGAGCGGCGTGGCACCCGAGTCGCGGACGGCCTCGAGCAGCGGGGGCAGCGCGTCGCGGATCTTGCCCGCTCCCATGCGCGTGATGAAGGTCAGTCGACCCGGCTCGCGCTCGGGGTCGAGCTTGTCGATGAGCGCCAGCGCCGTCTCGGCCGTCGTGGTGGGACCGAGCTTCACGCCGATGGGGTTGCGGATCTTCGAGAAGTAGTCGACGTGCGCGCCGTCGAGCTCGCGCGTGCGCTCACCGATCCACTGGAAGTGCGAGGACGTGTTGTACGGCTGTCCCGTGCGCGAGTCGATCCGCGTCATGGGGCGCTCGTAGTCCATGAGCAGACCCTCGTGGCCCGTGTAGAACTCGACGCGCGTCAGCTCGTCGAAGTCGGCGCCGGCGGCCTCCATGAACTTGATGGCGCGGTCGATCTCGGTCGCCATCGACTCGTACGCCTGGTTTGCGGGCGTGCTCGCGAACCCCTTGTTCCAGCTGTGCACCTCGCGCAGGTCGGCGAAGCCCCCCTGAGTGAAGGCGCGGATGAGGTTCAGGGTCGACGCGGCCGTGTGGTAGCCCTTGAGCAGACGCGCGGGGTCGGCCTTGCGCGACTCCTCGGTGAAGTCGTAGCCGTTGACGATGTCGCCGCGGTACGCCGGGAGCGTCACGTCGCCGCGCGTCTCGACGTCGCTCGAGCGGGGCTTGGCGAACTGGCCCGCCATACGGCCCATCTTGACCACCGGCATCGAGGCGCCGTAGGTGAGGACGACGGCCATCTGCAGGACCGTCTTGATGCGGTTGCGGATCTGCTCGGCGGTCGCGCCGGCGAACGTCTCGGCGCAGTCACCGCCCTGCAGGAGGAACGCCTGGCCGGCGGCGGCACGCGCGAGGCGGTCGCGGAGGATGTCGACCTCACCGGCGAACACCAGCGGAGGAAGGGTCGCCAATTCTGCGGATGCCGCGGCCACTGCGGCCTCGTCATACCACTGGGGCTGCTGCTTGATGGGCAGGGTTCGCCAGTGGTCGAGGTCGTGGAGCTGCTGATTCACCCCTGAAGTCTAGTGGCGGGACACCGGCGCCTTCGCCGCCTGTGACGTGGCGAGGCGGTCCTTCACGGTCGAGGCGTAGACGTCTTCGTAGCGCTGCTCACCGAGGCGCTGGAGGGCCACCATGATCTCGTCGGTCACCGAGCGGAGCACGTAGCGGTCGCCCTCCATGCCCTCGAACCGCGAGAAGTCGAGGGGCTCGCCGATGACGATGCCCACGCGCCCCACGCGGGGCAGACGCTGGCCGATCGGCATGACGGCGCCCGTGTCGACCATGACCACCGGCACGACCGGAACGCGCGCCTCGAGCGCCATGCGCGCGATACCCGTGCGGCCCCGGTAGAGGGTGCCGTCGGGGCTGCGGGTCCCCTCGGGGTAGATGCCGAGCAGTTCTCCGCGACCGAGCACACCGAGGCCGGTGTTCAGCGAAGCCTCGGAGGCCTTGCCGCCCGACCGGTCGATGGGCAGCTGACCCGTCGCCGTGAAGAACATGCGGGTGGCCCAGCCTTTGATGCCCTTGCCGGTGAAGTAATCGCTCTTGGCGAGGAACGCCATGCGGCGGTCGATCATGAGCGGGAGGAAGATCGAGTCCGAGAACGACAGGTGGTTGCTCGCCAGGATCGCCGCCCCCTCGACGGGGATGTTGCGCCGGCCCACCATCCACGGACGGAACACGGCCTTGATGACCGGTCCGATGACCACGTATTTCATGAGCCAGTAGAACAACGTCAGCGCTCCTTCCCGGCGAGGTCAGCAACCCCGATGAGACCGGCGTCGTTGCCCAGACGTGCGATCGCGAATTCGGCGACCGGACGTTCACCGTACCCCGGGAGCGAGGTCTCGTACGCGAGCTTCACCGGCTCCAGCAGGTCGGCGCCGAGCTGCGCCACTCCCCCGCCGATCACGAAGACCTCGGGGTCGAGCACGGCCTGGAAGCCGCCGCACGCCTCGCCGAGGGCCGTGGCCACGCGACGCAGGGCCTCGACGGCGCCCGGGTCGCCCGCGAGCACGAGGCGCGACACCGCGGGGCCGGGGATCGCACCACGCTCCTCGCGCACCGCGGCCAGGGCCGCACCGATGCCGCCCTCGTCCGCGATGGCGTTCGCCTCACGCTGCAGGGCACGACCAGAGGCGTACTGCTCGAGGCATCCGTTCTGTCCGCACCCGCACGGGTGCCCGCCGCGTACGAAGCGCATGTGTCCCAGTTCGGCGCCGATGCCGTGACCCCCGCGGAAGAGCTCGCCGTCGGTGACGACCGCGCCGCCGACGCCCGTGCCCATCGTCAGCATGACCATGTCGCGCACGCCCTGGCCCGCACCGAAGCGGTACTCGCCCCACCCGGCGGCGTTCGCGTCGTTCTCGATCGTGACCGGGGCGTTCAAGCGCTGCTCGAGGCGGGCGCGCAGGGGCTCGTCGCGCCAGTCGATGTTGGGGGCGTAGATGACGGTGCTGCGGTCGCGGCTGATGAAGCCGGCCGCGGCCACCCCGATCGCGTGGATCTCGTGCGCACGGCGCAGGTGATCGGCCATGTCGACCACGGCGTCCACCAGGGCTGCGGGGTCGATGGGGGTGTCGACGCGGAGCTTCTCGATGATGGTGCCGTCGTCGTCGACGACGCCCCCCGCGATCTTCGTGCCCCCGATGTCGATGCCGACGTTGCGCACCGCGCTCCCTTCCGGGCCGACCGTGCGGCTCGGCCCGGAGAAGTCTAGCCATGCCGCGCGACCGGCGCCGGAGAGCGGTGATCCCCGGGGGCCCGGCATCCATGCTTATAGACTCGACGGACCCGCTCGACGTTCTTCCGGTGCCAAAGGAGTTGCCGTGATCCAGTTCGATCAACCCGCCCTCGTCCCCGCAGACCCCGACGCGAATGCGTCGGACCTGCTCGCCGACCGCGTCCGCGCCACCCCCGACCGTCCGCTGTTCGCGGTGCCCGACCGCGACGGGTGGCGCGACATCACCGCCGCCGAGTTCGAGAAGCAGGTCATCGCCCTCGCGAAGGGCTTCGTCGCGGCCGGCATCCAGCCCGGCGAGAAGGTCGGGTTCATCGCCCGCACCACCTACGACTGGACCCTGGTGGACTTCGCCCTCTTCTATGCCGGCGCGGTCATGGTCCCGGTGTACGAGACGAGCTCGGCCTCGCAGATCTCGTGGATCCTCTCGGACTCCGGCGCGATCGCCGTGGTCGTGGAATCGCCGGAGCACGGCGAGCGTCTCGACGAGGTCCGCAGCGACCTCCCCCTCGTCCGCGAGGTCTGGGCGATGCACTCCGGCGCCCTCGACACCCTCGTCGCCAACGGCACGCACATCACCGACGAAGAGATCGAGCGCCGTCGTCACCTCGCCAAGGCCTCGGACATCGCGACGCTCATCTACACCTCGGGCTCGACGGGTCGCCCGAAGGGTTGCGTCCTCGTCCACAGCAACTTCGTCGAGCTGGCCCGCAACTCCGCCAAGTCGCTGCACGAGGTCGTCGAGACCCCGGGCGCCTCCACCCTTCTCTTCATCACCACGGCGCACGTGTTCGCCCGCTTCATCTCGCTGCTCAACGTCCACGCGGGCGTGAAGACGGGCCACCAGCCCGAGACGAAGCAGCTCCTTCCCGCGCTCGGGAGCTTCCGCCCCACCTTCCTCCTCGCGGTCCCCCGCGTCTTCGAGAAGGTCTACAACTCGGCCGAGCAGAAGGCCGAGGCCGGCGGTAAAGGCAAGATCTTCCGCGCCGCCGCCGACGCCGCAATCGAGCACTCGCAGCGCCTGCAGGACGGCAAATCGATCCCCCTGCTGCTGAAGATCAAGTTCGCCCTCTTCGACAAGTTGGTGTACTCCAAGCTCCGGGATGCCATGGGCGGGAACATCGTCTACGCGGTGTCGGGATCGGCCCCTCTCGGCCCCCGCCTGGGACACTTCTTCCGCAGCCTCGGCGTCGTGATCCTCGAGGGCTACGGCCTCACCGAGACCACAGCCCCGGCCACGGTCAACCTCGCCACGAAGTCGAAGATCGGCACCGTCGGTCCGGTTCTGCCGGGTGTCGGCATCCGTCTCGCGGATGACGGCGAGATCCAGGTGCGCGGCATCAACGTGTTCCGCGAGTACTGGCAGAACCCCGAGGCCACCGCCGAGGCGTTCGACGGCGAGTGGTTCAAGACCGGCGACATCGGCGCCTTCGACGGCGACGGCTTCCTCGCGATCACCGGCCGCAAGAAGGAGATCATCGTGACCGCGGGCGGCAAGAACGTCGCCCCCGCGGCCCTCGAGGACCCGATCCGCGCCAACCCGATCGTCGGTCAGGTCGTCGTGGTGGGTGACCACAAGCCGTTCATCGCGGCCCTCGTCACCCTCGACTCCGAGATGCTGCCGACCTGGCTGGCCAACAACGGCCTGCCCGCCGACATGCCGCTCGCCGAGGCGGCCGAGAACGAGAAGGTGCGGGCCGAGGTGCAGGGCGCCATCGACCGCGCGAACACGCGGGTCTCTCGCGCGGAGTCCATCCGCAAGTTCACGATCCTGCCGACCGAGTGGACCGAGGCCAGCGGCCACCTCACCCCGAAGATGAGCATCAAGCGCAACGTGATCGTGGCGGACTTCGCCGACGCGATCGAGGACATCTACGCGGTGCCCGTCAACACGACCAACGTGTCGCTTCCCTGAGGCGGGCGACGATGACGGCCCGGTCCCCTCACGGGGCCGGGCCGTTTCGCGTCGGGAACAGGAGATGTCACGGAGACAGGACGATCCGCCTCGAATCGACCTGTCCTCGTCGCCCCGGCCTGTTCTCGTGACCAGCGCGGGCAGACGAAAGGCCCGGATGCCGGCATCCGGGCCCTCCTGCAGGATCAGGTCAGAACCAGTCGCTCTCGCGAACCTGGCGCATGGCCTCGCGACGCGTTTCGGCGGGCAGTCGCGAGAGGTACAGCATGCCGTCGAGGTGATCGGTCTCGTGCTGGAGCGCCTGGGCGAGTAGCCCCTCGCCCTCGAGCACGACCTCTTCACCGTCGAGGTCGATGCCGACGACCTTCGCCCACGGGTAGCGGATCGCGTCGTGCCAGAGACCGGGCACCGAGAGGCAGCCCTCGCCCACGGGCTCCGGTTCGCCGCGCGTCTCGACCAGCACGGGGTTCAGCACGTAACCGATGTCGCCGTCGATGTTGTAGCTGAAGGCACGCAGGCCCACGCCGATCTGGGGAGCGGCGACCCCGGCGCGGCCGGGCAGCTCGACCGTGTCGATCAGATCCTGCACGAGGGCACGGATGCCGTCGTCGATCTGCTCGATGGGGGCGCTCGTCGCGCGCAGGACGGGGTCTCCGAACAGACGGATCGGGCGGACGGTCATGCGGCGGCCGCCGGGGTGCGCAGGCCTTCGACGACCGCGGCGGCGAGTTCGCGAGCCGCCTGCCGGGTCGAAGGCTGGAGCTCACGGAAGGTGATCGCGCTGCCCGCGGCGATACGCGCGTCGTAGGGCATGCGGATCACGGTGCGCACCCGCGAGCGGAAGTGCGCCTCGAGCTCGCTCTCGCGCACGAGAGGCGTGCCCGGCCGCGAGTTGTTCAGCACCACGACCGCGTCGCGCACACGGGCAGAGTAGCCGTTCGTCTCGAGCCACGTCAGCGTCTCGGACGCGAGGCGCGCCTCGTCGACCGACAGTCCCGCGACGACGACCAGGGTGTCGGCGAGCTCGAGTGTCGCCCCCATGACCGAGTGCACGATGCCCGTGCCCGTGTCGGTGAGGACGATGGAGTAGTAGTGCGCCGCAACGTCGGCGACCTGACGGTAGTCGTCGTCGCTGAAGGCCTCGGACACCCGCGGGTCGGAATCGGATGCCAGGACGTCGAGGCGGGTGGCATCCCGGGCCACGATCGACGAGACGTCGTTGTACCCGGACATCTCGTCGTGGGAGCGGACGAGGTCGCGGACGGTGCGCCCGTTGGGACGACCCACGCGATCGGCGAGCGTTCCGCGGTCGGGGTTGGCGTCGACGGCGATGACGCGGTCGTCACGGGCGTCGGCCAGAGCCATGCCCAGCAACGAGGTGACCGTCGTCTTTCCCACCCCGCCCTTGCGGGACAGCACCGGCACGAAGCGGGCCCCACCCGAGAGGGGGGCGGAGATGCGCCGGTCGAGGTCCTTGCGCTGTCGCGCGCGCCGACCGTCGCCGAGGTTGATGCGGTGGCGCGAGACCGAGTAGACCAGCTGCTGCCAGAGGCCCTCGGGCTCGGGGCGGGCGATCTGGCGAGGGTCGAGCAGACGGTCGGCCGTGAGCAGGTCGGAGCTCTCGCGCGCGTCGTCGATCTGGCCGATGCGCTTCGAGGTGAGCGTGACCTCGGGGGCGGGGGTGCGCACGCGCTCGAGCGCGTGCGCGCGGTCGACGCGCGCGGCTTCGTCGGCGGCTCGGGCGGCGTCGTCGGCCTGGTGGGCGCTGCGGCGCGTGAGCGGGATCGTCCCGATGACGCCCGTCGCGGCGCGCTCGGCGCGCGTGGTCGGCACCGACGCGGTGTCGGCGCTGACGGGCGACGCCGACGCAGGGGCGTCGACCTCAGCCTCGGGGGCAGTCGATGCGGACGCCCGAGACGCGGCGGACTCCGGTGCGCCGGGGGCCTCGACCGGCGGTCGGGGGGACTCGGGCGCGTCTGCCATGGCCTCGACCTCTTCACGCTGTTCGTCGTCCATGTTCGACGCCGAGGCGTCGGCGTCGTCTGAGCCCGCGATGTCGGTGTCTTCTCGATCAGCGGGAGCGGAAACGGCATCGTCGGGCGAGGCGTCGTCCGCCTCGACGTCGTCCGCTGCCTGTGCCGCCTCGTCGCCGTGCTCGGGCGCTGGAACGGCGGCGGGAACCCACGGCGCGTGCGTCAGCGGTGCGGACGCGGCGTCGACGGCGTGGTCATCCACCAGCGATTCATCGTCATCGAGCGACGAATCGGCGAGGTCGGCGTCGGTGGGCTCGGCGGCATCGGCCTCGAACAGCTCGACGTCGTCGACGACCTCGGCGTCGGCGAAATCGTCGGCCCGCTGAGCGGCCTGCGTCGCGTCGGCTTCACGGTGATCGGCGTCAGCCACGTCATCCCCCGCGGAATCGGTCTCGCCCGGGTCGGTCCCAGCCGGGTCGACATCTGCGCGCACGTCATCGTCGGCGACGTCGTCGACGACCTCGGCATCGGCTCCGTCGGTCTCCGCGGCATCGTGCTCGACGGGGCCATCGCCCTCCGCGGAGGCGGCGTCGTCGGCCGGGATCTCCTCGGCCTCCTCCCCCGCGTTCGAGCCCTCGCCGTCGACCGGGTCGTCCTCGCCCAAGCCGTCGTCGCCGAAGCCCTGATCGGCGGCCGGGTGCTCGGCATCCGGAGTCTCCTGCTCGTCGAGATCGTGCGACGGCTCGACGACGATCTCGGCGTCGTGCACCTCGTCGTCCGCGGACGAGTCCGTCTCGTCGGCCGCGTCGTGCGGCTCGAGGATAATCTCGCCCGTCTCGAGCTGCTCGACGTGCGGGTCGTGGACGATCTCGTCGCGGCGGTCGCCGGCAGACGCGGCGGAGGGGACGCGCGGGGCGTCGAGGGCGGCGAGGTCGGCCTCGTCGAGGGGGATCTCGTCTTCGATCACGTCGTCGTCGAGGTCGTCGTCGTCGGTGGCCACGGGAAGGTCGACGTTGACCTGCGCGATGTGTCCACCGAGGATCGTGATGCTGGCCGTGTCGAGATTCCCGATCTCGTCGAGCACGCCGTGCTCGGCGTTCTCGTCGGGGTTCGCGTCGGTGCGGTCGGGGGTCACTGCAGTCTCCAAACGGGAAGAGGGCGCGAAAGCGCCCCCTCCCAGGTTACTGCGCTTGGCGGATTACCAGCAAAAGATCTCCTGCTTCGACCTGTTGTGTGGTACCGATCGCGACACGCTCGACCACTCCGTCGACGGGTGCGGTGATCGCCGCCTCCATCTTCATCGCCTCGATCGAGGCGACCGCCTGACCGGCGGAGACGCGGTCGCCCGGCGACGCCTTCAGCGTCACGACGCCCGAGAACGGCGCCGCCATCTGGCCCGGCTTCGAGGTGTCGGCCTTCTCGGCCTGACGCGCCTCGACGTCGATGGAGCGGTCGCGGACGAACACCGGGCGCAACTGTCCGTTCAAGGTCGTCATGACCGTGCGCATGCCCTTGTCGTCCGCCTCACCGACCGCCTCGAGGCCGACGAACAGCTGCACGCCGCGCTCGATCTCGACGGTGTGTTCGCCGCCGGACTGCAGCCCGTAGAGGTAGTCGGCCGTGGAGAGCACGCTCAGGTCGCCGTACGTCTCGCGGGTCTGCTCGAAAGTGCGCGTCGGCCCCGGGAACAGCAGACGGTTCAAGCGGGAGCGCCGCTCGGCGGACTCCCCCGCCAGTGCCGCCGTGTCGTCGTCGGTGAGCGGGGTCGTGCCCGTCTTGGCATCCCGGCCGGCGAGGACCTTCGAGCGGAAGGGCTCCGGCCAACCGCCCGGAAGATCACCCAGCTCCCCCGCCATGAACGACACCACCGAGTCGGGCACGTCGTACTTCTCGGGGTTCTGCTCGAAGTCGGCCGGATCGGCCTTCACCGCGGCGAGGTGCAGGGCGAGGTCCCCCACCACCTTCGACGAGGGCGTGACTTTGGGCACCCGGCCGAGGATGCGGTCGGCGGCGGCGTACATGTCCTCGATGAGCTCGAAGTCGTCGGCCAGGCCCAGCGCGATCGCCTGCTGGCGCAGGTTCGACAGCTGTCCGCCGGGGATCTCGTGACGGTAGACGCGCCCGGTGGGTCCGGCGAGACCCGACTCGAACGGCCGGTACAGGTGACGCACGGCCTCCCAGTAGGGCTCCAGGTCGCTGACGGCCCCGAGGTCGAGGCCCGTGTCGCGTTCGGTGTGCGCGAGCGCGGCGACCAGCGCCGACAGCGACGGCTGGCTCGTGGTTCCCGCCATGGGCGCCGAGGCCGCGTCCACGGCATCCGCCCCCGCCGCCGAGGCGGCCAGCAGCGTCGCGAGCTGCCCGCCAGCGGTGTCGTGGGTGTGGACGTGCACCGGCAGGTCGAACCGCTCGCGCAGCGCCGTCACGAGCTTCGCCGCGGCGGCCGGGCGCAGCAGGCCCGCCATGTCCTTGATCGCGAGGATGTGGGCTCCCGCGTCGACGATCTGCTCGGCCAGACCCAGGTAGTAGTCGAGCGTGTACAGGTCTTCGGCGGGATCCAGCAGATCCCCCGTGTAGCAGAGGGCGACTTCGGCCACCGCGGTGCCGGTCCCCAGGACCGCGTCGATCGCCGGCCGCATCTGCGAGACGTCGTTGAGGGCGTCGAAGATGCGGAAGATGTCGACACCGGATGCCGCGGCCTCGGTCACGAACGCATCGGTGACCTCCGTGGGGTACGGGGTGTAGCCGACGGTGTTGCGCCCGCGCAGCAGCATCTGGATCGCCACGTTCGGCAGCGCCTCGCGGAGGGCGTCGAGACGCTCCCACGGGTCTTCGCCGAGGAAGCGCAGCGCGACGTCGTAGGTCGCCCCGCCCCACGCTTCGACCGACAGCAACCCGGGCGTCAGCCGGGCCACGTAGGGGGCCACGCGCGCGAGGTCGCGGGTGCGCACGCGTGTGGCGAGCAGCGACTGGTGCGCGTCGCGGAACGTGGTCTCGGTGACGGCGAGGGCGGTCTGCTCGCGCAGGGCCTTCGCGAAGCCGGCGGGACCGAGCTGCTGCAGACGCTGACGCGAGCCCGCGGGGGCCGGGGCCGCCAGGTCGAGGGTCGGGAGCTTAGCCGACGGGTCGATCGACAGCGGGTTCTCGCCGTTCGGGCGGTTGACCGTGGTGTCCACGAGCCACGAGAGGATCTTCGTGCCGCGGTCCTTGGACTCGCGGCCCTTCAGCAGCTCGGGGCGCTCGTCGATGAACGAGGTGCTGAGGTCGCCCGCGACGAAGGCGGGGTCGTCGAGCACGGCCTGCAGGAACGGGATGTTCGTCGAGACCCCGCGGATGCGGAACTCGGCGAGGGCGCGGCGGGCGCGGGACACGGCGGCCTCGAAGTCACGGCCACGGCACGACAGCTTCGACAGCATCGAGTCGAAGTGCGGGCTCACCTGCGAGCCCGCGGCGGTCGTGCCGCCGTCGAGGCGGATGCCGGCGCCACCGGGCGAGCGGTACGTCGTGATCTTGCCGGTGTCGGGGCGGAAGCCCTGCGTGGGGTCCTCGGTCGTGATGCGGCACTGCAACGCCGCGCCCCGCAGGTGGATGTCGTCCTGCTGCAGGTGCAGCTCGGCGAGGGTCGCCCCCGCCGCGATGCGCATCTGCGACTGCACGAGGTCGACGTCGGTGACCTCCTCGGTCACGGTGTGCTCGACCTGGATGCGCGGGTTCATCTCGATGAAGACGACCTCGCCCGCTCGCGGCCCCGCGGTCTCGAGCAGGAACTCGACGGTTCCGGCGTTCTGGTAGCCGATCGAGCGGGCGAACGCGACGGCGTAGCGGTGCAGGTCCTGCCGCACGGCATCGTCGAGGTTCGGCGCCGGCGCGATCTCGATGACCTTCTGGTGGCGGCGCTGCACCGAGCAGTCGCGCTCGAACAGGTGAACGGTCTCGCCCGTGGCATCCGCGAGGATCTGCACCTCGACGTGACGCGGGCGTTGCACGGCCTGCTCGAGGAACATGCGGGGATCGCCGAACGCGCTCTGCGCCTCGCGCATGGCCTCGGCGAGGGCCGGGGCGAGCTCGCCCATCGACTCGACGCGGCGCATACCGCGCCCCCCGCCGCCGGCGACGGCCTTGGCGAAGACCGGGAAGCCGATCTCGTCGGCCTGGGCGAGGAGCTCGTCGATGTCGTCGGACGCGGGCGTCGAGCGCAGCACCGGCACGCCGGCCGCGATCGCGTGGTCCTTCGCCGTCACCTTGTTGCCCGCCATGGCGAGCACGTCAGCGGGAGGCCCGATGAAGGTGATCCCGTGGGCGGCGGCCTTCTCGGCGAGCTCAGGGTTCTCGGAGAGGAAGCCGTAGCCCGGGTAGATGGCATCTGCCCCGCACTCCCGGGCGACGCGGATGATCTCGTCGACGTCGAGATAGGCGCGCACGGGGTGGCCCCGCTCGCCGATCTGGTAGGCCTCATCGGCCTTCAGACGGTGGAGGGAGGCGCGATCCTCGTACGGATACACCGCGACGGTGCGGGCTCCGACCTCGTAAGCGGCGCGGAACGCGCGGATCGCGATCTCGCCGCGATTGGCGACCAGGATTTTCGAGAACATGCGCACCTCACGTCAAGCTGGCGGAGCTGAATGTGCTCACAGCCTAGGGGACGGTAACGTGGACTCTCGTGCACGTACTCTCCGTCAGCTCTCTCAAAGGCGGGGTCGGCAAGACGACCGTGACACTCGGGCTGGCTTCCGCAGCCTTCGCACGTGGCGTTCGCACTCTCGTCGTCGACCTCGACCCTCAGTCCGACGTGTCGACCGGGATGGACATCCAGGTCGCCGGTCGGCTCAACATCGCCGATGTCCTGGCCAACCCCAAAGAGAAGGTCGTCCGACAGGCGATCACCTCAAGCGGGTGGGCCAAGGTTCACCCCGGCACCATCGACGTGCTCATCGGCAGCCCGTCGGCCATCAACTTCGACGGACCGCACCCGAGCGTCCGCGACGTCTGGAAGCTCGAAGAGGCGCTGGCGACGATCGAGGCCGACTACGACCTCGTGCTCATCGACTGCGCCCCCTCGCTCAACGCCCTCACTCGCACCGCGTGGGCCGCGAGCGACCGCGTCGTGGTCGTCACCGAGCCCGGCCTGTTCTCGGTCGCCGCGGCCGACCGAGCCCTGCGCGCGATCGAAGAGATCCGCCGCGGTCTCTCGCCGCGACTGCAGCCCCTCGGCGTCGTGGTCAACCGCGTGCGCCCGCAGTCGATCGAGCACCAGTTCCGCATCAAAGAGCTGCGCGACATGTTCGGTCCGCTCGTGCTCAACCCGCAGCTGCCCGAGCGCACCTCGCTCCAGCAGGCGCAGGGTGCCGCCAAGCCGCTGCACGTGTGGCCCGGCGACTCCGCTCAGGAGCTCGCGGCCGACTTCGACGCGCTGCTCGACCGGATCGTGCGCACCGGCCGGATCCCCGTCGAGTCCGAGGCCCCGCAGGCCTGACCCATGGTCTTGTCAGACGCCGTCCCGCTGCCCCGCAGCCGGGCGGCGTCTTTCGTTCCCCGTCCCACCCGCGTGAGGGGTCATTTTCTGTCACCGAGGACGCCCGTAGGCGACCCCTCACGCGAAAGCAGAAGAATCCCGGATGCCATGGCATCCGGGATCCGAAAAGAGTGAGGCGCGTTCAGGCGGTGCGGGCGGCGCGGCGCGCGGCGAGCTCGTCGACGGCGTCGGGGGTGGCCTTCTCGAAGTCGACGAGCGTGGACTCGACCTCGCGGAGGACCTTGCCCACCGCGATACCGAAGACGCCCTGGCCACGGCTGACGAGGTCGATGACCTCGTCGTTCGAGGTGCACAGGTACACGGAGGCCCCGTCGCTCATGAGGGTGGTGCCCGCGAGGTCGCGGATGCCCGCGGCGCGGAGCTGATCGACGGCTGTGCGGATCTGCTGCAGCGAGATACCGGTGTCGAGAAGACGCTTCACGAGCTTGAGGACGAGGATGTCGCGGAAGCCGTAGAGACGCTGCGATCCCGACCCGCTCGCCCCGCGGACCGTCGGGACGACGAGCTCGGTACGAGCCCAGTAGTCGAGCTGGCGGTATGTGATGCCGGCAGCGCGTGCCGCGACGGCCCCGCGATAACCGGTGTCGTCGTCCATCTCGGGCAGACCGTCGGTGAAGAGGAGATCAGCGGCGAACCGAGGTTCACCGAGCGCGTCGCCAGCGTTCATGCTCGCGTCCTCCTCATCGGTTCGTTTCCTCCACGCTAGATGAGCGGAGGTCCCCCGGCAATGACATCCGCTCCGAGGGTCGCGGCGTGTCGCGATCAGGACAGGATTCGCTCGAGCGCATCGCGCACGAACATCGCCCGCACCTCGTCGAGGCGGGCCGCGAGCTCGGGAGCGAGCTCGCTCGCACGGGCCCGCGAGGGCGCATCGGGGCGCCGCAGCAGGGCCGACAGCGCCGACTCCACGAGCGAGACCTCGCGCTCGGCGCTCTGCCGCAACGAGCGGATGTGGCGCGGCTCGATGCCGTGCCGGTCCAGCGCGACGAGGGCGCGGAGCAGAGTGACCGTCTGCTCGGAGTAACTGTCGGCGGCGCCGATCACCCCGGTGCTGACCGCGTCGTTCAACAACTGGGGGCGCGCGCCCGCGGCGGTCAAGAGCTCTTCGCGTCGGTAGCGGCGCGGCGCGCTCGTCATCGACGGGATCGCGGTCGGCGGGGCCGGGTTGCGGCCCGCGTCGAGGTCGGCGAGGTAGTCGCGGATGACGACGAGCGGAAGGTAGTGGTCGCGCTGCAGCGTGAGCGCGAGACGCAGCCGCTCGAGGTCGGCCGGCGAGAACTTGCGGTACCCGGAATCGGTGCGCGTCGGCGAGACGATCCCCTGCACCTCGAGGAAGCGCAGCTTGCTCGAGGTGAGTGCCGGGAAATCGGGGGTCAGGCGCGCGAGCACCTGCCCGATGCTGAGCAGCCCCGCAGCCGTCTGTCGACTACGGGAGGGGGCTGCCGCCATCAGTGCTCAGCCGCGGGCAGGTCGGCCGGCGAACCGAAGAAGTTGAGACGGAACTTGCCGATGCGCACCTCGGAGCCGTTGACGAGGGCCGAGCGGTCGACCCGCTCGCCGTTGACGTAGCTGCCGTTGAGCGAGCGCTGGTCGACGATCTCGAACGAGCTGCCCGAGCGGAGGATCTCGGCGTGACGACGCGAGACGGTGACGTCGTCGAAGAAGAGGTCGGCCTCGGGGTGACGGCCGACGGTGGTCACGTCGGTGTCGAGGAGGTAGCGGGCCCCGGTCGTCGGTCCCGAGCGGACGATCAGCAGAGCCGCTCCCGAGGGGAGGGCGTCGATCGCCTCGAGCTCCGCCTCGTTGAGGTCGGCTCCGAAGGGGACGAACGACAGGTCGGCGTCGTGGGTCTGGGTCGTGTCGTGCGACGCCCCGGCTGCGGCGGCGTCGGCCGCGCGCCGGATCTCGTCTCGCTCGAATCGGCTGGTCTCGTCCACGGCTTCTCCTTCATATTCACCATAACCGATCGGTCGCCAACGGCGGGGTCGACCGACTTCGAGCAGGTCACGGTGATGCGTGATGTGTCTGTATTCGCCGAAACCGGGACGCCGCGGCTTGGGGGATGCGGAGGCGGCCGACGAGACACTCGAACCTATCGACCCGAACGGGGCCCTGTCGAGTCCGCTTCACCCTCTGTCGGCGCGCCGTCGCGTTCGTCACCCTCGTCGAGGCCCGCTCGACCCCTGTGCACGCTCCCAGTCCGACCGCTCGAGCCGTCGCTAGGGTCGAAGGGTGACTTCCTCCGTGACGCCCCGCCGACGCCTTCTCCCCGCCGTCCTCGCCGCCGGCCTGCTGGCCGCCGCCGCGCTGTTCGTGCCGGCCTCCCCCGCCGCCGCCCACGACGAGCTCGTCTCGACCGATCCCGCGGCCGGGGCGACGCTCGAGGCTCTCCCGGCGCAGATCACGTTCTCGTACAGCGCCGACATCCTCACCGACGCCGGCGCGACCGTGATCGAAGTCACCGATTCGTCGGGCGCCTCACTGGCGGAGGGCGCCCCGACCGTCTCGGGCGCTGAGGTGACGCAGGCGTTGCAGGGATCGGCATCCGGGACCGTCACCGTGAAGTGGCGCGTCGTGTCGAGCGACGGCCACCCCATCGACGGCGACTTCGCCTTCTCGGTGCCCGCCGCAGCCGACACCCCCTCCGCGACCGCGACCCCCACGGCGTCGGCCGGTCCCGCGCCCGCCGAGAGCGCGACCCCGGCGCAGACCCCGAACGCCACTCCCCTGCCGACCGATAACACCTCGGCGCCCTCTCCCCTGCCCTGGATCCTGCTCGCCGTCATCCTCGTGATCGTGGCCGGGGTCCTGGTCTACGTTTTCGCCTCGCGCAGCGGTCGCAAGACCGCCGGTGGCGGCACCGCCGGGCGATAGGCTGGAACCATGCCTCATTACGATCTGGTCATTCTTGGTGCGGGTCCCGGCGGGTACGTCGCCGCCGTCCGCGGCGCACAGCTCGGACTGTCGGTCGCGATCGTCGAAGAGAAGTACTGGGGCGGTGTGTGCCTCAACGTGGGCTGCATCCCCTCCAAGGCCCTCCTGCGCAACGCCGACCTCGCGCACACGTTCCACGCGAAGGCCGACCTGTTCGGCATCTCGGGGGACGTCACCTTCGACTTCGGCAAGGCGTTCGACCGCTCGCGCAGCGTCGCCGCCGGCCACGTCAAGGGCATCCACTACCTGATGAAGAAGAACAAGGTCACCGAGTACGAGGGCCGCGGCTCCTTCGCCGACGACCACACGCTGAACGTGACGCTGACCGACGGCTCCAAGGAGCAGGTCACCTTCGACAACGTCATCATCGCCACGGGCTCGACCGTGCGCTTGCTCCCCGGCGTCACCCTGTCCGAGAACGTCGTCACCTATGAGGAGCAGATCCTCACCCGCGAGCTCCCCGAGTCGATCGTCATCGTCGGCGCCGGCGCCATCGGCATGGAGTTCGCCTACGTCATGACGAACTACGGCGTGAAGGTCACGATCATCGAGTTCCTCGACCGTGCGCTGCCCAACGAAGACGCGGAGGTCTCGAAAGAGATCCAGAAGCAGTACAAGGGGTACGGCGTCGACATCCTCACCTCGACCAAGGTCGAGTCGGTCACCGACCATGGCGACAAGGTCACCGTCGCGTACACGGCGAAGGACGGCTCGCAGAGCTCGATCGACGCCGACCGCGTGCTCATGTCGATCGGCTTCGCCCCCAAGGTCGACGGCTTCGGTCTCGAGAACACCGGCGTGAAGCTCACCGAGCGCGGCGCCATCGAGATCGACGACCACATGCGCACCAACGTGCCGCACATCTACTCGATCGGCGACGTCACCGCGAAGCTGCAGCTGGCCCACGTGGCCGAGGCGCAGGGCGTCGTGGCCGCCGAGACCATCGCCGGAGCCGAGACGCAGACCCTCGGCGACTACCGCAACATGCCCCGCGCCACCTTCTGCAACCCGCAGGTCGCCTCGTTCGGCCTCACCGAGCAGCAGGCGCGCGACGCCGGTCACGACATCAAGGTCGCGAAGTTCCCCTTCTCGGCCAACGGCAAGGCGAACGGCCTCGGCGAGCCCGTCGGCTTCGTCAAGCTCGTCGCCGACGCCGAGACGCTCGAGCTCATCGGCGGCCACCTCATCGGCCCCGACGTGTCGGAGCTTCTGCCCGAGCTGACCCTCGCGCAGAAGTGGGACCTCACCGCCCTCGAGGCCGCGCGCAACGTGCACACCCACCCGACGCTGTCGGAGGGCCTGCAGGAGGCCTTCCACGGCCTCACGGGGCACATGATCAACCTCTGATCGACTGATCGACGAAGGCCCGCCCGGTTCACCGGGCGGGCCTTCTCGTTCTTGGGAACTCAGTGCCCCAGAGCGCGAGCGAGCTTGGAACCGGATGCCGCGCGGCGGCCTCCCGCGGCGAACACGGCCGCATCGACCGCGGCGAAGAACTCCGCGCGCCCGGCGTCGTCGGACGGACCGGCGGGGCCGAGCTCGACCTCCCACTCCCGCCACGCCGACTCGACGCCGCGTCGCTCGTCGTGCGCCCGGACGCGGTCGTCGACGAACTCGGCGACCTCGTTCCCGTCGGCATCGAGCAGCGCGTAGGCCGTGCGGTGGTTGCGCAGCCGCGCGAGAGGAGTGAACGGGGGCTCGGCGATCGAGGCGACGGCATCCTGAACCGCCGGAGGGACCACCGGGTCGGCGTCGGAATCGCCGTCGGCCTCGAGCGGCCACTGCGTCTCGCGTCGGCCTCCGGCCTCGAGGGGCCCCTTCACGTGCCACCCCTCGTCGGGGCCGCCCGTGCGGCGGCGCACCGCGACACCCGCCCGAGCCAGGTCGGCCGCAGCGGTGTCGAGGTAGCGCGCGTCGAGGTCGCGGGGTTCGGGGTCTCCGACCCGGGTCACGCCGGGCAGGGCCGACCAGTCGGGCAGAGGCGTCTCATCGCCGACGTCGTACTTCGACTCGACCTCGACGTTCGACGACCCCTTCGGGTCTCCGCTCAATCGTCGCGTCCGTCGGCGTCGGGGTTGATGTCTTCGGTCTCTTCGGAGAAGACGAAGACGGCCTGGGTGGGGCCGTCGGAATCGCCCGTGTTCTCGAGGCCGCCGTCACGGCGGTAGACGAGCTGGCCCTCGCTGTAGGGCATGATCAGCGTGTCGTCGGACTCGTTCTCGAGGGGGAGAACCTGCCCGTCGAGCGGGCCTCCGGTCAGTCGTGCAATAGCCATGACGTCAGCGTAGACCGCGGCGCCGGCACCGCCCGGTGCCTTGACACGGCTCACCTACAATCGCTGGAGTGACCTCGACCGACCTCCCCGGTGACCGCCCCTTCGTGCTGCTGGCTACGCGCGCCGAAGACCTCCCGGCCGACGAGGAATACGCGCTCTTCCTGCGATTCACGGGGCTGCCCCCCGAGCGACTGCGCCGCGTCCGACTCGAGCGCGAGCCGATGCCCGAGATCGACCTCGACGAGGTCTCGGGCATCCTGGTGGGCGGGAGCCCCTTCAACGCCTCCGACCCGGTCGAGCGCAAGTCGCCCGTGCAACGACGCGTCGAGGACGAGATGGCGGCGCTCGTCGACGAGGTCGTGGCACGCGATCATCCGTTCCTCGGAGCCTGTTACGGCGTCGGAACCCTGGGCACGCACCTCGGTGCGCCCATCGACGGCACCTTCGCCGAGCCCATCAGCGTGGTCGACGTGTCTCTCACCGCCGCCGGACGCGACGACCCCCTCGCCGAGGCGCTGCCCGCGACCTTCACCGCGTTCGTGGGACACAAAGAAGCGATCAGCGCGCTGCCGCCCACCGCGACCCTGCTCGCGTCGTCACCCACCTGCCCGGTGCAGATGTTCCGGCTGAAGCAGAACGTCTACGCGACGCAGTTCCACCCCGAGCTCGATCTGGACGGCATCGTCACCCGCATCCACGCCTACGCGTCGTACGGGTACTTCGCCGCCGACGAGCTCGACCTCACCCTGGAGGCCGTGCGCCGCGCGCCCGTGACCGCCCCGTCGCGCCTGCTGCGCACCTTCGTCGAACGCTACGCGCGCTGAGCCGTCCGTTCACCCGCTATCGCGCGGGGTGACCCGCACGACGTCGACCGGAGCGGTGACCGCGGGATGCGCGAGCTTCAGGTAGGGCTCCAGCCCGAGATCGACCAGGTGCACGCGCCCGGCGAGCTCGGGACCGCGACCCCGCACGAGGCCCGCCTTGAGCGCTCCGAACGTCACCGTCAGATCGGCGGCGAGCACCGCGGCATCCGCCGTGCCGTCGTCGGGGTCCAGACCGCTCGGCAGATCGACCGCGACCACCAGCGGTCGCTGCTCCTGGGCCCGCACGCACTCGACGAGGGCGCGCGCTCCCCCGCGCAGGCGGCGGTCCGCCAGACGTCCGATGCCCAGGATGCCGTCGAGCACGAGCACGTATCCACCCATCGCCTCGCAGACGTCCGAGGCGGATCGCACGCGCGCGCCCGCGGCCACGGCCGTGTCGAGGGCGGCCCGGTGGACGCGGTCGCGCACGAGCACGATGTCGACGCGATCGACGACGGCGCACAGGTCGGCCGCGGCGTAGAGGGCGTCTCCCCCGTTGTCGCCCGCCCCGGCGAGGACCAGGACCGCCCCCGGCCGATCGGCGAGACGGAGCGCGACGATCTCGGCCAGGGCCGCGGCGGCCCGCCGCATGAGCGGTCGCCCCTCGGCGAGGAGCGGCTTCTCGGCCGCGCGGACCGCGTCGGCGCTGTACGCCGAGATGCGCTCGCCCGCAGCCAGCACTCCGCCCGCGCTCTCACTCATCGCGGGAGCCCGCGCGCACCTCGGCGCGGTCCTCGCGGTCGGCGGCGGCGGGGTCGTTCTTCGCGAGCGTCTCGCGTTCCTTGGCCTCGGCGGCCCGGGCTGCCTCGAGCTCGCCGGTGGCGGCACGCAAGGCCTTCTCGGCGCGACGGACGCGGAACTGGATCATCGTCGACGCGCCGTACTTCGCACGCACGCGGTCGTGGTCCTCCTCGGTCGCGACGGTGATGTACGCCCCCGCGATGAGGATCACCTGGCTCGAGAGGTTCAGCCACAGCAGCAGGGCGATGAGCGAGGCGAACGTCGCCAGCAGGGGGTTGTTGCCCGCTCCGCCGACGAACAGCCCCGACAGCTGCTGCAGGACGACCAGCCCGACACCGCCGAGCAGGGCACCGCGCACCAGGGTGCGGCGACGTGTCTTGACGCCCGACAGTGCCGCGAACGCCACGGCGACGGCCGCGGTATCGAGCACGAGGACGACGACGGTCGAGAGCAGCCAGGTCAGCACCGCGGTGATCCAGGAGTCGGCGGAGATTCCGAGCAGTTCGCGCACGATCGTCAGGCCCGCCGTGGCCAGGAAGGTCACGATCGCCCCGCCGACGAGGGCGACGCCGATGCCGACGGCGACGGCGAGATTGCGCAGGATCACCAGGATCGGAAGCGTGTCGTCGGTGGCGACGCCGGCGATCTGTCGCAGAGCGGAGCGCAGCGACCCGATTGCGCCGATGGCCGCGCCGAGCAGACCCAGGGTTCCGATGACGCCCGCGACGGTGAACTCTGTCGGAGCCTTGATCTGACTGACATCGAGCAACTTGTCCGGTCCCACCAGGCCGGGTACGACGTTGTTGACCGAGCGCTCGAGAGCGGCGAGGGCCTCGGGATTTCCCGACAACCAGATCGCGGCTGCCGAGAACCCGATGAGCACCGCGGCGAACAGGCTGAACAGGGTGCGGTACGTGACGCTATCGGCCAGCATGGGGCCGCGCGCCCCCGAGTAGACGAGGAAAGAGCGCACGAGGCGGAGCCGCAGCGCCCACGCCGTGACACGACGGATGAGGTCAGCCATGGCGCCAGGCTATCGGCGCACCGCCGGGTGTCGTGCGGGCTTGACCACCGGGCCTCGGAGAGACAGGTCAGCCCGACGGCATCCCTTCTCCCGGTCCGACGAGCAGGCGCAGCCACGCGCCCGACAGCAGCCACGGCCCGTACGCGATCTCGGCGCGCCGTTCCCCCGCGAGCAGGACTCCGGCCGCTGCGACCCCGCCGAGCAGAAGAGCGAGAAGAAGACCGGATGCCACGGCCTCGGGCCCGCACCATCCGAGCGGCGCCCCGACGAGGGCGGCGACCTTGACGTCTCCCCCGCCGAACGCCGCGGGGCGGGCGAGATGCAGGGTCAGGGCGACGGCGAAGGCCGCCGCGGCGCCCCCGATCACGCCGAGCGCACGCCCCGGGTCGCCGATCCGCGCCGCCTCGGCCGTCAGCAGCGCTCCCACCAGCACCGCGGCCGGGAGGACGACGGCATCGGGAAGACGGTGGGAGCGCAGGTCTGTCACGACGAGGGTGAGGCTCGCGCCGGCGAACACTCCGGCGGCGAGACCGAGCAGCACCGGCACGTGCTCAGGCGTCGAGCACGAAGAGGTCGACGCGCACGATCGCCCCGGGATCGATCCCCTCGGCGTCGCGCACCGCGCGTTTGAGAGGCAGGACGTAGACGCCTCCCGTCTGCGGGAAGATCGAGGTGCGGAAGGTGGAGCCGCCGATCGTGGCGTCGACGCGTACGCCGCCGAATCCGCGGCGAAAAGTCTGCGTCTCGCGGATCTCGGCGCTGAGATCGGGCGGCAGGGCGACGAAATACCAGTCGCTGTCGCTGCGTGCCTCCCACCGGTAGACGTCGCCCTCAAACCGCGCTCTCATCGCCCCTGCCCTCCCTCGCCCGAGCAGGTCACGATACCGCCGGTCGGCCACCGGCTCAGGCGCTTCTCCCCTGGGGAGGAGCCCCGGGGCGTCGCGTCTCGCGACGGAGGGCGCGCCCCGTCACGGCATCCGTCAGGCCGGCGACGACGGCCGCGCACGCGTAGACGACGAGGTCGCGCGCGTCGAACCCCGTGCCGAGCACGAGCGCGACGGGCCGGAACCGCTCCGCGAGGTCGGCGGGGACCCCGGTCGCCTGGAAGAGCTCGACGGCCACGCTCCATCCCCCGGCGACGAGGGCGACGACCAACGGCCGCAGGCGGGGGAACACGACCACGAGCCCGGCGTAGACCGCGACCGAGTACAGCGCATCGCCCGCGATGTCCGCCGCGTCGCTGGACGGGAGCACGAGATGCACGACGAGCCCCGCCGCCACGACCACCGCCAGAGCGAGGAGGGCGATCAGGCGACGGCGGGTGGGCGGCATCTTGTCATCGTGGCATGCCTGCGCGCCGCGGCCGACCGCCCTCAGCGGATCACTCCCGCCGCGCGCGCCGGGTCCGCGTAGGCCCGAGCGAGCGAATCCACGGTGTCGTGCGCGTTGAGGCCGCTGGGGTTGGGCAGCACCCAGGTGGGCACGTCGGCGATCGCCTCCTCCTGCCGTCCCGCGGTCGCGCGGGGCCGCTGGAACCCCTGGCGGTACGCTGTCAGGCCGACAACTGCGACGGCCCGGGGCCGCCACGCGGCGACTCGCTCGACCAGAGCCGCGGCTCCCGAGCGCAGCTCGTCACGCGAGAGCTCGTCGGCGCGCGCCGTCGCCCGGGCGACGAGGTTCGACACCCCCACCCCGGCGTCGAAGATCATCCGGCGGTCCTCGTCGCCGAGGGGCTCGGAGTACGCGGGCAGTCGCGGGAGGATCCCCGCCTTCACCAACGCGGGCCAGAACCGGTTTCCCGGTCGAGCGAACGGCGTTCCGGTCGCGGCGGTCCACAGTCCCGGGTTGATGCCGACGAAGAGCAGACGCACGCCCGGCTCGACGAGGTCGGGCCGCGTGGCGTCCCGGAACGACTCGAGTTCGGCGCGCGTGTATCCCATGAGACCACTATGACCACTACCCCCGGCGAGCGGGCCCGCTCTGCCAGGATCGGAGGAATGGATGCCGTTCCCGCTCTGACCGAGGTTCCCCCCGCGCAATTCGTCATCGTCGGCGACAACGTGCGCCTGGCCACCTACTCGTGGGGCGACGTCGAGGCCGACCCCGTGCTGTGCGTGCACGGCTTCGGTTCGAGCACGCGCGACAACTGGGTCAACACCGGCTGGGTGCGCGACCTGCTGCGCGCCGGCTACCGCGTGATCGCCGTCGACCAGCGCGGTCACGGAGCGAGCGATAAGCCGCACGACGCCGCGTCCTACACGATGCCCACCCTCGTGTCCGACCTCGTCGCCGTGCTCGACACGTACCTGCTCGATCAGGTCCGTTATCTCGGCTACTCGCTCGGCGGGCGGGTCGGCTGGCAGCTCGCCGTCGACGCCCCCGAACACGTCGAGCGAGCCGTGCTCGGCGGCATCCCGGATGGACGCCCGCTCGCCCGGTTGCAGGTCGAACAGGCCCGCGCCTTCCTGGACCACGGTGAGCCCGTTCAGGATGCCACGACCCAGCGCTACGTCTCGCTCGCCGAACGCGTGCCCGGCAACGACCTGCGCGCCCTCGTCGCGATCGCCGAGGGCATGCGCCTCGGCGAGACCGACCCCGACCCCTCGACGCCGCCGCAACAGCCCGTGCTGATCGCGACGGGCACGGACGACCCGATCCACGACCAGTCGCAGCACCTGGCAGGGCTCCTCCCCCGCGGCGAGTTCGCCGACATCCCGGGGCGGCACCACGTCAACGCCCCCGGTGCACGGGCGTTCCGCGAGGCGGGCATGGAGTTCCTCGGCCGCTGAGTCACGCGCGCCGGATGCTCCGCCCGAGCGAACCGGTCAGCCGCAGTCGTAGACGGTCGTGGGGGCCGAGCTGTCGGTCGCGCAGTGCTGGGTGACCCAGGTGCGGATCTGCGACGAGGCGGTGGTCGTCGACGCGGCCCCCAGGGACGTGCCCCCTCCCCGTTGGTCCCCGCCGATGACGTAGCGCACCTGGCCCGAGTCGACCAGCGCGGTGAAGGCGTCGAGCGTCGGCACGTCGTCGGTGCCGTTGAATCCGCCGATGGGCAGGAACGAGCCTCCGTCCGAGGCGAGGATCAGCTGCGCCGCCGACTGCGCCCCGAAGGTCGCCGCCAGGTAGGTCGACCCCGTGCTGCGGGCCTGCAGCCACGAGACGAGAGCACCGTCGTCCGCCCCGCCCGCGCCGAAGCCGCCGCCGCCGAAGCCGGTGGGCGCCCCGCCCGCTGCCCCGCGCGTGCGTCCCGACGACGACCCGCCCGGCGCGCCACCGGTACCGCGACCCGCGCCCTGCCCGGCGCTCTGCCCCGATCCGGGCGCCGCTCCCCCGCCGGGCGCCGCGCCGAATCCCTGGCTGCCGCGGCCCCCGGTCGGCATCCCGCCCGCGAAATCCGCTCCCCCGAAACCGCGACCGCCGAAGCCCGCGGACTCGGCGGCCCCGCCCGCGACCGGGTTGATCGAACTGGGGTGGGCGATGGTCACGGCCGACCACACGGCCGGGGTGAGGAGTAACCCGATCATCAGTGCGACGGTCGTGACCACGCGCCCGTGGTGCCGCGTCGAGAGCAGGACGATCGCGACGACCGCCGCCGCCCCCTGCGCGATCGAGACCGGCGCGCTGTACCCGCCCGTCGCCAGGCCGATCCCCAGGGCCGTCGACCCGGCGACAGCAACGGTCGCGATCTGCGGCCAGACCCTGCCCGCCCGATGCGCCGCGGCGAGCGCCGTCCCCACGACGAGTGCCAGCGGGACCGCGAGGGCCGCGGTGTAGAACTGGTGCATTCCGGCGACGGTCGAGAACATCGCGGCGAAGGTCGCGAGCCACACGGTCAGCAGCACCGTGAGCGGGCGCGAGAACCGCAGCACCCACAGGACGATGATCCCGACGATCGCCGCGGGGATGAGCCACGCCACCTGGCCCGCGAGCTGGGCGTTGAACAGGCGCAGCACGCCGGGCTCGCCCGAGAAGGGAGGGGTGAACGACTCGTAGGCCGCACTGTCGGCCGTGGCCGAGAAGCGACCGAGCCCGTTGTACCCGAACACCATCTCCCACGGGTTATTCGACAGGGTGCTGCCGATGTAGGGCCGACTCCCGGCGGGGATCATCGAGACGATCGCCACCCACCACAGGGATGCCACGAGGCTCACCGCTCCGGCCAGGGCGAGGTGACCGAGTCGTCGGGCCCACGACTGCCGGGTGAAAAGGTACGCCAGCGCCAGGGCCGGCCACACCGCCCACGCCTCGAGCTCATAGAACTGGAATGACAGGCCGATCAGCGCTCCCGCAGCGATCAGCCACCCCAGGCTCCGCGTCTGCACGGCGCGCACCGCCGCCCACGCGGTGAGGGAGAGGCCGAGGACGAAGAAGGTCTCGGGCTGGTTCGAGCGGGCCACCGCGACGAGGATCGGCGTGACGGCCGCGACGCCCCCGGCGATGAGTCCGGCACGCTCCCCCGCCAGGCGCCGGGCGGTGACGGCGGTGACGAGGGCGGCGGCGACGGCGGCGAGGGAGTTGGGCAGGATCACCGCCCAGGCGGAGTACCCGAAGGCCCGGACGAAGAGGGCCGGGATCCAGAACGAGCCCGGGATCTTGTCGAGGGTGACGGTGCCCGCAGGGTCCACGGCGCCGAAGAAGAAGTTCGACCACGAGCGGCTCATCGACAGCGCAATCGAGGCGTAGTACTCGCTCGGCGCCCCCGCCCACACCTGCCAGCCGGTGAGGACCAGCGCGCCGAGCCCGATGACGACGAGACCGACGGTCCATCCGCGGGGTCGTCGCAGGCCCGCGGTCAGCGGAAGGGTCGGCGTGGGGACGGGAGGAGAGGCAGCGGTCACCGCCGAATCGTAGGCAGCGCTTCCCTCACCGCAGCCTTACGGAACCTATGCGCCAGCGATGGATGCTCTCGCCGGGCGTGGATCAGGATGCCGACAGGGTGAGCTTCGCAGGCGACGGTGCCCGCGTGGCGGCGGCCTGCAGCCCGACCCTCACCGTCTGCCCGGGAGCGAGGGTCGCCGCCCAGTCGGCTCCCGTGCACGTCACGCGCCCGGCCGCGACCGAGCATTTCATGCCCCACGCGTTCGACACCGCGGTGGTGCCGGCGGCGTCGAACGAGACCGACCACTTCGTGACGGGACCCGTCGCCGTGACGGTGAGCTCGGCGACGTACCCCTCGCCCCAGGTGCTCTGCGGGACCCAGGTCGCGGTGATGCCGGCCGAAGCTCCCGGGGCCGTCCCGGCGCCCGGCTTCGGGGTGGGTGCGGGGCTCGACGGCACCGATACCGAGGGCTTCGAGGACGGGGTGGGCGGCTTGGGCGTCGTCGTCGGTGTGGGTGTCGGTGTCGGTGTCGGTTTCGGTGTCGGTTTCGGTGTCGGTGTCGGCGTGACGCTCGGCCGGGGCGTGGGCGTCGGGGCCGGGGTCGTGGGAATCGGACCCGGCTGCGGAGCGGGCGCCGCGACCGGGGTCAGGATCGGTGCGAGCGCGGCCAGCTTGGCCTTCTGCGGAGTGCGCCAGTCGTCGGCGACCAGCCCGCCGGTGTCGCCGCTGTTCGGGTTGAACGACCAGTACGCGTAGCTGATCTTCGTCCTGGCCAGGTACGCCACGAGCGCGTCGAGCCAGGCCCGATCGCTCGCTGTCTCGAGCTTCGTGCCGAACTCGCCGAGCAGCACGGGCGCGATGTTCTTGCGCACGAGGTAACCCCAGTTGGCATCCCACACCGCCTCGAGATTGGCGGGATACCCGGATGCCGAGAACCAGGGCTGCGCGTAGACGCTGGCGGGGTAGTCGTGCGGCGAGTAGACCACGCGGTTCTTCACGGCGAGGGTCACGGGCGCGGCCCCGGCGTCTTTCAGACCGCCGCCCCACCAGGTGTTCGAGCCGTCGTTCTGTCGCTCCACGCCCTCGACGATGATCAGCAGGCGGGGGTTGACCCCGAGCACGGCATCGCCGGCGCGCGTTGCCGCCGCGCGCCAATCGCGGGCGGGGTCGCCGCAGTTCCAGCACGCGCCGCCGTGGGGCTCGTTGTGCAGGTCGACGCCGATCACCGCGGACTCGTTCTTGTAACGGGCGGCGAGCATCTTCCAGTCGTCGATCCAGCGTTGTTCGCTGTACTGACCCGTGTACCAGAGCTCGCTCTGCGCCGCCGAGTCCGGGCGGTGGCGATCGAGGATGACCGACAACCCGTGCGCCTTCGCGCGGGCGATGACCGTGTCCATCAGCTGCAGCGGTGTGAGCGACACCAGTCCGGGGTTGACCGCGCCGTTGATCGAGTTCGAGGCCTTCGCTGCGAGGCACTCGTTCGAGAAGGGCAACCGGATGGTGTTGAACCCCATGCCCGCGATCGCGGAGAGGCCGTCGTCGAGCGCGATCGACCACAGGCCGTGCGGGGCGCAGTTCGAGGTCTCCATCCCGAACCAGGCCGTGGCCTTGATGGTGAAGGGGGCCCCGGATGCCGTCACGATCGTCGACCCCTGGGTCGACAGCCACCCGGGCAGCGAGGTCGCAGCCGAGGCGGCCGGAGCGGCGATCGCGCCCGCGGCGGCCAGGGTCGCGCCCGCGACGAGCGCCGCCGCGCGGTGCAGCACGCGACGCGTGGACGACCAGTTCGTGCGTTTCGCGGACATCGGCACCCCCGCGGTCATCGTACTGGGGGCAGACGCCCCTCCCGCGACACCGGCGCAAGGACAACGGTTTCCGCTTCGTTACGGCGTCGTAAATGTCGAGATCATCATTGATCTGGGCGATATCGCGCTGATACCGTCGCCCATCATGACTCTCGCGACCGAACGCAGCCCCGCTCTCGACGCCGTCTCGAAGGCCATCGTCGAGCAGCTGCAGGAAGACGGACGCCGCCCCTACGCCGAGATCGGCAAGGCCGTCGGCCTGAGCGAGACCGCCACGCGCCAGCGGGTGCAGAAACTGCAAGACGCCGGCATCCTGCAGATCGTCGCCGTCACCGACCCCCTCCAGCTCGGCTTCGCTCGCCAGGCCATGATCGGCGTGCGGGTCTCGGGCGACACCCGCGTCGTGGCGGGGCAGATGACGACGCTGCCCGGGGTCACCTACGTGGTGTCGACCGCCGGCTCCTTCGACCTGCTCGTCGAGGTCGTCTGCGAGAGCGACGACGACCTCATCGACCTGCTGAACGACCGCATCCGGTCGCTACCCGACGTCGTCTCGACCGAGACCTTCGTTTATCTCAAGCTCCACCGTCAGCTCTACAACTGGGGAACGCGATGACGCTTTTCGAAACCGACCTCAACACCGACCTCCAGGCGAAGGCCCGCGATCACCTCTGGATGCACTTCTCGCGCCAGTCCACGATGACCGAGGGACCCGGCGTCCCGATCATCGTCAAGGGCGAGGGCCATCACATCTGGGATGCCGCGGGTAAGAAGTACATCGACGGACTCGCGGGCCTGTTCGTGGTCAACGCGGGTCACGGACGTCGCCGCATCGCCCAGGCAGCCGCGAAGCAGGCCGAGCAGCTGGCGTTCTTCCCGCTGTGGTCCTACGCGCACCCGGCCGCGATCGAACTGGCCGAGCGCCTGGCCGACCTCGCCCCGGGCGACCTGAACCACGTCTTCTTCTCCACCGGCGGCGGAGAGGCGGTCGAGACGGCGTTCAAGCTCGCGAAGCAGTTCTGGAAGATCCAGGGCAAGCCCTCGAAGCACAAGGTCATCTCGCGGGCGATCGCCTACCACGGCACCACGCAGGGGGCCCTGGCGATCACGGGCCTACCGGTCATGAAGCACATGTTCGAGCCGGTCACCCCGGGCGGCTTCCGCGTTCCCAACACCAACTACTACCGGGCCGCCGAGTCCGGCTTCGGCGGGGGCACCCCCGAGGAGTTCGGCGTGTGGGCCGCCGACCGCATCGAGCAGATGATCCAGTTCGAGGGACCCGAGACCGTCGCCGCGGTCTTCCTCGAGCCCGTGCAGAACGCCGGTGGGTGCTTCCCCGCCCCGGCCGGCTACTTCCAGCGAGTCCGCGAGATCTGCGACACTTACGACGTGCTGCTCGTCTCCGACGAGGTCATCTGCGCGTTCGGCCGGCTCGGCCACTACTTCGGCGCCTCGGCCTACGACTACCAGCCCGACATGATCACGTTCGCCAAGGCGGTGACGAGCGGATACTCCCCCCTCGGCGGCACCATCGTGAGCGACCGCCTCTACGAACCCTTCGCCCACGGCGACGCGTCGTTCCCCCACGGCTACACCTTCGGCGGTCACCCCGTCTCGGCGGCGGTGGCGCTGGAGAACCTCGACGTCTTCGAAGAAGAGGGCCTGCTCGAGAACGTCCGCCGCAACTCCCCGCTCTTCCGCTCGACCCTCGAGCGCCTCCTCGACCTGCCGATCGTCGGTGACGTCCGCGGCGACGGCTACTTCTTCGGCATCGAGCTGGTGAAGGACAAGACCACGAAAGAGACCTTCGACGACGACGAGTCCGAGCGGCTGCTGCGGGGCTTCTTGTCCAAGGCCCTCTTCGACGCCGGCCTGTATTGCCGAGCGGACGACCGCGGCGACCCGGTCATCCAGCTCGCCCCTCCCCTCACCCTCGGACCGACCGAGTTCGACGAGATCGAGAAGATCCTGCGCTCGGTGCTGCAGGAGGCCTGGACCCGACTCTGACCTCACGGGATGCCGGCGCGACCGATGCCGGCATCCCTCCCCCGCCCGCGAGCCGCACTCGCCGGGCGGTCTCCATCCCGCTCCCACCCCTGAGCGGTGCTCACGATGCTGTACCCGACACCATCCCGATCGCGCACCCGAGCGCGATCCGCACCCTCCAGGAGGAGCCACGAACGAGAACACCCGCGCCGCCGCCCCCATGGCGAACTCCGGCGCCACGCTCGCCCGCACCCTCGGCCTCTGGTCGATCGTCGGTCTGGGTCTGGGGTACATGACCCCGACCGTCGTCTTCGACACGTTCGGTCTCGTCGCCGACAAGACGAACAACGTCGTCCCGGCCGCGTACGCCGTGGCCCTCGTCGTCCTCGTCTTCACCGCCGTCAGCTACGGCAAGATGGTCCGCGTCATCCCGAGCGCCGGCTCCGCGTACACCTACGCGCGCGAGTCCATCCACCCCGGTGTCGGCTTCGTGGTGGGCTGGACGGCCCTCATCGACTACATGCTGCTGCCGATGGTGAACGCGCTCATCCTCCGCAGCTACATGGAGGCATTGTTCCCCGACGTCCCGGGCTGGATCTGGGTCGTCGTCTTCACCGCGGGTGTGACCGGGGTCATCTACCTGACCATGCGCGGCACCTCGAACGTGAACATGATCCTCCTCGTGTTCTCGATCCTCGTGATGACCGTGTTCGTCGTCATGGTCGTGGTGCAGCTGGTCGGCGGGGCGGGGGCCGGGACTCCGGTGTCGATAGCCCCCTTCGCCCACAGCGACGTGCAGTTCGGCGCGGTTCTGGCCGGAGCCACGGTCGTGTGCTTCTCGTTCATCGGGTTCGATGCGGTGTCGATGTACTCCGAAGAGGCGAAGACGCCCAAGATCATGCCGCGCGCGATCCTCCTCACGCTGGTGGTCGGCGGCCTGATCTTCCTGATCGCCTCGTACGTGACGCAGCTGCGCTTCCCCGACGCGACGGCCTTCCCGCAGGAGGCGATCGAGGACAGCACCCTGCCCGAGATCGGCGTGCAGGTCGGCGGACCGGTCCTGCAGGCGGTGCTGACCGCCGCCGGGTTCGCCGCGACCCTCGCGTCGTGGTTGGCGTCGCACGCCTCGGTGTCGCGCATGCTCATGGTGATGGGACGCAACAACGTGCTCCCGCGCAAAGTCTTCGGCTACATCAACCCCCGCACCCACACCCCGACGCTGTCGATCGTCATCGTCGGCCTCGTGAGTCTCTTCGCGATCTCGTTCACCCTCGAGCAGATCGCGGCGTACATCAACTACGGCGCCCTGGTGGCGTTCACCTTCGTCAACATCTCGGTGATCGCCTGGTTCGCCGTCCGCAAGGGGCTCCGAAAGACCCCGGCCGACATCGCGCGCTACATCGTCATGCCCGCGATCGGCATGCTGCTCACCGGTCTGCTGTGGGTCAACCTCGACATGCACGCCCTCGTGGGCGGTCTGATCTGGACGGGCATCGGGGTGGTGTACCTCGTCGTCCTGACGCGCGGGTTCCGCCGACCCATCGCCTCGTTCGACGAGAACCAACCGGTCACGGGCGTCTCGAAGACCGTCGCCGGCCCTCGTTCCGAGGTCTGACCGGTCGCCGCTGTGGGTGCGTCATCCACCCACAGCGGCGACATAGGCGATTGATACCCGCTCCCGTTATCGCGGGGGGATTCTGTGCGTCGTGACCTCTCCCGTCCCTCTCGCGCGCTGGTGGCGCGAACCCTGGTGGGCCCGGATCTCGCTGACGCTGACCGTCGCGGGATTCGTCGTGCTCACCTGCTGGAATCTCGCGCGCGGCGGGGACTTCTCGTTCTACGAGGCGTCCGCGCGGTCGATGTCGCAGTCGTGGCACGCCCTGTTCTTCGGCGCCTTCGATCCGGATGCCACCGTCACCCTCGACAAGCTCAGCGGCTTCGCCGTGCCCCAGGCGCTGAGCATCCGCCTGTTCGGCATGTCGATCTCGGCGATCGCCCTGCCGCAGGTCGTCGAGGGCGCGGTGACCGTCGTGGCGTGCGCCGTGCTGGCGCTGCGGTGGGGCGGCCGGGGCGCGGGCCTCGTCGCGGCGGCCGCCGCCGCATCGACCCCCATCTTCGTGTCGATGTTCGCCCATCCGATGGAGGACGGACTGCTCACGATGGCCCTCGCGGTCGCCCTGGTGTGGTGGCAGCGCGCGATCCTCACCTCGACCTGGTGGCCGCTGGTCCTGTGCGCGCTCTTCATCGGTGTGGGGTTCCAGGCCAAGATGATGGCCGCGTGGTTCTTGCTGCCCGCCCTCATCGCCGGCACGCTGGCGGCGACCGAGGGATGGCGTCGTGGCCTGGTGCGCGCCGGGGCCCTCACGGGCGCCGCCGTCGTGGCATCCGTCGCGTGGATCACGATCGTCGCGCTGGTTCCCGCGGGCGCCCGTCCCTACGTGGACGGTTCGACGAACGACGACGTCTTCGCGATGGTGTTCGGGTACAACGGCCTGGATCGCTTCGTCCCGGGGGCCGTCCCCGGCTCGGTCGGCGCCCCGGCGTCGGCGGGCGGGCTCGGCGCGACCCTCGCCGCGATCGGACACGCCCTGACCACACACGCCCCCGCGAGCTCGGGGGGTTCGCCGACGCTCACGAAGCTGCTCGAGTTGCCTTTGGTCACGCAGATCGGGTGGCTGTACCCCGCGGCGCTCGCGGGGATCGCCCTCGGCGTCTGGCGTCACCGGCCCCGGCGGGGGCGTCCTCGCGCGCGGGCCTCCGCGATGCGCTTCCCCCTCGTGGTGGTCGCCGCGGTGTGGTTCGCGACGGCCGCGGCCGTGCTCACTCTCGCCCACGTTCCGCACACCGCGTACGTGGCGGCTCTCGGCGTTCCGATGGTGCTGCTCGGCGTCGTCGCGTGGGTCGAGGGGGTGCGGCTGCTCCGTTCCGCGCGAACGAGCGTGCGGCTCGTGCTTCCGGCGGTCGTCGTCGTCCAGTCGATCTGGTGGGCCGTCCTCATCGCCGAGGCCCGTCTCCCCGAGGTGTTGCTCATCCCCGCCGTGGCGGTGGGGGCGGTCGGACTCGGGATCGGCGCTGTCGCCGCCCTGTCGTCCCCGCCCGCGCTCCCCCGTGTCCGCCGCGTCGCCCCCGCCGCTCTCGCCGTCGCTCTGCTGTGCCTCCCCATCGCGACGAGTCTGCAGGTCATCGACGACGCCCGTGACGGCAGCGGGGGCGATGCTTACGTCGGCGTCACCGCCCGCGGCGGCCACCCCGACGAGACCTTCACGGTGTCGGCGCCGGCGCCCTGGGGCGGCAGTCCGCAGATGAGTCCCGCCGTCGCGCAGATCGTGCAGGCGGCCCGCGAGCACGGCGGCGGCGCGAACGGCCTGCCCCTCTTCGTGACCGACTCCTGGGCGCTGTCGTCCCAGGTGATCGACGCCACCGGGGCGAGCGTCCTCACCGACGGCGGCTACAGCGGGCACGTCCCGGTCTTCACCACCGAGGAGCTCGACCAGATGGTCCGCAGCGGCCGCGCGCGGCTCTTCGTCGTGGCATCCGGGGCTCCCGAGGGCGATCCGGTGCGACGGGTGGCGACAGGGCCCGGATGCCACGAGGTCGATGACTGGGACTTCAGCCAGGCGAAGGAGGGCGGCGAGGTCAACAAGGTGACCGGAGCGACCCTCTACGAGTGCACGTCCCGGTGACGACCGCCACGGCGCGCGCCGCGCCGCCGGTAGACTTCAGCCAGTGAGCAGCACCCGAACCGAAGCCGCGTACCTGCGCTCGGTGACGGCGTTCAAGAACCCGACGCTCGATCTGCTGCACGGGCGCTTCGCCCCGTTCGTCGTCGCGGTGCTGTCGGTCGTGTTCACCCCCGACCGCCCCGCCGTCGCCGTCGCCGACGCGCACGTCGAGGTCGCCGAGGCGATCGACGACCTGCGCGCCGCCGGCATCGACACCGACGACGACCGCCGCATCCCCGCCGGTACCGCGCGCGAGATCTGCCGCGGGTGGGTGCGCGTGGGCTGGCTCGGCCTGCAGATCGAAGACGACGTCGAGGTCTACCGCCTGTCGGCGCACGCCGTCGGCGCCCTCGAGATCGCCGGTCGTGCGGGCGGCGGCCGGGCCCGGGTCTCGCGCTCGCGCGTGCGGACGCTGCTCGACGCCGTCGACCGCCTCGCACGCGACGCCGAGAGCGATCCCGCGCGGCGCCGAGAGGCCCTGCTCGAGGAACGGGCGGCTCTGGATGCCGAGATCGCGGCGCTCGACGGGGGCGTCGTCGAACCGCTCGACGACGACCACCTGCTCGAAGAGGCCGAGAACGTCATCCACCTCGCGCGCGAACTGCCGGCCGATTTCTCGCGCGTGGCCGAATCCATCGCCGCGATGCAGCGCGACGTCGTGGCCGAACTCCGTCGTGATGTGCGCCCCACCGGCGATGTGCTGCGCGAGTACCTCGAGCGCGGTCGCCAGGTGATGCAGGCGACCCCCGAGGGCCGGGCGTTCCAGGGAGCGCTGCGCCTGATCGGCGACCCCGAGAACATCGACGACCTCACCGACCAGCTGCACGCCGTGCTCACCCAGCCGTTCTCGCGCCTGATGACCCCCGAGCAGCGTGGAGAGCTCGACGCGATCGCCAGGCGCGTCGAGGCCGGCGTGCAGGAGGTGCTCACCGCCCAGCGACGCGCCTCGCACGTCATCACCGCGCAGGTGCGCACGCACGACCCGATCCGCGACCGGCAGGTCGACGATCTGCTGCGCTCGGTCATGGCGGGTCTGCACCGCTGGAGCCAGACCCGCTCCCCCGGTCGCGTGGAACCGACGCGCACCCTGCCCCTCGCCGACATCGGGCACCTGCGCCGCTCGCTCGGCGACGTGCGTCCTCCCGGGGCGCCGGAGCCGTTGGCATCCGAAGACTCCGACGTCGAATTCGTCGACGCCGACACGCGCGCGTGGGGCGGCCCGCACTACGCCGAGCTCGAGGCGTACGTGGCCACGCTTCCCGGTGGCTTCGACCTCGCGACGGCCTTCGCCGGAGCGGATGCCGAGACCCGGCGCCCGGTCGACCTCGTCGGCCTGCTCGAGATCGTCCACCGCGAGGGCCTGGTCGAGACCGACGACGTCTCGATCGTCGAGGCCGTCCGCCCCGACGGCACCACCCGGCGCTTCGCCTTCGGCGGGGTCTCCGCCGCGCCCTCCCGCGTCTCGGACGCAGAACCCTCGACTGCCACAGAAACGGATGCCGATGACGGACATCGACCCGTCCGCCCCTGACACGGACACCCCCGCCTTCATCGCCCCGGTGGCGATGGAGAACGACCCCGACGCGCTGTTCGCGGGCGACCGCGGCACGCTCGACGCCGACGTGCGGCGCGTGCTGGTGCGGATCCTGCAGCGGCGCTTCCTCGTGGCCGACAACTCGCCCGCCGAGTGGAAGCTGCTGCTCGAGCACCAGCAGATGATCGAATCGCGCCTGAACGACCTGTTCGTGCGCCTCGTCGTCGACCACGCCCGCGGCGTCGCCTACAAGGAGCAGGTGCGCAGCGACGACGTCGACGTGCCGATCCTGCTGAAGGACGAGGCGTACTCGCGCGCCGAGACGCTGGTGCTCGTCTACCTGCGCACGGTCTTCCAGCGCGAGACGACCGCGGGTACGGCATCCGCCCGCGTCGATGTCGAAGAGGTCGAGCAGACCGTGCTCACCTACTTCAGCGAGACCGACGGCACCCGCGCGAGCCAGCAGCGGGCCGTCCGCACCGCGATCGCGCGCCTCGACCGCGAGGGCATCATCGAAGAGGAGTCCGAGGGGCGCTACCGCATCGGGCCGCTCATCGAGATCGTGCTGAGCGCCGAGGTGCTCCGCGATCTGCAGCGGTGGTTGGAGGAGCAGACACGGGATGCCGACACCCCGGCGTCCCTGATCGATGACGCCGAGACCGTGGCATCCGGAATCCTCGAGGAGGAGCGCGCATGACCATGCTCGAGACGCTGTTCGGGCTGATCCCGGCGGCCTCCCGCGGGCAGCAGTGGGTCGCCGAAGACCTGCAGCTGATCAACTGGGGCGGATACGACGGCACGCACCGCGTGCGCTTCGCGCCGACCGCGACGCTGCTGTGCGGCGGATCGGGATCGGGTAAGTCCACGCTCATGGACGCGTACGTCGCGCTGATGATGCCGCACACGACCCCCTTCAACGGCGCCTCGAACGGCGCGGTCGTGGGTCGCCCGCGCGGCCAGGAGCAGCGCAACATCCTCTCGTACGGCCGCGGCAAGCTCGACGAGTCGCGCACCGACGAGGGCACCAAAGTGCGGGTGCTGCGCGGCGACGGGGTCGACACGTGGACCGCGATCGGCATGACCTGGGCCGACCACGACGGCGCGCGCTTCACGGCGGTGCGGGCCTGGTACTTCCCCGCCGCCGCCCGCACGCTCGACGACGCCGTCAAGGTGCGCGCGACCGTGCACGGGGCGTTCGACCTGCGCCAGCTCGAGCGCGCGGCGCAGAGCCACCTCTCCGACTCGGCCGTGCGGGCGGCGGGCCTCGACACCCTCGCGACCGACCGCGAGTTCTCAGCGCGGCTGCATGCCGTGCTCGGCATCGGCGCGGCGGGAGCGGGCTCGAAGGCGATGAGCCTGCTCGCGCGCATCCAGGCAGGTCAGCAGATCACCACCGTCGACGACCTCTACAAGCGCATGGTGCTCGAAGAGCCCGAAACGCTCGCGGTGGCCGACGCGGTCGTCACGCACTTCGACGGGCTCGAGTCCACGCGCACGCGCATGCTCGAGGCGCGCCAGCAGGTGCGGGCGCTGCAGCCGATCCGCACGATGAAGGCGCGCATCGACGAGGCGTCGGAGCGGCTGCGGCTGCTCGACGAGCTGGGGCGCTTCGGCGACCCCGAGTCGCGCGCCTCGCTCTGGCGCGCGCAGCGACGGGTCGACCTGCTCGAAGCGGTCGAGGCCGAGCTGCGCGATCGCACGCACGCCACCGACGCGCTCGTGCGCGAACGCCAGGCCCTCGCCGACGCGGCAGAGGCCGAACGCGAGGCACTGGGCGACGTGCTGCGCGCGGCGGGCGGCGACCGGCTCGACGCGGCGCAGCGCGAGCTGCGGACCCTCGAGCGGCGCCTCGCGGGCATGCAGCGCGACCGCGAACGGTTCGAGGCGGCCCTCGCCGTGCTCTCGGTCGAGGTCGCCACCGAGAAGCAGTTCGCAGCCCTCGTCACCGAAGCGCGGCGCACCCTCGCCGACACGGATGCCAAGAGCGCGGTGCGCGACGCCTTCGTCGCTGCCAGCAGCCGGCACACTGATCTGCGCCAGCAGCTCGCCGCCCTCGAGGCCGAGCACCGGCGGACGCAGACCCGCGACGACAACATTCCCCCGCGTCTGCACGAGGCGCGCGAGGCGCTGGCCGAGGCCGCGGGGCTCACCGCCGCCGAGCTGCCCTTCGTGGCCGAGCTCGTCGACGTGCGCACCGAGTTCGAGCCGTGGCGCGGGGCGTTCACCCTCGCCCTGGGCGGATTCGCGACGACGCTGCTCGTCGATGCCGCGCACCTCTCTGCGTTCCGCGCCGCGATCGACAGCGTGCGACTCTCGGAGCGCCTCCGGTTCGAGGGTGTTCCTACCGACCTCCCCGAGCGCGGGGCGCTGGACCCGGCGACCCTGCCCGGACGCCTGGAGTTCCGCTCCTCGCCCTTCACCGGCTGGCTGCAGGACCGCCTCGAGCAGCAGTTCGCCTTCGTCTGCGTGGATGCCGCGTCGGAGCTCTCACAGCACCGCATGGCGCTCACGATCTCGGGCCAGACGAGCCAGGGCGCCCGCGGCGCCCACGGCGGCTCGGCGCGGCAGAGCATCCTCGGTTTCTCGTCTCGCGTGCGCCTCACCGAGCTCGGCGAGCAGATCGTCACCGTCCGGCGCGACCTCACCGCCGCCAAGGCCGCGGTCGACGAGGCCGCCGCCGCCCTCGACGCCTTCGACGACCGGCGCGGCGCCCTCGAGAAGATCGCGGACCTGTCCTGGGACCAGGTCGACGTGGCATCCGTCGAACGCGACCTCGACCGCTGGAACGAAACCGTCGTCGAGGTCACCGCGGGAAACCCCCGTATCGCCGAGCTGCAGGAGCAGATCTCGGGCGCGAAGGCCCGCGTCGCGCGCCTGCGCGAGGAGATCGGCGGAGCCAAGACCGAGCAGCAGACCCTCGCCGCGCGCTGGGCCGAGATCACCGACGACGTGGATGCCGCGCAGATCCTGCTCGAACGGGCCGAGGACCGCGAGATGACGCTCACCCCCGACGAGGTCGCGTACCTCGACGGGCTGTTCGTGGCGCCCTCCGGTGATGACGTCTCGTCCTCGCAGCGGCTCGCGCGGTTCGACACCGCCCTCGAGTCGGCGTCGAAGCGTCTGCTCGAGGAACAGCGCGCGGCCCAGGAGACGTGGAGCGACCAGCGCGAGAGCCTCCGCCGCACGATGACCGCGTTCACCGACCGGTGGCCGAGCCCCAACCTGCTCGCCGACCCCGATGAGGCGCTCGGCGACTTCGAGCGGATCCTCAGCGAGCTCGAGGCCAGCGGCCTGCACGAACTCGAAGCGGAATGGCGCGATTCGCTGCTGCGTCTGTCGGGCAACGACCTCACGAGCCTCGACTCCGCGCTCACGCGCGCCCTGCGCGAGATCCGCGAGCGCATCGCCCCGATCAACGACATCATGCAGGACCTGCCGTTCTACGACGACGACCACCGCCTGCAGATCGTTCCGCGCGAGAGCCAGTCGGAGGTGCGCAAGCGCTTCCGCCGCGAGCTGCGCGACGTTCGCGCGGCGATCGACGCGGCCTCGACAGACGAGGAGCGCCAGGGCGTGTACGGGCGCATGGCGCGGTTGATCAACCGCATCCGCCCCACCGCCCCCGACTTCGCCGACCTCGTCGACGTGCGCAACCACGTGCGGGTCAGCGCCGAGCGCTTCCGCGCCGACACGGGCGAGCACGTGGCGCTCTACGACCACATCGGCGAGAAGTCGGGCGGCGAATCGCAGGAGCTCATCGCCTTCATCGTGGGTGCGGCCCTGCGCTACCAGCTCGGGGACGCCGGCTCGGAGCGCCCGCGCTACGCCCCCGTCTTCCTCGACGAGGCGCTCATCAAGGCCGACGCGCACTTCACCAAGCGCGCGATCGGCGCCTGGCGCGGCCTCGGCTTCCAGCTCGTCATCGGTGCACCGAACGACAAGTACAGCGCGATCGAGCCGCACGTCGACGTCGAGTACGACATCCTGAAGGACACCCGCGGGCGCTCGTGGGCGAAGGCGAAGGTGGCGCTGCCGGCGTGAGCGCGGGCTGACCCGTGGCGCAAGCTCAGCGGATCGCACAACCTCGGTCGAGATCACGGTTTCGCGGCTGAGGGTGCGCGGATCGCGGAGCGCGCGAATCGCCGCGGCGGAAATGCCGCCCTCGGGAATGTCCGAGCCTGTCTCTACGCTGTGTCGAGGGGCACGGCGAAGGGCGGCAGGCATGCAAGGACTCGAAATCACGGTTCTGCTCGGATTGGCGATGCTCGTGGGCACCGTCCTGGCTCCCCGACTGCGCGTCGCGACGCCGCTCGTACTTCTCGTCATCGGCCTCGCGCTGGGCTTCATCCCCGAGCTGCGTCAGATCGAGCTGCCGCCCGAGACGGTGCTTCTGCTGTTCCTCCCCGTCATGCTTTTCCGCGAGGCGTGGACCACGTCGCTGCGGTCGGTGCGGCGCTCGCTGCGCTACATCATCCCGATGAGCACGCTACTCGTCGTGGCATCCGCCTTCGCCGTCGCCGGGGTCGCGACGTTGATGGGCGTGCCGTGGGAGGCCGCCCTCGTGCTCGGCGCCGCGGTCGCCCCGCCCGATGCCACCGCGGTCGCCGCGCTCGGCCGCCTGCTGCCCGCCAAGACCTTCATGAAGCTGAAGGCCGAGAGCCTGACGAACGACGGCACCGCTCTCGTCCTCTACGCGATCGCCGTGGCTCTGCTGCTCGGCGACCAGATCACGCCGCTGCAGATCACCGGCATGGTGCTGCTGTCGTACCTCGGTGGAGCCGCCGCGGGCATCGCCGTGGCGGCCGCCGCGTTCTTCGCCCTGCGGCGCATGCAGTCGACCCTGACGATCAACCTCACGATGGTGCTGGTGCCGTTCGTGTCGTTCCTGATCGCCGAGCTCATCGACGCCTCGGGCGTGCTCGCCGTCGTCTTCGCGGGCCTCATCATGGCGTGGGTGTCGCCGCGCATCACGACGGCGATGTCGAGAAGGGCGGCGGATGCCACGTGGCCCTTCGGCGTCTATCTCCTCAACGGCGCCCTCTTCGTACTGATCGGGCTCGAGGTGCAGCTCGTACTGCACGAGATCTCCGGGTCGGAGATCGGCATCCTGCTGCTCGTCACCGTGGCCGCGTGGATCGCCCTTTTCGTCGTGCGGTACCTGTTCCAGTGGATGTTCTCGCCGTTCTCGCGGCCCGCCGCCGGATCGTCGCGGTCGCTGCGGCATCGATCGCGCATCGTCAGCACCGTCGCCGGGTTCCGCGGAGCCGTGTCGCTCGCCATCGCCCTGTCGGTGCCGGTCACCACGGCCGCCGGCGACCCGGTAGCCGGACGCGACGCCATCGTCTTCGTCACGGCGGGTGTCATCGTCCTGACGCTACTCGTGCAGGGGCCGCTGCTGCCGGCGGTCATCACCTGGGCGAAGCTCCCCACCGACGACGCCGCGATCGAAGAGTACGAGTTGGCCGAGCGCGCGATCTCGGGTGCCGCCCTCGCCGCCCTCGACGACCTGGCAAGCGAACACGGCATCAGTGACCGCGTGCGCGATCGCGCCCGTCGCGAGGGCTACGAGCGGCTCGAGCTCGCCAACGCCCGCGCCGTCGCACGACAGCGCGCGATCGAGGAACGCGATCTGGCCGAACTCGACGCCTCGCTCGACGAGGACCCGTCATCGACGGGGCCGGTGCCGCCCGATGGCTCGGACGAGCGGCGCCGCGCGGGCGCGGACGACACGTCGGAGAATACCGACGAGGGAGCCGCCTTCACCGGCCCCCTGCAGATGATCGCCGTCAGCGACGACATCGACGTCACCCAGCGCTCTCCCCTGCTGCGACACAAGGAAGCTCAGCGGCTGCGGCTGGCCGTGCTCGACCGAAAGCGCGAGGTTTTGCTGCGCCTGCGCCGCGAGGGAACCATCGACGACCTCGTCGCCCGCAAAATCCTCGCCGGCCTCGACCTCGAGGAGATCCGCACGCGAGGGCTTGAAAGGGCGAGCGACTAGCCGCGGACGGGGCTGGTTCGAGGCCCCACTCGCGCCGAGAGACCCACCCCGCGGGATGCCGCGTCACGGTGCGCGGTGAGGCGATCGGCGAGGCCGACCCGCGCGACGACGTGAGAATTCCCCGGGGTCGGTCAGGCGACAGGCTCGTTCAGCGCTTCTTCCACGCGTCGAAGCGCCGCCTTGCCTCCCTGCGTCAGGACGTTCCGCTCTTCGGGGTGGTCTCGGAAGAAGCGCAGCACCACGGCGACGTCGTTGGGGTCCGCTCCGAGGTACAGAATCGAGGCTAGGATTGGAGCCGAGCCGTTCGCGTCCGTGGTCGACAGCTTCGCGGAAGGCGCGGCGACGACAGCGATGTCTGCGATGTCCTCCCACATCAGGTGGGCGTCTCCCGCACCGCGGATGCCGTGAGTGCCTAATTCCGTCAGTTCGAGCCCCGCGGGCAGCCGAGCCGACCAGAGCATGCGTCCGAGCGTCATCAGGCCGATCACCGCGATGACGCTCGTACCGACGACGATCGACCGTGACGCGCTTCCAGCCAGACCGTTGATGAGCCCGTAGACCATCGCCGCGGCCGGAGCGAGGGTGGACGCGGCAACCGCCACCATCCAGCCGTCGCGCGAAGCGCGCGGTTTGAACCAGAGCGACGGCGAGGAGGTGTCGATCAGGAGACGACGTTCCTTGACGTATCGCAGCTGCATGGCGGCCCCGGTCACGGCAACGACGAACATCAGGCTGATCGCGGCTATGACGAGCTGCACACCGGGTACCCCTAACACGACCGCGAAGAAAGCGCAGACGGCGGCGGCGATGTAGCCGCCCGAGAATGCAGAACCCGCCTTTTCCTGTCGCACGTTCAGAGATACGCGCGTTCGCACGTCGGCAGGAAGTTTCAACGTGGTGGCAGTGAGCGGCATGGGTGTGGCAATCCTCGTCTGGATATGAAGAGCCCACGTCGGGCTCACCCTTTCGCGTCCTGCCGCGCGCGCAGGACATCGTTGGCGCGGCGGACGGCCTCCGCGCCGCCCTCGGCGAGAAGAGGTCGTTCGGTCGGATTGTCCTTGTAGAACCGCAGGAGGGCGGCCGCGCGCTGTGGGTCCGACCCGAGCATGAGAAAAGGTACGGCGAAAACGGGAGATCCCTCGGCGTGCGCCAGACCCAGGCGGGCGACGCGCCCCGCTTCGACGGTGATCTCGCCGACCTCGTCCCATCGCCAGTGCACGCGACCCACGCCACGGATGCCGTGGATACCAGACGGGGTCATCTCGATCCCCGGTGCACGCCGCAGGCGCCACAGCATCACGACGAGACCGCCTGCGGCCAGCGCGGCGAGGAGGTAAGGGCCACGCCGCACCAAGACGGACGGCATTGTCTCGAGCCCCAGGATGTCGGTGGCGCCCTGGGCCACAGCGGGAAGAAAGAGGATGAGAAGAAGAACCACGACCGCGACGGAAGGCGATGCAGGCGGCCGCAGCCACAACGAGTGAGATGAGTCGTGAAACCGCACCACGCCCGTCGTCATCGTTCGGGAACGCACGATAGCGACGACCGCAGCTGCGCAGACCGCGATCACGAGCGACGCCATCACGAGGCGCAGTCCGAGCCGGGCGTCGGCAGCGGCGATCACCGCCGGAGGGACCGCGAACAGGAGTATGAACGGCGCGAACCGCCCAGGAGGACGACCGTCTCGTAAGAGCGAAACGGGCTCAACTCCCGGATCTTCAAGACGTGGGTGCGTTGTGACGAGGACCATTCTGGGGTTCCCCTAAGCCGCGTACGCCGGCAGGCCGCGCCGCCCGATCCGCTTCACGCCATCTTCGAACTGAACCATCCGAACGCCCCCATTCGTGTGTGGCGATCACCGTATCAGGACCCACGGACACGGAAGACCGGTCTCCGCGCCCTGCGGGCCACTCAACTCGCGACGGGGCGGAGGAGGTCTGCCGCGTGGGTGAGCGCCGCCTCTCCCCCTGTCTCGAGCACGCCGCGCTCCTCGGGGTGATCGCGGAAGAATCGAACGATCGCGGCGACCTGGTTGGGGTCGCCACCGAGGTACCTCATCGTGGAGGTGACCGGAACGTATCCGTCGACCATCGTCAGCGACAGCGTGGCGGGCGGCCCGGTGACGGTGACCTCGCCGACCAGATCCCACGGCCAATCGACTTCGCCGCGCGCGCGGATGCCATGGATACCGTCGACGGTCAGGCGGAGCCCGGGAGTCACCCGCAGCCGCCAGAGGATCACCCCGAGGCTCACCACCGACAGGACCGTCAGCAGCAGCGGGGAACGGCGGGGAGAGGCGAAGCCGTCGCCGTCGACTCCCGCAGCGATGGCCGCCCCGATCCCCATCAGCCCGCAGAGCACGATGAGCACCACGGTCAACGCGGTGGGCCAGACGGGCGGGCGGAAGTGCAGGCCCGGTCCACGGGAGGCGATGTAGACGACGCCGTCGCGCGGCAGACGTTTCACGAGGGTGACGTACCCGAGCACCGCGACGAGCAGGATGGCGAACGCGCCCATCACCAGCCGGATACCGAGCTCGTCGGCGACGACGACGATGAAGATCGGCACGAGGGTCGCCAACGCGACGAGGGTCAGAATCGCGTTCGCGCGGCGCATGTCCGCCGTCGTCGAGACGTGGGGCGTGTCGCCGGAGAGACGTCGGACGAGGATCTTCCGCAGGGCCACGGGTCGATCCTGTCAAACGCTCGCGATCGGTGCGCGGGCCCGTGTGCAGAACCCGCCCGACAGTGCGAGCCAGAGGCATCTAGTAAGGTAACCCTTGCCTAACCCAGAGCCACGGCATCCCCTTTCGAAAGGACATCTCGCCATGCCCTCGCGCCCCTCCTCCCGCCTCGCCCTCGCCGCCTTCGCCGGACTCGCCCTCGTGCTCTCCGGGTGCGCCAGTGGCGCGGCATCCACCTCCGATTCCCCCGACACCGCGACGCACGAGGTCACGCACGCCCGCGGCACCACCGCGGTGACCGATGCTCCCCAGCGCGTGGTCACGCTCGAGCCGCTCGAGCTCGACACCGCGGTCGCGGTCGGCATCACCCCGGTCGGCGCCGCCGTCGCCAACATGGTCAAGGGCATGCCGAGCTACCTCGGCGTCGAGGGTGTCACGCCGGTCGGCACCGTCAGCGAGCCCGACCTCGAGGCGATCGCATCGCTCAAGCCCGACCTGATCCTCGGAACCGAATCCCGCCACTCGGCCCTCTACGACCAGCTCAGCGCGATCGCCCCGACCGTGTTCATCGCCACGCAGGCCGACCCCTGGCGCGACAACGCGGCTCTCATCGGTGAGGCTCTCGGCCGCGAGGACGAGGTGAAGAAGGCGGTGGATGCCGTCGACACCCGCTGCGGTGAGATCAAGGCCGCGCATCAACTCGCAGGCAAGACCGCCGAGATGATCCGCCCGCGCGATGAGACGACGCTGAGCCTCTACGGCCCGGTCTCGTTCGCCGGGAGCCTGCTCGAGTGCGTCGGCTACACGATCCCCGACCACGCGTGGGAGGACGGACTGCAGGCCGACATCTCGCCCGAGAACATCTCCAGCGCCACTGCCGACGCCGTCTTCGTCACCACCGCCGACGTGGCCGACCGCTCGACGATCCCGGCCGCGATCGCGCAGAACACCGCGGCGTTCCCCGTCGTGACGCTCGTCAACACGAGCACGTGGGTCGCGGGAGTCGGCCCCAAGGGCGCGCAGTCGGTGCTCGACGACATCGAGACCTTCCTCGCCTCCGCGAGATGACGGCCGCGCACGTGCAGGCGACGCCCGCCGCCCGGCCCGCGCGCATCGGCAGGACCGCCGCCGGAAGCCTCGTCCTGGCGGCGGTCCTCGCCCTCGCGATCGCGCTGTCGCTCATGATGGGCGCGAACCCCCTCCCCTGGTCGGCGGTCTGGGCCTCGCTCACGGGAGCCGGCACCCCCGACACCGACTTCGTCGTGCAGGGACTCCGCGTCCCCCGCACGATCGCCGGGCTCGTCGCCGGCGCCGCGCTCGGGGTGGCGGGCGCGCTCATGCAGTCGTTCTCGCGCAATCCGCTCGCCGACCCGGGCATCCTGGGCGTCAACGCGGGGGCCGCGTTCGCCGTCGCTCTCACGGTCGGGGTCTTCGGCATCCAGAACTCTTTCCTTCTGGTGTGGCCCGCGTTCCTGGGAGCGCTCGTCGTGACCGTCGCGGTGGCGGCCGTCGGCTCGGCGGGGCGGGGACGCGCCGACCCCATCCGCCTCGTGCTCGCGGGAGTCGCCGTGGGAGCCGTGCTCTCGGGTGTCACCTCGGGCATGGTGCTCAGCGATCCCGACGCGTTCGACACCATGCGCGGGTGGAACGCCGGGTCGCTGCTCGGCCGCGGGCTCGAGGTCATCGTGCCGGTGGTGCCGTTCGTCGTGGTCGGACTCCTCGTGGCGTGCGCCCTCGGCCGTCCCCTCAACGCGCTGGCGCTGGGCGATGATCTCGCCCAGGCACAGGGCACGCGCGTCGGGGCCGTGCGGGTGGCATCCATCGCCTCGGTGACCGTGCTCGCGGGGGCGGCCACCGCCCTCGTCGGTCCCCTCTCGTTCGTCGGGCTGATGGTGCCGCACGTCGTGCGATGGATCGTCGGGCCCGATCAGCGCCTCATCCTGCCGCTCAGCGCCCTCGCCGCACCGATCGTCGTCCTGCTGGCCGACGTGCTCGGCCGCGTGATCATCGCACCGGCCGAGGTGCCGGCCGGGATCGTGACCGCGTTCGTCGGCGCTCCCGTCCTCATCGCGCTCGCGCGCCGACGAAGGGCCCGCGCACTGTGACCGCCGTCCTGAGCCCGCCGCGTCTCGCAAGTGTCCGTCTGCGTCGCCGAAGCGTCGTCGTGGGAGCCGCCACCGTCGCCGCCATCCTGACCCTCGCGGTGCTCGCGCTCGGGTGGGGCACCTACCCGGTGGCCCCGGATGCCGTGATCCGCGCGCTCCTCGGAAGCGGCACGGCCCTCGACACCACCGTCGTCGTCGGGTGGCGGCTGCCCCGCGTGCTCGCCGCCGTAGCCCTCGGGGCGCTCCTCGCGATCGCGGGGGCACTGTTCCAGACGGTCACCCGCAATCCGCTCGCGAGCCCCGACATCCTGGGGCTGTCGAACGGCGCCTTCACGGGCATGCTGATCACGCTGGTGCTCGTCTCGTCGTCGTGGCCCGCGCGGGCGGCGGGGGCGTTGGTCGGGTGCCTCGCGGCATCCCTCCTCATCTGGCTGCTCGCGTATCGCGGGGGCATCCAGGGCTTCCGGCTCATCGTGGTCGGCATCGGCGTCTCGGCCATGCTCGCCTCACTCAACACGTGGATGCTGCTGCAGGTCGAGCTCGAGACCGCGATGTTCGCCTCGGCGTGGGGGCACGGTTCACTCAACGGCGTGACCGGCGACGCGCTCGGCGGGGTGCTGCTGTGCGCGCTGCCCGTCGCCCTCGCGGCTTTCGCCCTCGGTCCGTCGCTGCGTCAGCTCGAACTCGGCGACGACCTCGCGACCGCCACCGGTGTGCGCCCGCACCTCGTGCGCAGCGTCGCCCTGCTGATCGGGGTGGTGCTCGTCGCCGCGGCCACCGCGATCGCCGGGCCCATCGCCTTCGTGGCGCTCGCGGCTCCGCAGATCGCGCGGCGCCTCGCACGTTCGCCATCGTTGTCGCTCACCCTCTCGGGGCTGGTCGGGGCGCTGGTGCTGCTGGTATCCGATGCCATCGCCCAGCACGTCCTGCCGGTCGCCCTTCCCGTGGGCGTCGTCACCGTCTCGGTGGGCGGCGCGTACCTCATCGTCATGATCGTCTCGGAGATCCGCCGCCGTGCCTGACATCACCGCCCCCCTGACTCGCCCGTGGGAGTACAGCGCCTTCGCCGTCGAGGTCAGCGCGCGCGAGATGCTGTCGCCGAACTTCCTGCGCCTCACGTTCGCGGGCGACGCGCTGCATCACTTCGCCCCGTGGGGCGTGGATCAGCGCATCAAGCTCGTGCTGCCCCTGCCGGGCGGAGGCCTCGCGGACATCGGCCTGCTGGACGAGCCGACGCCGCACCCGTCCGAGTGGTACACGCGCTGGAAGGCGCTGCCGGTCGCGGAGCGCAACGTCCTGCGCACCTACACCCCCGCGGCGATCCGTCCGGACGCCGGTGAGATCGACGTGGACTTCTACCTGCACTCCCCCGAAGGACCTGCCTCGCGGTGGGCGCGCGCCGCGCGCGTCGGCGAATCGGTCGTGATCACCGGGCCCGACGCGCGGAACGGGTGGACGGGATACGGCATCCACTGGCAACCGCCCGCCCTCGGCAGGTTCCTGCTCGTCGCCGACGAGACCGCGATCCCCGCGGTCCGCAACATCGCGGCCGCCCTCCCGCCCCAGGCCCGTGGCATTGCGATCGTCGAGATCGGCGACGCCGCAGACGACGTCACCGTCGCCCGACTCGGCGATGCCGTCGACGTGCGCGTGGTCGCGCGTGGCGAGACGGAAGCGGCCGTCCGCGCCTGGGGTTCCGCCGAAGCCGATTACGCCTGGCTCGCCGGGGAGTCCGGCGTCGTGGCCGCGTCGCGCCGCGTGCTCGTTCGAGAGCTCGGAATGCCACGCGAGCGCGTGTCGTTCCTGGGGTACTGGCGCGCGGGAGGGGCGCTCGTCGACTGAGCCGGCCCCGGAACGGAGATGAGACGATTCTCATCCTGTTCAGCCGTATTCCGACCTACCCTCGTCTGTGGATAAGTGACGATTGCCGCGCGCTGTGGAGGAACGTCTACTGCGCGAGGCCCGGGTGGGGGCACAGCGTGTACGGATCACCGGAAGAAACGCTCGCGCGGATCGAAGAAGACACGCGTCGCGCGCAGGAACGCGGCGAGAAGCTGCCGGTCCTGCAAGCCGCGATCGGAGAGGTCCGAGCGAAGGCGGTGGCGCGTACCCGCGACATCTCCGTCGAGGTGGACGCGGCGGGGGTCATCCGCGACCTCGACATCGCCGACGCCGCGCTCGAGCGCGGAGGCCGCCGCGTCAGCGCCGAGGTGATGGACCTGATCGCTAAGGCAACGAAGGACGCCCGCATCCGCACCCTCGAAGTGACCACCCAGATCATGGGCGAATCGGACCCCATCGTCGGCGTCGTGGCCGCGGAGCTCATTCCCGAACAGGAAGACGACGGAGTGACGCGCCGAGGAGGCCTGCGATGACCCCGCAGATCCGGATGGATGCCGACGTCATGCTGCAGCACGCGTCGCGCGTGCAGCAGCTCGCTTCGGACGCCGCCGAAGCGGCAGCCGCCCTGAAGAGCGTGAATCTGGGCGGCGGGGCGTTCGGTGTGATGTGCGCCTGGATCGTCCCACCCGTCGGTCTCGTCTCGAGCGCGGTCTCGCAACACATCAACGGCGCCGAGGGCGTCCTCGAGCGCACCGGGCAGGAGTTGCGGGGCGTCGTCGCCGACTTCGACGCCTACGAAGAGGCCGTGGTCCAGGCGACGAAGAGTCTCGAGGGAGGTCTCGGATGAGCACCTCTCTCGTCGCGGCGCCCGTCGACACGACCTCGGCGTTCTCGGGCGCCTTCATCGTCACCGATGGACAGGCCCTGGCAGACGCCATCCGGAGCGGAAACTGGGTCGAAGGCGGGATCGCCGGTTTCTCGGCCGCGATGGACACCGTCGCCGCCGTGATGGACCCCATCGGCACGCTGATCGCCAACGGTCTCGGCTGGCTGCTCGACCACATCGAACCGCTCAAGGGCTGGCTGAACGACCTCACCGGCAACGCGGCTGAAGTGCAGGCCTTCGCCGCCACGTGGAACAACGTCGGCGCACGCATGAACGAACTGGGCGTCACCGCCCAGAACCGCCTCGCCGACCTCGACGGACTGTCGGGAGAGACCATCACCGCGTACACCGCGCACGTGCAGGGGCTGTCGCAACACCTGACGACGTCGGGCCAGTGGGCGGGGGCGATCTCGACGGGGTTGTCGATGGCGTCGTCGCTCGTGCAGATGACCCACGACCTGGTCCGAGACGCGATCAGTCAGATCGTCGGCATGGCGATCTCAGCCGCTATCACCGCGGTCGCGACGGTCGGCCTCGCGACGCCGGTCATCGCCGCGCAGGTCGGTTCGCGGGTCTCTGCGCTCGTGCCGCGCATCAGCAAGACCATCACCACCGTCGTGAACGCCTTCACCAAGCTGCGCGGACTCGTCGAAGAGCTCAGCAGCATGGCGGGCAAGGCGCTGCAGTTGTTGACGAAGTGGGTCGGGGGCGGCAAAGGCTCCAGCGCTGTGCATGCTACGGAGACCGCAGCCGAGAGCCTGGTGCGCCATCCGACTCAGTTGGGCGTCGACTTCACGTACAACCCGAAGCACAGTCGCCCGGAATGGGATCGGCAGATCACCAACGCGCAGGACGTCTTGGACAACACGACGTTCGAGACGTGGCTGCAGCGCAGGGATGAGTTCACGGGGGATCGTTCGAGCGCGGTGAAGGCCGAACAGGCCGCGGTTCGACAAGCCGCGCTGATCGACAAAATCGACGAGCTTCAGGACCAAGGTCGAACAGCCGCTCAGGCGAGGCAAGAAGCGGCCGAATGGCTGGAAACGCAGCACGCAATCCACCGCCTCGACTCGGTCGCCGGAGGGGACCCCCTCGATTTCGACGGGGTGGGGGACGCCGCAGTCAACTCCTCCGTGGGGTCGCAGTGGCGAACGCGTGTGCCCGTCCTAGAATCGGAGATCCGTGAACTGGCGAACGGGATGTCCCCCGAACAACTGCGCAACACGCTACTCAACGTGAGAATCAGAGGATAAAAAGATATGACTGTATCCCCATTTGAAGGATTCAAGCATTTCTCCGCAATGCCCGCTAGTTCTCTGGAGAAGTTCTCACCGCTCGTCGAGCCCGCGGTCGTAGAACTGTGGCATGCGCACGGCATCGGCTGCACGGCCGATGGCTTCCTGAAATTGATCGACCCCGCCTATTACCTGACCATGATCGGAGAATACCTCCCGCGGCCCGACATGATCCCTGTTCTCGCAACGGGGATGGGGGACATAGTCGTCGCCTACTCAGGAAAATACCGCGTCCTTGAATTTCGGTACGCCAGAGCAACCGGCGGAGTCGGATCGAGTCTCGCTCGTATCGGACGTCGAGCAGCGGATCGCGAATACCTCGAAGAGTTCCTCGACGCGAAGCCCTACTTCGAAGCGATGAACACTTACGGCCCGCTCGACTCCCCCGATGACATCGACTACATCTTTGGGTACGAACTCCCCCTCCCCGCCGGCGGACCGGAGGGCGTCGAGAACCTCACTCGCTCTCGAATCTTCGAACACATCGCACTGACAGTTCAGCTGTCGGGCCCGATTCCTTTTGCAGGCTGACGGAAGCTAGCGCCGCCTATTGCGAGTTCTCAACATGACACACCAAGTGTCCCCACCGCCTTACCGAGACAATTCTTTCCGCGGTGCCGTTGTCCCACGAATGGAGAAATATGTCAGCGAACGTTACTGAGTTCGTCCGCGACTCTGGAGCATCCATAGCGTCCCGGCGCGTCCTCGACGGCAGCGCGCCCCTCAAGTGGGCCGTTCGCGAGGCTCCGTCGAACCCGTCCGACAACGGGTGGCGGTTCTTCTCCGAGATGGACGACGAGTCATATCTCGATGACCCGTCGAACCTCGAGGTGGCGTCCTTCAACACGATCGCGGCTATCGAGCCGGCCGTGATCCCACTGCTCAACATGCCGGTGGGCACAGACCTGGCCATTACCCGAGACCAAGGGGCGATCCGCTTCTTCGACAACGAGACGGGACGCGAAGTATCTGCGTCCGACCTCGGCTGAGAGCGAGAGCATCATGCGCGCGCACGAACGAGCCGAGGACGACATCTGACGTGCCCGTCGAGCTCTTCCGCGATTTCGTCCGCGTCGCCGCCGTTCCATCCGCCACCGTCGCTCGATACCGCAACCTGGTTGAGCCTGCGCTCGTCGAGCTCTGGGAGGCTCACGGATTCGGACTCGCGGCCAACGGCTTCCTGCGGGCGATAGACCCCGAGCGATACTCCTCTCTGATCGGCGAGTTCCTCCCCCGCCCGGACATGGTCCCTGTCCTCGCGACGGCGCTAGGCGACGTCGTCGTCTTCTTCGACGACAGGTACCGCGTGCTGCAGTTCAGATACGCCCGCGCGACCGGTGGCGTCGGATCGAGCCTGGACATGATCGGACTGTTCGCGGCTCAGGAAAGCTGGCTCAACAGATTTATGGGCTACGCCCCCTACGCCGAAGCCGTTGAGAGGTACGGCGCCCTGAACTCCCCCGCCGATTTCGACGAGATCTACGCCCCACCGCTGCCCCTCCCGGCGGGAGGCCCCGAGGGGGTCGAGCACCTGGCACGTGTTCGCATCTTCGAGCACATCGCGCTCACCGCACACCTTGCCGGCCCGATTCCGTTCGCGGGATAGCTTTCCGGGGCGGGCACCGACGCCGAAACGGTGCGCGGAGACCTTCTAGACAGTCACAGGGATGGATGACCATGGCATTCCGGCCATTCGAAGATTTCACACCGATCGCCCCGACCTCGGCCGCTACGATGCAGAAATACTCGGGAATCCTCGAAGAAGCCGTGCTCGAAATGTGGCAGATCCACGGATTCGGATTAGCGGCCAACGGATTCCTGAAGGTCATCGACCCCGACTACTACGGGGAGATGATCGGAGAGTATCTGCCTCACCGGGATATGGTTCCCCTCTTCGCAACCGGTCTCGGGGACATCGTGGTCGCCTCGGGAGGCGGTTACCGGGTGCTGCAGTACCGGTACTCCCGCATCTCGGGAATGAGCTCGAGCATCCGTCATCTCGGACTCAAGATCACCAGTGCCGAGTGGCGCGAAAAGATCTACGACTCCGCTCCTTACGACGAGGCGGCTGCGGCGTACGGACCGCTGACGGCGCCCGCAGACTTCGATGACATCTACGCGAGCACTCTTCCCCTTCCCGCGGGCGGCTCCGAAAGCGTCGAGTTCCTCACTCGCTCGCGGATCTTTGAGCACATCGCGCTCACGACTCAGCTCGCCGGCCCGATCCCCTTCACGGGCTGAACCCGCCACGAAGACTGCCTGATCAGGTGCGCGCGAGAGGATGACGACATGCCCCTGGACGCGTCACTCATCCGCGTGAAAGCCATGCTCCTCGTCCCTCACCCCGATTCACCGGCTCACCTCGTGAGCGCCCACGGACCGACGCATGAGAACCCGCGGGGCTTTCACCGCCTGATCGGCGGCAGTGTCGAGTTCGGCGAAACGCATCGCGAAGCGATCGTCCGTGAGGTGGAGGAAGAACTCGGCGCGCGCATCACTGACCTCACCTACCTCGACACGATCGAGAGCCTCTTCCGCTACAACGGCGAGGCGGGTCATGAGATCATCGCGCTCTACTCCGGCGGACTCGACCCCCTGCCCCCAGAGCACGGCGGCACCCTCACCGAGTCCGACGGTTCCGTCGTACCCGTCGTCTGGCGACCGCTCGACGCTGGGAAAGAGTCCGCGCCCCTCTACCCCGTGGCCGCGGCGCCGTGGGTCCGATCCGTCGTCACCCGGACGACGGGGCGGTAACAGGAGCCGGATCACCCCTCCCCCGTCAGTCGAGCACCAGCTCGATGTTCCGGTGATCCCGGAACACCTTCACCACCAGCTCGAAGTACGTCACCCCCACGCCCGACTCGAGCGCGTCCAGAGCGCGCTGGGCGGTGGCCGCGGAGAACACCTCGGGCCGGGCGAGCTTCGCGCGGTAGTACTCGCGCGTCGCGTCGATCCCCAGCGCTTCCCGCGCGATGTCAGCCCGTTTGCACACCACTCGCACCGGCTCCGCCCCGTCGAGCACCCCGAACCCGCCGTACAGCAGGTCGTCGAGGGCGTCGAGGCTCTCGCCCAGCGTCCACTCCTCGTCGGGCATGAACACGCGGTTCAGTTCGGCGTAGAGCGACGGGATGCCATGTATCGCCGTCCCGTCGATCTCGATGGTGCGCGGGGTCATGGCATCCGTTCTTCTGGGTGGTGGAAGTGAACGACGAAGGGCCGGACGCCTGTCGGCATCCGGCCCTCTCGTGCGAACCTCGCTCGGAGGTTCCGGACGACTAGTTGCCGCCGTTGATCACCGACAGGTACGACCCGAAGGGGCGCGCGGTGTCGAGATCGGCGAAGTCGTCGGCAAGGCCCTCGTGAGGCGTGTTCTCGTTCTGCATGAACCAAGTGTCCGCGAGCGGCCGTCGTCGCGGAGGGTGGTTGACAACCGCCTAATATCTCGCCTAGCTAACTACTCTTCCCTCTAGAGACTGGATGCGCTGTTCGAGGAAGGCGATGTAGTCGGCCATGTATGCGAGCTTCGCCTCGAGACGGTCGAGCCGCGGGCTGGTGTGGCCCTGGTTGTAGTGCAACGGGGTGTTGAGGGGTACGTCCGCGTCGATCTTCGCGAGCACGGTGCGCAGCGGGTTCGAGCCATCGGCGGCATTCGTCATGACGCCAGCGTAGGCGCGCTCAGGCGCTCGGCGCCTGATCCGTCCCGGCCAGCACCGGTGCGAGCATGATGATCGCGGCGCCCACGAGCGCCACCGCGGAGCCGACGTAGTCCCACGCGGTCGGCCGGAAACCGTCGACGACGATCCCCCACGCCAACGAACCCGCGATGAAGACTCCGCCGTAGGCCGCGAGCACGCGCCCGAAGTTCGCCTCGGGCTGCAGCGCCGCGACGAACCCGTAGGCACCGAGGGCCAGGATGCCGAGCAACGCGAGCCACCATCCGCGGTTCTCGCGGACGGCCTGCCACACGAGCCACGCCCCGCCGATCTCGGCGATCGCGGCCACGGCGAACAGGATCACGATGCGCGCGGTGGTCATTCCGCCATTATCGACCGCGGAGAGCGAGCGGCCGCCACCGTGGCCGATCGGGTTACGCCGGAAAACCGGTAGATGACGGGTGCGAAACATTTGGGATGCGTGCGCTGTGCGGCCGCTACGGTTCCCTCAGGAGGTACCCATGACTCGACCCCGCACGGTGACCCACACCTACACGCTGGCGGGCGGCTGGCAGAAGGCGCACCACGGACCCCTGACGGCGGAAGTCGCCGAGAACCTGCGCCGCTCCGGCGTCACCATGGTTCGCGCGCGCCGAGGGCTCTTCGACAGCCGCGAGATCTCACTGCGCGACTACCCGCCGCGGCGGGCGGAGGCTCCGGTCCGCCCGCGCTGAGGGTCGTCAGCGGCCGGGGCGGAGCAGACCGCTCTCGTACGCGGCGATCACGAGTTGCGCACGGTCGTGCGCGCCGAGCTTCACCATCGTGTTCTTGACGTGCGATTTCGCCGTGTGCGGTGAGATGAACAGCCCGCCGGCGATCTCGTCGTTCGAGCGTCCGCGGGCGACGAGCAGCAGCACCTCGCGCTCGCGATCGGTCAACGCCTCGAGCGACGGGGGCGCGCTCCCCTGCGCCGGCGCCGCGCGCACCCAGGTCTCGATCAACGCGCGCGTCGCCGCCGGTGACAGAAGCGCCCCACCCTCGTGGACCGCGCGCACGGCGCGGACGATGTCGTCGGGCTCGGCGCCCTTGCCGATGAACCCGCTGGCTCCGGCGCGCAGCGCCGAGACGACGTACTCGTCCTCCTCGAAGGTCTTCAGAATGAGCACTCTGGTATCGGCGAGGGCGGGGTCGGCGCAGATCACCGCGGTGGCGTCGATGCCGTCCATCCGCGGCATCCGGATGTCGCACACCACCACATCGGGGCGGAGGCGCCGGGCGAGCTCGACCGCGGCCTCGCCGTCGGCGGCCTCGCCCACGACCGTGGTCCCCTCGGCCGCGTCCAGCAGGTCGCGGACGGCGGAGCGGATGAGCGACTGGTCGTCGACGACGATCACGGTGGTCACGGGGCTGTCTCCGATCGAACGGGGGCGGGGAGGGGAAGACGCGCCGCCAACCGGAAGCCGCCGGGGGCGAGGCCGGCGTCGAGCTCGCCGCGCACGGCGTCGACCCGCTCGCGCAGGCCGATGAGCCCGAATCCCGACGTCGGCGGCGCCTCGGCGGGCTCGGGCACGCGATCCAGGGGGTTCGTCACCACGACTTCGAGCACGTCTCCATCGCGACGCATCAGCACGTGCGCGCGGCGGGTGGTGCCGTGCTTCACCGCGTTCGTGAGTCCCTCCTGCACAACGCGGTAGGCCACGATGCCGATTCCGATCGGGATGCCGCTGCCCTCGGCATCCGTCCCGATCTCGTCGCGCACCACGACGTCCCATCCCGCCACCCGCACCGACTCGACCACCTCGGGAACACGTGCCAGCCCGGGCTGCTCGCGCGCCGCGGCCTCGTCGGGAGCGCGGAGCACGCTGAGCATCGCCCCGATCTCGCCCAGCACGTCGCGCGAGGTGGTGCGGATGGTGGCGAGCGCATCCCGTGCTTTCTCGGGCCGCGTCTCGAGTGCCGAGGACGCCACCCCCGCGTTCAGGCTGATCACCGAGATCCGGTGGGCGACCGCGTCGTGCAGATCGCGCGCGATGCGCAGGCGCTCCTCGGTGACGCGCCGCCGGGCCTCGGCCTCGCGGGTCTCTTCGGCTCGTCGCGCGCGCTCCTCCACCGCCTCGACGTAGGCGCGCCGCGATCGGGCGGCGTCACCGATCGCCCCGGCGAGGGCCAGGGCCAGCCCGACCTGCAGAAAGCGCGTGTCGACGCCGCTGACGAGCGAGACGACGATGCTCCCTCCCGTCGTGGCGACGACCGCCGCGAGGATCGCGGGCACCGACCGTCGGCGTGCGGTGCGCTGCGCGACGGTGTACGCCGCGACGATCATCGCGAGGGTCGCTCCCGGCGACTGCGTACCCAGCACCAGCGCCCCCAGGTACAGCGCGACGCACGCGGCGAGCGCGAGCCGCGGTCTCGCGCGACGCATCGGCAGGACGAGGGCCGGCAGCAGAACCAGCACGAGGGCGAACGGCTGAGAAGGGCGCAGCTCCGCGAGCGGGAGAGGGGCGAAAGCGGGGCCGACCACGAGGACGGCCAGGCCGAGGTCGGTCAGCCACGGGCGCGCGGCCCAGAACGACCGCGGCGCGGACGTCGGAGTCTCGGGAGCGCTCACCGGTCCAGTCTGTCGTCTCGCGCGGGCCCGGGCGATCGCCCCGGCGGGTCATTCGCGAATACCCCCGTGGGGGGAGTCGTCCTCCCCGGCGGTGGGACGCGGCATCCGGGGTCCGAGCGCGAGGGTGGGGTCATGGCATCCGATCCCGCTCCCCCACTCCTCTCGGTCACCGACCTGCACAAGTCGTATGGTCGCGGCTCCGCCCGCTTCGACGCCTTGCGCGGGGTGACCCTCGACATCCACCGCGGCGAGAGCATCGCCATCCTCGGCAAGAGCGGCTCGGGCAAGTCGACGCTCATGCACCTGCTGGCTCTGATGGACGCGCCCACGCGCGGCGCCGTGCTCCTCGACGGAGTGGATGCCACGACCCGGCGCGGACGCCGGCTCAACCGCACGCGCAACAAGACGTTCGGCTTCGTGTTCCAGCAGTTCTTCCTGACGCCGACCGCGTCGGTGTTCGACAACGTCGTGCTGCCGCTGAAGATCGCGGGCGTGGGGCGCGGCGAGCGCAAGCGCCGGGGACTCGCGGCCCTGGCCGAGCTCGACATGGGCGACAAGGCCCGCAACAAGGCCACGGCCCTCTCGGGCGGGCAGAAGCAGCGCGCCGTCATCGCCCGCGCCCTCGTGAACGACCCGCAGGTGATCTTCGCCGACGAGCCGACCGGGAACCTGGATTCGGCGACCGGGGCGGTGGTCGAGGACATCCTCTTCCGCCTCAACCGCGAGCACGGCATCACCCTCATCATCGTCACGCACGACGAAGACCTCGCGGCCCGGTGCGACCGGCGCGTGCAGATCCGCGACGGACTCATCGTCGCCGAGGAACGGAGCGCGGCATGAAGACCCTCGATCTGGTGAGTACCGCCGTCGCCAACACGTTCCGCTCGAAGACGCGCACGATCCTCACGGTGCTGGCGATCTTCGTCGGCGCCTTCACCCTGACCATCACCAACGGGCTCGGCACCGGCATCAACGCGTTCATCGACAGCACCGTCAGCGCAATGGGCGCCTCGGACGCGCTGACCGTGACCAAGACGAGCACCGATGCCACGGCATCCACCGCTCCTCAGAAATACGATCCGGATGCCATCTCGTCGGGGCGTCAGGCGGGCCCTCCTGGAACGACGAGCGAGGTGACCGCGCTGACCGACCCGGACATCACCGCGCTCGCGGCGGTGCCGGGCATCGCGAAGGTCGTGCCGGTGAAGTCCGTGACGATCGACTACGTGCAGGCGCCGGGCGGCGACCCGTACGTCGCCCGGGCCGGCAGTCTCGTGGCGGGGCAGACACCCCAGATGGGCGCGGGGGTGGCCCCCGACGACGGTTCGCCGGCGCTGCAGGTCGCCCTCCCCGACGCGCTGGTCGAGCCGATGGGCTTCGCCGACGCCGACGCCGCCGTGGGCGCCACCGTGACCATCGCGGTCACCGATCCGGTCCGCACACAGCACACGGTCGAAGCGACCGTGACCGGGGTGACCGAGGAGGCCTTCGGCAGCACCACGACGCTGACGACGAACGCAGCCCTTGAGGACGCCCTGTCGGCCGCGCAGAACACCGGCGTCCCCGCCGACCAACTCGACCGGTACGCCTCGGCGAGCGCGACGATGGCAGCGGGCGCGAACGTGACCGATGTGAAGGCCGCGCTCACCGACGCCGGCTACACGGGGACGACGGTCGCCGATCAGCTGGGCACGTTCGAAGCGGTGATCAACGGGATCGTGCTGGTCTTGAACGCCTTCGCGATCATCGCCCTGCTGGCGGCGAGCTTCGGCATCGTCAACACCCTGCTGATGTCGGTGCAGGAACGCACGCGCGAGATCGGCCTGATGAAGGCGATGGGCATGGGGAGCGGGCGCGTGTTCTCGCTGTTCAGCCTCGAGGCGATCTTCATCGGCCTGCTGGGCAGCGCGCTCGGCGCGGTCGTGGCGATCGGGGTGGGGACGGCGGTCAGCGCCCAACTCGCGAAGAGCCTGTTCAGCGAGCTGCCGGGGCTGCAGCTCATCGCCTTCGATCCGGTGTCGATCGTCGTGACGACGCTCGCGGTGATGGGCATCGCGTTCCTCGCCGGAACCCTGCCGGCGGCCCGCGCCGCCCGCGCCGATCCGGTCGAGTCGCTGCGGTACGAGTGAGACGAGGGCCGGTGCGCGGGGACACCCCGGTGCATCGGCCTTCGACGCGTCGACCGGCGTAGCGTGGGTTCCGCCACTCGACGCCGAGGGAGAACATGGACGCCGACGTCATCATCATCGGAGCGGGACTCGCGGGTCTCGTCGCGAGCGCCGAACTCGCCCGCGCGGGCAAGAGCGTGATCATCGTCGAGCAGGAGAACGCCGCCAACCTCGGTGGGCAGGCGTTCTGGTCGTTCGGGGGGATCTTCCTCGTCGACTCCCCCATGCAGCGGCGCCTCGGGGTGAAGGACTCCCTCGACCTCGCCTGGCAGGACTGGCAGGGCTCCGCCGGGTGGGACCGTCTCGACGGCCCGCACCCCGAGGACGAGTGGGCGCAGAAGTGGGGCCGCGCGTACGTCGAGTTCGCCGCCGGCGAAAAGCGCTCGTGGCTGCAGCAGCAGGGCGTGAAATTCACCCCCGTGGTCGGGTGGGCGGAGCGCGGGTCGCTCACCGCCGGCGGCCACGGCAACTCCGTCCCCCGCTTCCACGTGCCGTGGGGAACGGGCACGGGTATCTCGGAGCCGTTCGCCGACAGGGCGAGAGCAGCGGATGCCGTGGACCTCCGCTTCCGCCATCGCGTCGACGGACTGCTCGTCAGCGACGGCGCCGTCACCGGGGTGCGCGGCGCGATCCTCGCCCCCGACGACGCCCCCCGCGGGGTGTCGTCGTCACGCGAGGTGGTCGGGGAGTTCGAACTGTCGGCGCAGGCCGTCGTCATCGCCTCGGGCGGGATCGGCGGCGACCACGAGCGCGTGCGCCGGTGGTGGCCCGAGCGGCTCGGCACTCCCCCGCGCACCATGGTGACCGGCGTTCCCGCCCACGTCGACGGACGCATGCTCGACATCGCCGCGGATCAGGGCGTGCGCCTGGTGAACCGCGATCGCATGTGGCACTACACCGAGGGGCTGCAGAACTGGAACCCCGTGTGGCCGGGTCACGGCATCCGGATCCTCCCCGGTCCTTCCTCGATGTGGCTCGATGCCCGCGGCCGTCGATTGCCCGCGCCCGGGCTGCCCGGATACGACACCCTCGGCACCCTGAAGCTGCTGCGCACGACCCCCGATCTCGTCGATCACGACTACTCGTGGTTCGTGCTCGACCAGACGATCATCAAGAAGGAGTTCGCGCTCTCGGGCTCGGAGCAGAACCCCGACATCACCAACCGCGACCTGGCCCTCCTGCTGCGCACGCGACTCGGACGCGCCGCTCCCGGCCCGGTCGAGGACTTCAAACGCGAGGGAGCCGACTTCGTCGTGGCCGACACCCTCACCGAGCTCGTCCGCGGGATGAACGCCCTCACCGAAGACGACCTGCTCGACGAGGACGCGATCCGTCGGCAGCTCGAGGCCCGTGACCGCGAGGTCGTGAACCCGTACTCGAAAGACGCGCAGACCATCGGCATCCAGAACAGCCGTCGCTTCCGCGGAGACCGCCTGTTCCGCACGGTTCCCGCCCACGCGATCCTCGATCCCCGCCACGGACCGCTCATCGCCGTCCGGCTCTGGATCGTCACGCGGAAAACCCTCGGCGGAATCCAGACCGACCTCGACGGTCGCGCCCTGGATGAATCCGGGATGCCGATCCCCGGCCTCTACGCGGCGGGCGAGGCCGCGGGCTTCGGCGGCGGCGGGGCCCACGGGTACAACGCCCTCGAGGGAACCTTCCTCGGCGGGTGCCTGTTCACCGGGCGGACGGTGGGGAGGGCGCTGGCGCGGGCGGTGTGAGGGCGGGCGTCATCGCTCGCGGTGACATGTGTCACCGAAACCACGACAGAGGGCCCCGCGCGATGCGGAGCCCTCTGGGGTGGGTGGTCGTGCGGGTGTCAGGCCCGCGCGGCCGCCGAGGTCATCGGGCACTCGAACGGGTCGCGGGCGGCGAGCCCCACCCGGTTCAGGTAGCGGATCACGATTCCGTACGACTCGAACAACGTGGTCTCGACGTAGGGGACGTTGAGCGTCTGGCTGCGCTCTTTGACGATCGCGCGGGCCTTGCTGAGGTGCGGGCGCGGCATGTTCGGGAAGAGGTGGTGCTCGATCTGGTAGTTCAGGCCGCCCATGAGCCAGGTGGCCCACCAGCCACCCGTGATGTTGCGCGAGGTGCGCACCTGCTTGCTGAAGAAGTCGAGCTTCGCGTCGGGGGCGATGACGGCCATGCCCTTGTGGTTCGGGGCGAACGAGGCGCCCATGTAGACACCGAACACGGCGAGCTGCACGCCGAGGAAGGCGAAGGCCATGCCGAGCGGCAGGAAGACGAACACCGGAGCGACGAAGACCGCGAAGCGCAGGGCGATGATGCCGAGTTCCGTCCAGCGGCCCTTGACGGGCTCCCGCGAGAGCAGGTGGCGCAGACCGATGACGTGCAGGTTCGCACCCTCGAGGGTCAGCAGGGGGAAGAACGCCCAACCCTGGCGCTGGGTGATCCAGCGCTGGATGCCGCGAGCCTTGGCCGCATCGACGTCGAGGAACGAGATCGTGTCGATCTCGATGTCGGGGTCCTTGCCGACGCGGTTCGGGTTGGCGTGGTGGCGCGTGTGCTTGGAGGTCCACCACGACAGGCTCATACCGACCACGCCGGCCGCGAGCCACAGGGCGAGGCGATCGTTGGCCTTGCCCGAGGCGAAGATCTGCTTGTGCGCGGCCTCGTGGGCGAGGAACGCCACCTGGGTGAACAGGATGCCGAGGGCTGCGGCGATCAGCAACTGGAACCAGCTGTCGCCGAGCAGGACGAACCCGGTGATCGCGCCGGCGAAACCGAGCGCGAGGACGACACCGACCATCGCGTAGAACCGGCGGGCGCGAACGAGCAGGCCCGTTTCACGGACGACCTGCGACAACTCTGTGTAGGCCTTGGCCATGGGCGGGAACTCCGTCGTCCCCTTGTAGGTCTGACGGATCGGTCCCATCCGGGACTCGACGACGGGTGCAGCCAATGCGTGCTCCTCGGTGGGGGGGTGACCGAAGTCTCGAAGCCGGGGGCAGGTGCCGATGGCTTGGTGGCCACGCTACGGGGGCCGTATGCGCGAAGGCGTATACGTAGTCGCCGAGATCCCCGGAATCACGCAGGTGTGGCAAGCGTCGCGAACGCGTTGCCCAGGCGATTGCCAGTCTCGGGCCGGTTTCACGGCTGCCGTGCCCTCGGCGAGCAGGTGGGGCGGGACAACATGGGGGATGAAGCGGAGGGCCTGAGGGACAGGGGTCCCTAAACTGCGAGCCATGGGTGAAGAAGCAGACGAGTACGGCGGCATCTCGATCACCGAGGTCGACGGCCGGTTCGTGGTGTTCCCGGACCCCGCCGCGGTGTTCGTCGCCGACCAGCAGGACCTCGCCCGGCTGTTTCACCCCCTCGTCTCGATAGACCTCGCAGCGGTGGATCCGACCTGGACGGGGCACGTTCACCTCATCAGTCCCGTTGACCCCGAGTACGGCGCCGTGGAAGAAGAGTCGGGCGCCTATGCCGGCGCCGAAAGCAACGGCGCCTGGCTGACGTTTCGCATGCAGGAGGACGGGCGCTGGCGTTTCGTCGGTGACGTACGCGTCCTCGCGGTGGCCGCCGACGCGGCGCGCGGCGATGACGAGGCGGTGGCACGTATCGCGGAAGTGAACGCGGACTTCGCCGCGTGCCGAGGGCGCTGGCAGCAGTACGGGATTCTCTCGTGGGGGGATCCTGACGACCCGATGCGGCCTCGCGCCGGAGCCGCATCCAGCCCGCTGATCGACCAGTTCGGCGGGACTCCCCCCGACGGCAACTGGGTGGTGGGCACACTCCCGGCGGGTATCGAGCTCGACGAGAGCGACGCCGACGTACCCGTCCTGCGCCTGTTCGACGGCCGCCCGTTCCACTTCATCGCGGCGACGTCGGGGTACCCCTGGCGGTGGCACGGCGCCGACGCGATCCTGCTGTTCTTCGAACCCGAGACGCGCACGGCGGTGTTGACGTTCGACTTCTCATGACCGGGCGGGCGGGGCGGCCAGACCAGCCGCGCCTTAAAGCTGGTCCGAGTGCCCCTCGATCTGTTCCCGGCGGTACTTGCGCAGCGCGGAGAGAACCGCTCCGCGAATGACGAGCCACGACACCAGGGCCGAGATCCCCCCGATGATCACGGTGGACGGGAGGGCGATCATGAATTCGTCGAAATCGAACATGGGGCTCACCCTATGGGCGACATAGTGACGACTTCTCGGACACCCCGAGAAACGACGAAGGGCCGGAAACTCTTCCGAGTTCCGACCCATTCCGTCGGGATGACAGGATTTGAACCTGCGACCCCTTGACGACCTCACCGTCTTCGACACCGAACGACACTCGCGCACATAAACGCACACTTCCCCGGCTTGACCTGGGGTAAACCAGCAAGCCAGGGCGACATTGGACGACACCGGCGGACGCCGACGTACTCCGACATCGTGTCTGGATCGTGTCTGTCAGACCGCGCGTCGACGCCGCTGCACCGCGGCCCCGGCATCCCGCCGGCGGCGGAGGCGACGCACCAGCATGGGCCTCGCCTGCAGCGCCTCGGCCGTGTCGATGGCGCGGAGGACGATCTGGAAGTACCGAGCCGGCGTGATGCCGAAGCGGGCGCGGATCGCCTCGTCCTTCCGTCCGGACCATCTCGGCCACTGCTCTTCGAAGTCGAGCAGCACGGTGATGTCGGTGCTCGTCATGGTCCCCATGATGCTCGGGGGTTCCGACATCGCTACCCTGGGCGGATGAGCACCCCTCGCCCCGCACCTGTCAGCGGCATCGGCATCACCGCGATCGCCCTCGGCGCGGTCAGCCTGCTCGGGGTGCTGATCCTGTTCCCCGGGCTGAAGATCATCTTCTCGCTGGTCGGGGTGGCCGCGGTGATCGTCGGCGTCCTGGCGGCGATGAACGCGCGCCGCACGGGTGGTCAGTGGATTGCGCCTGCGGTCGGCGCTGCGCTCGGTGCCGTCGCCCTGGTCGCGATGATCGTGTTCGTCCTCATCCTGTCCACCTGACCGGGGTGTCGGTGGTCGGGCGTAGCGTCACCGGCATGTCCCGCCCCCTGCACCCCGACACGCTCCTCGGCATCCGCCTGTCGACGATCTGCTCCCGTAACCGGTACGAGATCGACACGGCCCCGGTGATTGCGGAGCTGCTCGAGGCGGCCGGCGACCGGGGCGATGTCCTGGCGATGGAGGCTGGGAAGTGGGCGGGGTACTACGACGACGAGCACACCGCCGCGCTGGTCGCCGCGATCGTGGCGGAGATCCCCGGGGCTGCCGAGTGGGCGCCTGTGGGCAGGGAGCGGCGTTCAGCGCCCGCGCACGGGACGACCGGATTCGGGCCGGTCAGATAGTCGCGTCGAGCCAGGCAGCCTGGCGGGCGAGGGCGCGGCGCATCCGGTCGACGGCTGCCATCGCTTCCTCATCGTCGCTGGCAATCATCGCGCCCGCCGGCACACCTCGAGCCGCGAAGACGGCTTCCAGGCTCGCGGACGCATCACGGAGCTCGGCGGCGATGTCTTCCAGGGCGTCGAAGTCGATGGGCTTCACCAGGCCACCGTAGCGAGACGGCGCGGCGAAAGGCATCTCCGGACTCGTACGATGGCTGACGTGCTGATCGGAACCATCCGCCCCCGCGAAACCACGACCGCCGAGGTGGAAGCGCGCTCCCTTGGAGAAGCGCACGCCATGCTTGAGCAGCAAGCGCCGGCCGGGTTCGCCCTCACCGACGCGCCCGTGCGGATGGGTAAGGGCACGGACACGCTCACCGCGTCCGGGACGTACTCACGACGGGACGGCGCCCGGGACATCGAAGCGGCCGACATGGCCGGGTTGCGGGCGCAGGTGCCCGACGGGTGGATCCTGCTGCACGTCCGCCACGTCTAGGCTTCGGCCATGACCGACGACGTTCTCATCGCCCACATCCACCACAGCCAGGACGCACACATCTGGCGCCTACGACTCCCCGCCACCCCCGAGCGTCCAGAAGGAGGGTCGCTCGACCTTCCCGGCTTCTCGGGATCACTCGCTGACGGCGACGACGCGATGAGAATCGAGATCATCCTCCGGGCTGAGGGATACACCCCCGCTATGGGACGGTGGCGCGCCGAGGGCGGCGCTTTCGTCGTCCCAATCCTCAAGTACTCCCACCCGCACATCTGACCTGGCCGCCACGACCACCCCATAACGACGAAACGCCCCCGGTGTCACCTCCGAAGAGGGACACCGGGGGCGTCGTCTGTCTCACGTGCGATCGAGGTATACCCACAGGTGGTCTATCTCGTAACCGGGTGGAAGCGCGCCGAGGAAGGCCATCCCATCCTCCACCGCGGCGAAAGCATCCGCGGGGGTGGGGAAGGTTCCTTCGTACGCTGCCGTACCGATTTTTCGGAAGCCTGCAGCCACTAGGACTTTGCGTAGATCCTGCTGTTTCCGATTCGGGGTGGGGCCATTGATGGAGGCCCGGATGATCGCTCTCGCCATGTCCCGACCCTGGCAGGGGGCGGGACTTTTGCATAGGCGCAATCTGCGCCCGAAAGATGCCGGTCCGAGTTCGACACACGAGTGCCCTAGGCTCAGCGACATGGCCGCAGACCTTGCCAAGCACACTGCCCTCGCCGCGATCCAGGCACAGACTTTGAGCGTCCTCGCGGAACTGCTCGAGCCGGGTACTCGCGTTGCTTTGGTCGACTATCCCAACCACGAGAACGCTGGCGATCATCTCATCCTGCTCGGGCAGATGAAGTACCTGCGCGAGCTCGGAGTGACGGTGGACTACTTCGGAGACATCACCCGCTACGACAAAAGCGACCTCGATCATTTCGTCCCGGAGGGCCCGATCCTTATCCAGGGTGGAGGGAACTTCGGCGACCGCTGGACCGAGATCGAGGCGTTCCGCGAACGGGTGATTGCCGAGAACCATGACCGGCGAATCATCCAGCTTCCGCAGACGGTGGAGTTTGGCACTGCGAATGGCCTTGCACAGGCGCAGGACGTGGTCGCGGCTCACCCGGATATGACGATCCTTGTGCGTGACCATGTCGGCGTCGAACTGACTCGGCAGCAGTTCCCGACCGCCTCGGTTCGTTTCTGCCCCGACTGCGCGCTGGGGGTCGGCCTCCTGTACCCCAGCAAGTACGACGACCCCTCCGTCGAGGTCATGTACCTGCGACGCGGAGATTCGGAGTCAACCGGGCGCGGGGTCGCCCTCCCCGGCAACGTCACGCACATCGCATCTGACTGGGGCCTCGCTGCGCTAGACAAGCTGAAGTGGTGGGCGTACCACCTGCCCGGCGCAGTCATGCGTCGAGTTCCCTTGCTGCGCCGTCCCCTCTATCCGCTGCAGCACAAGCTCTATATGCCGATGGCCGAGCTCAATGTGCGGTCCGCGCAGAAGATCATCGGGCAGGGCCGCATCCTCCTGACCGACCGCCTGCACGCGACCGTGCTCGGCATGCTGATGGGGCACCCGGTAGTCGCAATGGACAACGCAAACGGGAAGGTCTCGGCAATCTACCGGGACTACCTCGGCACCATCCCGGGCGTCTTCCTTGCGGACGGCGCTAATGATGCCCGAGATCGCGTCACCGGTCTTCTCGACTGACCAGGTACGATTCGGCCGTGGGGTACAACTACAGCTTCGAGCAGATCGCCATGACAGTTCTTCTCATGGCAGCCATCGGCGCGGTTGCTCTCCTGTTCGCTCTCGCGGGGGCGCGCTCCGAGCGCTTGGGCCGCACGTCCGGGAAGGTACGCGCACATCGCTATGCGGCCAACCCGCCTCGCGCCGCAGCCCGACCGTTCCTACTCGCGCGATCCGAAGCGCGTCACATCGGTCGCGAGTGGAAAGCGACCCGACCCACCACGCGATTTGCGGCCGTGGCCGTCTCGCTCTTGGGCGTCGTGACCCTCGGACTGCTCTTCTTCTCTTCGCTGCCTAGCTGAGCCGCCAGCCGCGCCTTCCGGCGAAGGTCCGCGACCGCGATCGCCACGGCAAGGGCCGCGATGATGCGTCCCACGTCGGCCATGGGCGAGAAGAGCAGATCCCAGATGCCCATAAGCATCAGGAAGATGCCTCCCATGCCGAAGACCCGTGCGCTGTCGGCGGCGTCACGCACGCCACGGAACAGAATGACCCCAATGACGACGGCGACGGCGATACCGCCGATGCCGAAGTGGAACCAGAGGTTTGCGAGGGTCGAGTGCAGGTCGACGCGCTCACCGAAGACGACGTTGCTGAAGTAGTGCGATGTCCAGTCGCCGCCCGCCGCGCGCACCGCGAGGATGCCTTCACCGATCGCCGAGTTTGACGGGGCTACGCCAACACCAAATCCGAACGGGTGGTTCTCGGCCAGCGCGGTGGTGGCTGCCCACTCTGCGCGAACGCCGAACAGGGGGTTCGACTTCTCGAGCTGGTCGAGCGTGCGCGCTTGGACCTGCTGCCCCGCCAGGCCAGATGCCATAGCCCACACCGCAAGACCGATCGCGACCGCACCGATCACCACGATGGAGACGGCTCGATGGACGCTGCCCCGCGGGTTGCGGCGTTCGCGCAGAATCCACTGAACGAGCAGCGACGCCAGTGCCGCCAGCGCCATCGAGCGCGCGTCGTTCGTCGCGCTGAGGGCGAGCACCGCGCCGAGAGCGAGGAACGACACGAAGCCGCGGCCGGCGAACAGCACGAGGATGAACGCCGTCGCGAAGATGCCAAGCGTGCCCTTCCACTCGAGCGACGCGATCGCGGAGCTGACGACACCACCAGCGAGCATGAGCAGCACGCCGGTGCGCACCGAGATGCGCCGGAGGGACCACGCCGCAGCCGCGACAAGCACGGGGATGCAGATGACCCAGAGGACGATCGGTCCCCACACCGCGACGGACGACGTCCGGTTCCCCATTGACGTCGTCACGCCCGCAACGGCCGCACCCGAGACGAGCGCGATAGCCGTCGCCGCCGCCAGCCTCTTCACCGCCACGGGGGCACCGTACAAGAACGGCACCGCCAGCAGCAGTGCGGGGAAGACCGACACCGGCACGAGCGAAAAGCCGGGGACGTGTACGACGAGCAGGAGCATGACGGCCCCGGCCAGGAAGCGCTCACCCACCGGCACCAGCGTGGCGGTCGGCGCGGTGGGTGAGCTCATGGTTGGGATCATACCCAGGGCCACCTCGCGGTGGCGGGTCAGCTCGTGACGCCGACCACCATGTAGGTGACCTCGAACTGCGTCGCGGGCTGACTCGCGGCGGGCGCGTTGCCCGCGTAGACGTCGAAGCCCGACGCGGTGCGCACGACGTACAGGCCGAGAAGGCGCGTGTCGTTGTTGTTCGGCGTCAGGAGCACCATCGGCGCGTTGTTGTACTGGGTGCTGAACGTCACGTGGAACATGATCTGTCCGGCGGCCGGGGCAGTCCCCGATCCGAACTTCACTCCGCCGAGCATGTCCGACGACCCAGCCACGAACGACGGTGCGCCAGTGGAACCCGCGAGAGCAGTCGATACCGAGGGCGCGGTCTTCGCCGTGGCGTTCAGGTGCAGGTGTCCTTGCACGCGCATGGGGTTTCGCACGACCGACGCTTGGTCGAAGACGGTCCGAGCGTCTGCACGGGCCGACCCAACGCGGGACGTGAAGATGCACTCGGGCGAGATGAAGACTCGGTCTCCGTAGGCGGAGCCGACGTCGATCGCGGCGCCTGTGCAGCCGTCGAAGCGGGTGCCGACGACGGAGAACTCGTTGCCGGTGACGAGCTGGATGAGGTTCGTCGGCGCGTTGGGCGATGCGTTCCCGAGGAGCGTTCCGCCGATGATCTGCAGGCCGCCGAGGACGGCGTTGGCGGCATGCCCCGTCAGGGCTGCGTGCTTCAGCAGGGGCCCCGGTCCTCCGAAGAGGAACGGGTCGACGAGCGCGATGCTTCGGCCGAGGGTGATGAGCACGAGGGGCTCCGTGTTCGGTGCGCCGCCGTTGTCTGTCACGGCTTCGATGTGCAGCCCGTGGATGCGGAAGAACTCCGGGACGATGTCGCTCGTGCCTGTGAGCGTGGAGGGTCCGATCTGTAGCGCCGTGCCGGGCTGGCGTTCGATGTGGATGCCGGACACGTCGATGGTGTTCAGCGACTTCGACACCGACGAGATCTGCACGGACGGGAGCGTCGCGGATCCGCAGTTGTCGATGTAGATGTTCCGGTACGACGAGTTCGAGATAGCTCGAATCCATAGGCCCCGGGCGGCACTGCGGATGACGCGAATGTTCTCGAATCGGCTCTCGAAGCCGGACAGCACGGAGAGTCCTGTCGCGCTGGCACCGTTTGCATCGATGGCGAAGTTCTCGAGCCACGTGTTGTCGCCGTTGACAGTGAAGCATGTACCGGTCGTCGACGGGGACCATTTGAGGATGACGCCGTTCGCTCCGAATCGGTTGAGGCCGGAGGCGAGACCACGGATGCGCGTTCCTACGGGGGCGCCGATGTTCGTCGTCCCCATGTAGTAGACGCCGGGGGTGAGTTCGATGGGGCGCATGGCCGCCGCGGATGCGTCGATGAGTGCCTGGAACGCAGCAGAGCAGTCGGTCGTGCCGTCGGCGATCATCCCGTTCTTCGCGGACAGGATGAGCGCCTGGGCCAGACCAGCGTCGACGGTGCTCGACACGCCCGCGGCCGAGAGCCGCCCCGTCTCGACGGTCTGCTGAACAGACTTCGGTGCGAACGCGGCATCCGCGCCGGTCTTGCTGTAGATGTCGCCAGCCATGGTCAGCCTCCGAGGGTGATCGTGCCGTCACCGTTGTCGATGAACGTGCCGGGGTTGAGAGTGATGGTGCCGTCACCGTTGTCGGTCCAGCCGCCGCCGACACCGGCCGCGGCGATCGCACGGGTAATGGCGGCGCCGACGGGAGTGTCGGGCTGGTCGGCGTCCTCGGCGACGGTCGCGTACTGCTTGCCGAGCTGCGCGAGCTTCTCAGCCGTGACGGGCTTCGACGGGTCTCCGTCAGCCCAATCGGGTTCCGGGAACGGCATGGCGTCTCCTCAGCGGTCGGCGTGCGCCCGAGAGAGCGCCGGATAGGTGACCGCGGCGACAGCCCACACGAGGAGGACTGCCGCCGCGGCACGGAGGATCACGGTTCGTTGTGCGCGCCGGGGTCCCGGAACGCGGCCGGGTTGTGCGGGTCGAGCGAGGCGCGGTACTCCGCGCGGGTCATCGTCGCGGCGTTCGGCTCGAGGCCGGTGATGACGTAGACGCCGTCGGCGTTCTGCTTCGCGTAGACGGGCTGCTGCGCGGATCCGAGCAGCCACCGCTCGACGTTGGGCCAGCGGCGACCGACCTGGCGCACGAGCCAGTAGTAGGCCGCGACGACGGCACCGATGGCCGCGGCGTTCAGCAGGGCGGCGACGGTGAGGCCGGGCACCCCGGGGGCGGCGGTCGCGAGGGTCGAGTCGATGGTGCCGATGATGTCGGCGACGAGGGGGATGCGGCTGATGAGCAGCGCAAGGAGCCAGCCGATCGCGGCGGGGACGGCGGTGCGGATGGTGGCGAGGATGATCGCCTGGCGGGTGAGCATGTGGCTGTCCTTTCGGGACGAGGGGTCAGATGGGGTGGGTGTCTTCGTCGGGCGCGGCGCGGCGCCGGTCGTCGAGGTAGTCGCTGAGCGCCTTCTCGGCCCTCTCCGCGCGCTCCTTCATGTCGAGGTACGCCCGGTAGTCGATGTCGTCGTCACGCGACTCAGCGACCGCAGGGATACCGACCTCCGGCGCGGGTGCCCGGTCGGGTCGACGCCACGCACCGATCAGGTCCGCGACGGCTTTGAAGAGACCGGCGATGGCGGTGAGTACGACCGCGCCCACTCCGGCGACCGCCACCCACGCGTCCACCGTCATCAGGTCTCCTTCGACTGGGCGATCGCCTCCACGTGGGTGGTGCGTCCAGCTCGGAGAGCTCGCCGGTACCGCCCGAGGCCGCGGACGATCTGCACGACCCGCACCCCGGCGGTGATGCCGAGCCCGGCGACCATGAGCTGCGTGAGCGGGTTCGTACCGAACCCGTACTCGTGGACGAGCGCGCCCCACAGCAGCAGGTAGCAGAGCGACACGACGGCCGTGGCGACCGCCTCCACGCGCTGCACGGCCCGCATACGATTCCCGTGCCCCTCAGCACGCTTCATCAGCGGGAGGGTGGAGAACGCGACGACAGCAGCCACTAGCAGCACCCACTGCCACACATCGGCGAGGAGGTGACTCCACGCCTCGAGCGCGACCGGCTGGTACACCTCGGCGACGGACAGGATCGGGATGCCGGTAGAGATGAGCATCGCGCCGGCCGCCCACGCGTTGTCGGGCGAAGTGAGGCGGACGGGCTTAGGTTCGTCCATCGGCTTCCCCCCGTTCGACCAGGCACGACATTCCCGCGACGAGGGTGAGCAGCGCGAGCGCCGTGTACACGATCGGTGCGGACGGGGCGAAGTTCGGGGAGAACGCGATCGGCAGCACCCACAGCACCCACACGATGCCGAGCAGGAACGCCGGCACCGCGGCCGCCGCACGCGAATGCACGAGCAACGCCACCATCAGCACCCCGAGGACGACCATCGTGAGGCCCCACCACGGCGGGGCGACGAACGCGAACGCCTGCGCGAAGGACGGGATCCGCGCGTAGTCCTTCGGGGCCGCGACGATCGACGCACCGAAGACGGCCCCCACGGTCCCGAGGATGACGGTGATGACCTCGGTGAGGTAGATCGCCGCGAGCTTGTACCGCCAGGCGGAGGGGATGGCGATCACGATGCGGGCTTCTGCACGAACGCGATGGTCGAGGTGTGCGCGTCGATCGCGGCGTCCACGGCGGCTTTCACCGACGCGGGGTCGACCTCGACGCGGTGCTCGCCCTGAGCCTCAGCGGGGAGGATGCGGGAAAGTTCCGCGATGAGCGCGTCACTGTCGACGATCGCCGTCGGCGGCGGGTTGATGGCGGTGAGGTAGCCGCGCACGATGTCGAGCTCGGCGGTGAGCATGTCGGCGGTGTCGAAGTAGCCCCGCTTCACCCGGTCCAGCAGGGACGCGTGGTACGGGTTGCCGATGCGGTGCATGTTCCCGTTGATGAGGGACACCACGACGATGTCGTCGGAGCCCTCGATGTTGATGAAGGAGTACGCGCCTCCGCGCGCCTGCTGCACCATCTGCTCGATGCGCGCGATCGCGGGCGTCATCACCACGTCGAGACGGTGCATCAGCTCCTCGCGGGCCTTGTCGTCGTACATGTCATCTCCCTGGGGGTCGAAGTTGATCGCGCCGAGCCCGAGCAGGGCGGGCACGGGGCCGAGCGGGTTGAGGTCGATGACGTGCCACGGCTCGTAGGGGTAGCCGCGGGCGGGCACGATCATCAGCGGGGTGAGGCCGACCGCACGGCAGTCGGCGGCGAACGCGAGGATGTCCCAGCCGTAGATCTCGCCCCAGTTGGAGTAGTCGACGGCGGCGGTGTCCTGACCCTCCCAATACAGGCCGTGGCTCGAGGTGCCCGGGACGGCTGCGCCGTTGCCATAAATGCGACGCGCGATAACCTGCGCCGGCACCTTCGGTCGGTACGTGCCCCACCCGTCGGACGGCGACAGCTCGCCCCGCCCGCGGCGACGCGCCAGCGTCAGCAGGTTGAGGTGCTTCGCGTACGACGCCGGCGGAAGACCCCAGAACCAGTCCCCATCCACGCTGTTCCGCCCGCGATGGAAGATGGTCAGCTCGGACTCGGGCACCTCACCGTTGCGTCCGCGGTAGCGCTGCGACATGTCACCCTCCGATCACTTCGAGGGTCAGTGGCACAGCCGTCCCCGACGGGAGACTGCCGCCGGACCCGTTCAAGATCTGCAGTTGGATGCGGTCGAGTTCGGTGCCCGAAACGACCACCTGCTTCGCCACACCCGCCGACGTGAGCGTGGGCCTCGCGGTCAGCACGAACTTGGAGAACGCGCCACCGGGGAACGTCAGCGTCGTAACCGAGTCGCTGTTCACCTGCGGCGAGCCCGCGAGAAACACCCGACGGAGCGGCTTCTGCGAATCCCAAACCCCTGCGATGACGTTGCCATCCGTGACGACACCGAGATTGCTCGACGGCACCCACGCGCCGGAGACACGGGTGAACTCCACCCCGAGGTCGAGGCGGAACGCCTTCGCCCCGTTCGCCGGCGTCCACGCGGTCATCTCCGCCTGGCTGCGCAGGGGCACCACGCCGCCCGCCATGGCCGTCCATCGGAACGTGTTCGTGATGACGACCGTCTGGGTCGTGAGATCTGTCGACGTGACGACGGCCGTCGCCAGCTCCTCCGCACCGGCGGGGACGTTGGTCGGCTTCTGGGGGTTCGCGTTCGGGACGCCGCGGGTAACACCGAAGTAGGGTGTCGTCTGCTCGGTATCCGTGAGTGACGGGAACCGCGACCGGAACCAGATCACGTCGATGCGGCTGTTCGCAGTCGGGGCGGCATCCGTCCCGACCGTGTCGGAACCGTCATTCGCGGTGAGCTCGACTCCGACACCATCGCGCGACGAGGTACCAACGAACTGGCCGATGCGGTACGTCATCGCCGTGTCGCTGGTGCCGGTCACCAGCAGGGGCGACGCGGCGGCCAGCACACCCGTGCGCGGCGCCCCAGCCGCCGACGTGGTGACGAGACCGGCTTGAATGCGCCGCCAGGCTGCTACGGACAGACCCGCCGGGTCTTCCGTGGGAAGCGAGAGGGTGAGCATGATGCCTCCTACGTGTGTCCGACGACGCCCTGATCGTTCGCCCAGACGGCGACACGGGGCCGGAGCGTCGCAACGACGTCGGTGTTGAAGATGGACGGGATGCGGACGACACCGTTGGCGGTACCGATGGTGATGTCGGAGGACGCGAGCTTGGCGTTCACGGCATCGTTGACGATCGCGGCGACGTCGTTGGCGATGAAGTCGGTCAGCGTCTGCTGGATGCCGTCGACGAGGTCGACGATCACTTCCTGCTGCGCGGTGATCTGCGCCTGTTGCGCCTGCAGTTCGATGACCGCCGCCTCGAGCTGCGCGACGGCGTTCGCCTGCTGCGTCCCGGACGGTGCTTTGAGCTCGCCAATTGCACGCCACAGGGCGTTGATCTGATCGGCGATCTGCGCGAGCCCGTCACGGGAAGGGGACGGGTCGGCCATCAGACCTCCTCGTAGATTTCGCCGCAGGTGACCTTGATGAACTCCGACCGGTCCGACCCCGACAGTCCGACGATGCGGCGCCGGTACGAGCCGGCAGCCAGGTAGTCGTAGATCGGATCGGTTGTGGTGCCGCCGGTGAGGACCCCCGGGCCGGTGAGCGTCCCGGGCCCGGTGAGGAGTCCGAGGTTCATCTGCTGTCGCTCGGAGAGGAAGATCTCCGCGACGTCGCCGCACCCGTACTCGTGCGGGAACGGGGACGCGTCGATGGGTGCGTCGAACTCCCAGAACTCCCACGGATGCCGCGCGGTGCGCAGCGTCTCCACGTTCCCGGAGTCGAGGGTGGTTGGGTCCTTCGTGCTCGTCGACACGTCAGCATCGAGGTGCAGCAGCGGGAACCCCCGGTCGACGAGGTACGGGTCGTACAGCATCCGCAGCAGGGTCGTGTCGGACGACCGCCCCGCGGACGCCCACGAGACGGAGCCCATGCGGGTCGGGTCCATTCGGGTGCCGACGCCGGTGACGTCGGACGGTTCCCACGTCAACGGAGCCTCGCCTTGCAGCCGGGGCTGCGCTTCGGTGCCGGACTCGTACACCCACCCGAAGGTGTCCTCGCTGGTCCGCTCGAGGCGGAGGCGGATGTCGGGGCCGGCATCCTGGTTCGACAGGTCGGTGAGGGCGGCGCCGATCTTCTTCCGCTCGACAGCGACGTACGTCTCACTGCGCGTGCCGGGTCGGTCGGCGTGGAATCGGATGGGGATGTCGGTCCACCCGGGCCACAGGCACGCCTGCTGCAGGATTCGCTTGCCGATCGTGCCGTGGTCGACGCCGGTGACGACGGTGTCGAACCCGGCCGCCGGCTTCCCATCTGGTGCGAGCCAATCCGGGGGCGTGGTCGTGAGCAACCCGGGCGGCGGAGGCAGCACAGGGAACTCGTCGAGCATGCGCCGTAGTCCGCGCGCCGTGACAGACAGCATCCCGTTGTCGCGGTCGAAGTCCTGCGGGAGGATCGGCCCGCCGAGGAAGTGCCCGCCGACGTCGACAGCGATGGAGTGCTTCCACGGGGTGAACAGGTTCCGCCACTCGTCGACGTGGTCGACGAAGCGGAGGTTGACCGTCTCGGCGATGTTCGACTGCTCCTGCCAGTCGAACGATGACGGTTCGAGCTCGGTGAGCTGCTGCCCGCCGCGGGTCTCGAACAGGAAGAACCGGGTCACCACCACGCGTGATCCACCCTTCCGGTGAGGGTGGGCTGTCCCACCGGGTCCGATGCCTCGAGTTGGAACGTGCGAGACAGGAGCCCCGGCACCTCGGTCCACTCACGGAAGCGGAGCCACCGGGAGATGTCCTGCCCGTTGAGGGTCGCGCGCCCGTTCTCGATCACCACCGACTGACCGGCGGCGACAGGGCGAGCGATGCCGACCCGCGCGCCGGTCTCGACGCAGGTGATCAGCGCCGAGGAGAACCCACCGGCGAGGATGAGCGACACGGCGGACGGGGCGCGGCCCTCGTTGGGAAGGGTGACGCGCCCCGTCGATCCACCACCCGGCCAGATGGCGGGAAACTTCGCCGGGAACACGAGACCCTGCCCCGGTGAGGGCGGTCCCGTGGTGACCGGTGTCCCGGTGCGGTACCGGCGAGGGTCGTCGCTCGACACGTCGACCGTCTGCCACCCGCGGGGGCGGTTGTGAGTCGACCGCGCCGACGTGTCCTCGACGATCACCGACCGCCAGGTGGGGCCGTCGTCGGTGCTCACGGTCATCAGCACGGGCGTCTCAGCCCCGACGGCGGAGAGCTCGTCGAACGCGCGCTCCACCTCAGAGGCGCTACGGCCCCGATACAGCGCCTCGAACGACACGACCTTCTCAGCACGCGTGGCACGCGCTCGCGTGAACGCACCGTGCCGCTGAGGGCGCGCGACGGGACGCTGCCGGTTGGCCGTCCCACCCCACCAATCGGTCAACTCACGGAAGAACCACCCGTAGCCGCCGCGGTCAGCACCGTCGAGGAAGGTGAGGTGTCCGAGCTGGATCGTGGTGCGAGCCATCGCGCCCCCTTCCGTCAATCGCTGAACGCCTGCTTGATCACTCGGGTGAGAGCCCGCACCTGCAGGGTTTCGTCCCGCTGCTCAAAGCGGGCGTCGACGTGCACGCTCGTCCCGCCACCGCCACCACTGCTGGTGTCGATGCCAGGCATGCGGCGGATCGCTTCGGCGAGGATGCCGATCGACCGGGGTGATCCGTCGAGCGGGATGAACGCCTCAGCGACGTCCCCGCGGTCGCCGACGACGCGCCACGTGTTCGGCGACACGACCGTCGCGCCGCCCGAGAGCGGGGTCAGGTCGGGGATGCCGCCGCTGGCCATGAACTCGACGAGGTTGCCCTTCGCGTTCGGGAGTGCGACGCGCCCACCAGGGAGCTGCACCGACCCGTCACCACGAACGCGGACGACGATCTCGCGACCGTCGTTGAGCTGCACGAGACGGTCGATCGAGTTGCTCGCCGGGGACGTGTCCGCCTTGATTACGACGCTGCCGTCGGGCAACGTCTCGATCCGCTGCGCGAGGCTCTGCGCGAGAGCCTGCTGCTCTGGGGCGTTCGATGAGAACTCGGTGCGCGCCGACGGCGGGGTGCGGAGCACCTGGTCGATGAGCGCGGCGGCCGCGTCACGACCGATGCCCATCTGCTCGATCTGGCCGATCAGCGCATCACGAGCGGTGTTGTACCGCCCGGTGAGCTCGTCCTGTCCCTCCCCCGCCCGCTGTGCTGCGTCGAGCTCCGACTCGAGCGCGGATGCCGCGTTGCGGATCTGCGTTTCGAGCGCCGCCCCGGACGCGGACGCGTTGAGGTGGGCGAGGTCTACCCCCTCGAGCGAGAGTCGCGCGCCGTCGCCGTCGAGGCCGACGGTCTCGAGCGCGCTGGCCAGTCGGAGGGAGGCGTCGTTCAGGTACCCCATCGCGACGGCGCCCTCGCCGAACTCGTTGACCTTTGAGCGAACGACCTCGAGCCCACCGAGCAGTCGACCCCGGATGGTGTCGGACGCCGCCTGCGTCTTCTCGTCGAAGTCGCGCATCCCGTCCCGCAGACCCTCGAGCTGCGAGGTGTCTGCGAACGGGTTGATGGCCTTCTGCAGTCCGATCAGCAGGTCGACCATGTCGGCGCCCGGGCCTGCGATGAGGTCACCGAACCCGGCGGCTCCGTCGGCCGCGGCGTTGACCATGGACTCACCGAAGTCGAGTGCCCCGTTGACGAGGTCGAGGAAGAACTGCGTCACCGGTCCCCGGTTCTCGGAGATGAACGTGGCGACGTCTGCCAGCGGCTGCGAGAAGCCGGCGGCGAGCGTGCCCTTGATGCCGTCCATGGCGACTTCGATGTTGCGTCCGGCCTGCTCGATGCGGGTCGCGTCGTTGTTTGAGATGGTGTCAAACATCTTCTGCGCGGCACCCTGCACCTGGCCGAGCTGGTCGACCGCGTTCGACAGGTCGAGTGCGAAGAGCGCGTCGCCCATGTCCTCGGCTTTCGTGCCGAAGAGCTCGACAGCGGCAGCGTTGCGCTGCACGGGGTCTTCGATCTCGCGGAGCTTGTTCAGCACCTCCTGCAGACCGTCGCGGGCGTCGCCGCCGCCGCGGGCGATCTTCGCCGTCATATCCTCGGCGGAGAGGCCGAGGCGCTCGAACCCGGCGGCGGATGCCTTGGACCCGTCGGTGGCGCGGATCTGGAATTCCTTGAGCGCGTCGGCGACGACGTCGCTGTTGCGCGCGCCGGCCTCGAGTCCCTGGTTGATGAGACCGAGAGATTCGGCACCGCTGAGCCCGAGGCGCTTGAGCACGACGGGGTACTCGGTGAACGTGTCGAGCAAATCCTCGCCACGGTTGACGCCTTCGCGCTGTCCGGCGGCGAGGAGGTCGAACGCTTCCTGCGCGGAGGATGCGAGGCCCGTCTTGAGCAGCGTCGTGACCGCAGTGGCCGTGGGGCGCACGTCCTCTTCGAGGGCGCTGGAGATCCCCGACAGGCCCTCGACGACACGCTTTGCCTGGGCGGTGGTGCTCTTGTCGTCGATGATGTCGAACTGCAGCGCGAGCCGGGCGGTGTCGAGGTTCGCCTCGATGGAGTCGCCGAAGACGTTCGCGTACGCCTCCCCCGCGGCCCGGCCGATGCGCAGCGCCGATGCCGGGCTGATACCGGTGAGCGCTTCGAGGCGGTCGAAGCCGACCTCCTGCTGCAGCCCATCCTGGATGGCGCCGGTGATGGCCTTGCCGATAGCGACACCGGCGAGGATGATCCCGCCGGCGACGGGGATGGCGGTCAGCGCGGAGACGAGGGAATCCTCGACGCCGGAGCCGATGACGGTGCCGACCTTCTCCCCCGCGCCGCGGGTGGCGCCGTCGAGCGACGACACGAGCGAAGAGCCACCGGCGGCGCCGGCCTTGTCGGCGGCGCTCTTCGCGGCGGGCTCGAGCTTGTCGAGTTGGGAGACGGCCTTGACGGTGTCGGCGTCCACCTCGACGGTCGCGCGGAGGCTTTTGAGCCGATCGGACTGCTGCTCGAGGCGGGCGAGGTTGGCCTCGGCTCGCTTCACCTCGGCGGTGACCTCGAACCCCGCCTCGCCGCGGATGGTGAGGTCCTCGACCTTCGCCTTCGCGCGCTCGAGCGCCTTGTCCGTGCGGGTGATGTCGGCGTCGAGTTGCAGCACGGCCCGCTCGGAGACGAGCTTCCTCGCCTCCGCGGCGACCCGGTCCAGGTCCGCGAGGGCTTCGCTCGCGTCACCGTCGACCTTCTGGGTGACGGCGTTCGACTCGATGCGCTGGGCGGAGGCCTTGACCTTCTGCTCGCCCTTGTCGATGTCGGAGGTGTTTGCGGTGTACAGCACCTCGAGTTCGGCGGCGCGTAGGGCCACGGGTCACCTCCGTTTCAGGACCTCCCGCAGCCGTGTGGGCGAGTCGATGAGGTCGAAGATGGCGGCGCGGACGCTCAGCCAGGGGCCGTCGAGCACGTCGCGGCGGTGTAGGTCGATGCCGCGGGTGAGAAGCTCGGCGACGACGAGCCGCCAGTGGGAGACGATCGCCAGCCAGGACGTGTCCAGGGTGGGGCCGTCGGCCTGCGCGGTCTTCGCCTGCACCTCCGGCGGGACGCGGTAGTCGGCGTAGATGGGGACGCCGGTCACGTCGTGGTCAATGAGCTCTCCGACGCCGTACCGCGCCCACTCCTCAGGAGTAAGCGCGTCAACGCTTTTGGGGCGTCACCGTCCGCTTCGTCGTCGACGTCGGGACGCTGGGCCCAGACGAGAGTGGCGAACGCGTCGGCGTACTCGCGACCTCGGGCCCAGTAGAACACCGAGTAGGTGTGCATCCGGCTGAGGGTGAAGACGTCCACCCCGTCGGCGACCATCTCGGCGGCGGCCGTGCCGAGGCCGGGGCGCTCCTCCCCCGTGATGGTGGCGAGCACATCGGCCACCCCCTGAGGGAAATCGCCAGTGACGATCTTGAAGTCGATCTCTGCTCGGACGGCGAGGGCGAGGATCTTCTTCGCCCGCTCGACGCTGGGGGCCGGAACCGTGTAGGTCCGGTCCCCCAGCGGCATCTTGAGTCCGGGCGCGACCCACTCCGAGAAGTCGACCGCGCTGGACACGGTCAGGCCGTCCGGGTGAAGGGACGAGCCGCGGCGGTGCCGGCGGTGGACTTCACGACCACGTTGGCCGCACCAGCCGCGCCGGCCGGGACGATCGCGGTGAGCGCGGTCGCGCTGACGACGTTGTAGTCGGTCGCGTTGGTCGCGCCGAACTTCACGCCGTCCGCGCCGGTGACGAGCACCGTGCCGGCGGCGTCCTTGAACCCGGTGCCGCGGATGGTGACGAGCACCCCGGCCGGGCCGGTGGCCGGCTCGAGCAGGGACACGATGGGCGCGTCTCCGGGCCACCCGATGAACGGGTTCTCGATCTCCTCGTAGGCGCCGACACCGGTGAGGGTCCAGTTCCACGTCTCCGTCTGACCGTCGGGGGCGGTCTGCCCACGCTGGTAGCTGACGGTGGCGAAGCCCTGGCCGGCGTCTTCCAGGTTGGGGGCGCCCTTGGCGGGCTTGTGGAAGAACTGCACCTCGATCTCGGCGTCCAGGTCGAGTGCCGACGGGAGCGTCCGCGCGCGAAGCGCTTCGATCTCGGGCAGGTACTCGCCGGTCGTGAGAGACCGGTTGACGTGGGTCGAGAACGCGAGCGCGAACGACCATCCGTCGACGCTGTTGTTCTGGGATCCGGCGTCGTCGTAGGTGCGGGCGTCGCTGGTGGTGGGGGTGAACGTGGGGCTGTAGCCGAACAGGCGGCGCACGTCGATGAAGTCGGCGGGCTCGTCGCGGGCGGCGACGTTGACGCGGACGCCGTACTCGTAGGACTTGCCCCGGACGAAGCCGGCGGGGATGGGGACACGCTTGTTGCTCACGACGGAGCCTCCTCATTGTCGAAGATGATCAGGTAGTTGTCGGTGCGCCCTTCGCGCCCGTTCTGGTCGACCCCGGCGGGATCGAACGAGGTGCGGGTGACTGCGCTGACGACGCCCTCCCGCAGCAGGCGCCGAAGGTGGGCGAAGGCGGCGTCCGCGACACGGTTCGCGTCGTTCGGGTCACCCTCGTTGCCGCGGGAGCGGAGCTGTACGCGGCGGGTCTTGGTGTCGGTCTCGTCGTCGTCTTCGCCGCCGAAGATGCGGGCGCCGATGGCGCGACGGGCGTCCGCCGGGATGCCGCCTTCGAAGACGTGAGTGACGTCGTCCGTGAAGTCGTACGGGTCGTCGGCGGACCACAGCCAGCCGTGGATCGTTCCGAGCTGCTCGACGAGCCACCGGGTCAGGTCGGCGTCATCCAAGGTCGGCTCGGTTCTGCGCGGCGATGATGGGTCCGATGTCGACCTGGTCGACCGCGGCCTCCGCGAACTTAGGCTGCCCGTTGGTGTGCTGGTAGTCGAGGTTCTCGTTCTGCAGCCGAGAGATCGGCGACTTGAAACCGACCTGCACGGTGAGGTCCTCGACGGTGACGAACCCGGACTTGTCGGACTCGCCCGTGTCGGTGGGGCTGAGTTCCTTCATCCGCTTCAGCACCGCGGCGCCACCCTTGCGGAGGCCCTTCTGGATGGACGCTTCGAGCTGGGTCTTGATGGGGTTGAATCTCGCCACGAGCGGTCTCCTCACTGCAGGGACAGGATCAGGTGGGACGGCAGCGGCGGGAGGTTCTCGTCGCGCTGCACGGCGATGACGCGCGCGCGGCGGGCACCCACTCGTCCGGCCCAGACGGTGACCATCGACCCGACCGGCACGGCTGCGCTGATGGGGACGGTGACCTGCGTGTTGGAAACGTGCTCGTTCGCGTCCGCGCCGACGACGATGCGCTGCTGGTCCTTCACCTCAGCCGCGACGGTGCGGGGTTCGGCGAAGCGGGTACCGGATCCGCCTGCGGGGATGGCGTCTTCGACGGTGACGGTGTGGGGAAACCAGAACGGGGACGCCCAGCTCACGGCTTGCCCTCCGGCCAGATGCGCGAGAGGGGGCGGTCGGTGGGGAAGCTGCCGAGCGGGCCCGCATGGGTCGATTCGGGGATGCCGAAGATGAGGCGGAGGTCGCGGAGGTCGGTGGGGGCGAAGGCGTGGCCGACGTCGCGGAGGGTCATGCTGGTGCCGTTGCGGCTCATCGACTGGACGGCGCCGGTGCCGGTCTCGGCCCACCGGTTCGCGACGCGTTTGAGCACGGCGATCGCGTCCTTCTTCGCCTCGGTGGCGTCGGGGACGGTGCGCACCTGCGGGGCGATGTCCGCCGCGCGGAGGAGGATCACCCGGCCGAGGTCTTCGTCGGGGGTGATGTCGCTGTGCGTGATGCCGTCGACCATGGAACGTCCCTCCGCGGTGAGCGCCCCGTAGAGCGCGCGAGAACGGCGGACCCGTCTCGTAGGTGCTGGCGCGCGCGTGAGCGCGCAGGCGAGGCACGTGGCACTCGCCATGGGGTGATGCGGGGCGGTCCCGGCGCGTGATGCGCACGAGACCGCCCCGACGGGTGATCGAAGTCAGGCGTTGACCGCGTCGTCGGCGACGAGCGCCGCGACGAGGTCTTCGCGCTTCGTTCCGGACGGCGCGATCTTCTTGTCGTCGTCGCGCCCCTCGTTGCGCTTCTCGATCTCGGTGGTGAGATCGGGAACCGTGACGCCCTTGTAGGGCTCGTCTCCAGGAGCGCTGGTGGAGCCCTCGGCGGTGACGGTCTCGATGAGGCCGAGATCCTTGAGGCGCTTCACCTCCTTGGCCGTGACCGACTCCGGGAGGAACCGGCCCTTATTGAGGTAGGTCTCGCCGCCCTGGGCGCCGGGGACCTTGACCACGATCATCGTCGCGGTCACGCGGTTACGGGTCTTGCTGGCCATGCTCAAAGCCCCGTTCCGGTGATCGTGACGCCAGCCGTGGCGTCGGTGACGACGGGGACGGTGACGCGGCGCGAGCGGAGCAGGTAGCTGTCCGTCTCGTCCTGGCGGATCGACTTCGTCTCCACGCCGGGGAGTGCCCGGGTGTAGCCGGGCCCGCCGAGGTCCTCGTCCGCCATGCCGCCGAGCTCGTCGCTGTTCACCAGCAGCGGGGCGGCGGTGGGCACGTGGGGCGAGCGGAGCCAGATCAGGTCCAGCACGGTCGGCCAGGTGCCGGTGATGAGCGGGTTCGCGGCCTCACGGGGCAGGAGCCCCGCCTTGAGGAACGCGGCCATCACCTTGGCGTAGGCGGTCGGCTTCAGGACGATCGTGTCGAGCACGTGCCCTTCACCGGACTCCTCGGCCACGGCCTTCGCGCCCTCGACGGACAGGACGATGTTCTCGACGTCGTCCCAGGTGCCGGGCGAGGCGAAGGTGGCGGTGATCTTCGATGCGATGACGCCGAGCGCCGCCGAGTCGACGAACTTCACCATGCGGTTGACGAGCTGCAGCAGCGCGCGGTTGACGACGTCGATGCCGCGGCGCTTGATGGACTCGTCGGTGACGGGCGTGTCGCGACCCCACTTGGAGACGCGCGCGGCCGCGAGGTCGCCAGCGGTGACCTGGGAGCGCGGGTACTCGCCGCCGGGCTCGATCGACTCGGGGTCGTCGGGCGCGAACAGCGGCTCGCCGTTCTCGTAGAGCACCGAGCCGCCAGCGCTGCGGAACCGACCCTTGAGCAACGCGTCGGAGATGAAGCGCTGCGCTGCGAGGGTGCGGATGCGACGGCCGATGGCGGTCTGCGAGCTGAGCAGCTGGTGGATCTGCTCGGTGGACAGGTCTCCGGTGTTGTCGATCGCCGGGACCGGGTACGTCAGGGAGCTTCCCATCGGTTCGTTCTCCTTCTCAGTCCAGTGCGACCTGGACCAGCTGGTCCGCCGCGGTGGTGGTGGTGATGGCGAGGCCGTTGCCGGTCTCACCGTTGGCGACGGCCTGCACCTTGCCGCCGGCAGCGGGCTTGATGCGGGTGCCGGCGGTGATGGCGCCGCTCGCGACGAGCTTCTGCACGCCGCCGCGGAGCACGAGGACGTCTTCGCCGTCCTTGGCGTCGCGTGCGGCTGCGCCGAAGACCTTCACGCTGAGGGCCGCGGCGTGCGACACCTCTCGCGGGCCGGTGATTTCGACGAGGCGTCCGCCGATGACGTCGGCGCCGGCGATGCACGTGATGCTCGCGCCGGGCTCGAAGGTGTGGATGTGGTCAGCCATCTCAGGCCTCCTGCTTCTCTTCGGCGCCCCACGCGGAGGCGTAGAGCGCGTCGTCGGAGCTCGTCAGCGTGTCGGCCTTGCCGATCTCGGTGACGGGCACGGTGTTCTTCGGCACGGTGGCCAGAAACGCGACGGTGCCCTTCTCGTCGCTCTCGAGCTGCTCGCGGATCGCCGCGGCCGATGCAGTGCTGATCTGGCCCGCGCGGAGGGCGGCGTCGACGATGCCGTCGCGGCGGTCCTTGTCCTGCTGCTTGCGTGCGTCGGCGCCCTGGCGAGCGTTCGCCTGGGTCTCGTTCCACACGTTCTCGTCGATGGCGATGAAGCCCTTCGGGAGGGCGGCGGCAGCCGGGGCGGGAGTGGGGTCGGCCTGTTCCTCGAGCGACTCGTCGAGCGCTTCGAGAAGCGCCTCGTCCGAGATGTCGGCGTCCTTCACGCCGAGCCGTTCGATGAGGCCAGCCTTGATGGTGTCGCTCATGGGGAGCTTCTCCTTCTGGTTGGGTTCTCCCGGCTCGGACGAGCTCGGGGGCTTGGGGGCCGCGGCGCGCGCGGAGGCGGCTGCGGCGTGGATGCGGGCGTCCGCGTCGGCGTCGTCCTCTTCGGGGGTGACGGTGATGATCACCAGGTCTTCCTCGACGCCGACGGTGGTGGCGGTGCCGGCGTCCGGGACGACGCCTCGACGGTCGGCAAGGCCCAACTCGACCGTCTCTTCGGCCGTCAGCCACGTCTCGGCGGCGAGCAGACTCGCCCAGTCCTTCGCGCCAGCCTTCTCGGTGTAGACCTCGATCATCGAGCGCTCGACGGTGTCGAGGAAGTCGGCCGTCTTGCGCATCTCGACGGCGTTGCCCCATGTGATCGACGAGGGCGAGTGGATCATCATCTGGCTGCCGGGACTCATGACGGTCTCGTCGCAGCTCGCCGCGATGAACGATGCGGCGGATGCCGCGAGGCCGTCGACGACGGCGACGACGGTCGCCTTGTGCGCGCCGAGCATGTTGAGGATGGCCATGGCCTCCCACACCTCGCCGCCAGGCGAGTTGATACGAAGCACGATCTGCGCGACGGAGTCCGGCAGGGAGTCGAGTACGCGTCCGACGTCCTCGGTCGAGATGCCCCACCAGCCGCCCCACGAGTCGATGGGGCCGTACATGCGGATCGTCGCGACGGTCGCGTCGCCGCCCTCGGCCGTCGGTGCGGTGACGGCGCTGAAGAACTGGGCCTTGCTCTCCGGGGGCTCCATCGAGCCCCAGAATCGGCGCGGCTGGTGCTCCCGGTCGCTGTCCCGCGCCTTGCGGTCGGCGATGGCCGGTCGGATGTCGTTCATGCGGCCTCCTTGGCTGCTGGCGTGACGGGTGCGGCGCGCCGGGTGCTGACGTCAGCGATGGGCAGGCCGAAGCGATCGCGGGCGAAGTCCTCGAGCTTGTCGTCGGGGCGCACGGCGCCGGACTGGATGAGCTGCGCGAGCGATGCCGCGGTGACGGGCTGGCGTTCGCCAATTTCGGCGGCGACGAGCCGGGGTGCGGGTTCTGTCGGCCCCCAGTTCTTGTCGACGAGGTCCTCGATGACGTGCTGTTGGGTGACGTCGGCGATGTGCTGGGCGACGGCGTTCAGCGAGTCGGTGAAGAAGTTCGCGAACGTCGATCCCAGAGCCCAGGAACCGGTCTCGGTCCCGAGGTTGAGGAAGTGTGCCAGCACGGCGCGCGCGATCTGCTCGTCGTAGTAGCGAATGGGCTTGTCGGTGTCGGGCAGGTCACCCTCGACGCCGAGGAACTTCAGCGATGCTCCGTTTGGCAGCGACGCGCCCGAGGCCTCGCCGGCGCGCGCGTTCTTCGCGATGTCCAGACCGCGGGCAATCTCGGCGTCTGCCCACGCGATGATCTGCTCGTACTCAGCGCCCTCGGCGGGCGGGGCGCTGGTGTACGTCGGAAGCCCAAGTCCGTTTCGTTCGGCGGTGAGCGCCTGGATGCGCAGCACCCGGTCCTTGAGCAGCCACATCTTGTAGGCCGACCGCAGCAGGGACTCACCGATCCAGTTGGCGCCCTCGCGCTCATTCACGTACGCGACGAGCGCGCTGACGGGGATGAGCTGTTCGACGTCGTACTGATGGATGCCTTCGAGGCCTCCGTCGCGGGCGACCTTGATCTCGCGGATGGTGCGCGGCGGCCGCCATGCGAGCTTCGAGAGGCGCGTGCGGCCGGTCGACTGGTCGTACACCTGCTCGAAGAAGGAGTGGCCGTATACGAGCTCAAGAAGTGCCAGCCGCAGGTGCTCCTTCCATGAGAACCGCCCCTTGGTCCGGAGCGGGGCGACCGGTGCCTGTCCCTTGATGGGGAGGCCCAGGTCTTCGGCGACGAGACGTGTGACCTCCTCGCGGCATCCCGTCCCGTCGATGGCCCATTCGGTGCGCATGATCGGGAGGGTCACCGCGCGGATGACCGACTTGACCTGAGGGTCTTCGCGCCGCATCCGGTCGAAGACGTTCAGCGACTGGGGCCACTGCAACTCACGGTTGGTCTCATTGATCTCCGCGGTGAGCCCCGCCCAGGATCGGACACTGCCGCCGGTCTGGTAGCCGATCTCGGACACGGGACCTCCTCTCAGAACGACGCGGTTGCGAGGTTCTTCTCGTCGACGTCCTCGTCCTCTTCTCGGGCGAGGACCTTGGCCGCCGGTGGCGGCGGGGCGGGTTCTCTCTTCGGCGGCACGAACGACTCGAGGCCGACGAGCGCGAAGGACAGCGCGACGATGGGCGCGATGTCGACGGGTGATGCGTCGCGGTCCCAGACAGGCATACCGCCGAGCTGGCGGGTGGTGGCGTTGTCGGCGGCGAGGTCGAGTGGGCCCTGTCCGCGGTGGCGGACCTTGTCCTCGCGGACGCGATCCCGCAGACGTCCGGCGGCGAGCAGCAGGGTGGTGGCCGAGATGTCGACGATGTCGAACCCGGCGTCCTTGAGCGGGGCGACGAGGTCGGCCGCGTCGCAGCCCTTTGTCTGCAGGGCGACCTGTGTGATGCCGGTCTTCGCTCGGACTGCCTTCGCGTACTTCACCACCCACGAGGTGCCGGTGCGTTGCGCCAGAACCTCGAGGTGTGCGCGACCGTCGGCCCGGTAGCCGGCGACGCCGACGCTCGTGCGCGCGGTGCGCTTCTCCCGGTGCACGTCGATGCCGAGCACCATGCGGGATCCGTCAGCGACGGTCGACCCGGGTTCCTCGACTTGGCCGTCCTCGTCGAGCAGCCTCGGGTCGGCGGATGCCTGCCACTCCTCCGTGTCGAGGAACGGCACGACGAGGGACGTGACCCACTGGCCGAGCACCTCGATGCGCTCGACGCTCTTGTTCTTCGCCTTCGCCGCGGTGCGCATCAGTCCCGCGATCGTCATGCCCGGCAGGTGCCCGGCTGACGGGTTCGCCTGGGCGAATGCGTTCGGGTCGTACAGCGATGCTTTCGGGTCGGCTGACCACTCGGCCAGGAACCACTCCGTGTCCGGGTCGTCGATGCCCTCGGTCGCGATGTCGCGCACGTCGCGGAGCACGATCGAGCGGGAGGTGCCGGCGTTCGAGAACGCGACGAGCAGCGAGTCGTACATGGCGTTCGCCGACTTCTCGATCGCCGACCAGCCCTCGTAGTCGTACTGCTGACGCAGCTCATCGAGGAGCAGTCGTGCGGCCGAGTGACCGCGCGCGCCCTCGAAGGTGCGCGGCATGTACATGCCGCCGCCGAGCGTGCGGATGTCGACGTCGCCGTTGACGGTGCGGGGCGGGTAGGTCAGCTTCTGCAGCTCGGGCCGGCGGTCGTGCGCGATGCCGAGCTTCTCGTCGTCGGGCCCACCCCACCGCCGCACCTGCTTCCACGGCTTCATCGCGACGTCGAGCTTCTGCGCGGCCCCGACGATGATGAAGTCCTGCTCGGGCAGTTGCTCAGGCCAGCGGCCCGCGTCGACGTACATCCAGTACGCCGCGAGGACCGCGGCGACCGCGGTCTTCCCGTTCTGTCGACCGACGATGACGAGGGCCTTGCGGAAGCGGAGCAGCCCGAACGAGTCGAGCTCAAGCATGTGGATGAGCAGCCACTCCTGCCAAGGCAGCAGGCGCACGCCCAGGTCCTCGCGGGCGAACTTGATCACGTCGAACCCGCGCGACGTCGCTGGCGTCAACTCGACGAGCGGCTTCGTCCACACGCGCGGTTCGGTGATGCCGTGTGTGAGGGTCAACGATCCGACCCCCATCCACTACTACCCCGCGCGACCGCGCCGGAACTTCTCCATATCCGTCGGCGGCGGAGGCGTCGTCTCTTCGGCCTCCGCCGACGGAGGCACCAGCGACTCCTCACGCGCCGGCGCGCGACGCGCACCCCGCGGCTCCTTCACCGTCAGGCCCAGCGCGTCGAAAGCCTTCAGCAACATCCCGGCCGACACGTTGTCGAAGCGCCCGTCAATGACGAAGCCCTGCTTGTCGAGCTTGTCCACGCGCTTCGCGAGCACCCGAGCGAGCGCCACCACCGGACGATGGTCGTCCGTCAGGTGCGGCGCCGACCGCACCGCCGAGTTCAACGCCGCGTGGACGCTCTGCGCCGGGAACGGATCCTTGTTGCGAGCCATGACGCTCCTTTCTGCGCGCGCGACCCCCCTCCGTCGCGGAGAGGCGGGGAGAGAGGACCGCCTCCCCGGTGGTGGTCCCCCCTCCGGCATGGGTGCTGGATTTTTCGGGGGTGGGGGGTCAGCGGGCTTTGCCGCAGCGGTCGCAGCGGATAGGTGCTGGTGCCTGCGTGTAGGCGTTGACGTGCGCGGGCCACGCGTGGAGACCGAGCTGGCAGAGCAGCGGTGTGGGTGCCTTGGGGTGGGCGTAGCCGTACTCGCGTCGCCACGCCGGTTCGGGCTGCACTCTGACGGGCAGTTGGTCCCACTGCTTCGCCTCGTGCGGGCCGTGGGGGTAGGCGGGCTCGGGCGGCCAGTTCAGCGAGGTGCGCTGTTCGGGCGGTAGGTAGAGCGGGTGCGGTGTCTGCTCCCATGGGTGCTCGGGGTGGTAGCTGTCGGTGCCGTCGGAGTCGAGTTCGCGTCCACTCATTGGGCGGCGTCGTCTCGGTCGGGGTCGAGGGTGCGCGGTTCGGCAACGAGGTGGGTGCCGATGTAGAGCTCGCCGGTGGTGGTGAGCGCGAGGCGGGCGTGGGTGATGGTGTCGTCGGTGGCGGCGTCTTCGGCGAGGTGGATGCGGTCGTACGTGCGCCCGCGGAGTCCGTTGCCTGCGGCGGAGTGGAAGTGGATGGCTCCCCCGCTGGGGAAGCTGATGGCGGCGCGGTCCTTGGCTCGGCGGGTGGTGGCGTCGGGTCCGGTGAAGGGGGCGAGGCGGTCGAGGTCGTCGCGTGCTGCCGCGTGGGTGGGGGCGATGACGGCGATGCGGGCGCCGGCTTCGGCGGCGGTGAGGTCTGCGGTGGTCGCGGTCATGGCTTCTCCTCGGGTGGTCGTGGTGGTGGCGTCGGAAGTGCGCAGCCGGGGTCGTCGCAGCGGCAGCTCATCGGGTGTTCTCGCATCGTGCGCAGCGGATCATCTCGGCGACGATGCTCACGCCGCTCGAGGTGAGCGAGTGGACCGTGATGTGGAAGAGGTCGGCCCATCCGCAGACGGGGCAGTCGGTGTCGAGGCGGACGTGGGTCGGCACGAGGTGCGCAACGAATTGGGGGGCCATGCTCAGGTCCACTCCCTCGAGGGTGTGCCGAGGTCGACGATGGGGGCACCGTTGCCGCGCTCGCGGTTGCATCCGGCGTGGGAGGGGCGTTTGTTGCTGGGGTCCTCTTGCAGTTCGGGGTGCGTGGAGACGGGCCAGAAGTGGTCCTCTTGGAAGCGGTCGTCGTTGGTCCAGTCGTCCCACGCTGCGGTGTAGTCGATGGTGAGGCTGCAGATCCAGCAGGGAGCGTTGGTGGCTTCGCATTCGGCTCGGTACTCGGCGCGCTGCTTGTGCTGGCGGCGGGTGTTGGTGCGTGCCATCAGGGTTGCTCGAGTTCGGGGTCGCAGCAGAGTGCGGCGGCGAGGGGGCTGGTGTACATGGAGCCGCAGCTGGTGCATTCGTGCATCTCGGAGGGCATCATCTTTGAGCCTCCTCAAGGGTGGGCAGGGCGCGTTTTTCGGGTTTCGGTAGCTGGTGCTGCCCTGCGCGCGTTTAACTCAGTCCCTTAGTAACTATTCAAAGAGCTGACACGATCCACATAAATGCGCCCTATCGCGCCCTGTGGGTAGTAGAACCGCAGGATTACGCGGCTATATGAGGGTCCGTTGCCGTTTTTTGATCGCGCCCTATTGCGCCCTGTTGGTGGATATCGCGCCCTGTCGGGTGGTGGGCAGGGCGCGTTCGCAGGGCGCGTTTCTCGAGAGGCGCCGGCGCGGTGTGGCGGGGCGCCTCTCGAGGCGGTGCAGGTACTCCGCGCCGGTGAAGTCCGTGCCGGCGGTGCGGTGTGCGGGAGTCCTTCGCGGTCTTGGCAGGTTTCCGCGTTGACACCGGTCTGGGGGCCGGTGGTGGTGAGCACGAGACCCCCGGGGCACTGTGTGCTCGTCCGGGGGTCTCGACGCCTGGTGCCGTGTGCGACACCGTTCCAACCATCAAGGTAGGGGGTGACAACGTGACCGTGTCAACTGTGTCTCGCCGATAGGGTCGTGACGTGACCGCCGAAGACAAGAAGACATGCTTCATAGCCATGCCCATCACGACCCATGAGGACGAGGCCGAGCGCTACAACGGGGACAGCGCTCACTGGGATCACGTCATGGAGACGATCTTCGTCCCCGCCATCGAGAAGGCGGGATTTACGCCGGTTCGTCCGGCCGCCGTCGGCGCGCATATGATCCATGGCCAGATAATTCGTCACCTCTCGACGGCGGACATGGTCCTTTGTGACCTCAGCGGGCACAACCCGAATGTGTTCTTCGAATTGGGTGTCCGCACGTCGCTCAACCTGCCAGTCGCGCTCGTTCGTGATGAGCACACCGGCATTCCCTTCGACACGTCGGGTCTGAACACTCACTCGTACTCGTCCACGCTGAACGCCTGGGACACGAAACGGGAGGTGGAGCGTCTGGCTCAACACCTGGCCGATAGCGCTGAGAGCTGCGAGGGGAGCAACCCGATGTGGCGCCACTTTGGCCTGACGATCGCCGCTGATGCGCCCAGTGTGGAAGGGTCATCCTCTGATGCGCGGCTTGAGCTCATAACGGAGAGTTTGAACGACATGCGCGTCGAGATGAGCAAGCTGAACTCCGCGGTTGCTGCTGCCAGCGCACCTGATTCGCCAGCTGGGGACACGTCGGCTCCCGCCGGCGGGATGAGAATTATTCGCGACACCCTCGCAGAAATAGCCCCCGCTACTGGAGCCAATCCCGTGGTTCTCAGCCGATCCGCAAGCGGTCTCTATCGGGCGGTGCTCGAAAAGAAATCTTCCGTGCTCCCGTTCGCGGAAATCTCTGCTGCCATCAGTGACGCGTTGGCCGCTCGCGGCTATCGCGTGGAGAGCGTCGAGGATGAGGGCGACACCATTCGTGTCATGGTCGACCCACGTCGTCGAATGAGACCCATGGGCTGAACCACCTCAGCTCATGCTCAGGCCGCGTCACGACTCTCAGCACGGAGCGCTTCGGCGCGGCGTTGTTCGACGGCGGCGATGACTTCGGCGACGCGGTCGGGCCAGAGGTGCGCGTAGGTGTTCAGGGTTTCGGTGGCGTCTTTGTGGCCGAGCATCTGTTGCACGAGTTTCACGTCAGCGCCGGCGGCGATCGCGTTGGTGGCGGCGACATGGCGGAGGTCGTGGACGGACATGGTGTGGGCGAGGCCGGCGTTGGTGCGGGTCTTGGTCCAGACGCGGGTGTACCAGTTGCCGCCGTCGATGGGTCCGCCGCGTGGGGCGGTGAAGACGAAGTCGTCGGGGCCGCGGCCGGCGGTGAGCTTCACGAGTTCGCGCATGAGTGATGGCATGACGGGCAGCCACCGTTTCTCCCATGTCTTGACGGGTCCGAGCTTGCGGCGGCCTTCACGGTCGACGGTCCAGGTGCGGTGGATGCGGGCGCGGTCGTTGTCGGGGTCGAGGTCGCGGACTTTGAGGGCGGTGGCTTCGCCGATGCGGGGGCCGCTGTAGGCGAGGAGCTCGAGGAGGAGTTCGTCGTCGGGGCGGCCGGTGAGTTCGTGGGCGGTGTCGGCGAGGGTTTCGATGTCGGGGTACGACAGGTGTGGGAGGTCGTTTTCGATGTCGCCTTCGTCGCGTGGGAGTTCGACGTTGGCGAGGGGGTTGCGGCCGATGATGGCTTCGGCGACGGCGTAGCGGATGGCGCCGCCGAAGGTGGAGCGGACGATGTGTCCGAGGTAGGCGGGCGCCATTTTCGCGGGGGTGCGGGCGGTGGTTTTGATGTGCTGGTTGACGTCGAACACGTGGGGTGCGGTGCCGTCGCGCAGTTGGAGGACCCATGCATCGATCTGGGGGCGGGAGATGGATCCGACGGGCGTGTGCTGCCATTTGGGAAGGACGTAGTTGTCGAGCTCGCGGCGGTAGCGGCGCCAGGTGGAGTCTTTGATGCGGCCTTTGGAGGCGAGCCAGGCTTCGGCGATCGCGGCGAACGTCTGTTCGCGGGCGGATGGGTCAATGTACCGGTCAGATCGGATGTCGTCTTCGAGGGAGGCGATGAACGCTTCGGCGTCGCTGCGGCGGGTGAAGGCGCGGGAGCGGGGTTTGTCGGTGCGGGGGTCGTGCCAGCGGGCGGACCAGCGTTGTCCTTGCCCGTAGCGGGTGGTGCGGAAGTGGTCGGGCAGGGCTTTCAGGGCGCGGAGTTGCGCGCTGGTGGGGCTGATCTTGGTGGTGGTGCCGTCGGGTAGGTCGACGACGGCGTCTTTGACCCAGAGGTCGGTGATCCAGGCGCGGGCCATTAGGCGACCTCGACGCGGTGGGTCCACTGGCCAGCGCCCATCTTGGGTTGCACGTAGACGGTGTCGCCGATGCGCAGGAGAACGGCTTGGAACGCTTCGAGGGTGGTGCGCATGACGCCAAGGTCGATCGCCATCGCGCCGACGTGGCCGTCTCGGATCTCCTCGACGTGCCGGTAGTCGTCGAGGGTGATGAGGCGCAGCGCGCCCCACTCCTCGGCGGCGCGTTCTTGCTTGGCGTGCACGGGGCCGAACTGGGTGGGCTGATGGCCGAGGGCGTGGTGTCCGAGCTCGTGCGCGAGCACGCAACGGTGGAGACGTGCGGCCATGCCGGGGCGTAGGCGGGTGAGTTTCCGGTCGGTCCAGGACTGACCGTCGCGTCCGGTGGGGACGCGGCCGTACTCGATGTGGATGCCGCCCTGGCGGGCGAGGTCCTCGAGGTATGCGTCGATGGGTGTCATTGCTCGTCGGTCGGTTCTAGGTCAGCTTCACGGGCTACGGCTTTCAGGTCATCCTGCGTAGGGGTTCCGACATTGGCGGCGCGACGTTCGGCCAGATGCGCGATCACTCGCTCCTTCTGGTAGGCCGGCAGGTCATCGATCGAGCCGTGGTACTCCTCGCGAAGGCCGAAAATCGGGTTGCCCTCGTATTCCGCCGTCTGTTTGAGGTGGGGCTCGAGTGCACGGATGTAGATCTCACCGTCAGCGTCCGCGGGCGGAGTTGCGGGGTGCGCGTAGCGGAGCGCTCGCGCGGCCAGGTTGGCGGAGCTCCCTCTGTGCTCACCAATGCTGCCGACCCAGCCGACCAGGTCCCCCATGATCTCTAGACGGTGTCTCACTTCATCGAACAGGTCGTAGGTGGAGACCTCGTCGAGATCGGCGGGGAGCCCGAGGGAAAGTTCCTCCTCAAGGTCTTCCTCGCTCAGGTAACCCGCCGACACCAAAGCACCGAGCGGGCTCTTTCCGTATGCCCGGGCGAAGGCCACGACCTGCCGAGGCTTTGGGTCGATATCTCCGCTACGCCACCGGCCGATTGTCGAGGGACTGACGCCGACCTTCTGGGCGATCACCTTGTCGTTGTCCGGTCGTGCGGTCGCGGCCATGTATCGCGTCCAGGTCTCGTTGCTCACGTGTCCTGAGCGTAGCTAAACCATTGCGTGCACGCAATCACTTTGCGCCGCAGATACGCGAAATTCCGCCAGACCAGCAATTGCAGACACGCAAAGCGATTGCGAAACTGCGACGGACGGCCTACCGTCGCTGTCATGCAATCCGATTCCACCACCGCAACGGAGCCGAAGCTCATGCTCAACCGGGCCAAGCTCGACGAGCTGCGCCGCGCGAGCGGCATCCGCTCCGAGGCCGAGCTGGCTCGGCGGTTGGGCGTCGACGCCGCCACCCTCTACCGACTGACCAAAGGCGACGCGGTCCCCGGCAACCGATTCATCACGGGCCTCAAGCTCGCTTTTCCGCTCTGCAGTCTCGACGACCTTCTCACGCTGCAGGTGGCCTGATGTCTCTCCACGCACTCCCCCAGGCGGACGCCGTGGTCGACGCCGCGCCTCCCGGTTTTGAGGGCGTGCCGGCGGTGATGTCGCCGAAGCAGCTCGGCGAGCTGCTGGACGTGAACCCGCGGACGCTCGAGCGGTGGCGGATCACGAAGACCGGCCCGGCCTACTACACGCTGCCCGGGTCGAGCCTCATCCGGTACGGCCGCGCCGACGTCGTCGCGTGGCTGACCGCGTCCCGCGTCGAGGTGACCCCGTGAGCCTCCTCCGCGTGCTCGCCGCGGCGGCCGTCGTCGGCCTGGCGTTGCTGGTCGCTCCCGCGGCAATCGCCCCGGGGTTCGGCGGCGGCGACCTGATCGTCATCTTCGCCCCCGTCGCGCTGCTGTGGCTGTGCGCCCCGCGGGCGCGTCCCGAACTGTCTGCCGGGGTCTCGTCGGCCCCCACCGATGTGCCCCACATCACGGAGCCCCCGGCAGACACCACCCCCTGACCCCGCAGCACCCCCGCCCACCCGGGCACCACCTCATCGTTTTGAAGTCCTTGGCAGGAGTACCGATGTCTCGCGTTCTCATTCGCACCCCGCGGCCCCTCGTCCGCCGCCCGTACCGCGCCCGCCGCGCACCCCAGCACGCCGACGTCGTAGCCGCCGTCATCGAGGCGACACCGGTCCCCCGCGGGCTGATCGTCCTCGTCGGCGTCATGGGTGGCGCGGTGCTGCTCGAGCTGATCGTCGCTCTGGCGGTGATCCTGTGAACGCCCGCGAGGCCGACGAGGTTCTCGTCAGCGACGATGCCCGCGGCGCGGGGCGCGTGGACATTACCGTCGTGCACGGCCGCTACGAGACCGCGCTGAACGTGTCCGCTGGCGAGCTGGTGCGACTGCGGGCGGCGATCGATGAGCGCCTGTTCACCCTGCCCGCCGACGACGTACGCGCCGCCGTTGAGGCCGAGCGTCAGCGCGCCGCCGCGCATGCCCGCGAGGGATACCGAGGGAATGAGAACTGCGACGACATCGCGAAGCGCATCCTGAGCGGCGAGCCCGCCGCGGATGAAATCCCGGGGCGCGTCTGGGGCCCGCCCGCCGTCGACGTACGCGAAGCGCTGGTGTCCCTGCTCGAAGAGTGGGGCGAGGGCGCCGTTCTGGCCCGCGACATCATGGAACGTTTCGAGGTCCGCCCGCACGGGACGGTCGCCGACGCCGACGAGGAACTCGCACGGCTGAGCGACGCGGCCCGACCTGGCCCGTGGAAGGCGCACGAAACGGTTCAGGCCGACAACTTCATCGTCGAGGAGAAGCAGGGCTTGCTCCTGGGACCGGGCCCCGTCATGGGCCCGTCCTACGACCGGTCCACGACCCAGTACGTCGTCGAGCTCGTCAACCGGCACCGCGCCGCGCTCGAAGCCGCACGGGAGGTCCGCTCGTGATCGCGGTGGGTATCGACCCTTCGCTCACGTGCACCGGCATCGCGATCAACGAAGACGGCGAGATCACCACCCGCCGCGTGCGCACGCCGAACATCGGCACCACGCTCACGGCGAAGAGGCTGCGACTGCGGCGCGCGATCGAGGGCGTGCTCGCACCGATCCCCGCCCGGGTCGACGTCACGCTGATCGAGGTGCCGACGTCGACGAAGCAGTTCGGTGCGCACGGCGAGCGCATGGCTTTCTACTGGTGGCTCGTCGACCAGATGTTCGCCCGCGGCCCCGTGGTCGCTGTGTCCCCGTCGAGCCGGGCGAAGCTCGCCACCGGCAACGGCCGCGCGAGCAAGGACGACGTCACCACGGCCCTTCGCGCCGCGTTCCCGGCCGCGACGATCCCGGACGACAACGTCGCCGACGCGGCGGGGCTCATGTGGGCCGGCGCACGCTGGGCAGGCATCCCCACCCCCGACTACCTGCCCGAGCAGGCGGAGGCGTACTCGCGCCTCGACTGGCCCACCCGCGTCACCGCGGCCCACTGAGAGGACACCCCTATGGTCAAGCTCGCATCGTCGCTCCCGAAGGAGTACGACGACAACGGCATCGAGTCGAACGGGCGGCACCTGCTCGGCATCTACCCGAGCCAGACGTACCTGCCCGTCGTCGCCCTCGTGCGCACGAAGGAGATCACGCAGAACGATTCGTTCGAGCGGATCCCGAAGATCGAGATCGTCGCGATCGAACTCGCCGTCGACGACGACGACCAGGACACGGCGCGCGCCCTGTTGCAGCGGTTGCACGACGCGCGGATTCAGCACGTGAAGGTCCCGCTGGACCTGCCGGACCCGGATGCCGAGCGGGAGGCGGTTGCCCCGCTCGAGCTGGAGGCGTCGACCGGGCAGTACACGCTGACCGTCGTCGACCAGCCCGCGGGGAAGTTCGGTGTCGAGCTGCGCGCCCCGTCGGGTGCGCTCGCCCTCACCCGCAGCGCACTGCCGACGGCGGACTATGACGTCCCGTTCCCCGGCACGTACCAGGTGGGTCAGCTTGGTGGCCCGCTGGGCGAGCTCGCGGCGCTGCTCGTGCAGGAGTTCGAGCAGGGCTTCACCACCGGCCCCGAGGACGACGTCGTCGACGCCGAACTCGTCGAAGACATCACCCCCACCACCGACGCCGAGGAGGCATGAGCACCATGAGCAACGCAGCACCCATCACCCCCATCAACCAGGCCAAGCAGCGGCAGCAGAGCACCGAGGAGCTCGTCGCGGACCGCGCGTCGCTCAAGGCCGACGCCGAGCACATCGCCGAGCGGATCGCGGAGATCGACGCGCAGCTCGTCGAGCGGCTGCCGGTCGGCACGCACGACGTCGACGGGACGAAGGTCCAGGTGCGGGAGTACTCCCGGCTCGACACCGACTGGGTCGCGGCCGAGTACCCGCAGGCGGACTACCCGCAGCTGTACAAGACGACCACGGGTGTCGATCTGGCTGCGGTGAAGAAGCAGTTCGCGCCGGCCGTGCTCGAGGAGCACCAGGTGCGCGGCGCGAAGTCCGTCGTCGTCAAGTAGCGCGATCGCCGCGAGGGCATACACGCCGGGTTCGAGTCCCGGGGCGGCACGGAAAGGAGTGATCATGCCGATCCTCAACTACACGACCACCATCGACGTCGAGAAGACGATGGGCGAGATCAACCGCGCCCTCGCCCGACGCGGAGTCACCCGCATCTCGACGCTCTACGACGACCACGGCGTCGCCGCAGGCCTCGCCTTCACGATGAAGACCGACTACGGCGTCCGCGACTTCGAACTCCCGGTGCGCACCGACGGTGTCCTCGCCGCGATGAAGGCCGACCCCGCGGTGAAGCCCGCGCAGAAGAACACCGCGCAGGCCGCGCGCGTGGCGTGGCGCATCGCGAAGGACTGGCTCGAAGCGCAGGCCGCTCTCATCGACGCGCAGCTCGCCACGCTCGACGAGGTGATGCTGCCGTACATGGTCGACGGCGGCGGCCAGACGATGTACGCCGTCTACCGCTCCACGCAGAAGGCGATCGGAGCATGACGACTGTCGAGGACCTGTACCTCGGGGTCATCCGCGACAGCATCACGCGGCACCCGCGGTCGCTGCAGAAGCGCATCGGCCCGTCGGAGATCGGCAAGCCCTGCGACCGCTGGATCCTTCACAAGCTGAACGGTGACGGCGAGCCTGACCGTGGGCCCGCGTGGAAGCCGGCGATCGGCACGGCGGTGCACGATCAGCTCGAGCGGTGGTTCGACGAAGCGAACCGCGGTGGCGGCGAGGTCGACAAGACCGAGTGGATCACCGAGTGGCAGGTCACCGTCGGCACCATCGGCGGGACCAGCATCACCGGGCACTCCGACCTGTTCCACGTCCCCACCGGCACCGTCATCGACCACAAGATCGTAGGCCCTAAGCAGCTCACGAAGTACCGCATCCACGGCCCCAGCGAGCAGTACCGCGTACAGGCCCACCTCTACGGCAAGGGCTTCACCGACGACGGTGGCTGGGGCCCGTGCCGGACCGTGGCGATCGCGTTCCTCCCCCGCGACGGTGAGCTGCAGAACGCCGTGTTCTGGTCCGAGCCGTACAACCCGCACCTCGCCGGGGAGGCGATGCTCCGCGCGAACCGGCTGAACCTGATGCTGCAGGTCGTCGGCATCGACGCGGCGCTGCAGGCGGCGCCATTGTGCGATGACCAGTGGTGCACCTGGTGCAAGACGGAGCAACGCGCGCAGCAGCGCGCCGCCGGCGGCTCCCTCTTTGACGTAGGCGAGCTGCGCGTCGTGCCGGATGCCGCGCCGACACCGTCGCCGGGGAACGCGATCCCCCCTCTCGCCGAGCTCATCCCGCCGGCACCCGTCGCGCGCGTCACCCCCATCCGCCCCGAGGTCGCGGTCGCCGCGCCGACGCCGCTGTGCACGGCGTGCGGAACCGTCATGCACCCCGTGCTCATCGCCGAAGGCCACACGACTCACCCGACGTGCGCCTACCCCGCCCCTCGACCTATCCCCGCGACGCCGCAGCCAGCGGCGGCCGCACCCGCCCCCATCCGCAACCTGTTCGACCGCTGACCAAGACCAACCCCAAGGAGAAACATGTCCCTCTTCGAATCGTCCAGCAAGGGCCTCAAGTTCGACACCGTCGGCGCGACGCACACCGGCGTCGTGCAGTCTGCACCGTGCGAGCGGCAGCAGACGAAGTTCGGCAGCCAGGAGCCCGACTTCTGGCCCAACGGCGACCCCAAGATGCAGATCCTCGTCGACCTCAAAACCGACCAGCGTCTCGACGCGAGCGACACCGGCGAGCGCACGCTCTACGTCGCGTCGAAGAACCTCAAGCGCGCGATCGGTGAAGCGATCCGCGCGGCGGGCGCGTCGGACATCCTGCCCGGTGGGACGCTGACGGTGCAGTACATCGGCAACGACCCGGCGTCCGCGAACCCCGCGAACCCGGCGAAGATGTACACCGCTCAGTACACGGCCCCGACGTCGGCGTTCGTGCAGCAGCCCGCCGCCGCGGCGCCCGCCGTGGCTCAGCCCGCGCAGGTGGCGCAGCCGGTGCAGCAGCCGGTCGCCGCGCCCATCCCGCAGGCACCGGCCGCCGTGCAGCAGCAGCAGGCCGTGCAGCAGCCGTTCCAGCAGCAGACCGCCACGCACGCCGGCGGCCTCACCGATCAGCAGGTTTCGCAGCTGCAGCAGCTCCGCGGCGCGGGTATCCCGCCCGAGACGATCGCCACCGCGATCGGCGCCACGGCGGAGCAGATCGCCGCGTTCGACAACACCCCGTTCTGAACGGGCAGCCCGGATGGTCGCAGGCACGGTTCGACTCCGCGCCCGGGCACATGAGCACTGACACCACGACACCCCTGACGATCTACGTCGCGGGCCCGATGACCGGGCTCCCCGACTTCAACTACCCCGCTTTCCGTTCCGCCGCCGAACGACTGCGCGAGCTCGGCCACCTCGTCGAAGACCCGTCCACGAACGAGAACCCCACCCCCGGCGACTACCACGGGTGGCTGCGCGCCGGTCTCGCGCAGCTCATCCGCTGCGACGGCGTCGCCCTCCTCGACGGGTGGGAAGCGTCGGGCGGCGCCCGCCTCGAGGTGAACGTCGCCGCCACACTCGGGCTGCGCGTCGCGCCACTCACTGCATGGCTCGCCGAAACGGTCGTGCCCCGATGAGCCTCTACTACGAAGACCAATACGTGCAGCTGCACCTCGGAGATTGCCGAGCGATACGTGGTTGGACCGCCGCCAACGTGCTCGTGACCGACCCTCCCTACGGGACGCAAGTACTCGGCGTCGGCGACGTCAATCACGGCGGTTACGGCCGTCGCCAAAATGCCGCGCGCGACAGCAAGCACGCCTCCAAGCGACCCGGGGTGGGCCGCGAGGGATACGTCATTGCCGGCGACATGGATACGGAAAGTCGAGACCTCGCCCTCGAGCTCTGGGGAGATCGGCCCGCGCTCGTGTTCGGGTCACCTCGCCTGCCGGACCCGCCTGGACCTTGGGACGACCGCCTCGTGTGGGACAAGCGGCGCCCCGGCATGAATGGCGGACCTTGGCGCTACACCCACGAGTCCATCTACGCGCGCGGCTTCGTTCGGTCGAGCAACAGCAACTTCTCCGTCATGACCGCATTTCCCGCCGACCAGTCGCTGCACATCCACGCTAAGCCCGTCGCCCTCATGGAGTCGCTCATCGAATGCGCCCCGCCAGGCGTCATCGCCGACCCCTTCGCTGGGTCCGGATCCACGCTCATCGCTGCTCGAAACCTTGGACGCCGCGCCATTGGCGTCGAGGTCGAGGAGAAGTACTGCGAGCTCATCGTCCGCCGACTGTCGCAGCAGGCCTTCGACTTCTCCGAGCTCGAATCATGAGCACCTTGACGGTTGCGCAGCACCCGGCGCCCTGCCCCGACTGCGACACCTGGATCCAGGTCGGCGACCGCATCACCCGCCCGAATCCGTTCGAGTCGTGGCGGCACGCGTCCTGCTCCCGCACGAAGTTCGACTTCGACCCCGCCACCGTCTGCCCCGACTGCTTCACCGTCCGCGCCACCACCGGAGCCTGCAACTGCGCATGAGACTCATCACAGAAAACCAGACCCCACGCCGTGGGCGTGAGCGATCAGCCTTCCCAGGGCCGGTCGTTCGGGTCGAAGGGGCTCTCAATGCCTCCGCCCATGGGAATGTCGTCGCCGTCGTCGGCAGCGGTCTCCTTCTCCGCGAGACGCTTCTCCAGCACCTCGATGCGTTCGAGAAGATGACCCACCATGTTGAGGGTGTAGGTAAGCGTCGCTTCCTTCTGGAATTCCACGTCCCGATCGCTGCCGATCGTCACGCGCATGGCTGGTGCCTGGAGGCCAGCGAGCTTGCGCCGATCGTTGACGTACTCCTCATAGGACTTGCGCTGCATGTCTTCGCTCATGCCCGCACCCTATCGGCGGAGGTCAGCCGATGACCACACTTCTCGCCACCGCCCTCGAGCTGCACGCAGCCGGGCTCTCCGTCGTGCCCGTCGCCGCCGACGGCACCAAGCGTCCCCGCATCGCGTGGAAGCAGCACACCGGTACCGCCGCCGACGAGACGCAGCTGCGCGCCTGGTTCGACAACGACCTCGAGCAGGGCATCGGCATCGTCACCGGGTACGGCGACGTCGAACTCCTCGAAGTCGAGGGCGTCGCTATGGCCCAGATGAGCGACGTGCTCGAACTGCTCGACGGCACCGGCCTCCGCCCCGTCTACGACCGCCTCATCAACGGATGGTCCGAACAGTCTCCCTCCGGTGGCCTGCACCTGCTGTACCGCGTCGAGGGTGGCACGGTCCCGGGGAACACGAAGGTCGCGCAGCGCCCGACCGAAGGCGCGACCGGGCGGGAGACGCTCGCGGAGACGCGCGGCACCGGCGGGTTCGTCGTCCTCGCCCCCTCGAACGGTGACGTGCACCCGACCGGCCGCCCGTGGGTGCGGCTCGTGGGCGGGCCCGCCGGGCTCCCCACCCTCACCCGCGAGGAACGCGACCGGGTCCACGCGATCGTGCACGCCGCGCTCGACACCATGCCCGACGAAACCCCCGCCAGCGCCGGCGGGCCCGTCGACGCGAAATGGTCGACCACGTTCCACGCTGCCGACGGCGACATCACCCCTGGCGACGACTACGAAGCCCGCACCGACTGGACTGAAATCCTTGTCGGGTGGGTGCATGTGTTCACCCGCGGTGCGACGAAGTACTGGCGCCGCCCCGGCAAGAACGACGGCATCAGCGCCACCACCGGCCACGCCGGCGACCGCGACCGCCTCTACGTCTTCACCTCATCGACCGAGTTCGAACCCGAGGTGCCGTACACGAAGTTCGGTGCGTACGCCCTCCTCAACCACCACGGCGACCACGCCGCCGCCGCGAAAGCCCTAGCCGACGTCGACTACGGCCACCGCGCACCCCGCGAGCTCGCACCCGCCACCCCTGCCGCGTCACGCACCACGTCGACCGGCACTCAGATCAGCGCCGTCGGCGCGCCCGCCACGGCCACGGCCCCCGCGGCGACCGTTGGCGGCGACAGCGCCGACCTCACCGACGACGGCAACGCCCGCCTCCTCGTCGCCGAGTACTCCGGCACCATGCGGTACGTCCCCGACGCCGGCCGGTGGGTCACCTGGGACGGCACCCGGTGGGCGTGGCACCCCGACGACGGGCCCGCGATCGAAGCCGCCCGCGACGTCATCCGCCGCATCCCCACCGACAACACCGCGCTCAAGGCGTGGCGGCTCAAGTCGATGCGGGCACGCGCGATCGGCGACGCCGTGCGCCTGGCCCGCGCAACCCCGGCCATGCGCGTCGCCGCGGCCGAGTTCGACCGGCACCCGTGGCAGCTCAACACCCCCGGCGGTGTCGTCGACCTCCGCACCGGCGCGATCGCCACCCCCACCGCGGCACTGTTCCACTCGAAGCAGACGACCGTCACGCCCGACGCGACCATGAAAACCCCGCTGTGGGACAGGTTCCTCGCCACCACGTTCCAGTCGAACGCGGCCGTCGAACGGTACATGCAACGCCTCGCCGGGCTGATGTTCATCGGCGAGGTACGCGAGCACATCCTCCCGTTCGCGCACGGCGCCGGCGGCAACGGCAAGGGCGTCTTCGCGGAGGTGCTGTCCGCGATCGCCGGGGACTACGCCACCTCCGCCCCGCAGGGGTTCCTCGTCGTCGGGCGGGAGAAGCACCCCACCGAGCTCGCCATGCTGCAGGGCCGGCGGCTGGTCATCACGTCCGAGATCAACGAGGACACGAAGTTCGACGAGGCGAAGATGAAGGCCCTCACCGGTGGCGACACGATCACCGCCCGCTTCATGGGCAAGGACTTCTTCGACTTCGCCCCGTCGCACACGTTCCTCCTCCTCGGCAACAGCCAACCGAAGGTCGAGACCGGCGGAGACAGCGTCTGGCGGCGACTCCGACTCATCCCGTTCACCCACTCGGTGCCCGAGTCCGAGCGGATCGAGGACCTGCAGCAGCGGCTCGTCGACGAGGAAGGCCCCGGCATCCTCGCGTGGATCATCCGAGGCGCCGTCGGGTACGCCGCCGACGGGCTCGACACCCCGGCTGAGGTGCTCGCCGCGACCGACGCGTACCGCGCTGAGGAGGACCACCTGGGTCGGTTCATCGAGGACCGGTGCTCCACCGGCGGCGGCGAGTACGCGCGCGTCGAGATGGCGGAGCTGCGGAAGGCGTACGACGCGTGGTGCAAGGAGCAGCGGGAGGACGCGCTCACCGCGCAGTCGTTCGGTCGGCAGCTCAAGCAGCGGTTCGACGTCGGCACGGCCAAGTCGAACGGGCGCCGGTTCTACACGAACGTCACTCTCTACGCCCCCGAGACCGAGACGGAGTCCGACGACCCGCGCGACACCCCCTGGCACGAACGATGACCGCCAAGGCCCCGCTCGCCGCCCGCTGCGGGCGCTGCTCCCGCCGCGTGCTCGAGGTCCGCGCCGATCACCACCTCGGCGTGCTCATCGGCGCACCCCGCCTCGACCCTGTCGGCCTCACCCGCGACCAGGTGCTCGCGTGCGTGCTCACCGGCATCCGTGTCTGGCAGATCCAGGAGCGGGCCGGGAAGACCGCCACGAGCCTCCGTACCCGTTACTGGCCGACGCGGCCCGTCGACGGGCACACCGCCCCCGAACACACCTGCACCCGCACCTGGGACGCACCCGCCCTCGACCTCGCACCCGACGAGGTCGTCTACCCCGACCAGCCCCCTTTCTGAGAGGACCACGCCATGACCGAGATCACCCGCACCGTCCAGCAGCTCGTCGCTGACATCGACGTCGACGACGACGGACTCGTCACCATCCACGCACCCCACCCGCTCACCCCCGACGAAGCGCGAGACGCCGCCGCCGCCATCATCGTCGCGGCAAAGGCGGGCGAAGAGTACGCCGCCGAGCAGGCCAAGCCCGCCGCAGATCCCGCCGGCGTCCTGGTGGAAGCGTTCTGCCGGGCGTGCCACAAGCCTGTCCAGCGGGACGAGCACAGCAGCAACGGCTGGCGACACGTGACTCCCACCTTCCACACCGCCGTCATCGACAAGGCGGACCTCTGATGCGCGCCGCAGATCGCCTCGGCGACGACTTCCCCCACGGCACCGTCGACGGCTACCGACACGGATGCCGCGACGCCAACTGCCCCGCACCGCTCGCATGCCGCGACGTGTACCGGCGGTACTCCGGCGACTACTCTTTCCGCCGCCTCGTCGACCAGGGCGTCCCGCTCGAGGACATCCTGGCCCGCGAGGCCGAGGAGCGCGCCGGCATCGAGCAGCGCGACCGCGCCGCCAACCGCGGCACCAAGGCGCGCCCCGTCGCGACGAAGACCGACGCCGCGCCGCGCACGAAGACGCCGGCCAAGGCAACCGCGAAGCCGAAGACCCCGCCGCTGGCGCCGGTCGTGAAGCTCGACCCGGTGGCCGAGTGGGAGCAGGCGCGGAACGCGTGGCGCGCACGCCGCAAGGCGCTCTATGCCGACCTTCGCACCGCCGAGCGCGCCCTCGCCACGGCCACCGCCGAGCGCGACCGCGCGCAGACCGCGTTCGATGAGTTCGCCGCGGCAGGCGAACCGCTGAAGCCCAAGGCCGCGGACCCCCGCGCAGGTGCACGCGAACGCACGCAGACCGAGGTGCGACGCCTTCACGCCTCGCGGCTCTCCGACGCCGAGATCGCCCACGACCTCAGCATCAGCGTCGCGTACGTCGGCATCATCCGCCGCGAGCTGCACCTCGCGGCCAACGTGAAGCGCCGGTCGACCGCGATCCCCCGTGAGCCACGCGCGCCGCGCCAGGTGCTCGGCCACGGCACGAACGCGTCCTACGCCCGCGGATGCCGGTGCGACGCGTGCAAGGACGCCGCACGCGAGTACCACCGCGAGTGGATGGCCAACCGGCGTGAGACGACCGAGATGATCGCGGCCGAGCACCACGGCACCGCGTACGGCTACCAACTCGGATGCCGCTCGAGGGAGCTCTGCCCCGCCACGCCCTCGTGCGCGGACGCCTCACTCGCCGAGGAACGCCGCCGACGCCGCGCGGCCGGGGTGCCCGAGGCGGCACCTCGCGTCGACGCCGAGCCCGCCCGGGCGCACGTGCGCGCGCTGATGGCCGCCGGCATGACCCTCGAAGCGGTCGCGCTCCACGCAGGCGTCCCGCGTAACCGGCTCGGCGAGCTCATCTACGGGCGCAGCGACCGCGGCGGCGATCTCCCCGCGCAACTCGAGGCGAAACGCGCCGAGCTGATCCTCGCCGTGAGGGCGGTGGCCTGATGCGCATCCTCACCGTTCGCCAGCCGTGGGCGTGGGCGATCATCCACGGCGGCAAGGACGTCGAGAACCGCGTCCGCAACATCGCCGGCGACTACCGCGGCCCCGTAGCAATCCACGCCGCTCTCGCGCGCGCGACCGCGGGTGACGCCCAGGTGGTTGCGCACCGCGTACTGACGAAGCGTCGAGCGTCATTGGTGGATTGGTCCACGGGCCAGGCGCACGGCGTGATTCTCGGCGTCGTCGACCTGATCGGCGCGCACCGTGCGTTCGGAGACAACCCCGGCGGTCGCAACCTCTGCGGCTACAACGGCCAGTGTTCCGACTGGGCCGAGCCTCGGAACTGGCACCTCGAATTGACCCGCCCGCGCGCGCTGGCCGAGCCGATCCCGTACCGCGGCGCCCTCGGCCTCCGCCACCTCGACGACGACACGACCGCACACATCCTCGCGCAGATCGGAGAACCCCAGTGAGCGACCTCGCCCCGGCCGACGCGATCGACCCGCACGCCGCCCGCGCGCTCTGGGTCGAAGAGTTCCTCTGGCACGTCGACCAGCTGCCCTACGTCGTCGAGACGACCGGCACGATCGTCATGGCCGCGCGCGGCGTCCGCGCCGCCCCGCTCACTGAGCGGGTGTCTGGCGGCGGGTACTACGACAACATGCCCGTCGTCGACGGTCCCGAGTCCCGCAACGCGCGTGCCGTGTGGGACACCCTCCGTGGGTACCTCGTCGTCGCGACGTCCCGCCTCGGCGTCGAAGCGCCACAGCTCCCGTCACAGCTCCCCGATGTGGAGCTCGCGCGCGAGTGGGCGTACGCCGCGAACGCGTGGCTCTCCGACGTCGTGGAACTCATCGAGGACTGGGACGACCTCACCGCCCTGCAAGACCAGCTGTTCCGCCTCATCCGTCGTGCCCGGCAGCGCCTCGACCTGTCGACCGCGCGCCGCGCGCGGCCCGAGTTCTGCGACCGGTGCGGCGAGCACGGCGTCCTCGTCGACTGGATCGACGGCCCCGACGGCACCTCCCTGCTGTCGAAGGTCTGCATCGTCTGCCGCACCGACCACACCCCCACGACGACTTCAGAGCAGGTGCCCCAGTGAGGCGTCAACCCAGGATGACCGTGGCCTCGCGCCCTTCACGGAGGCTGTCTCGCCAAACCACGGTTAGGGTCGCAGAGGAAGGATCGGAGAACCCGCCGCCGAAGCGCAGGAACACCATCTGTCCATTCGGCACGTCTCGAAATTCGAGGCCATCTTCCATCTCAACGTGTGCCGGCGGATGTGCTTCGAAAGATACGAAATCGGCATCGGAACCGGTGTTGTTCCTCACCGCCCAGCGCTCCGTCGAACGGCGCTCTACGACCCAAGGAACTTTGGCCGCATCACGAGCCGTCTCTCGGAGGTTGGCCTGCTCCAATGCAGTAGCGGCGCGCTGCTGCGCTCCAGCTATGGCCGTAGCAGCTGCTGACGCCTCCTCTGCGTACCCCAGCGCTTTGGTTTCATGGTCACTTGCATCGTCTCGTGCCCGCTGCGCATCACGCACACCGCGCCACGCAATAATCGCGGCGATCACGGTCGCGACGAATATCCCCGCGTTGATTATGTTGCTCACGGTCCCGTCCACCATTAGCAAGATAGCGGTACCGGGTTCGTGCGCCCAGCGATCGCTTCGAGTCACGGACGGCTGATCGGTGGCCACCTTGTCGTACCGCGAGGCGGCGCGCACGGTGCGCCGCTCCGTGCGCACGATCAAGCGATGGCGCAGCGCCGGTATGACCATGACGTGGGAGATCCGGCAGGGCCAACGGGTCCGCGTCGTCGACGAAGATCTCCTGTTCGCGACGCTCCGCGACCGCCTCGACGCGGACCCCGTGCATCAGTACCGACTCCGCCGCCGGCGCGCGCAGGCCGCCATCCAAGCCGCAGGGAGGTGATGTCCAGGATGGGTCATCGTGTCTGCGTCGTGTCTGGCGCCCAACGGTGAAACGACGAAGGGCCGGAATCCCGCAGGATTCCGGCCCTATCTGTCGGGATGACAGGATTTGAACCTGCGACCCCTTGACCCCCAGTCAAGTGCGCTACCAAGCTGCGCCACATCCCGTTACCCGCGAGCGGGCAACTCCCCTATATTAGCCCCTCGCCGACGCCCCCGCGAACCAACGCCCACCCCGGGCGTGTGCGCACGCCCTTGTCCGATGTCGGAGACCCTCGCTACGGTCTCGGGCATGACGATCGAGATCCTGCCCGCCACCGGTGACCGCTTCGACGACGCCGAGACGGCGCTCGACAGCGGCGACGGTCCCGGCTGCCAATGCCAGTGGTGGCTGCTCACCAATGCCGAGTTCCAGAAGACCTCGCGCGATGACCTCGCCACGCGCTTCCACGCCGAGATGCAGGGCGATCGCGCTCCCGGACTCATCGCCTACGTCGACGGCGAGCCGGCGGGCTGGGTGCGCGTCGGTCCCCGCATCGACCAGGCGCGCCTCCTGCGCACCCGCGACGTGACGACCGCGACGGACGAGCCCCTCGACGCCGACGACGTCTGGTCGATCTCGTGCTTCGTCGTCCGCACGGCTCACCGCGGTCAGGGTCTGATGAAGAAACTCCTGGATGCCGCGGTCTCGACCGCCCGCGACGCCGGCGCCCGCGTCGTCGAGGCGTACCCCCTCGACCCCACCGTCACGAAGCGCTCCGCCACCCAGCTGTACCGCGGCACCGTGTCGATGTTCGAACAGGCGGGCTTCGATATCGTCGAGCGCCCCAAACCCGACCGCGCTCTCGTCTCACTGACCCTGCGCGAGTGAGAGCCCGTCTTACGATGGAGGTTCGCCGACGAGAGACCTGACATGACGGATGCCACGACCACCGCACGCGTCGACGCGTGGCTCTGGGCGGTGCGCGTCTACAAGACTCGGTCCGCGGCGACAACGGCGTGCCGTGCGGGCCACGTCCGAGTCAACGGCGAACGCGCCAAGGCGGCGCAACCCGTGCGCCCGGGCGACGAGTTGCGGGTGCGGATCCAGGGTTTCGACCGGATCCTCGTCGTGAAGAAGACGATCGCGAAGCGTGTCGGGGCGGCCCTCGTCGCGGAGTCGGTTGACGACCGCACTCCCCCGCCGCCCTCGAAAGAAAGCATGCCGTTCGTCCCGGTGCGCGATCGCGGCGCCGGCCGCCCCACCAAGCGCGACCGCCGCGATATCGAGAAGCTCCGCGGCCGCGAACTCGACTGACCGTCGCGTCACACCCTCAGCGATCCGTACAACCTCAGCCGCATCCCTCGCCCACCGACTGAGCTTGTGCAAATCACCGACCCGGCGAAATCGCCGACCTGTCGTCAGACCTACGACCGCCGACGCCGCTGACGCAGCCGTCAGGTCAGTTGGTCGAGCAGCCAGTGCGCTCCGCGCACAACAGCCCCGAGCTGCTCGACGCGCGCCGCCAGTTCGCGGTCGCTCGTCACGACGACCACCGGACGAAACGCCCCCGCGACCTCGCGCACGACGGCGACGATCTCGTCGTCACCCTCCCCCGGCGCGTGCCGCACCTCGATCGCGGGTGCCAGGGGCTGGGCGGACCGCGCCTGACCCTCCAGCACCGCGGTGACCGAGGGGAACCAGCGCGTCGCGGAGACCCCGAGGGCCTCGGCATCCACTCCCCGCTCCGTCAGCCGCGAGACCTTCGTCACCAGGCGGGTCGCGGCGCCGGCGCGGTCTTTCCACCAGCCGTCGGGTACCGAGCCCATGACGTTCGCCACGTCGACGACGATCGCCGGACGCACGGTCAAAGCCTCACGCAGGGCCGGCCATGATGCGGCGAAGCCGGGGTGCAGCGGCAACGAGTCGACCTCGTCGACGGCAACCCACTCCAGGGCGACGCTCTCGGGGTCGCTGATCACGGGCTCGAAGGGTGTCGTGACGTCGGCCACCAGGGTCGAATACGACCAGATGCCGAGGTCGAGCACACTCTCGAAGCGCGCCCGCACGGCATCCGCCGGCACTCCGGCCTCTTCGCCCGACTCGCGCAGGGCGCCGTCGCGAGCGGATTCGCCCTCGTGCCGCGCGCCACCCGGTAGGGCCCACGTGTTGCCGAAGTGGCTCCACGAGACGCGATGCTGCAGCAGCACTCCGCGCTCGGGGTCGAGGGCGAGCAGCCCCGCGGCGCCGAAACGACCCCAGTACTTCTCGCCCGTGGGCGCGACGACCCAGGCATCGCCCGGGTCGCGAGCCCCGTGCGGGCGTCGCGGCTCGCCGGGGGCGGGGGGCTCGATCGTCATCGTCTCCAGCCTGGCACACCCCTCGTGCGAGGGCGCCGCCGGGCGTCACATCGCGCCGCGAAACACGGAACACTGGTCGGATGGAGTACGACCTCGACGACGACCCCGAACGGATCGACCGCGACGCGGTCTGGCAGTGGCTGAGCACCGAGGCGTACTGGGGACGCTGGCGCACCCGCGCCGACGTCGACACGCAGCTCGACAGCGCGTGGCGCGTCGTCGCCGCCCACCACCGTGAGACGGGTGCGTTGGTGGGCTTCGCGCGGGCGATCTCCGACGGCGTCGGCTTCGCCTACCTGGCCGACGTGTTCGTCGTCGCCGCGCACCGCGGTCACGGCCTCGGCAAGGGCCTGGTCTCACTGATGATCGACGAGGGCCCGGGCCCTCACTTCCGCTGGACCCTTTTCACGAGCGACGCGCACGGCCTCTACCGTCAGTTCGGTTTCGCCGAGCCCGACCGGACGGCTCTCGTCCGCCCCGCCGCACCCCTCTGACGCACCGGATACCGGCTCCCCACACCGACTCCGCATTCCGCTGTCACCCGGTCAGCGCCCGGCTCCCTCGGCCGGCAGCGACCGGTGCGTGAGCGGGGCGACCGGGTCGTGGCCTCCGGAGACGACGAACGCCCCGACCACTCGGGCCGGGGCGTTCGCTCGGGTCTCAGGCGTCGAAGCGCGCACCCTCGGGTCGCCGCCCCTGCAGCGTGAACACGAAGAGCACCAGGGCGCCGATCAACGGCACCAGCCCAATGAACACCCAGAAACCGCTGCGACCGGTGTCGTGCAGGCGCCGTACGAGCACGGCGAACGTGGGGACGATCGTCGCGAGAGCCCACACGAGCCAGATCGCCCCGAGGATCACCCCGTGCGGTCCGGTGATGGTCGTCGAGCCGTCGGCTTCGATCCGGATGCCGTCGGTCAGCGTCGGCAGCGCGTTCAGCACCGTGCCCACGACGGCGGCGGTCAGCACCCACCACCAGTACTCGCTGCGACTCGCACGCCCGCCGAAGGTGGCGTACTTCGCGAAGACGCGGCGGACCGCGGCGCCCAGCGGCGCGCCGTCGTACGGCTGGTCGAGCGGCGGGGCGGCGGTGGTCATGGGGTCTCCCGGCGTCAGCAGAGGGCGGATGCCACGGCGTCGCCGTCGCGAGAGCACTGTATCGACCACCCGGTCGGATATGGGCCCGGTTGCGTCGCGCCTCGCGGCCCCGGCGCGCTTGAGCCTGCATTTCGCTGGTGAACCCGCGTCAGCCTGCAGCGAAGGTGTCAGCGAGGTGCAGTCTCGCGAGAAATCCGCGCCCGCAGACCCCGCGCACGCAAAAGCGCCCCGCCCCCACGACGGGGACGGGGCGCTTTCGACGCGGATCAGCGCTGGCGCTTCTCGCGAATGCGCATGTTGAGCACGATCGGGGTGCCCTCGAAGCCGTAGATCTCGCGCAGGCGCCGCTGGATGAACCGGCGGTAGCCCGGGTCGAGGAACCCGGTCGTGAACAGCACGAATGTCGGCGGACGCGTGGCCGCCTGCGTGCCGAACAGGATGCGCGGCTGCTTGCCGCCGCGCAGCGGGTGGGGGTGCTCGGCGACGAGCTCCGAGAGGAAGGCGTTGAACTTTCCGGTCGGAATGCGGGTGTCCCACGACTCGAGCGCCTGCTCGAGGGCGGGCACGAGCTTGTCGAGGTGTCGACCGGTGCGGGCCGAGATGTTCACGCGCGGGGCCCACGCGACGTGCGCGAGGTCCTGCTCGATCTCGCGCTCGAGGTAGCGGCGACGGTCCTGGTTCTCCATGTCGTCGTCGTTGAGGCGGTCCCACTTGTTGAACGCCAGCACGAGCGCGCGACCCGACTCGAGCACGAGGTCGATGATGTTGAGGTCCTGCACGCTGATGGGCTGCGAGACGTCGATGACGACGACCGCGACCTCGGACTTCTCCAGAGCGGTCGAGGTGCGCAGCGACGCGTAGAAGTCGGCGCCCTGCGACAGGTGCACGCGGCGACGGATGCCGGCGGTGTCCACCAGCGTCCAGAGCTTGCCACCGAGCTCCACGACCTCGTCGACCGGGTCGCGGGTCGTGCCGGCGAGCTCGTTGACGACGACGCGCTCTTCGCCGGCCGCCTTGTTGAGGAGCGACGACTTGCCGACGTTCGGGCGACCGAGGATCGCCACGCGGCGCGGTCCGCCGATCTCGTACTTGGCGACCGCCGACACGTCGGGCAGCACCTTCATGATCTCGTCGAGCAGGTCGGCCACGCCGCGGCCGTGGATCGCCGAGACGGGGTGCGGCTCGCCGAGTCCGAGGTTCCACAGGGCAGCGGCCTCGGGCTCGTGGCGGGCGTCGTCGACCTTGTTCGCGATGAGGAAGACCGGCTTGCCGCTCTTGCGCAGCAGCTTCACGACGTGCTCGTCGGTCGAGGTCGCACCCACCGTGGCATCCACCACGAAGAGGACGATGTCGGCCAGGTCGATCGCGACCTCGGCTTGCGCGGCGACCGAGCGGTCGATGCCCTTCGCGTCGGGCTCCCAGCCACCGGTGTCGACCAGCGAGAAGCGCCGGTCGAGCCACTCGGCCTTGTAGGTCACGCGGTCGCGGGTGACACCCGGGGTGTCTTCGACCACGGCCTCGCGGCGACCGAGGATACGGTTCACCAGCGCCGACTTGCCGACGTTCGGGCGACCGACGATCGCGACCACCGGCAGCGCCGGCAGGAACTCGATCGCTCCCTCGCCCGAGGCGAGACCCGCGAGGAGGGCGGCGTCTTCCTCGTCGAGGTCGAAGTCCTCGAGGCCCGCGCGCAGCGCTTCGGCCCGCTGTTCGGCGAGCACCTCGTCGAGTTGCTCCATCTTCTCGGCGAGCTGGTCGGGCCCGCCTTCGTACTCGTCTTCAACGCCCATCGCGGGCTCCCATCGTGGAGTCGACGACGCTCAGCACGGCGTCGACGGTCTGTTTGAAATCAAGGTGGGTCGAATCGACCACCTCGACGCCGGGGGCGGCGGTGAGGAAGTCGACGACCGTGGAATCAGCGGCGTCGCGCTGGTGGAGGGCTGCGGCGACCTTGGCGGCATCCTGATCCGTCATCTCCGCGCTGCGGCGCGCCGCACGCACCTCGGGAGCGGCGGTCAGCAGGATGCGCACGGGCGCGTCGGGGAACACGACCGTGGTGATGTCCCGCCCCTCGACGACGACACCGGGAAGACCGGCGGATGCCACGAGCCGACGGAACAACTGGTTCACGGCCTGACGCACGGGGGCGACGCGGGCGACGCCGCTCACGGCATCGGTCACGCGTGGTTCGCGGATCGCAGCGGTCACGTCGACGCCCCCGACACGCACCCAGCGGTCGGTCGTGTCGAGCGAGATCGCGTAGTCGAAGTCGCCGAACACCTCGAGCACCGCGGTGGCGTCGGAGGTGTCGGCACCGTGGGCGAGGGCGTGCCACGCGAGGGCGCGATAGGCGGCCCCCGTGTCGAGGAAGCCGTAGCCGAGACGGGCGGCGGAGGCCTTCGACACGCTCGACTTGCCGCTGCCGGCGGGGCCGTCGATCGCCACGATGACGGGCGCGGACGACCCCTCGGCGGGGGCCGCGAAGCCGGGCGCGGCGAGGCCGGGCCGGAACAGGGCGGGGGTGGGATCAGTCATGGGTAGTGCTCGCAATCCGCCAACCGCGCTGCTGGAGGCCGTCGACGGCGCGGCGGACCGCGTCGGGGACGACGCTGATCTCGGCCAGGCCGAACGGGGCACCGGGCGAGTGCTCGAGGCGTAGGTCTTCGACGTTGACGTCGAGGTCGCCGAGCTCGCCGAACAGGCGCCCCAGCTGGCCGGAGGTGTCGTCGACCATGACGACGAAGGTATCGAAGCGGCGGTTCTGGCCGTGCTTGCCGGGCAGGCGTTCCACGCCCTCGTTGCCGCGGCGGATGGTGTCGGCCACCGCGCGGCGGGCACCGGGCACCTCGGGATCGCGCAGGGCTTCGGAGACATCCGTGAGGTCGGCCGCGAGCTGATCGAGGACCGCGACGACGGGCGCCGCATTCGCGCCCAGGATCTGCACCCAGAGTTCGGGAGCGGATGCTGCGATGCGGGTCGTGTCGCGCACGCCCTGGCCCGCGAGACGCAGGGACCCGTCCGGCGCCTCGACGAAGCGGCCGGCGAGGAGGCTCGCCACCAGCTGCGGCACGTGCGACATGAGCGCGACGGACTCGTCGTGCTCTTCGGGTGTCATCTCGATGAGCGTGGCGCCGAGGTCGAGGGCGAGGCCCTCGACGAGGGACAGGTCGTAGGCCGAGGTCTCGCCGTCACGGCACACGACCCAGGGGCGGCCGACGAAGATGTCGGCGCGGGCCGAGATCGCTCCCCCGCGCTCGCGCCCGGCCATGGGGTGCGAGCCGATGTAGTGCGTGAGATCGACCCCTCGTTCGCGAAGGGTGCGCAGCGGTTCGAGCTTGACGCTCGCGACGTCGGTGACGACGGCATCCGGGAACGTCTCGAGCTCGCGCTGCACGACGTCGGCCGTCACGTCGGGCGGCACGGCCACCACGATCAATGAGGGACGGTCATCCGGGCGCTCGGCGCGACCGGCGCCGTAGTCGATGGCCAGGCGCAGCTGCGAGGGAGACGCGTCGACGAGTACGACGTCGACGCCGCGGGCGGTCAGCGCGTGACCGATACTGGCGCCGAGCAGGCCCGAGCCGACGACGCGGACGGTGCCGCTCGTGCGGGTCGCCAAAGGCCCGGCCGCGCGCGCGGACGTTCCGTTCGGTTCGCTCATCGGGTCTCCTGCCCTGGGCGGCGCCGCTCGCACCGCGAAGCGCCCGAGAGGCTCACTCCGCCGGATCGGCCGGAGCGCTGTCGTCCTGACGGGACAGCGTGAGCAAGGCACCGCGTTCTACTGTAGTCAACTCGCGGGCCTTCCCCACCGGGAGAGTTCCCAGGTGGAGCGGCCCGAACTGCCGACGGACCAGCTCGACGACCGGATGACCGACCTCGGCCATCATCCGTCGGACGATCCGGTTCTTGCCCGAGTGCAGGGTCAGCTCGACCAGGCTCTCGCCCCGCGAGGAGTCGAGCAGCCGCGCCTTGTCGGCGACGATGCGCCCGTCCTCGAGGTCGACGCCCTTGATGAGGCGCTGGATCGTCTGCGGCAGCACCTGCCCCTCGACCTTGGCGATGTACACCTTCGTCACCCCGAACGAGGGGTGCGCGAGCACGTGGGCCAGGTCGCCGTCGTTGGTCAGCACGAGCAGGCCGCTCGTGTCGGCATCCAGTCGTCCGACGTTGTAGAGCCGCTCGTCCCAGTCCTTCGTGTACTGACGGAGGTCGGGGCGACCGCGGTCGTCGCTCATCGAGCTCACGACCCCGGTGGGCTTGTTGAGGATGACGTAGCGCTTGGACTCGTCGAGCTGGATGGCCGTGCCGTCGACGTCGACCAGGTCGGTCTCGGGGTGGATGCGGCGACCGAGCTCGGTGACGACGAGACCGTTCACGCGCACGCGTCCTTCGACGATCATCTGCTCGGCGACGCGGCGCGAGGCCACTCCCCTGTTCGCCAGCACCTTCTGCAGGCGGATGCCGTCCTCGCTCGCCGAGCCCGCGCCCTCTGTCGCTGCGTCTGAAGCGTCGCTCATTTCAGTACCTCTCCGTCGAATCCGTCCGAGCCGTCGTCGAGCAACGGCGAGATGTGCGGCAGCTCGTCGAGCGAGTTGATGCCGAGGTTGACCAGGAGCTGGTCGGTCGTTCCGTAGTGGATCGCGCCCGTGTCGGAGTCGGTGAAGACCTCCGTGATGAGACCGCGCGACAGCAGCGTGCGCACCACCGAGTCGACGTTCACCGCGCGGATGGATGCCACCTGCCCCCGCGTGACGGGTTGCTTGTAGGCGATGACGGCCAGGGTCTCGAGCGCCGCCTGCGACAGGCGCGAGGGCGCCTGCGTGTTGACGAACTCACCGACGACGTCGTCGTGCTCCTCGCGCACGTACAGGCGCCAGCCGCCGCCGACCTCGCGCAGTTCGAAGCCGCGAACCGGTCCCCCGGTCCGACCGTCGTAGTCGGCCACGAGCGCCTCGACGGCCTGTCGGACGGCCGGCACGGGCGCGCCGACGGCGGCGGCGAGGCTCACGAGGCTCTGCGGCTCGTCGAGGACCAGCAGGATCGCCTCGAGGCGACGGGCAACGGATGCCGCATCACTCGGGCGCTGCGCGGGGATCGGGGCCTGCGCGGACGCGGTGTCGATCACGGAGTCATCGGTCATAGTCGGCTCCCAGGGCGGCGAGATTCTCTTCCGACCAGCGCTCGGCGGTCCAGCGCAGGGTGAGTTCGCCGAGCGGCTCGAGCTGCTCGAACGACAGCGCGGCGTGGCGGTAGAGCTCGAGGATTGACAGGAATCGCGCGACGACGACCCCCGTCTCGGCGACCCCGGCGACGAGGTCGCGGAAGTTCAGGGTCCCCGCGGAACGCAGCAGGGTCACCACGATCGCGGCCTGCTCGCGGATGCTGACCAGGGGCGCGTGCAGGTGGTCGAGTCCCACCGTGGGGATCTGCTTCGGCGCGAAGGCCACCACCGCGAGCGCGGCGAAATCGTCGGCGCTGAGCGTCCACTTCAGCTCCGGCACGGCGCTGCGGTACTTCTCGTCGAGCCGCACGTTGCGCGTGTGCCGCTTGTCCTCGCGCTGCAGGCAGCGGGCGAACCACGCCGAGACCTCCTTGAACGCGCGGTATTGCAGCAGACGGGCGAACAGCAGGTCGCGGGCCTCGAGGAGGGCCACCGATTCGGCATCCACCAGCTCACCCTGCGGGAGGAGCCCGGCGATCTTCATATCGAGCAGGGTCGCGGCCACCACGAGGAACTCCGACGCCTCGTCCAGATCACTCTCGGGCCCCATCTCCCGGAGATAGGCGATGAACTCATCGGTGACCCGGCTGAGCGCGACCTCGGTGATGTCGAGCTCGGCGCGCGAGATCAGGGTCAGCAGCAGGTCGAACGGCCCGTCGAAGACGGGGAGGGTGACGCGAAAGCCGGGTGCGTCGGATCCGGCCGTCTCGGCAGGCTCGGGGATCGACGTCGACTCGGGGACCGACGCGGGCTCAGCGTCCGGCGTCGCGATCTCGGCGTCCGACGCGGGCTCGGGGGCCGTCGCGAGGGCGACGGCGTCGGGGGTGTCGTCAGGCGACGGCGCCACGGGCGACCAGCTCCCGCGCCAACCGCAGGTAGGCCTGGGCGGCGGCGTGCTCGGGCGCGAACTCCGTGATCGGCATGCCCGAGACCGAGGCATCCGGGAACTTCACCGTGCGACCGATGACCGTCTCGAGCACGTCGTCGCCGAACGCCTCGACCACCCGCTCGAGCACCTCGCGCGAGTGCAGGGTGCGGGGGTCGTACATCGTGGCGAGCACGCCGTCGAGCTCGATCGCCGGGTTGAGGCGGTCGCGCACCTTGTCGATCGTTTCGACGAGCAACGCGACACCGCGGAGGGCGAAGAATTCGCACTCGAGCGGGATCAGCACGCCGTGGGCCGCCGTCAGGGCGTTGACGGTCAGCAGACCCAGCGAGGGCTGGCAGTCGATGAGGATCACGTCGTAGTCCGCCGCGACCTTGCGCAGGACCCGGGCGAGGATCGTCTCGCGGGCGACCTCGTTGACGAGGTGCACCTCGGCCGCCGACAGATCGATGTTCGCGGGCAGGATGTCGAGACCCTCGACCCGCGTCGACGCGATGACCTCGCGCGGGTCGCGCTTGGTGTCGAGCAGCAGGTCGTAGATGGTAGGCACGTCATGCGTCTGGATGCCGAGACCCGCCGACAGCGCACCCTGCGGGTCGAAGTCGATCGCGAGCACGCGTCGCCCGTACCCGGCGAGAGAGGCCGCCAGGTTGATGGTGGTCGTCGTCTTTCCGACGCCGCCCTTCTGGTTGCAGAGCGCGATGATGCGGGCGGGACCGTGGCTGTCGAGCGGCTTCGGGGTGGGGAACCCCTGATAGGGGCGACCGGTGGGTCCGAGGATGACCTCGTCTGCGCCCGTCTTCTGGCCCTTTGTGCTCGCCGACACCGAGTCTCCTGCCTTCGTCATAACGTCCCCGAGTCTAGCCGCCGCCCGTCCCCGCGCCCGTGTGACCCGCGGGCCGGGCCGAGGTCGCACCGTGCGACAACCGAGGTCTCCGAGCCTGTCGCGGGACCGAACGCCGCTAGCCCGCGCGCACCGCGACCCGCGCGCGCCGCACCTGCAGGAAGAGCGCCAGAGCCAACGTCAGCCCCGCCCACGCCGCGGCGACCTTCGTCAGCACGCCGTAGATGAGGTGCGTGGTCGTGTACTCCACGTCGAACCCGCCGTTCACCGCGAGCGCGATGACGGATGCCACGATCAACGCGACCGGGAGCGAGAGCCACCACGCCCAGCGGGCGGCATCCGGAATCTGCCTCCGCACGGGCGCGGGCGCGTGCCGCGACAGCCACACCAGCGCGAAGACGCCCAGCGCGGCCAGCCCGAAAGCGCTCGAGGCGTGCTGCAACCACTTGGCCCCCGTGAACGGCCCCCACTGACCCGCGAGAGCGGGCAGCAGTTGCTCGCCCACCCGACCCTCGTGCGTGAACAGGTCCCAGGCGATGTGCGAGGCGACGCCGAGCGCGAGCGAGAGGACGAGCCACAGGATGCCGATGGCTCCCCCGCCGACGCTCTCGCGCAGCGCCGTGCGGGCGCCGGCATCCCACTGCGCCGGCAACCGCTCCGCCACCGGTCGCGGCAGCAGCTCTCGGGTGGCCGGACGCAGCACGCACCGCCAGACCAGCAGCAGCACGAAGGCGACGACGACGGTGACCGGCAGCCACGCGGCATCGTGCGTCAGGCCGTAGCCGGGCCACATCCCGCGCACGAACAGCGGCAGGTCGGGAGTCATCGCCCCGATCGCGATCGCCGCCGGAACCAGCCGCGTGCGCAGGAAGGGCAGCGCGACGACGGCGTGGCTCGGCGTGAACGGCATGTCAGCTCAGGAAGAGCCCCGCGAGGGTCTTCTTTCCGCGGCGCAGCACCGAGACGCCGCCGGGGAGCGTCCCCTCGACGACCGCTTCGTCGCTGGTGACCTTCTCGCCGTCGAGCGAGACACCGCCCTGCGAGATCGCGCGACGGGCCTCACTCAGGCTCGCGCACAGGCCTGTGGCCGTGAGCGCCTCGACCACGGTGGAGCCGGCGGCGACGGTCGCGTGCGGCAGCTCTTCGAGCGCGCTGCGGAGCACCGCGGCGTCGAGGACCGTCGCATCGCCCTGCCCGAACAATGCCTCGGTGGCCGCGATGACGGCCTCGGTGGCCTCCACCCCGTGCACGGTCGTGAGCACCTCGCGGGCGAGACGCTTCTGCGCGGCGCGACGGAAGGGCTCCGCCTCGACCAGGGCCTCGTACTCGGCGATCTCGGCGCGCGTGAGGAAGGTGAACACCTTCAGGCGCTCGACCACGTCGCGGTCGTCGGTGTTCAACCAGAACTGGTACATGACCCAGGGGCTGCACATCTCGGCATCCAGCCAGATCGCGTTGCCCTCGCTCTTGCCGAACTTCGTGCCGTCGCTGTTCGTGATCAGCGGGGTGCCGATCGCGTGCACCGAGACGCCCTCGGCGCGGCGCACCAGGTCGGTGCCGCTGGTGAGGTTGCCCCACTGGTCGCTACCGCCGGTCTGCAGCACGCAGCCGTACTGGCGGTACAGCTCGAGGTAGTCGAGGCCCTGCAGGATCTGGTAGCTGAACTCGGTGTAGCTGATGCCCGCTTCGGAGTTGAGGCGCGCGCTGACCGCGTCCTTCTTCAGCATCGTGCCGACGCGGAAGTACTTGCCGATGTCGCGGAGGAAGTCGATCGCGCTGAGAGGTGCGGTCCAGTCGAGGTTGTTGACGATCCGCGCGGCGTTGTCGCCCTCGAAGCTCAGGAAACGCTCGACCTGACCGCGCAGCAGACCCACCCACTCCTCGACGGTCTCGCGCGCGTTGAGTGTGCGCTCGGCCGTGGGGCGCGGGTCGCCGACGAGACCGGTCGACCCGCCGACCAGTCCGAGCGGGTGGTGACCGGCCAGCTGTAAGCGACGCATCGTGAGCAGCTGCACGAGGTTGCCGAGGTGCAGGCTCGGCGCGGTCGGGTCGAAGCCGCAGTAGAACGTGATGGGGTCTCCGCCGAGCAGTTCGCGCAGCTCGCCCTCGTCGGTCGAGACGTGCACCAGACCGCGCCAGACGAGCTCGTCCCAGACGTTGTCGAAGGTCGGATCGATGGCGGGGGCGAGGGCGCTCACGGGCGCCGCGTCGGTGGAGGCAGACACCGGTTCAGGGTATCAGCGGGGGTGTCCGACTCCGGATGCCACGACCCGGGCGCTCACCAGGGTCGCTGGGGCGGGTGACCGGCGGCGGTCGCGGGCGGATCGGTCGGGAGGAGCAGAACGCGGGTCTGCGAGCGCGCGACCACCCAGATGACCGCGATGGCGACCCCGAACAGGACCGCGCACACCGTCACGAGCACGCCGATGGCCAGCTGCACGGGCCCGGCCGCGATCGAGATGAGGACGATGCCGACGACGATCGCGATCCCCGTCAACGCCGCGATCACCGTCATCGCGATGCGGAGCGTCCGCATCGACTGCTCGGCGTGCAAGGTGGGACGCACCCCGAAGGTCGACGAGAGGTAGGCCCCCCACCGCTGACCCGTCCACCACCGATGGGCGACGCGGCTGATCGGGTACCACCCCGCGCCGGGTCCGTCGACCTCTCCGGGCAGCGGACGCACCTGCTCAGGAGCGACGGGGTCTCCGACCGGGGTCGGGATCCGTCGTACACGCGTGCTCTGCGCGGCCATCGCCAACCACAACGCCGACAACGCGACGAAGAACAAGGGCAGGATCGTGAGGTTCCGCGTGAGGACGCCGGACAGCACGAAGCACAGACCCGCGAACAGGAACATCCCTCCCGCGACCCATCCGAAGACCGGCCGCTCCAGCGTCGCCCAGTCGATCCCCGCTCTGCCGCCGCGCACGCGGGAGCCCGTCCAGATGGTGCCGTCCCACCAGCGCAGCTCGACCGCTGTCGTGGGGTACCAGCCCGGCTGCGGCCCGGACTGCGCGGGCACCGCGACCGGCTGCGGCGGCGCAGCGACCGGGGCCGCGGCGGCGACCGGTGCCTCGTGCACCGTCCACTGCGTTCCGTCCCACCAGCGGACGCGCCCCGGCGTCCCCGCGTCGTACCAGCCCGGCGCAACGTTCATGCGTCCATCTCCCCCTGTGATGTGCTTCGACCGTAGCCGCTCCGCGCGGGCGTGAGGCGTCAGCCCGCGTGCACGCCCCACCACACGAGGAACGCCGCGGCAAGCGACGTGACCCAGCTGACCAGACTGCCGATGAGGAAGTACTCCGCGCGGTCGCCGTCGTCACGGTCTCTCGAGATCTCGGGGAAGCGCACGATCCCCTTCGCCGCCAGGACCGCGGCGAGAAGCGTGTACGCACCGGTCAGCGTCAACACGAAGACGAGGATGCGCTCGAGCGGCCCGATCAGCCGACCGCCCTTGAGGGTCGGCACGGTGGCGCCCTCGGGGTCGGCCGCGCGCCCGCCCATCTCGGAACGCAGCGCGATGCGCACCACCGCGTTTCCCGACTCCAGCAGGAAGACCAGACAGCCGATGACGAGGACGGCCACGTCGATCGACACCGACGCTCCCGGGCGATACGCCGCCCACGCCTCGCCGAGCAGACCCGGCCGCTCCCGCCCCGGGGCGATGACCACGCACGCCGCCGCAGCGAGCGCGAGCAGGGCGACAGGCCACAGGCCCGCGCGGGCGGGACCGTCCTCGGGCACGACCCACGTCCAGATGGCGGCGACCGCGACGGCGAGGAGCCCGGCGATCACGGCGTCGAGTCCGGCCGAGAACAGCACGAGGAGCACGGATGACACCGCGAAGGCGAGCCACCGACGCGAGCGGATCATCTGGCGCAGCAGATCGACCGCGCCGACCGCGAGGAGCAGAAGCCCGGCCGCGATCACGATCGAGCCCCCGCGGTCAGCGCCACGAAACCCTCGACGAGCGACGCCGCCCCCGCCGTCGCGAGTGCCTGCGACACGGCGGATTGGCTGACACCCTCGGCGTCGGCGAGGTCGCGCTGGGAGCGGCCGAGGCAGCGACCGTACGTGAGTCTGCGCGACCTCTCGCTCATGGCCGACACGAGCTGGTCGCGACTCAGGGCGTAGGCGCGGGCGAGCGCGATGGTCTCGGTCATGGTGGCATCCTCCCCCTCGCCGAGGACGATCCACGTGCGGGCGAGCGGCGCGGCGCGCTGCTGCAGGCGCTCGATGTGGTCGATGGCCTCTCGAGCGGCCCACCAGGCCGGCCCCTCGGGGACGGTGCGGTCGGCCAGTTCGATGGGGCGCACGTCGCCGACACCGACGCCGAATCGGCAGTCGACGTCATCGGGCAGCGCGAGGCGCAGCAGGAGCAGGGACGCGAGAGCGCTCGAGAGGTCGTCGTATTCGCCCTGTAGCTCGTCGCCGACCACGGCCGTGAGCGGGGCGGTGGCGAGGGGCAGATCGTTCTGGACGGTGGCGACGGCGTCTTCGATGGCGCGTTGCGCCCCGGCACGGTCATCGAGTCGCCGCGAGGCGACGATGTCGGCGATCACGGCGACGGTCATGAGATAAGTTTAACGCTTATTTTCGTCAAATGATAAGCGAATAACTGATACTCAGGCGGCGAGTGTGCGGGATGCCGATTGTGCCCGGGCCACGAGCTCTTCGCGCTGCTCCCCCACCCGCGCCGGCGCCGTGCCTCCGACGCCCGTTCGACTCGACACCGAGCCCTCGATCGTCAGCACCTCGCGCACCTGAGGGGTGAGAGCGGGCGACACCGAAGCCAGCAGGGCGTCGTCGGCGTCTTCGAGACCGATCTCGCGCTCCTCGCACGCCCGCACGAGCGCGCCCGAGATCTCGTGGGCGTCGCGGAAGGCCACACCCTGGCGCACCAGCCACTCGGCGACATCGGTCGCGAGCGAGAAGCCCTGCGGAGCGAGTTCGGCCATGCGGTCGGTGTGGAAGCGGAGCGTCGCGATCATGCCCGAGAACGCCGGAAGCACGAGCTCGAGGGTGCGCACCGAGTCGAAGACGGGTTCTTTGTCTTCTTGCAGATCGCGGTTGTAGGCGAGCGGAAGCCCCTTCAGCGTCGCGAGCAGCCCCGACAGGTTGCCGATGAGGCGACCGGCCTTGCCGCGAGCGAGCTCGGCGATGTCGGGGTTCTTCTTCTGCGGCATGATGCTCGAGCCGGTGGAGTACGAGTCGTCGAGAGTGACGAAGCCGAACTCGCGGGTGTTCCAGAGGATGACGTCTTCGGCGAGGCGCGAGAGGTCGACGCCGATCATCGCGGTGATGAACGCGAACTCGGCGACCACGTCGCGCGAGGCCGTGCCGTCGAGAGAGTTCTCGGCGGGGCGGGCGAGCCCCAGGCGGTCGGCGACGAGCTGCGGATCGAGGCCGAGGGTCGCTCCGGCGAGGGCGCCGCCGCCGTAGGGCGACACCGAGGCGCGCACCGACCAGTCGCGCAGGCGCTCGAGGCCGCGGACGAAGGCCCACCCGTAGGCCTGGAGGTGGTGCGCGAGCAGCACCGGCTGCGCGTGCTGCAGGTGGGTGCGACCGGGCATGATCGCGCCCTCGTGCGCTTCGGCCTGGGCGACCAGGGCGTCGATCAGACGCAGCAGTTCGCGGGTGAGGGTGCGCGAGTGATCCAGCAGATACAGCCGGACGAGGGTGGCGATCTGATCGTTGCGGCTGCGACCGGCGCGGAGCTTGCCGCCGAGGGCCGGACCCACCGTCTCGATGAGCACGCGCTCGAGCGCTCCGTGCACGTCTTCGTCACCGGGGGCCGCGACGAGCGAGCCGTCCTGCACGCGGGCCGCGAGGTCGTCGAGGCCGTCGTGCATGGCCTGCGCCTCATTGGCCGTGAGGTAGCCCGCGGCCTCAAGGGCGGCGGCGTGGGCGTGCGAGCCCTGGATGTCGTACAGAGCGAGATCCCAGTCGAAGTGGGTCGAGCGGCTCAGGGCCGCCAGCTCGGGAGACGGTCCGCCCGAGAAACGGGCCCCCCACAGGGCGCCCTCGTTCGTCGACTGACCGGTCTCGCTGCTCATGTCGTCCAGCCTAGCGAGGGCCGCCGACACCGCCGGAGCCGATGACGGGCGCCGGACCCCGCGTCGGCGCCCCCGGCGCGGCATCCCGCCCCACGATCCGGCGCACGACGGCGTCGATGAACATCTCGAGCGGGCCGCGGCCGATCGTGAGCGCCCAGACCGTGCAGCCCACGAGGAGCCCCAGGGTGAGGGGCACGAACAATCCCGCCTCGCGGATGCCCCCGAGGTCGGAGGTGTCACCCAACAGCACCAGCGCCACGACGGCCCAGACCACCAGCTGCAGCACGTACGCGGTGAGTGGCATCGAGCCGACCGCGCGCAGCGGCACCGCCACCCAGCGCAGCGGGGTACGGCACAGCAGCAGGCACACCCCGATCGTCAGCAGGGCGAAGCCGCCCGAGCCGAGGACCTCCCACAGCCCCGAGGAGTGATCCTCGGCGGTCAGCACGGCGGCGAGGTAGGGGTCGCCCGCCGCGACCGGGCGCGTGGCGATCGCGAAGCCGTACCCGGCGAGCGCGAGCGAGAGCCCCGCCATCGCGAGGAGCCCTTGATCCGCGAGGCTCCGCAGATCGAGTCGCCCCACCCCCATCCCCGCGAGGAGGAACGCGATCCACACCGTGAACGGGTAGGCCCACCCGACCGCCGCTTCGAGCTCCGCGCCCCCGAGACCGGCCCAGACGGGTGCGGCGTCGAGGATCGGCTGGATCCACGGCATGACCAGCGCGAGCACGCCCGCGGCGACGAAGAGGCTGCGCGCGCGCATCCCGAGGAACGGCAGCGCGAGCACGAACAGCAGCGCGTAGGCGGGAAGGATGACGTAGACCGGCACCCCCGTCATCACCAGCAGCAGCCCGATCACCCAGAGCAGGGCTCCGCGCAGCGCCAGCCGCGCCGCCGCACGCGGTCGCCGCTGCGGCTCGAGCGGGCGGGGACCGCCGGTGACGAGGGCGATCGAGACCCCCGCGAGCACGGCGAAGAGGATCGACGAGCGACCGTTCACGAGGGTGATCCATGTGCTCGGATCGGGGGTGAGAGTGCGCTCGGTGTCGAGCAGGTGTGCGGCGAGCATGCCCAGCACCGCCAGACCCCGCGCGAGGTCCACGCCGACCAGCCGGCCCGCCCCGTCGAAACGGGACCAGGCACGGCCGATCGGCGACGAGGTCATTGCTGGCGCAGAAGCCACACCAGAAGGGCCTTCTGGGCGTGCAGCCGGTTCTCGGCCTCGTCCCACACCACGCTCTGCGGGCCGTCGATGACCTCGGCGTCGACCTCGTAGCCGCGGTCGGCGGGAAGGCAGTGGATGAAGATCGCGTCGTCGGCGGCGCGGGTCATGAGCTCGGTCGTGACCTTGAACCCGCCCAGGTCGCGGATGCGCGCGATCTTCTCCTCTTCTTTGCCCATCGACACCCAGGTGTCGGTGACGACGACGTCGGCTCCGGATGCCGCAGCCTCCGGATCGCTGACCAGCGAGATCGACCCACCGGTCTCGGCGGCGATGCGCTCGGCATCGGCGATCACGTCGGCGCGGGGCGCGTAGTCGTCGGGCGCGGCAACGCGCACGTGCATGCCCGCGGTGACGCCGGCGAGGACGTAGGAGTGCGCCATGTTGCTGCGGCCGTCGCCGAAGAACGACAGGGTCAGACCCTTCAGCTCGCCCTTGTGCTCGCGGATCGTGAGCAGGTCGGCCAGCAGCTGGCACGGGTGGAAGTCGTCGCTGAGGGCGTTGATGACCGGCACGCGCGTCCCGCGCGCCATCTCTTCGAGACCCGCCTGGGCGTAGGTGCGCCACACGATCGCGGCGACCTGACGCTCGAGCACGCGCGCGGTGTCGGAGGGGGTCTCCTTGCCGCCGAGCTGGCTGTTGGCGGTCGAGATGATCAGCGGCGAGCCGCCGAGGTCGGCGATGCCGACGGCGAACGAGACACGGGTGCGCGTCGACGACTTGTCGAAGATGACGGCGACCGTCTGGGGGCCTTCGAGCGGCTTCTGCGCCCAGCGATCCTTCTTCAGCTCGATCGCGAGGTCGAGGATCTCGGCCTGCTCGGCCGGGGTCAGGTCGTCGTCACGCAGCAGGTGGCGGGTCACGCGGGGGCTCCTTCCAGGATGAGGGCGTCGGACACCGTGGCGAGCGCGGCACCGAAGAGGTGCAGGAAGTCCGAGATTTCGGCATCCTGGATCGTCAGGGGCGGCGCGATGCGGATCGTGTCGTCGTTCGCGGCGTTGACGACCAGACCGTGCTGCTGGGCGGCGGCGACCACGGCCCTGGCGACGGGGCTCGTGAGTCCGATGCCGAGGAGCAGACCACGACCGCGCACGCCCGCGACGAGGGGCGAGCCGAGGGCGGCGATCCCCTCGCGCAGCTGCGTCTCGCGCCGCGCGGCGTTCTCGACGAGGCCGGCGGACTCGATCTCTTCGAGCACGGCCCCTCCGACGGCGGTACCCAGGGCGTTGCCGCCGAAGGTCGAGCCGTGGGTGCCGGGGAAGAACAGGTCACTGGCCGCACCGAAGGTGATGAGCGCGCCGATCGGGAAGCCGCCGCCGATGCCCTTGGCCACCGTGATGGCATCCGGAACGATCCCGGCGTGCTGGAAGCCGAACCACGCGCCGGTCCGGCCCGCGCCGGTCTGGATCTCGTCGATGATCAGCAGCGCACCGTGGCGCGCCGTGATCTCGCGCGCCGCCTGCAGGTAGCCCTCGGGCAGCTCGACCACTCCGGCCTCGCCCTGGATGGGCTCCACGAGGAAGGCGGCGACGCGCTCGTCCATCGCGGCCTCGAGGGCCTCGATCGTGGCGTCGATGTGCTCGACGCCCGGGACCATCGGCAGGAAGTCGGCCTGCAGCGCGGGCTTGCCGGTGAGAGCCAGGGCACCCATCGTGCGGCCGTGGAACCCGCCCTTGAGGGTCAGGATCCGGGTGCGGTCGGTGCCGCGACCGTGCAGGCGAGCGAGCTTGAGCGCAGCCTCGTTGGCCTCGGCGCCGGAGTTGCCGAAGTACACGCGACCCGACTCGCCCGTCCCGGCGAGGCGCTTCAGCCGCGCCGCCATCGCCAGCTGCGGGGGCGTGGCGAAGTAGTTCGACACGTGAGCGAGCGTCGCCGCCTGCTCCGAGACGGCCTTCACGAACACGGGGTGCGCGTGACCGAGGGCGTTCACGGCGATGCCCGCGAGGAAGTCGAGGTACTTCGTGCCCTCGCTGTCCCAGACGTACGCCCCCTCGCCGCGGACGAACAGCGCCATGCGGTCGCCGAAGCTGCGCACGAGGTCGCGTCCCGCGTCATCCTGCCAGGCGGCGCGCTGCGCCCCGGTTTCCTGAGTCGTGTCCGCGGTCATGCGACCACCTCCGTTCCGATTCCCTTGCTGGTGAACAGTTCGACGAGCACCGAGTGGGGCACGCGTCCGTCGATGATGGCCGCGGTCGGCACTCCCCCGTCGACGGCGTCGAGACACGCCTGCATCTTCGGGATCATCCCCGACTCGAGCGTCGGCAGCATCGCGCGCAGCTCGGTCGAGGTCAGGTGCGACACGAGCGAGTCGCGGTTCGGCCAGTCGGCGTAGAGCCCCGGGACGTCGGTCAGGACGACGAGCTTCTTGGCATTGAGTGCCGTCGCGAGCGCCGCCGCCGCGGCATCCGCGTTCACGTTCAACGAGTTCCCGGGGTTGTCGAGGTCGGGCGCGATGCTCGACACGATCGGCACACGGCCCGCGGCGAGGTGATCGAGAACCGGCTGCGGGTCGACCGTGACGACATCGCCGACGCGGCCCAGGTCGTGCTCGACACCGTCGACGACGACGCCGCGACGTCGACCGCCGAACAGGCCCGCGTCCTCTCCGCTCAGACCGGTGGCCAGCGGTCCGTGCGCGTTGACCTTGGCCACGAGCTGCGGGTTGATCTGGCCCGTCAGCACCATGCGCACCACGCTGATCGCCTCGGTCGAGGTGACGCGGTAGCCGCCGCGGAATTCGCTGGGGATGTCGAGACGATCGAGCATCGACGAGATCTGGGGTCCACCGCCGTGCACGACGACGGGCTTCACGCCCACGTACCGCAGGTACGCGATGTCGGCCGCGAAGGCGTCCTGCAGCTCATCGCTGACCATGGCGTTGCCGCCGTACTTCACCACCACGACCTGGTCGCGGTACTTGCGCACCCAGGGTAGCGACTCGACGAGCGTGACCGCCCGTTCACTGGCTTCAGCGGGATCGGTGTCTTGCAGATCGACGTGGGTCATGAGGAGTAGGCGCTGTTCTCGTGGACGTAATCGTGCGTGAGGTCGTTGGTGCGGATCGTGGCCGCGGCCTCGCCGACCTTGAGGTCGATGACGAGGTCGGTGGCGCGGGGGGTGAGGTCGACGTCCTCGCGAGGGCGATCGGGACCACCGGCCGTGCACACGCGCACGCCGTTCATCCACACGTCCACGTCGTAGGGGTCGAAGGCCGCGTCGGTGGTGCCGATGGCGGCGAGCACCCGCCCCCAGTTGGGGTCGTTGCCGAAGATCGCGGCCTTGAAGAGGTTGTTGCGGGCGACCGAGCGACCGACCTCGACGGCGTCGTCCTCGCTCGCGGCGTGCACGACCCGAATCGTGATGTCATGGCTCGACCCCTCGGCGTCGCCCTGCAGCTGCGCGGCGAGGTCGTCGCACACCCCGGCGAGGGCCGCGGCGAACTCCTCGGCATCCACTCGGATGCCGCTGGCACCGCTGGCCATGAGCGTGACCTGGTCGTTGGTCGACATGCAGCCGTCGGAGTCGAGCCGGTCGAAGCTCACACGCGTCGCCGAGCGGAGCGCCGCGTCGGCCTCCGCGGCGTCGAGAACGACGTCGGTCGTCAGCACGACGAGCATCGTCGCCAGGCCCGGGGCCAGCATCCCGGCCCCCTTCGCCATGCCGCCGATCGACCATCCGTCGCCCGCGTGGACCGCGCGCTTGGGCTTCGAGTCGGTGGTCATGATCGCCAGAGACGCGTCTTCTCCACCCTCGACCGAGAGAGCGGCGACGCCCTCGTCGACGCCCTGCAGGACCTTCGCGCGGAACACCTCGTCTCCGGTGCCGATGAGACCGGTGGAACACACCACCACATCGCCCGCGCCGACGCCGAGGAGCTCGGCCGCACGCTCGGCGGTCTGATGGGTCGTCTGGAAGCCGAACGATCCGGTGAAGCAGTTGGCCCCGCCCGAGTTGAGCACCACGGCCTCGATCGTGCCGTCCGTGACGACCTGCTCCGACCACAGGATCGGGTTCGCCTTCGCGCGGTTCGACGTGAACACCGCGGCGCCCACCTTGAGCGGCCCCCGGTTCACCACCACGGCGACGTCTCGCGCGCCGGTCGACTTGAGCCCGACGGCGACTCCGGCCGCCTCGAAACCTGCGGGGGCGGTCACGCTCACGGGGCGACTCCGTTCAGGGGAAGGGCGGTGGTCTCGGCGAGACCCAGCGCCAGGTTCATGGATTGGATGGCCGCACCGGCGGTGCCCTTGACGAGATTGTCGACGGCGGCCACCACCGTCACGCGGTTCGCCGCGCGGTCGATCGCGAGCCCCATCGAGGCGACGTTCGCGCCGAGCACGTCGGCCGTGCGCGGGAACACCCCCGCGGGCAGCAGCTCGACGAACGGCTCGTCACCGTACGCGTTCTCCCACGCGCCGCGGATCTCGGCATCCGTCGCCCCCTCGCGGATCGGAGCCGACGACGTGGCGAGGATGCCCCGCGCCATCGGCACGAGCACGGGAGTGAAAGACAGACGGATGCCGTCGCTCGACGCCCCCGCGGCGACAAGGGCCTGCCGGATCTCGGGGATGTGACGGTGGGTGCCGCCCACGGCATAGGGGTTCGCCGAGCCGAGGATCTCGCTGGCGAGAAGGTTCGTCTTGGCCGACTTGCCGGCCCCGCTCGGTCCGACCGCGAGCACCGAGACGATGTCCGCGGGGTCGATGACCCCGGCGGTGACACCGGGGGCGAGAGAGAGGGCCACGGTCGAGGCGTTGCAGCCCGGGGCGGCGACGCGCGTGGCACCGCGGAGCTTCTCGCGCTGCTTCCCGCCCGCGACCGGGAGCTCGGGTACTCCGTAGGCCCAGGGGTCGGGGTGCGGCCCCCCGTAGAACTGCGCCCAGTCCTCCGCGGAGACCAGGCGGTGATCGGCTCCGGCGTCGATGACGAGGGGCGTATCGGCCAGCGCGTCGGTGTACTGCGCCGACTGGCCGTGCGGCAGGGCGAGGAACACCACGTCATGACCCGCGAGCACCTCGGGCGTCGTGGGCTGGAGTTCGAGGTGCGCGAGGGAGCGCAGGTGCGGCTGGTGGGCGACGAGCGACTGTCCCGCACTGGAGTGCGCGGTGACGGTGCGGATCTCGACGTCGGGATGAGCGGCCAGGAGGCGAAGGATCTCGCCACCCGCGTAGCCGGAAGCGCCGGAGACGGCGACCGAGAGGGTCATGTATCCACCTTACGAGTCGGGGCTGGTGCTGAAAGCAGCGTGTACCGGGGCGGCGACGCCCGTATGCCCGACCGGAGGCGGGTTACGAGGTCGCCGAGAATCGGCGCGCGACCCGACGTCGACGCTCGCCACCGGTGCTCACGAAGAGCTCCTCGGTGCGCACGGTGATCGACGACATGTGGCGAGGGTATCCGCCGCGGAGGGCACGGGGCAAATCGTCCCCCGCCCCGCTGTGACGCCCGGCGATCCGGGCCGACACGCCCCTCGGCGACCTTGTCCCCCAAATGGGGGACAAGGTCGGGTTATGCTGTGGAACCTGCCCTCATCGCCGGGCACTTCCGACTGCCCCCTTTACCGGCGATGAGGGCAGGCCCTCGTGCGCGAACGCGCACCTGAGTGTATGCCGAACGTCAGGCGTGCGAGGACGCCGCCTCCCCCGCTGTGGAGCGGGTGAAAACGCCGAAGCGCCGAGCGGCGTAGGCCGTCGGCGCTCCAGGTCACGCGTGGTCGATCAGTCGCGGATCGCCGCACCGAAACGTTCTGCCGCCACGGCGACACCGGCGAGCTTCGCCTCGGTCGCCTCGGCCGCGGTGAGGGTGCGGTCGTCAGCACGGAACCGCAACGCGAACGTCAGGCTCTTCGTCCCCTCTGAGAGACCGGGGCCGCGGTAGTCGTCGACGAGCCGGGCGCCCTCGAGCAGCGGGGCGCCCCCCTCGATCAGCGCGGCGCGCACGGCACCCGCGGCGACGTCGGTCGGAACCGTCAACGACACGTCCTGGGTGGCCGCCGGGAATCCCGACAGGGATGCCGCAACCGGGCGCGCCTGCGCCAGCTCGAGCATCGCGTCGAGGTCGAGCTCGGCCACGAGAACGCGTCCGGGCAGGTCCGCCGCGGCCGCGACAGCCGGCAACAGCTCGCCGACGTAGCCGATGTCGGTCCCCGCGGAAAGGACACGGGCCGTGCGCCCCGGGTGGAGCGCCGCACGCTGCGCCTGCACGAGTTCGATGTCGAGTCCTGCGGCGGCGGTCAACACGCGCACGGCGTCCACGGCATCGGCGAGATCCGCCGCGACCGCGGGCTGACCCGGCTGCTTCGCGACCGTGTGACCGGTCAGCAGAACGGCCACGTGACGTCGCTGCGGCGGAATGGACGCGTCGAGGGCCGTGAGGGTCGCGGCATCCGGCCGCACCGCCAGCGGCGGCACCGACGCGGTGCCGTACTGCATGCCCGGCTTCGGGAGGAAGACGGTGCCGGCCTCAAACAGCGCGAGATCGACGATGCCGCGCGAGACGTTGCGATGCGCGACCTGCAGCAGAGCGGGGATCAACGAACGGCGCAGGAACGGAGCGAGTCCGTCGAGCGGGTTCGCGAGCTTCACGCTCGGGAGCGGATCACCCGACGGCGAGCCGTGCAGGGCGTTCTGCTCCTCGGTGGTGAACGGGAACGACGGCGTCTCGACGAAGCCGGCCGAGGCCAGAGCGTTCGCCACGCGACGGCGCCCCTGTTGTGCGTCGGTGAGCCCGCGGCCCGACGGGGGCGTCGGGAGGACGGACGGGATCCGGTCGTAGCCCTCGATACGCGCCACCTCTTCGGCGAGCGTCCACTTGTCGCTGAGGTCGTGGCGCCACGACGGTGCCGTGACCGCCCAGCCGCCCTCGCGCTCGTCGACCACGCAGCCGATGAGGCGCAGGGCCGAGACGATCTCGTCGTCGGTGTACTCGACGCCGATCAGACCGGGGACGAAGCCCGCGGGCAGCGTGATCGCCTCGCGACGGTACGTCGAGCCGAGCGACCCGCCCAGCTCGGTGTCGAGAGTGCCGCCTGCGAGCTCGACCATCAGTGAGGCGACACGCTCGGCCGCCACATACGGGACGAGCGGGTCGACGCCGCGCTCGAAACGGCGCGAGGCCTCGGAGGGCAGCTTGTGACGACGCGCTGTGCGCGCGATCGAGATCTGGTCGAAGGTGGCCGCCTCGATCAGCACGTTACGCGTGGCGTCGCTCATCTCGGTGGGGCCGCCGCCCATCACACCGGCGAGTCCGATCGGTCCCGACTCGTCGGTGATCAGGAGGTCTTCGGCGTTGAGTGTGCGCACCTGCCCGTCGAGGGTTTCGAGCTTCTCGCCCTGCTCCGCTCGACGCACCGTGATGCCACCCTGCAGACGGTCGAGGTCGTAGCCGTGGAGGGGCTGACCGAGCTCGAGCATGACGTAGTTGGTGATGTCGACGAGCACCCCGAGCGAGCGGATGCCGGCGAGCGACAGGCGCGTGATCATCCACGGCGGCGTCGGGCGCGAGGGGTCGACGTCGCGGACGATGCGCGCGACGAACTCGGTGGCGCCGCGGCGGCCGCGGATGGGCGCCTGGTCGGCGACCGTGATCGGGAAGCCCGAGGGCGTGCGCGCCGCGGCCTCGTCGTGGCCGAGACCCGGGTCGCGGAAGTCCGCTCCCGTCGCGTGCGAGTACTCACGGGCGACCCCGCGCAGCGACAGGGCGTAGCCGCGGTCGGGGGTGACGTTGATCTCGACCGCGAGGTCGTCCAGACCGAGCAGTCCGATGGCATCCGTTCCGACCGGCGCGTCGATCCCGAGATCGATCAGACGCAGGATGCCGCTGTGCTCGCTGCCCAGGCCCAGCTCCTTCGCCGACGCGATCATGCCGTCGGACACGTGACCATAAGTCTTGCGGGCCGCGATCGGGAAGGGACCGGGCAGCACCGAACCGGGCAGGGTCACCACGACCTTGTCGCCCTCGAAGAAGTTGCCGGCACCGCAGACGATGCCGCGCACTCCCCCGTTCTCGGCGCCGACGTCGACCTGGCACCAGCGGATGGTCTTGCCGTTGGACTGGGGCTCGGGGGTGAACTCCTTCACCTCGCCGACGACGATCGGACCGGACAGCTCGAAGCGGTGCACGTCCTCTTCTTCGAAACCGACCGAGACGAGGGCGGCGAGGACGTCGTCGGGCGTGGCCTCTGCGGGCACGTCGACGTACTCGCGCAACCAGGAGAGCGGGACGCGCATCAGACCACCATTCCGAACTGCTCGCTGAAGCGGACATCGCCCTCGGCCATGTCGCGCATGTCTTGCACGTCGCTGCGGAACATGAGCGTGCGCTCGATGCCCATGCCGAAGGCGAAGCCCGAGTACTCCTCGGGGTCGATGCCCGCGGCCCGCAGCACGTTGGGGTTCACCATTCCGCAGCCGCCCCACTCGATCCAGCGCGCCCCGCCCTTGAAGGTGGGGTGCCACAGGTCGAGCTCGGCGCTCGGCTCGGTGAAGGGGAAGAAGTTGGCGCGGAAGCGCGTCTTGGCCTCGGGGCCGAACAGCACGCGCGCAGCGTGGTCGAGCGTGCCCTTGAGGTGCGCCATCGTGATGTTCTTGTCGATGACCAGGCCCTCGAACTGGGTGAACACCGGCAGGTGCGTCGCGTCGAACTCGTCGGTGCGGTACACCCGCCCCGGGCACAGCACGTAGATCGGCAGCTCGCGCTCGAGCATCGACCGCACCTGCACGGGGCTCGTGTGCGTGCGCAGAACCAGGTGACGCGCGACCGGGTCGACGAAGAAGGTGTCCTGCATCTGGCGCGCGGGGTGATCCACGTCGAAGTTGAGCGCGTCGAAGTTGAACCACTCGTGCTCGAGCTCGGGGCCCTCTGCGATCTCCCAGCCCATGCCGACGAAGATGTCGGACACCTGCTCCTGCAGGAGCGAGATCGGATGCCGTGCCCCGACGCGCGCACGCTGCGGCAGCGCCGTGACGTCGACCCGTTCGGCCTCGAGCTGCGCCGCGGTTTCGGCCGCGGCCAGCTCGCCCTCGCGGGCGGCGAGCGCCTGGTTCACCCGGCCGCGCGCCTGTCCGACGAGCTTGCCGAAGGCGGCCTTCTGGTCGGGGGCGACGTTGCGCATCTGGGCGTTCAGCTGGGCGAGGGAGGACTGCTCCCCCGTGTGGGCGGAACGGGCGGACTTGAGCTCGGCCGTGGTCGCGGCGGCGGCGATGGCGGCAAGGGCCTCATCGACCGCGGAGGCGACGGCCTCAGGGGTGATCTCGGGTGCGTCGGACACGAGATGAGAGTCTACCGACGGGCGGGGACACTCCCCCGCCCGTCGGACCGATGACTCAGATTCCGCCGCCGCTACCCGCGTCGTACTTGCCGAGGCCGCGCTGGGCGACGATCAGCTCGGTGTCGGTGCCGGTCTGGCCCGCCGGCTCCGCGGGAGCGACGCCCCCGGCCTTCGGCGAGCGGCGCAGGCCGACCTCGACGCGGTGCGCGGCGAACGACAGCGCGAGACACATCGCGACGTAGATGACGCTGGCGATCATGGCCGCGGGGATCAGCGGTGATCCGTACTCGCCGTTCGAGCCGAGCAGACGCGCGAAGTACAGCAGTTCGGGATAGGTGATGATGAAGCCGAGGGCGGTGTCCTTCAGCGTCACCACGAGCTGGGCGATGATCACCGGGAGCATGGCGCGGATGGCCTGCGGAAGCAGGATGAGGCGCATCACGCCGGCCTTGCGCAGACCCACCGCGTAGCCTGCCTCGCTCTGGCCGCGGGGCAGCGCCTCGACGCCGGCGCGGATGACCTCGGACAGCACGGAGCCGTTGTAGAGGATCAACGCGATGACGACGGCCCAGTACGACGACATGCGGATGCCGATGACGGGGAGCCCGTAGTACAGCAGCAGCATGAAGACGAGGACGGGGACGGCGCGGAGGATCTCGACGACCCAGCCGACGGGGAGACGCACCCACCGGTGGTCGGACATGCGCCCGATCGCGAGGACGAAGCCCAGCACGAGCGCACCGACGGCGGCGACGGCGAAGGCCGCGAGAGTGGCCAGGGTCGCCTGCCCGAATCGCTCCCAGATCGCGGTGTACGTGAAGACGTTCCACTTCGCCGCCGAGAACTGCCCGGTGTCGATGAAACGCCAAACGACGAAGCCGATGACGGCGGCGACGACGAGGAGGGTGATGACGCCGAGGATGCGGTTGCGCACCTGCGCGCGCGGACCCGGAACGTCATAGAGGACGGAGGAGCTCATCGGACGACCTTCCACTTCTTCTCGGCCGCGTTCTGCAGGGCCGCGAGCAGCAGCACCAGGATGACGAAGACCGCCATCACCAACAGGATGGTGACGAGCTGGTTCTCGCCGTTCTCGCTCATCGTGGCGCGGATGTTGCCGAGGTTCACCACCGAGAAACCGGCCGCCACGGTGGTGTTCTTGAGCAGGGCGATGAAGACGCTCATCATCGGCGGGATGACCGAACGGGTCGCCTGGGGTAGGACCACGAGCGTCATCACCTGGCCGAAGCCGAGGCCGAGGGCGCGTGCGGCCTCCGCCTGACCGACGGGCACGGTGTTGATGCCGGAGCGCAGCGTCTCGGCCACGTAGGTCGCCGTGTAGATGCCGAGACCGCACACGGCGAGCGTCAGGAAGCTTCCGCGCGGGACATCGATCAGCAGGGGGACGCAGAACGCGAAGAAGAACAGCACCAGCGTGAGGGGCGTGTTCCGGATCCAGTTGACGTACACCGCACCGACCGCCCGGGCGATGGGCACGGGCGATACGCGCATGGCCGCGACGATGAAGCCGAGTGCGAGCGCGATCAGGCCGCCGCCCACGAAGAGCACGACCGTTCCCCAGAGCGCCTGCGCCCACAGGTCGGGGTAGTCGAAAATCTGGTTCACCGTACGCTGTCCGTTCTCTCTCGTCGTGCTCTACGGGTGGTGCGGGCGGCGCGTCGCGGCCGCCCGCACCCGGGTGATCAGCTGACGGGGTCGACCGCCGGCTGCTCGCCCTTGACGCCCGAGGCGCCGAGGTTCTTCTCGAAGATGGCCTCCCAGGTGGAGCCGCCGTCGGTGAACATCGTGTTCACGAACTCCTGGAAAGCGGTGTCGCCCTTGGCGATGCCGACGCCGTAGCGCTCCTCGCTGAAGGGCTCGCCCGCGATCTTGAGCTTGTCGGGGTCCTGAGCGGCGTAGCCGAGCAGGATGGCCTCGTCGGTCGTGACCGCGTCGACCTCGCCGTTCTTCAGCTTCTCGACGCACTGCGAGTAGGTGTCGAACTCGACGACCTTGGCGGGAGTCTGCTCACGGATGCGCTGGATCGGCGTCGAACCGGTCACCGAGCAGACGGTGGTCTCGGCCGTGAGCGAGTCCTTGCCGGTGATGGTGTCGTTGTCGGCAGCGACCAGCAGGCCCTGACCGGTCAGGAAGTAGGGCCCGGCGAAGGAGATCTGGTCCTTGCGCTTGTCGGTGATCGAGTAGGTGCCGACGTAGTAGTCGATGTCGCCGTTGATGATGGCCTGCTCGCGGTTCGCCGAGGCGATGGCCTTGTACTCCACCTTCGAGGTGTCGGCCGGGTCGTAGCCGAGCGACGCGGCGATCCAGCGCGCGGTGTCGACGTCGAAGCCCTTGCGCTCCCCCGTGACGGGGTCGAGGTAGCCGAGACCGGGCTGGTCTTCCTTCACGCCGATGACGATCTTGCCCGCGGACTGGATCTTGTCGAAGGTGGGGCTGTTCTCGATCGTGACGCCGGTTGCGACCGCGCCGTAGACGGGAGCGTCGGAGCTGCCGCCGTCGGAACCGGGTGCCGCGCCCGGGGTGCCGCTGTTGCAGGCCGTCAGGGCCAGCAGGCCGGCGGCGACGATGCTCGCGCCGGCGAGAAGACGAGGTTTACGCATGTGATATCTCCTTGGTTACGTGTGCTGTGCGGATAAGGGTCGTCGGTGACGGCGCGCGAGATCGACCGGGGGGAACGGTGCGTATGCGGTCGGCGGAAGAACCTCCTCGTTCATCGCCGTCAGGTGAAAGCCTCAGTGCGTGATGAGCTTCGAGAGGAAGTCCTTCGCGCGATCGGATTCGGGGTGCGTGAAGAACTGCTCCGGGGTCGCCTGCTCGACGATCTGCCCGTCGGCCATGAACACCACGCGGTTCGCGGCCTTGCGTGCGAAGCCCATCTCGTGCGTGACGACGATCATCGTCATGCCGTCCTTGGCGAGGCCGACCATCACGTCGAGCACCTCGTTGATCATCTCGGGGTCGAGAGCCGAGGTCGGCTCGTCGAAGAGCATGACCTTGGGCTTCATCGCCAGCGCGCGGGCGATCGCCACACGCTGCTGCTGTCCGCCCGAGAGCTGGGCGGGGAGCTTGTCGGCCTGGTGGCCGACGCCCACGCGATCCAAAAGCGCGCGCGCCTCTTTCTCGGCATCCGCCTTCTTCATCTTGCGGACCTTGATGGGCCCGAGCGTGACGTTCTCGAGGATCGTCAGGTGCGCGAAGAGGTTGAACGACTGGAACACCATGCCGACATCGGCACGCAGTTCGGCCAGGCCCTTCCCCTCTTTGGGAAGCTCCTTGCCGTCGATGGTGATCGATCCGCTCGTGATGGTCTCGAGCCGGTTGATAGTGCGGCACAGCGTCGACTTGCCGGAACCCGACGGGCCGATCACCACGACGACCTCTCCGCGGTCGACGGTGAGGTCGATGTCTTTCAGAGCCTGGAACTGCCCATAGTGCTTCTGGACGTCGGCGACGACGACCAGGGGCTCGGTCTTCGGGGGAACGGATGCCATGCCTTCACCCTATGAGGATGCTGGGCGCCCGACCACATTCCTGCGCACGCCTTAACCGTTCTGTAACAGCAGGGGTCAGCGCGCGCGCTGCGCGAAAGCCGTCTCGTAGAGGCAGACACTCGCCGCGGTGGCCAGGTTCAAAGACTCGGCGCGACCGTAGATCGGCAGGCGCAGAGCGAGGTCGGCCTGCGCGAGGGCGGACTCGTCGAGCCCCCGCGCCTCGTTGCCGAACAACCAGGCCGTCGGCTCCGACAGCAGCTCTCGGGATGCCAGGAAGTCGGTGCCCTCGACATCGGCGGCGACGATGCGCAGGCCCGCCTCGTGCGCGCGGGCGACGACATCAGCGAGCTCGAGATCGACCGCGACCGGCAGGTGGAAGAGCGAGCCGGTGGTGGAGCGCACGACCTTCGGGTTGTACGGGTCCACGGTCCGGCCGGTCAGGATCACGGCGTCGGCACCCGCCGCATCCGCGGCCCTGATGATCGTGCCCAGGTTGCCGGGATCGCGCACCTCTTCGCAGATCGCGATGAGGCGCGGCTCCCCCGCCAGGATGTCCTTCAACGCGGTGGGCGATTGACGGGCCACCGCCACGATGCCCTGGGGCGTCACGGTATCGGCCATGGCGTCGAGCACCGCCTCGGTGGTGATCTGCAGATCGACACCCGCCTGCTCCGCAGCGTCACGCACATCCGTGTGCTTCTCGAGGGCGGACGGGGTCGCGTAGACCTCCAGCACGGTCTCGGGCGCCCACGCGAGCGCCTCGCGAGCGGCCTGCGGACCCTCGAGCAGGAACAGACCTGTCTCTTGGCGGGCGGCGCGCTTACTGAGCTTGGCCACGGCGCGCACCCGCGGCGAACGGGGGTTCTCGAGCACGTCCCCAGTGTATGGCCCCGGAGGAATGCATCCCGGGACGCCGCGCGAACGACCCGCGGGAACGACGAAACGGGCGCCCTCCGGGGAGGACGCCCGTTTCGGAAGACGTGTCTTACGCGGTCTTCGCCGCGTTGACGTCGGTGGGCAGCGCAGCCTTCGCGGTCGCGACGAGCGACGCGAACACGGCGGGCTCGTTCACGGCGAGCTCGGCGAGCATGCGACGGTCCACCTGCACACCCGCGAGGCCGAGACCCTGGATGAAGCGGTTGTACGTCATGCCGTTGGCGCGCGACGCGGCGTTGATGCGCTGGATCCACAGACGACGGAAGTCGCCCTTGCGCTTGCGACGGTCACGGTACGCGTAGACCAGGGAGTGGGTGACCTGCTCCTTGGCCTTGCGGTACAGGCGCGAACGCTGACCGCGGTAACCGGACGCGCGCTCCAGGATGACGCGACGCTTCTTGTGGGCGTTTACTGCCCGCTTGACTCTAGCCATTTCTCATTCTTCCTAACGTGCGTCGGCGCTCAGAGGCCGAGGAGCTTCTTGGCGACCTTGGAGTCACCCTTGGCCAGGACCTGCTCCTGGTTCAGGCGACGGGTGCGCTTGGAGGCCTTGCCCTCGAGGTTGTGGCGCATGCCGGCCTGCTGCTTCATGAGCTTGCCGCTACCGGTGAGCTTGAAGCGCTTCTTGGCGCCCGAGTGGGTCTTCTGCTTCGGCATCTGTCTTCCTTCGTTGGGGTTCCCGGCGGAGCGGGAGTCGGGGAGCTTTACTCGGCGGACGCCGGGGCAGCTTCGTCTGTGGGTGCCGATTCGCCTCGAGCGGCACTCCGCGCGGCTTCACGGTTCGCCGTGCGCTGCGCGTTCTGCTCGGTCTTGACCTCGGACTTGTTCTTGTGAGGGGCGACCACCATCACCATGTTGCGGCCGTCGATCGTGGGGTTCGACTCGACGGTGCCGAACTCGGCGACGTCTTCGGCGAACTTGCGGAGCAGACGGACACCCTGCTCGGGACGCGACTGCTCGCGACCGCGGAACAGGATCATGGCCTTCACCTTGTCGCCCGCCTGCAGGAGCCCCTCGGCGCGCTTGAGCTTGGTGATGTAGTCGTGAGCCTCGATCTTCAGACGGAACCGGACCTCTTTGAGGACGGTGTTCGCCTGGTTACGACGCGTCTCTTTGGCCTTCTGAGCGGCCTCGTACTTGAACTTGCCGTAATCCATGATCTTGACCACGGGCGGCTTCGAGCTCGGCGCGACCTCGACCAAGTCGAGGTCCGCTTCCTGGGCCAGGCGCAGCGCAGCTTCGATTCGGACGATGCCGACCTGCTCGCCGTTGGGTCCGACGAGACGGACCTCCGGGACTCGGATGCGCTCGTTGGTGCGGGGATCGCTGATGCGGAACTCCTCTTTCATACGGATGGTGGCCGCCGCGATCCGTCGGAATCGCGGGCGAAGAGGAGACACGCCACCCGGCACGGTGCTTTCGGCACCGGCTTCTGCACCCAGGCAACCCCGTGCGAAACGGAGCGGAGTGCGGGAACCCGGTAGCCTGGAGCGGCAAGCGCGGGTGGGATGTGATCCTCTTTCGTACGGAGTGAAACACTCCGAAGCCCGCCATAGTCTAGCAGAGAGATTCACGTGGACACGATCCCCTCCGACCAGCCCGCCGACGACCAGGGCGCACACCGCCACGGAGCCGAGGACGAGCGCCTCGCCCGCTGGGAGGAACAGGAGCGCGCCGCGTCCTCCGCCACCCGCGACATTGCCGATGTCCCCGCCGTCGAAGTCATCACCACCGCGGCCGTCCACCTCATGAGCGCCGCCGCCGTGAAGACCGGACTCGCCGACGACCCCGGCCAGCAGCTCGACCTCGACGAGGCCCGCAAGCTCATCAACGCCCTCGCCGGACTCATCACCGCCGGAGCGCCGGAGATCAGCGACATGCACGCGCGTTCCCTGCGCGACGGCCTGCGGTCGCTGCAGCTGGCCTTCCGCGAGGCGTCGACGATTCAGGACCCGATCGGTAAGGGGCCGGGCGAGAAGTGGACGGGTCCCGTCACGTAGTTCTGTCGTTCTGGGGTGGTCCCGGGCTCCGGAATGCCCCCTCCCGCCGCAGGGCACATCCTCCGTGACACCCGTGGGGGTATGAGCGGGGCCCATTCGGCATGAGGACAGGGGACGCCGTGAGAACAGGCGCTTGGCGGGCGGGTCGGCCTGTTCTCGACGCGCCGTGCTGTTCTGGTGACGGCGCCGCGATCAGGCCTCCGTGCTGCGGTGGAGCTTGACCGTCAGGGAGTCCACGAGGACGGCGATGCGATCGTCCGCCGACCAGCGCCGGGCGAGGCGCGCCAGCGTGGCATCCAATTCCTCCTGCTCGAGGCCCGACATGAGCTGCAGGTGCACGACGAGCTCGGGTCCGCGCAGACGACCGGTGGGGTCGCCCGACTCGACGGCGAGATCGAGGACCGCCAGCTCTCCGGCGATGCTCTCCTGCAGGCCGGTGAAGATCGACGGCGACGTGTGGGCGGGCTCCCACGTCTCGCCCTGCGCGATCGCCCACACGGCGGGGCGGCGGATCACGAACTCCGTCTCGGACGCAGGGTCGATGACGATGAGCTCGGTGTCGTCCGAGGCCGCCGCCAGTGCCGTGCGCCGCCCGTCGGCCGGCACCGGTCGTGCGGCGGCATCCCACGTCTGCAGCGCCGTCACCGACGTGAAGACCGGGAGCACCTTGCGGCCGTCGGGGGCGGCGACCGTCACGATCGACAACTCCTGGGTCTTGTCGACCTCGAGGCCGTGCGCTCCGACGCCGTGGTCGCCCTTGTCGGCGACCAGCGGGATCAGCAGACGCGCATCGCGATAGGCGTCGACGATGGCGCGGGCGTCCCCCTCGCCCGCGCGGAACGCCAGGAGCGCGGCCAGCAGCGCGGGGTCGGCCGAACCGTCGTCACCCGAATGCGGGTTCGCCTGGAAGCTGCGGCCCTCCCACGGAACCCCCGCCGAATCCGCGTGGGCTCCAGGGGCGTGGTCGTGCGGACCGTCAGTGTCCGGCGACATCCAGCGCCTCGGCCAGGGTGAACTGGCCCGCGTAGAGCGCTTTGCCGACGATCGCGCCCTCGACACCCAGCGGAACGAGGTCGCGCAGAGCCGCGATGTCGTCGAGGCTCGAGACGCCGCCCGAAGCGACGATCGGCTTGGGGGTGCGCTGCGTCATCTCGCGGAGCAGCTCGATGTTGGGGCCGCGGAGCGTGCCGTCTTTGGTGACGTCGGTGACGACGTAGCGGCTGCAGCCGGCGTCCTCGAGTCGGTCGAGCACGGTCCACAGGTCGCCGCCCTCGCGGGTCCACCCGCGGGCCGCGAGGGTCGTTCCCCGCACGTCGAGGCCCACCGCGATCGCCTCGCCGTAGCGGTTGATGACGTCGGCGGCCCACTCGGGGTTCTCGAGGGCGGCGGTGCCGAGGTTGATGCGGCTCGCGCCGCTCTCGAGGGCGGCCTCGAGCGAACGATCGTCGCGGATGCCGCCCGAGAGCTCGACCTGCACGCCCTTGACCTGCTTGATGACCTTGCGCATGACGCTCGCGTTGCTGCCGCGCCCGAAGGCCGCGTCGAGGTCCACGAGATGGATCCACTGAGCGCCCTGGCGGGCGAAATCGGCGGCGGCGTCGACGGGGTCGCCGTAGCTGGTCTCGGTACCGGCCTCACCCTGGGTCAGACGGACGGCCTTGCCGTCGGCGACGTCGACCGCGGGAAGCAGCACAAGTTCGGGCGTGGACGCGAAATCGTTCATGGCTCCTCGCACCCTTCGGCGCATCTCGCCGAGCCGGGGCACGAGGTCACACAGTAGTCGTGCGCAGGCCGTCGATCCAATTGGACAGGAGCCGGATGCCGGCTTCGCCCGACTTCTCCGGGTGGAACTGGGTGGCCGAGAGCGGCCCGTTCTCGACCGCGGCGATGAACGGCGAGCCGTAGGTGCACCACGTGACCGATGGCTGCGGGAACGGCGGAGTCACCTCGAGCGACCAGTCCTGCGCCGCGTACGAGTGCACGAAGTAGAAGCGCTCGTTCTCGATGCCGTCGAACAGGCGAGATCCCTCCCCCGCGCTCACCGTGTTCCAGCCCATGTGCGGCAGAACCGGTGCCTCGAGTTCGGCGACGGTTCCGGGCCACTCCCCCAGACCCGTGGTGTCGGTGCCACGCTCGATGCCGCGCTCGAACATGACCTGCATGCCCACGCAGATGCCGAGCACCGGCCGACCGCCCGCCAGACGACGGTCGATGATCTCGCCGCCACGGCTGTCGTTCAGAGCCCCCATGACCGCGCCGAACGCCCCGACACCGGGGACCAGCAGCCCGTCGGCGTCGAGAAGCAGACCGCGGTCGGAGGTGAGGCGCGCATCGGCGCCGGCCTCGACGAGCGCCTTGACGGCGGAGTGGACGTTGCCCGAGCCGTAGTCGAAGACCGCGACGACGGGTTTCCGCGTCACAGCGCGCCCTTGGTGCTCGGAATCCCGTCGACCAGCGGGTCGAGGGCCTTCGCCTGTCGGAACGCGCGGGCGAGCGCCTTGTACTCGGCCTCCGCGATGTGGTGGGGGTCGCGTCCGCCCAGGACGCGCACGTGAACCGTGAGGCCGGCGTGGATCGAGATCGCCTCGAACGAGTGACGCACGAGCGAACCGGTGAAGTGACCGCCGATGAGGTGGTGCTCGAAGCCCGCGGGCTCGCCGGTGTGCACGAGGTAGGGACGGCCGCTGATGTCGACCACGGCCTGCGCGAGGGCCTCGTCGAGCGGCACGAGCGCGTCTCCGTAACGGGCGATGCCGGACTTGTCGCCGAGCGCCTGACGAATGGCCCGCCCGAGCACGATCGAGGTGTCCTCGACCGTGTGGTGGGCGTCGATGTGCGTGTCACCCGTGGAGCGGACCCGCAGGTCGGTCAGCGAGTGCTTCGCGAACGCGGTGAGCATGTGGTCGAAGAATGGCACGCTCGTCGAGATGTCGCTCACGCCGCGGCCGTCGAGGTCGAGCTCGAGTTCGACGCGGGACTCGCTCGTCTCTCGCGTGATCGATGCGGTGCGGGGCGAGGCGGGGCCGGTCATGATCGCGATCCTACCGAGGCCAGCGCGTCGAGGAACGCGGTGGTCTCGTCGGCCGTGCCCGCGGTCACGCGCAGGTGGTGGGCGATGCCGACGTCGCGGATGAGGACGCCGCGGTCGTAGAGCGCCTTCCACGTCGCAGCCGGGTCTTCGACGCCCCCGAACAGCACGAAATTGGTCCACGACTCGTGCGCCGTGTACCCCAGCGCCGACACCGTCGCCGAGATCCGGTCACGCTGAGCGACGATCTCGTCGACCATCGACAGCATCGTCTCGGCGTGGCTCAGCGCGGCGGTGGCGGCCGCCTGGGTGAGAGCGCTCAAGTGGTAGGGCAAGCGCACAAGACGCAGAGCGTCGACCAGCGCGGGATCGGCCGCGAGATAGCCGACGCGGGCACCGGCGAAGGCGAAGGCCTTGCTCATCGTGCGCGAGACGACCAGACGAGGGCGGTCGGGCAGCAGCGAGACGGCCGAGGGCTCGTCCCGCGGAGCGAACTCCTCGTAAGCCTCGTCGACGATCACGATTCCGTCCGTGGCGTCGTAGACCGCTTCGACGACATCGAGGCACAGCGGAGTGCCGGTGGGGTTGTTCGGGGCGCAGAGGAACACGATGTTGGGTCGCTGTTCGCGCACCTGCGCGGCCGCCGACTCGGGAGACAGCGAGAAGTCGTGCTCTCTCTCACCCGCGATCCAGCGGGCCCCCGTGGCCCGCGTGAGGATCGGGTACATCGAATACGTGGGCGCGAAGCCCATCGCCGTCCGGCCGGGACCGCCGAACGCCTGCAGGATGTGCTGAAGGACCTCGTTCGAGCCGTTCGCCGCCCAGATCTGGTCGGGGTTGAGGCCGTGGCCGAGGTAGCCGGCGAAGGCCTCGCGCAGACCGGTGAACTCCCGGTCCGGGTAGCGGTTGACGTCGCGGAGCGCCCGGGCGACGGCATCCAGAATGTCGTCTGCGACCTCGGGCGGAACGGGATGCGTGTTCTCGTTCACGTTGAGTGCCACGGGCAGTGCTGCCTGGGGAGCTCCGTACGGGGTCATGCCCCGCAGATCGTCGCGAAGAGGAAGGTCGTCGAGGCGTACGGTCACCTCACCCATCGTAGGCGTCGAGGAAGGTCGAGGCGCGCGAGCGGGAGGTCTGCGCTCAGGCCGCGGGAGCGTACTCGGCGGGGATCGCGATGCGCTGTCCCGCCGAGACCGAGCCGCCGGGCAGGGCGTTGAGACGCGTGATCTCGGCGACGACATCACGCGGGTCGGCGGACGGCGCGACGTCTTCGGCGATGGACCAGAGGGTCTCGCCGCTCATGACGGTGATCTCGGTGAACGAGCCGGCGGGAGCGCCCGCGTCGCCGGAGGCGAGTGCGGATCCGCCGCCGACGATCGCCACGGCGAGTACGGCGACGATGGGGAGGGAGACGAGGAACGCCACGACGCGACGACCGCGCGCGGTGATGCGCAGGCGGGTGGACGGGGCGGTGAGGGCGATGCTGCTCATGATGTGCTCCTTGGTGGGGAGAGATTCGCACCCCGCCCTCGGCCGGGGGGCGGTGGTGCGAATCTGTATTCCGAATCTATCTTCGAACCTGTTCGAGTGTCAACACCTCGTGTATCGGAGACGAATCGAACGCGACACGCGCGAGGCTCCGTGTCATTCGGGTCGTCGACCGGATACGGTTTCGACACGGAGACCTCATCACCAACCTCCGACATTCGAATTTCCGCCGTGATTTCCGCGGCGCGAGGGGAGCACAGATGACCGACGCGACGACCGCCGCCGGACGCGAGCGGACGCAGACCCGGCGGCGGAAGAATCTCAGCGACAAGCAGCTGGCGATCCTCGAAGTGATCCAGCGTTCGATCGCCCGGCACGGCTACCCGCCGAGCATGCGCGAGATCGGCGACGCGGTCGGACTCAAGTCGCTCTCGAGCGTCACGCATCAACTGAACCAGCTGGAGCTCAGCGGCTACCTGCGTCGCGACCCGGGCAAGACGCGTGCGATGGAGGTCCTCATCGACCTGCCCGGCGCCGCCGCCGAGAACCCCGCCGACGCCGCCCCCGCCCTGGGCGACGCCGCTCTGGTGCCGCTGGTGGGTCGCATCGCTGCCGGAGTGCCGATCACCGCCGATCAGCAGGTGGAGGAGATCTTCCCCCTCCCCCGTCAGCTCGTGGGCAAGGGCGACCTGTTCATGCTCAAAGTGTCGGGCGAGTCGATGATCGACGCGGCGATCTGCGACGGTGACTGGGTCGTCATCCGTTCTCAGGCGACCGCCGAGAACGGCGAGATCGTCGCCGCGATGCTCGACGGCGAGGCGACGGTGAAGACGTTCCGACGCCGTGACGGTCACACCTGGCTGCTCCCCCGCAACAGCGCGTTCGAGCCGATCCTCGGCGACGAGGCCGTCGTCCTCGGTCGCGTCGTCGCGGTGCTGCGCACCGTCTGACGCGCACGGCTCGAGGCCGGATGTCCACCGAGGGGTGGCATCCGGCCTCTTCCGTTCCGTCGTAAAAGCCGCGACGACCGCGCACCCGGGCGGATGTCGGAGGCCCTGCCTAGGGTGGAGTCATGGCTGACACCCTCCCCTACGGTTCCTGGCCCTCCCCGATCACGCCCGAGTCCGTCGCGCAGTCATCGCCGCGCGTCGACGGGGCCCGACTCGTGGGCGACGAGATCTGGTGGGGCGAATCCGTCCCGCACGAGGCGGGTCGCGTCGCGGTGAAGCGTCGCCGCACGGACGGCTCGGTCGAGACGGTGCTCCCTGCCCCCGCCAACGCCCGTTCGGCCGTCCATGAGTACGGCGGAAGCGCCTGGACGGCGTCCGACGACGGCGAGCTGTACTACGTCGAGAAGAGTGACCAGCGCGTGTACGCGCTCCGCCCGGGCGAGACCGCGCGCCCCCTCACTCCCGCCGACGACGCCGTCCGTCACGGCGGCCTGAGGTGGGAGCACGGCGTCCTCCTCGCCATCCGCGAGACCCACGGCTCCGCCCGCGTGCCCCTCCGCGCGATCGTGCGCATCCCGCTCGAGGGGCCGGTCGAGGTGCTCGCCGAGGGAAGCGACTTCCTGGCGCAGCCCGCCCTCTCCTCCGACGGCCGCCGCCTGGCGTGGGTCGCGTGGAACCACCCCGACATGCCCTGGGACGCCACGATCCTCCGCGTGGCCGACCTCGAGACGGGCTCCGTTCTCGACATCGCCGGCGGCGAGCACCGTGCGCCCCTGCAACCCGTCTGGATCGCCGACGACGAGCTGCTCTACGCCGACGACCCCGACGGTCGCTGGAACCTCTTCCACCGGCCTCTCGGCGGAGACGCCCACCCCCTCGCCCCCGCCGACGCCGACACCGGCGGAGGTCTCTGGGTCCTCGGCACGCGGTGGTTCGGGGCCGCCGCCGACGGTCGCGTCATCGCGGTCCGCACGAACGGCTCCGACGAGGTCGTCGAGATCGCCCCGAGCGGCGTGCGCCCGGTCGACGTCCCCGTCGTCGCGGGAGCCGCGATCGACGACGTCCGCGGCACACGCGCCCTCGTCTCGGGGTCCGATGCGGGCGGACGCGCGGGCCTGTGGCTCGTCGACCTCGAATCCGGCGCGGTCGAGCTCGTCACGGGCGGCGCCGGCTCGTGGGGAGACGAATGGATGCCGGCAGCCCGCGCCCTGTCCACCGACGGCCCGCACGGGCCGGTGCACGCCTTCGCGTACGCCCCCACCAACCCCGACGTCACCCCGGTCGCGGGCGAGCGCCCGCCCTACGTGGTCCTCGTGCACGGCGGACCGACCTCGCACGTGGGTCCCGCCCCCTCCGCGAAGACCGCCTTCTTCACCAGTCGAGGCATCGGCGTGCTCGACGTCAACTACGGCGGGTCCACGGGATACGGCCGCGCCTACCGCGATCGACTGAAGGGGCAGTGGGGTGTCGTCGACGTCGACGACGTCGCGGCCGCGGCATCCGCTCTGGCCGATGCGGGCCTGGCCGATCATGAACGCCTCGCCATCGCGGGGGGCTCGGCGGGCGGCTGGACCGTCCTGGCCGCGGTGACGCGTACCGACGTGTTCTCGGCGGGCATCTCGCGCTACGGCGTCGGAGACGCCCGCGCCCTCGCCGAGGACACCCATGACTTCGAGGCCCGCTACCTCGACGGACTCATCGGACCGCTCCCCGAGGCCGAGCCGGTGTACATCGAGCGCTCGCCCCTGGGCCGCCCCGATCTCTTCCGCGTGCCCCTGCTCATCCTCCAGGGCTCCGAGGACCGCGTGGTCCCGCCGTCGCAGGCCGAGGCGATCCGCGACGCCCTGGCCGCGCACGGCGTGCCCCACGCCTACGTGCTCTACGAGGGCGAGGGCCACGGGTTCCGACGGTCCGAGACGGTGATCGACTCACTCCAACGTGAACTCGGCTTCCTCGGCGCGGTCTTCGGATTCGACACCCCCGGCATCCCTCCGCTCGCGCTCGAGGGCGAGAAGGGCTGACCGCCAAATCTCGTGAGGGCCCCACCGACCGGCAGGTCGACGGGGCCCTCACGAGGGTTTCAGGCTCCGAACGGTGCGAGCTCGGCCGCGAGACGAGCGCCCACGTGCGCGTGCAGGAACGTCCCGCTCTCGCGGTGCTCCTGCGCGACGATGAGCCCGCTCTCGTGCACGGCCGACACGAGGTCGCCGCGGTCGTACGGGACGACGGCCTGCACCTCGACGGCCGGCAGGGGCAGTGCGTCCTCGATCGCTGCACGCAGCTCGTCGATGCCCTCGCCCGTACGGGACGACACGAACTTCGCGTTGGGGGCGAGACCCCGCAGTACGAGGCGGTCGTCTTCGCCGACGAGGTCGGCCTTGTTGAAGACGACGATCTCCTGACCGAAGTTCGCATCGACGTCGCCCATCACGTCGCGCACCGTCATGAGCTGCGCGGCCGGATCGGGGTGCGAGGCGTCGACGACGTGCAGGATGACGTCGGCGTCGCCGACCTCCTCGAGCGTCGACCGGAACGCCTCGACCAGCTGGTGCGGAAGGTTCCGCACGAAGCCGACGGTGTCGGTCAGCGTGTAGACGCGGCCGTCACTGGTCTCGGAGCGGCGGACCGTGGCATCCAGGGTCGCGAAGAGCGCGTTCTCGACGAGCACTCCCGCGCTCGTGAGGCGATTCAGCAGACTCGACTTGCCGGCGTTCGTGTACCCCGCGATCGCGACCGAGGGGATCGTGTGACGTTTGCGTTCGGCCCGCTTCGCCTCACGGGCGGGGGCGAAATCGCGCAGCTGCTTGCGCAACAGCGCCATCTTGGTGCGGATGCGACGACGGTCGAGCTCGATCTTCGTCTCACCGGGACCGCGCGAGCCCATACCGGCACCGCCGGCACCGACCTGGCCACCGGCCTGACGCGACATCGAGTCACCCCACCCGCGCAGACGCGGGAGGAGGTATTCGAGCTGCGCGAGTTCGACCTGCGCCTTGCCCTCGCGGCTCTTGGCGTGCTGGCTGAAGATGTCGAGGATCACCGTGGTCCGGTCGATCACCTTGACCTTGACGACGTCCTCCAGCGCACGGCGCTGGCTGGGAGCGAGTTCAGTGTCGGCGATGACCGTGTCGGCGCCGACGGCAGCGACGATGTCGCGCAGCTCGGCGGCCTTGCCGCGACCGACGTAGGTCGCGGGGTCGGGGTGCGGGCGCCGCTGCAGCACGCCGTCGAGCACGACGGCACCGGCCGTCTCGGCAAGGGCCGACAGCTCGCGCAGCGAGTTCTCGGCATCCGCCTGCTCCCCCTGCGGGTGTACGCCGACGAGGACGACGTTCTCGAGGCGCAACTGTCTGTACTCGACCTCGGTGACGTCCTCGAGCTCGGTGGACAGGCCCGCGACGCGGCGCAGCGCCGCACGTTCTTCGCGGTCCCACTGATCTCCGTCGGCGTCGCCGCCGTACGCGGTCGTGGCGTCCTGCAGAGCCTGTGCCGCACCGAAGACCCGGACCCCGCGGTGCGCTTCGGCGCGCGAGAGCACGCGGTCCACCGGATCCACCGGAGACGCGTCCGTGCTCGGGGGTGTGGTCTGTTCGGTCATGTGTTCCTTCCGTCGCGGCAGTTTCCGCGTGTTCTGGCACTGTATCCGGCCCAGCACCCAGGGGGCCGGTCCGATATCCTGACGTGATGGGGAGCGAGCACTACTTCAGCGCGTCGCCGTCGAGTCCCGAGCAGCTCCGCCACCTTCGCGTGACGCTGGCCGGTCGCGAGCTCGAGGTGGTCACGGCCGGCGGCGTTTTCAGTCCCGACCACGTGGATGCCGGCACCTCGGTGCTGCTCGCGAACACCCCGCCCCCTCCCGCCGGTGGGAACTTCCTCGACCTGGGGTGCGGGTGGGGTCCGATCTCGCTGTCGCTGGCGCTCGCGTCACCGCACGCGACCGTGTGGGCGGTCGACATCAACGAGCGTGCTCTCGATCTCGTGAGGCGGAACGCGGAGTCCCTCGGCCTCACCAACATCAACGCCGTGCGTCCGGAGGATGTTCCCGAGGACGTGACCTTCCGCACCATCCGCTCGAACCCGCCCATCCGCGTCGGCAAGTCCGAGCTGCACGGCATGCTGCAGCACTGGATCCCCCGCCTGTCGGAACGCAGCGACGGGTGGTTCGTCGTCCAGCGCAACCTCGGTTCGGACTCGCTGCAGCGCTGGCTCGCCGCCACGTTCCCCGAGGGGTACAGCGTGCAGCGAGCGGCCACCGGTCGGGGGTTCCGCGTGCTGCGGGTCCGCAAGCACGGCTCGCCGCCGAGCGAGCTGATCGACGTCGTCCCCTGAGACGCGCCCGGCACGGGGACTGCGGATGCCGGCATCGCGAGCTCGACGCGAGATCGCACGCTCGTGTGGGTGCTGATCGCGGTCCGGTGATGAGTGCCTACCCCGGTCCGCCGGCGGCAACCGACGGTCGGACCTCGCCGACCCCGCTGTGCGCCCTCGTCAGGCGAGTGCGACCTCGCCGGTGAACACCAGCGAGGCAGGGCCCGACAGGTGGACCCGGCCATCGGCGACGCGCACGCCGAGCGTGCCGCCCGGGGTGTCGACGACCCACCAGTCCGGTGCGGCGGATCCCGCCCAGTGACGGACGGCCAGGGCCGCTGCCGCCACTCCGGTCCCGCAACTCAGCGTCTCGCCCACCCCGCGTTCGAACACGCGCAGGCGGATCGCACCGACGCCGTCGCGCACGAGCGGGTCGGCGGGGACGACGAACTCGACGTTCGCGCCGTGACGCGGCGACGGGTCGAGGACCGGCTGATAGGCGAGATCGAGACCCTCGAGTTCGGCGTCGGACGACAGCGCGACCACGACGTGCGGGTTGCCCACGTCGACGCCGACGCCGGGGCGTGCGACCGGCAGGCCCTTCGCGCGAACCAGCGTCTCGCCGGGCTCGATCGCGAATTGGCCCAGATCGACCTCGTAGCCGCGATCGCTGCGTGTCAGCGTCTTGATGCCCGCGCGCGTGCCGATGCGCAGTCCTCCCTCGAGCGAGGCGAGTCCGGTGTCGCTCAGGTAGCGCGCGAAGACCCGCGTTCCGTTGCCGCACATCTCGGCCTTCGAACCGTCGGCGTTGCGGTAGTCCATGAACCACTCGGCCCCGGATGCCGCGGCATCCGCCCCCTCGTCGATGGCGCGCGAGCGCACCACGCGCAGTAGGCCGTCGGCGCCGATGCCGAAGTGACGGTCGCACAGGGCGGAGATCTGCGCGTCGGAGAGGTCGAGCTCGCCGTCGGGGTCGGCGATCACCACGAAGTCGTTGCCGGTTCCGTGGCCCTTGGTGAACGGGAGAGTCGCCATGCGTCGAGTCTACGGTCGGGTGGCAGCGAGACTCGCGTGCGAGTGCATCCGCGACTGACGACCCCGCTCAGGCCGAGGACGAAGGGCCCCCGGGCCCGTCGACGATGAGCCGACGGCCGGTCGCCCACGTGACGAAGGGCTCGTACCCGAGCTCGTCGTAGAAACCCCGAGCGCCGGTGTTGTCGGGACGCACCATGAGCTGCACCTTGGGGCAGCCCATCGCCTCGAGCAGGCGTTCGGCCTCCGCCACCAGGCGACGCCCGATCCCCTGCCCGCGGTGCGAGGCGGCGGTCGCGAGGTAGTACAGCCAGCCGCGGTGGCCGTCGTAGCCCGCCATCACGCTGCCGACCACCCGCTCCCCCTGGACCGCGACGAGGAACAGCTCCGGCTGCACGGTGAGCTTGCGCTGAATATCGGCGCGCGGGTCGTTCCACGGGCGCGTGAGGCCCGCCTCCTCCCAGAGGGCGACGACGGCGTCTTCGTCGTCGAGCGCGAAGGCGCGGATGTCGACCGTCACGGGCATTCCTCCGATCGGGATGCCAGGATGCCGGCATCCACCGTCCGCGCGTCGACCCACTCGGCCTCGGCGTAGCGCCGGAACCACGACACCTGGCGGCGCGCGTAGCGGCGCGTGAGTGCCTGGGTCTCAGCGATCGCCTCGTCGCGGGTGACCTCTCCGCGGATCTGCTGCAACGCCTGCGCGTACCCGATCGCGCGACCGGCGGTGACGCCGCGCTCGAGCCCGGCCGGGATCAGGGCCTCGACCTCGGCGACGAGACCGGCTGCCCACATCCCCTCCACGCGGGCGTCGAGGAGGGCGACGAGCTCGGCTCGCTCGATCGCGGTGGCGATGATCCGAGTCCGCGGATGCCAGAGCTCCGGCGCCTCGGGAAGAGCACCGCCGTGCGTCTCACCGCCCTGCGCCAAGACCTCGAGCGCGCGCACGACGCGACGCCCGTTGCGGGGATCGATGCGCTCAGCGGCATCCGGATCCTCTTCCCGCAGGCGCGCGTAGAGCGCACCCGGTCCGCGCTCGTCGAGCTCGCGCTCGAGCGCGGCGCGCAGAGCCTCGTCGCGCGGCGGGAAGCGGAAGTCCCACAGCACGCTCGAAACGTACAGCCCCGACCCGCCGACGAGGATCGCGTCGGCGCCGCGACCGTTGATCTCGCGGATCGCCGCGCGCGCGGCATCCTGATACCAGGCCACCGCGGCCTCGTCGGTCACCGCGAGCGCGTCGAAGAGATGGTGCGGGATGCCGCGCCGCTCACCCTCGGGAAGCTTGGCCGTCCCGATGTCCATGCCGCGGTACAGCTGCATGGCGTCGGCGTTGACGATCTCGGCGGGCCGGCCCCGTGCGGACAAGGCTTCGGCGAGGTCGAGCGACAGACCCGTCTTGCCGGTGCCGGTGGCGCCGACGACGGCCCAGAGGGCCGGGCCGGTCACACGCCGACGCGCAGGGTGGGCAGGCCGAGAGAGACCGCGCGCGGAGCACCGGACTCGCCCGCCGGAGCGGGCACGCCGCACGACTCCGCCTGCGAACGGTCCCACGCGTCGCCCGCGCGGGTGCGGCGGATGCGCAGCGGAGCCCCGTCGGGTGCGTCGGCGAGCAGGTGGAAGGGAGCCGCGTGGGTGACCGTCACCGAGACGACATCGCCGGGACGCGGGACAGGCGAACCCTTCGGCAGCTCGAAGTGGACGAGACGGTTGTCTTCGGCGCGACCGGTGAGGCGGTGCGTCTCGGCGTCCTTCTTGCCCTCGCCCGCGGAGACGAGCACCTCGAGTGTGCGACCGAGCTGCTTCTGGTTCTCTTCCGCCGCAATCCGATCCTGCAGAGCGGTCAGTCGCTCGTAGCGCTCCTGCACGACGGCCTTGGGCACCTGGTCGGCCATCGTCGCCGCGGGAGTCCCCTCGCGGATCGAGTACTGGAACGTGAAGGCGCTCGAGAAACGCGAGGCCTCGACGACGCGAAGCGTCTCTTGGAAGTCCTCCTCGGTCTCACCGGGGAAGCCGACGATGATGTCGGTGGTGATCGCGGCGTTCGGGATGCGCTCGCGCACCCGATCCAGGATGCCGAGGAACTTCTCGCTGCGGTACGAGCGGCGCATCGCCTTGAGGATGCGGTCGGAGCCCGACTGCAGCGGCATGTGCAACTGGGGCATGACGGCCGGGGTCTCGGCCATCGCGGCGATGACGTCGTCAGTGAAGGCGGCGGGGTGGGGGCTCGTGAAGCGGATGCGCTCGAGCCCCTCGATCTCGCCCGCGGCGCGCAGCAGTTTGCCGAAGGCGAGGCGGTCACCGAACTCGACGCCGTACGAGTTGACGTTCTGACCGAGAAGGGTAACCTCGATCGCCCCGTCGTCGACGAGCAGGCGGATCTCGTTCAGGATGTCGCCGGGGCGGCGGTCCTTCTCTTTGCCGCGCAGGCTCGGCACGATGCAGAACGTGCACGTGTTGTTGCAGCCGACCGAGATCGAGACCCAGCCGCTGTGGACGGAGTCGCGCTTGGTCGGGAGGGTGGAGGGGAAGATCTCGAGCGACTCGAGGATCTCCAGTTCGGCCTCGCCGTTGTGGCGCGCGCGCTCGAGCATGCCGGGAAGCGAGCCCATGTTGTGCGTGCCGAACACCACGTCGACCCAGGGGGCCTTCTGCTGGACGGCGTCCTTGTCCATCTGCGCCAGGCAGCCGCCGACGGCGATCTGCATGCCCGCGCGCGCGTCCTTGCGCGACTTGAGGTGGCCGAGCGTTCCGTAGAGCTTGCCGGCGGCGTTGTCGCGCACGGCGCACGTGTTGATCACGACGACATCGGCTTCGGTGCCGGCATCGGCTCGGACGTACCCGGCGCTCTCGAGCGAGCCCGACAGGCGCTCGGAATCGTGCACGTTCATCTGGCACCCGAAGGTGCGCACTTCGTAGGTGCGAGGCCCTGCGGCGCCCTGCGCGGCGGCGGACGGCGCGATCAGGGTCGGGGTCGAAACGGGGGTGGTCATGATGCGAGCAAGTCTAAACGCCGCCCTTGCGTTGACCGACGGGACGCTGAAATGCTCGGTCCGCAAGGCGCGCACCTTTTGACGCATTCTGGGTCAAAGGGTGCGCAAAACGGCTGATCGGGTGCGCCCCATGTCGGTATTTTGGGGGACACGTCACCGTCCGCGAGGTCTGCGGCCGGTCTCCGGGGGGAGAAGAGCATGGGGGAAGACCGTTCGACGAAGTGGTCGAGAGGGCTTGTCGGAGCGGATCGGGATGCCGCGACGCTTGCGGAACGAGCACGAGGGGGTGCGTCCCTCGTCATCGCGGGACCGCGCGGGAGCGGGCGGAGTTATCTGCTGCGGACGATCGCCGCCGAGCTGGAGCGACACGGGCAGCTGGCCGTCGAGCTGCGGACGTCGTGCGCGCTGTCCGCCGTCGACTTCGGGGCGTTCGATGCCTCGGGGCGCCCAGAGCTCCGATCCCTCCGTGACGATCCCACGACGGCTACCGTCGAGGGCGTGGTCGTGGTCGACGACGTCGACTCCCTCGATGTCCAGTCGACTCGGGCTCTCGCCCGAGGGATCGCCGCTCGTCGCGTCACCGCGGTCATCGGCCTGCGCACGGCCCGGCCGCGCTCGATCGACAGACCCGATGACTCGGCCGTCGTCCGTCGCACGGTCCTCGACCTCTGGCTCGACGGTCTCGCGCGCCGAATCGATCTCTCCGAGCTGAGCGACGACGATGCCCTCGCCATGATCGAGCTCTTCCCGGGTGCCGAGCTGCTCGACAGCGCGAGCCGCGCGGGGATCGTCTGGCGAGCGGACGGGTCGCGGACGCTGCTCCGGCAGCTGATCATCGAGTCGACGAGCGCCGCGCGCGCGGGACGCGATCCCCTCACGGCCCTGCGCGTCGTCGCCCGGGACAGCAGGCTGGCGATCACGCTCGCGCGGCACGTCGCCGACTTTCCTCGCGTCGATCTCGAATGCCTCGCCGGGATCCGTCGCCTGCCTCACCTCGAGTTCGCTGTCGCGACGCGACTGTTCGACGCCGAGAGCGTCGCCGCCCTCATCGCCGGCGGCCTTCTGCACGCCGACGCGTCGGTCGATCGCCGCCTCACCGTCAACGATCTGGTCGCGCAAGAGGCACAACGTCAGCTCGGCGATGCGCACGTCGAATCGCTCATCGACACGGCGGGCGCCCGGATGCTGGCCGAAGCCGATGAGTGGTGGAGTTCGACCGTCGCCGTCTCCCTGTCGGAACGGTGGCATCGATTGGGAATCGAGGCATCGGGAGAGCTGACCTACTCCCCCGCTCTGCGGACTCGAGTCGCGCTGGACGCCGCGCGAGAAGCGAACGACCGGGGTGACAGCGCTCACGCCGCCGCCCACGCCGCGCGCGGGTTGCGCGCGCAGGATGATCCGGCCCTCCGACTCGAGGCCGAGCTCGCGACACCCGCGCCCATGCTGTCACTGGATGATCGTGGCGAGATCGGATCCGCGGATGCGCTCCGACGCCTCGCTCGATCGCGCGCGGCACGCTCGATCGACGGCACCGCCGACGGCCCCCTCGACAAGGGCGACGACGCCGACTCACGTATCGACGCAGCTCTCGCCGACGCGAACCGCGCAACCGCGAACATGGATTGGGCACGCGCCGCTGACATCGCGACCTCTGCCGCCGATGAGCCGGACGCCTCGCCCGCGGCGCACGTGCGGGCTTTGGTCGCCGCCGGCTCGGCGGAGACTTTCCGCGGGCGATGGGGCGAGGCCCAGAAATTCTTCCGCCGGGTCGAACGCCTGCTCGACGCGCGGCAACAGCCGACCGGCGTCACCGTTCGCGATCGGCTCATCGCTCTCATGTCCATGCTCGCCGCGCATCAGATCGCGGGGGCGGACGGATCGACCGTCCGGGCGCGCCTCGACCGGGAGGTGAGCACCACCGCACGCGAAGGAGGAGCAGCCGATCTCACGATCGCGGGGGCGGCCACCGCCATCGCTTTCGCGGGCGCGGGGTGCCCGGCGGAGTCGAAGAGAGAGCTCGCCTCCGCTCTGTCACGGGAACCCTCGGCGGTGTCACGGCTGGATGCCACCATGATCGAGCTGGGCGTCGCCGATGAACTGGCGACCGCGGGTCGGACCGACGAGGCACGCACGATCCTTAGCCGGCTTCGCACCGAGAACGAGCCCCTGCTCGTCCGCAGTCGCCTCTACGTCGAGACCACCGTCCTGACCGCGGAGGGCCGTACCGACGAGGCGCGACGAGCCGCACGAGCGACCGCCGAGCTCTCGCGTGGCGCCAACGCTGCTGCCCTGCGCATTCGCGATCTCTTCCGGCTCGTCGCTCTGGGCGAGGCGGACGAGAACGAGGTCGACGAGCTGGTCCAGCTCGCCGCCACGACCGATCTTCCTCTGGCGGTGTCGGCGGGGCGGCGAGCAGCGGCTCGAACCAGCGACGAAGAGGGGCTGCCCGTCGACGAGCTGCGCCTGCACGCGCTGTGGACGCCGACGAAATCGTCGGCTCCCCGGGAGACCACGAGCGCCGTCCCCTCGACCGTCCGGTCGACGTCGAACGATGCGATCGACGAGCTCACCGTCCGCGAACGCGAGATCGCCCTGCTCGCGGGCGAGGGCTTGACCAACCGTGAGATCGCCGCGCGTCTGTTCCTTTCGATCCGCACCGTGGAGTCGCACGTCTACCAGGCTCGGATGAAAGTCGGCGCGCCGACCCGGCGGGAGCTCGGCCGCGTCGTCGCGCTGGCGTCGCGCGGAGCCTGAGCACTCAACGAAGAACGGCACCGGGGCGAGGGCTGAGCCCCACGGGGAGCGAGGGTGTGGCCGGTCGAAGACGGGGCGCGCGATCGCTCTCGTGCCCGCGGCAGGGCGGGCCGGTGTTCATCGATCCGGCGTGAACCTCACACCCGAGGAGGGACGAGGGAACGAACGACTCCGCCCGATCCCCGCTTCTTGCAGCGCCGTTCGCGCAGCCGTGAGAGCCATCGACGACGGGTATCCGCGACGCGCCAGCTGGCCGGCGAGTCTGCGCAGAGCGGCGTCGTACTCTGCGCCGTCGACGCCGCGAACCTTCGACCGGGCGAAATCGAGTGCTCGTTCCGCGTCATCGTCGGGCAGCTCGGCGAGAGCCGCTTCGGCGATGTCGCGAGGAATCCCCCGCTTACGCAGCGTCTCTGCGACGGCGCGCCGCCCCTCGCCCTTGCGCTCGACCGCGGACATGGCGAGTTGCTCGGCGAATGCCGCATCATCGAGATACCCGAGATCGACGAAATGATCGATGAGCTCGTCCGCGATCGCATCGTCGGCGTCGTCGACCCCCCGAATCACGGTGCGGGCCTCCGCGAGCGACAGGGATCGCGAACGCAACTTTCGCAAGAGCACCGCTTCGGCCCGTTCGCGAGCTTCCGCTCGGTCGGGGGACGACTCGACGCCCTCGTCGCGGTCGCCCACGACGGAGAGCCGTGGACGACTCACCGACGACGGTCGCTCGTCGATGTCGTCGCTCATCGGACCCGTTGCTGCCGCATCGTGGACGGCACCGCGACGGGAAGGGTGTTCGCGATCCGCACGGGGCGGGGATCCGAAGAGGGGGATGACCGGAGCGAGATCGGCCTTTCCGAGAGCGCGGAGCGTGCCGGAACGAGTGGACGCCCCATCGGGAGAGCCCGGGTTCTCCGGCTCGTTTGAGCGTTCGACATCATCGGCCATGTGGCCGCGGCCCTGATCGTCGCCCGCGTCCGCAGAGGGACGACGATCAGAGCCCCAGGTCTCGTCGATCATCAGGCCGGGCGACGCGCGGCCAACTCGTCGTCCGCCGCCGGAGCGACCGCGGGCGCACCGCCGATGCCCATCTTGGTCTTGATCTTGGTCTCGATCTCTTCGGCGATGTCGGGGTTCTTGATGAGGAAGTTACGGGCGTTCTCTTTGCCCTGTCCGAGCTGCTCGCCCTCGTAGGTGTACCAGGCGCCCGACTTCTTGACGATGGCGTGCTCGACACCGAAGTCGATGAGGCTCCCCTCGCGCGAGATGCCGACGCCGTAAAGGATGTCGAATTCTGCCTGCTTGAAGGGTGGGGCCATCTTGTTCTTGACGACCTTGACACGCGTGCGGTTGCCGACGGCTTCGGTGCCGTCCTTCAGCGTCTCGATGCGACGGATGTCGAGGCGCACCGACGCGTAGAACTTGAGCGCCTTTCCGCCGGCCGTGGTCTCGGGGGAACCGAAGAAGACACCGATCTTCTCGCGCAACTGGTTGATGAAGATCGCGGTGGTCTTCGTGGTGTTCAACCCACCGGTCAGCTTTCGCAGAGCTTGCGACATGAGGCGGGCCTGGAGTCCGACGTGCGAATCGCCCATCTCGCCCTTGATCTCGGCCTCGGGGACGAGGGCGGCGACCGAGTCGATGACGACGAGGTCGATCGCACCGGAGCGGATCAGCATGTCGGCGATCTCGAGGGCCTGCTCGCCGGTGTCGGGCTGAGACACGAGAAGCGCGTCGATGTCAACGCCGAGCTTCTTCGCGTACTCGGGGTCGAGAGCGTGCTCAGCGTCGATGAACGCCGCGATGCCACCGGCGCGCTGCGCATTGGCGATGGCGTGAAGCGTGAGGGTCGTCTTTCCGGACGACTCCGGGCCGTAGATCTCGATGATGCGGCCGCGAGGCAGACCGCCGATGCCGAGGGCCACGTCGAGCGCGACGGAGCCGGTGGGGATGGTCTCGATGGGCGCACGGTCGTCGCTGCCCAGTCGCATGACCGAGCCCTTTCCGAACTGCCGATCGATCTGAGCCAGCGCGGACTCGAGGGCCTTTTCGCGCTCTGCGGGTGAGGGCATGACGTCTTCCTTCTTCTCGCGTTCCGGTCGCCTATAGGCTGTCGCGCCTCCCACCGACGGTGGTCGTGCCCGACAAGGCGTTCAGAGTGTCGTTCGACATCTTCCACGTTAGGGAGGGCCTCCGACATTGACGCCGGAGGAGCCCCCGAATGGGGATGAACGAGCAACAAGCCCTGATGTGAAGGAGCCTACGCCCGAATCGAACGTAGGTTCGATGACACGCCGATCAGAGTGAGGCGACGACCGAAACACTTCGCGCCGACAGCCGAGCGCGCGGAGGTCACGACCGGCGCGGCTCCAAACGGCCGACACCGTAACGACGGTTCGCCGGGACGTCGGTCTCTTCGCACAGCGCCAGCCACACGTCGCGTGGGTCGACACCCGCCGCGAGGGCATCGATGCTGGTGCGTCCGCCCACGGCAGACAGCACGAGGTCCGTCAGAAGGGATCCACCGCGCGGCCCGAACTCGTCGTCGACGGCACGATCGAACTCGCTACGCCGCATGGACCGCGGCGATCAGCGGAGGGAGAGCTCGGGCTCGACAGACGCGACGAGCTCGTCGGGCACGACGTCGGGGAAGGTCTGCAGGCCCTCGAGGACCGAGAGTCGGTCGCCGACCTCGCGCATGATCGTCGAGATCGGGACGTCGAGGGCTTCGGCGACAGAGGCGAGGATCTCGCTCGACGCTTCTTTCTGCCCACGTTCGACCTCGCTGAGGTAGCCGAGGGCGACGCTCGCGCGGCTGGCGACCTGGCGGAGGGTGCGCCCCTTCTGCTGGCGGAGGTCACGCAGGACTTCGCCGATCTCTTGACGAACCAGGATCATTTTGGGGCCCTCCTCACTGCTGATTCCGTCGCCGCCCTCTGTGGACGACTGTGAAACACCTTCTATGGTCACCCTAATGCCGCGCGCTGTGCACCGGATGGGAATCGATACTCGAAACCGGGATGTGCGATCATTTGTTCCCGTTTCTCGCGACGGCCTCTGAAGGAGCCATCAAAGCGCCGCCAGCGCCCGTCGGATGGCGAGGTGCGCGGTCTCACGGCGGATGCGTTCGCGGTCACCGGCGATGACGAGAGAGTCCACGCGCGTTCCGAGCGGAGTGGACACGGCGATGTGCACGGTGCCGACGGGCTGCCCGTCCTGTTCGTCGGGTCCCGCGACTCCCGTGGTGGCGATCCCCACATCGGTCGGAACCCCGTCGCGGCCGAGGACATCACGCACTCCACGCGCCATCTGTCGCGCGACGCGGGGGTGCACGGCTCCGTGCGCATCGAGCAGCGTCTGATCGACGCCGAGCAGTCCGTGCTTGAGATCGGTCGCGTACGCCACCACTCCCCCGCGGACGGCTCGAGAGGCCCCGGGCACGTCGACGAGAGACGACACCACCAGCCCGCCGGTCAGGGATTCGGCAACGCCGATCGTCCACCCCAGCTCCCCCAGACGCTCCAGCAGGAGAGCGGCGCTCTCTCGCGGTGTCCGCACGAGCGTCTCGTCGAGATCGTCGGGGATGCCGTCGATCATCGGGATCCTCGCGCCTTCTGCGCCGCGCGCACCTCGGTCGCGATGTAGTCGATCCCGGAGGCGATCGTGAGGACGACGGCGATCGTCATCGTGATCACGCCCGCCCACCAGACGGTGGACTGCCACACCGCGGCGTCGGACAGGGCCGCGAAGGGGATCAGGGCGATCGACAGGGCGATGGCCTGGAACACGGTTTTGAGCTTGCCCATCCAGGCGGCGGCGAGCACGTGGTCGCTGACCACGAGGAAGCGGTAGACGGTGATCCCGATCTCGCGCACGAGGACGACGATCGTGACCCACCACGGAAGCTCACCGAGGATCGACAGGCCGACGAACGCGAGTCCGGTCAGGGCCTTGTCGGCGATGGGATCCAGCAGCTTTCCCAGATCGCTGACGATCTCGTATTTGCGGGCGATGTACCCGTCGACGCCGTCGGTGGCGATCGCCACGATGAAGAGAACGGCGGCAGCCCAGCGCAGGCTGCCGTCCGCACCCGCATCCGCGAGGAGAAGCCAGAGGAAGATCGGCGCGCAGACGATGCGCGCGATGGTGATCGCGTTGGGCAGCTGCGGGTGAACGGCCATCAGTCGCGACCCGTCAGCTGCCAGGCGTCTTCGGAGCCCTCGTCGTCGTCGGCGTTCACGACCGGGAGGCCCTCGAACTGCGCCTCGATCGGGTCGGCGCCGTAGCGGTCGTCGGCGTCGGGCGTAGGGGCCGGCGGTGCATCGTCGCCACGGAGTCGAGCGAGCACCGCGGGGAGCTGCTCGTTGGTCACCATGACGTCGCGTGCCTTCGATCCCTCGGACGGTCCGACGATCTCTCGGGACTCCAGAAGGTCCATGAGGCGACCGGCCTTGGCGAAGCCGACGCGAAGCTTGCGCTGCAGCATCGACGTCGAACCGAACTGGGTCGACACGACGAGCTCGGCGGCGGCGAGGAGCAACTCGAGGTCGTCACCGATGTCGGCGTCGATCTCTTTCTTCTCGGCGGCGGCCTGCACGTCGGATCGGTACTCGGGACGCGCCTGCTGGGTGACGTGCGCGACGACCTTCTCGATCTCTTGCTCGCTCACCCACGCGCCCTGGACACGCAGGGCCTTCGACGCCCCCATCGGCAGGAAGAGCCCGTCGCCCTGCCCGATCAGTCGATCGGCGCCGGGCTGATCGAGGATGACGCGCGAGTCGGTGACGCTCGTCACCGCGAAGGCCAGGCGCGAAGGCACGTTGGCCTTGATGAGGCCCGTTACGACGTCGACCGAGGGGCGCTGCGTGGCCAGCACCAGGTGGATGCCGCTCGCGCGGGCGAGCTGCGTGATGCGCACGATCGAGTCCTCGACGTCGCGCGGGGCGACCATCATGAGGTCGGCGAGCTCGTCGACGACCACCAGGAGGTAGGGGTACGGCTTGAGCACCCGCTCACTGCCCGCCGGCAGCTTGATCTCGCCCGCCACGACTGCCTTGTTGAAGTCGTCGATGTGGCGGAAACCGAACGACGCGAGGTCGTCGTATCGCATGTCCATCTCTTTCACGACCCACTGCAGCGCCTCGGCGGCCTTCTTGGGGTTCGTGATGATGGGAGTGATGAGGTGCGGCACGCCCGCGTAGGACGTCAGCTCGACGCGCTTGGGGTCGATGAGCACCATGCGCACGTCGGACGGCTTGGCTCGCATGAGCAGGCTCGTGATCATCGAGTTCACGAAGCTCGACTTACCCGAACCCGTGGAACCGGCCACGAGAAGGTGGGGCATCTTCGCGAGGTTGGCCACGACGAATCCGCCGCCGACGTCTTTGCCGACGCCGATGGTCATCGGGTGCGTGGAGGTGGTCGCGGCGTCCGAGCGGAGGATGTCGCCGAGGGTCACGATCTCGCGGTCGGCGTTGGGGATCTCGACACCGATCGCGCTCTTGCCCGGGATGGGCGCGAGGATGCGGACCTCGTTCGAGGCGACGGCGTAGGCGATGTTGTTGGTCAGGGCGGTGATGCGCTCGACCTTGACGCCCGGGCCCACCTCGATCTCGTACTGCGTGACCGTCGGACCGCGCGAGAACCCGGTCACGCGCGCGTCGACCTTGAACTGCTCCATGACGCTCTCGATGGCCTTGACCACGGCGTCGTTCGCGGCGGAACGTGCCTTGGGCGGCGTTCCGGCGGCGAGGGCGGTCACCGCGGGAAGACGATAGTTCGCCGCGGGAGGCGCACCGGCGTGGTCGCCGCCGAGACCCGAGATCCCGGGGAGGTCGTCGTCGACGGCGTCCTCGAGGGGCGAGTCGTCGTGCAGGCCACGGCCCGCCGCGGCACCGGCGAGAGCCGTGGCGTCGAACACCTCGGTCAGGGCGTCGGGTGCGGGAGGCAGCGGCGGCGGGGTCGGGCGCGTCGTGGGCTCGGGCGCGACGACGGCGGACTCGAAGCCGCCCTGAGGCGTTCCGGGCGACAGCAGTTCTGTGAGATCGTTCGATCCGAGCGATCCGTCGGTCTCCTCTTCGCGACCCGTCTTGTTTCGACGCCACCACGGCAACGACTTCTCGGCCGGTTCGTCGTCGGAGTCGTCGGCGGGCGTCACCTGCGTCGCGGCCGTGTCGTCGCGGTCCGCGCGCTCGGCCCCGAACATCCACGCGTAGAGGTCTCCGAGGCGGCGACCGATGCGGTTCGGCGGGGTCTTGGTGAGGATGAGGATGCTCAGCGCCGCGAGCACGGAGAGGGCGATGTACGCCCCGATGTTCGTGAGGACCAGGGCGAGGGGCTCGCCGATGATCCAGCCGGCGAGACCGCCGGCGGGACTGAGCGCCGGCAGACCGCCAACGTTGGGCGCAGGACGATCGCCCGCGACGTGACAGAAACCCGCCACCGTCACGATGAACAACGCGAAACCGATGCCCACACGCCCGTTGTCGTGCACGGAGGCCGGATGCCGGAAAAGCCACCCCGCGAGAAGCAGCAGAAGCACCGGGAGGACGAAGGCCACCCGGCCCACCAGTCCGCCGAAGCTGTATGCGCTGATCAGCGCAGCGGCATCCGTTCCGATGAAGAACCACTCGACCACCGCGCCGAGAGCGGCGAGCACCACGAGGAAGAACGGGAAGCCGTCGCGGCGCTGGTCGCGCTCGAGGTTCTCGGGACCGAAAGCGCGGAACATGCCGCCCACACCGTGGGCCACGGCCATCCACGCGCGGACGGCCGCGGCGGGCTTGTCGGGCTCGTCGACGTAGCGCTTGGGCGCGGGGGCGGCGCGCTTCGACGCGGGCGCCGCGGCCTTCGCGCGCGACGACCTCTTGGCGGGAGCGCGGCCGCCGGACGGTGACGAGGTACGAGGCATTCCTCCACGGTAGGCCGCAGCTCCGACATTCGGGCGTACCGACGCGGACTTCAGGCCAGGCGCTTGACCATGACGTCGCGGCCCATCCCCTTGCGGACGACGGCGAAACCCTCCGACCGGTAGAGCGACACCGCGTAGTTGTCGCGCTCGACGCTCAGACTGATCCGCGCGTACCCCTGGCCCCGCGCGTGGTCGGCGAGGCGCTGCAGCAGAGCTCGACCGGTGCCGTGCGCGCGCCAGAGCGGACGCACGCCGATAATCAGCTCCGGTACCCCCGTCCCGATCCACCCGAACCCGGGCTCGTCGCGTGGGAGCATCCGGTACCAGGCCGCCCCCACGGGCTCGCCGGTCGGCGACTCCGCGACGAAGCCCGCGTCGCCGGGACGCATCCACCCCGCGATGTAACGGCGGTGCTCGGGACTGCTGACGATCTCGTGCCGAGGGCGAGAGACGCCGGCTCGCCACGTGGCGGCCTCGACCGTCATGTCGGCGAGGAAGGCGCCGTCCGAGGGGAGCGCCGCGCGGATCGGGAGACCGGGCATGCCCGCATGATAGCGAGCGTCCGGCGCGCGCGGGGAGGGTACGACGAAGCGCCGCGGGCGAACCCGCGGCGCTTCACGAGGGTCAGGCCTCGATGACCATCGGCACGATCATGGGCCGACGACGCAGCGACTGATTGACCCAGCGGCCGATCGTGCGGCGCACGACCTGCGACAGGGCGTGGTTGTCGCGGACGCCCGACTTCGCCGCCTCGGCCAGCGCCGCGGCGATCTTCGGCTTGACGCTGTCGAACACCTTGTCGTCCTCGGCGACACCGCGCGCGTGGATGTCGGGGCCCGACACGATCTTGCCGGTCGCCGAATCGACGACGACGATGACCGAGATGAAGCCCTCTTCGCCGAGGATGCGGCGGTCCTTGAGGTCGGCATCCGTGATCTCGCCCACCGACGAACCGTCGACGTAGACGAAGCCGATGTCGACCTGACCGACGACCTTCGCGACGCCGTCGCGCAGGTCGACGACCGTGCCGTTCTCGCCGAGGATCGTGTTCTCTTCGGGGATGCCGGTCTCGCGCGCGAGCTTGGCGTTGGCCATGAGGTGGCGGTACTCGCCGTGCACGGGGAGGACGTTTCTCGGCTTGAGGATGTTGTAGCAGTACAGCAGCTCGCCGGCGGCGGCGTGACCCGAGACGTGCACCTTCGCGTTGCCCTTGTGGACGACGGTGGCGCCGAGCTTGGTGAGTCCGTCGATCACGCGGTAGATCGCGTTCTCGTTCCCGGGGATCTGGCTGGACGCCAGGATGATCGTGTCGCCCTCGCCCGGTTCGATCGCGTGGTCGAGGTTGGCCATGCGGCTGAGCACCGCCATCGGCTCGCCCTGCGAACCGGTCGACATGTAAACGATCTGGTCGTCGGGCAGCTCGCGCGCCTTCTTGTAGTCGATCAGCACGCCGTCGGGCACGTTGAGGTAGCCGAGGTCGGCGGCAATGCCCATGTTGCGCACCATGCTGCGCCCGAGGAGCGCCACGCGGCGGCCGTTCGCGTGAGCGGCGTCGAGCACCTGCTGCACGCGGTGCACGTGGCTCGAGAAGCTCGCGACCACCACGCGACGCGGGGCCTTGGCGATCACCTGATCGAGCACGGGGCCGATGGCCCGCTCGGTGGGGGTGAAACCGGGGACGTCGGCGTTGGTCGAGTCGACGAGGAACAGGTCGACTCCTTCTTCGCCGAGGCGGGCGAAAGCGCGGAGATCGGTGATGCGGCCGTCCAGCGGCAGCTGGTCCATCTTGAAGTCGCCGGTGGCGAGCACCAGCCCCGCGGGAGTGCGGATCGCGACGGCGAGCGCGTCGGGGATGGAGTGGTTGACCGCCACGAACTCGAGGTCGAAGGGACCGACCTTCTCGAGCTGGCCCTCCTTCACCGTCAGCGTGTACGGGCGGATGCGGTGCTCTTTGAGCTTCGCCTCGATGAGGGCGAGCGTGAGGCCCGAGCCGATGAGGGGGATGTCGCTCTTGAGCTTGAGCAGGTAGGGCACCGCTCCGATGTGGTCTTCGTGACCGTGCGTGAGCACGACGCCGACGATGTCGTCGAGGCGGTGCTTGATGGGCTCGAAGTCCGGCAGGATCAGGTCGACGCCCGGCTGGTGCTCCTCGGGGAACAGCACGCCGCAGTCGACGACGAGCAACTTGCCCTCGTACTCGAAGACGGTCATGTTGCGACCGACTTCGCCCAGACCGCCGAGCGGGATGACGCGGAGAGTGCCCGCGGCGAGCGCGGGCGGGTCGAACGGGGTAGCGGGCATATGAGCCTCCTCGGATGCCGCCTCGCGGCATCCCTCTGTATGGCGTCCCTGGCCGCGGTTCGGCGGACGCCGATGCTTATCTCGTGGTGCCGTGCACCTTCGGCAGGGCACCGCCGGCGGCCGCGTTGCGGTCGGGGCGGAAGTTGGAGAAGTCGGCGCCGGCCACGTTCTTCACGAGGGCCAGCTCGTCTTCGATGACGGCGGCTTCCCACTCCTCCGGCCCCACCAGGGGCAGGCGAACGCGGGGGCTGCCGATGCGGCCGAGGCCATGCAGGATGTACTTCGCGGCGACCGTGCCGGGCACGTGGGTCATCACGGCGCGGACGAGCGGTTCGAGGCCCTTGTGCGCGGCGGTGGCCGAGGCCAGGTCGCCGGAGTTCACGGCATCCACGATCGTGCGGTAGGGCGCGGCGGCGATGTTGGCGGTCACCCCGATGAGGCCGGAAGCCCCGATCGACAGGTGCGGGAGCACGTTGGCGTCGTCGCCCGAGAAGTACATGAGGTCGGTCTGGTTCAGCACGCGGCTGACCTCGCTGAAGTCGCCCTTGGCGTCTTTGATCGCGAGGATGTTGGGGTGCTTGGCCAGACGCAGGATGGTCTCGTACTTGATCGGCACGCCCGTGCGGCCGGGGATGTCGTAGAGGATGACCGGCAGGTCGGTCGCGTCGGCGACCAGGCGGAAATGCGTCAGGATGCCGGCCTGCGTCGGCTTGTTGTAGTACGGCGTGACGATCATGATGCCGTCGGCGCCGGCCTTCTCGCTGGCCTTGTAGAGCTCGATCGCGTGCGCGGTCTCGTTCGAGCCACCGCCCGTGATGATTTTCGCGCGACCGGCGGACACGCTCTTGCCGACCTCGACGAGACGCAGCTTCTCGGGGTCGGTGAGGGTCGAGGTCTCACCGGTGGTGCCGGTGACGACGATGCCGTCCGCTCCGGCGGTGATGACGTCGTCGATGTGCTTCTCGGTGGCGGGCCAATCGACTTCGCCGTCGGCGGTCATCGGGGTGATGAGCGCGACGAGCACCTGACCGAAGGGATTGCCGGAGTGCGTCATGTGCCCAGGATATCGGTTCGCGGCGTGCCGCCCGCGGCGTCGTCCACAGCCCCGGTGAACATCGCGTGACATGGCCCGCGTCCTAGGGTGGCGTCATGGCCTGGACCACCCGCGCATCGCGCACCGTCTACGAGAACCGCTGGATCCACGTGCGCGAGGACGAGGTGACCGGTCCCCACGGCGACGGCATCTACGGCGTCGTGCGGATGCAGCATCCGGCCGTCTTCGTCGTGGCCATCGACGATGACGAGCGCGTGTGCCTCGTCGAACTGGAGCGGTACACGACGGGACGATCGCTCGAGATCCCCGCGGGCGGTTCCGACGGGGAGGATCCGCTCGTGGCCGCGAAGCGCGAGCTCCTCGAAGAAACCGGGGTCACGGCATCCGAGTGGATCCCCCTCGGCCGGATGAACGCCCTCAACGGCATCGCCGACGCCCCCGAGTACGTCTTCCTCGCGAGAGGGCTGAAGACGACGGATGCCACGCAGTCGCAGTCCGAGGAGGGCATCGACGCGGTCCGGTGGGTGCCGTTCGCCGAGGCGCTCGCCCTCGTCGCCGACGGCACCGTCACGGACGGCGAGACGATCGGCGCGCTCGCTCTCGCCGGGATCCGGCTCGGCCGCTTCCGCTGAGCCGTTCCCGGGTCGAGCGGTCAGCGCCCGCGCGACGCCGCCGCGACCACCACCGCGTCGGGCAGCAGCCGAGACGCGCCGACGAGCGCCTTGTACCGCCACGACGGCACCGAGACCGATCGCCCGCGGGCCGCGTCGCGCAGCCCCTCGCGCACGACGGTCGCGGCGTCGAGCCACATGCCGTTCGGCACGCCCTCCTGCCCCGGCGGCAGCCCCAGGCGGGCATGGAAGTCCGTGTGGACGAAACCGGGGCAGACCGCCGTCACCGTGACCCCGCGCGGGCGGTAGACCACGTTCGCCCAGCGGCTGAACGAGATGAGCCACCCCTTCACGGCGCCGTACGTGCCGCGCGGGACGAATCCCGCCACCGAGGCGACGTTCACGATGCGGCCGCTCCCCCGCTCGAGCATCGCGGGGAGCGCTGCGTGCATCAGCCGCATCGCCGCTTCGACGTGCAGGCGCAGGTGGCGCACCTCGTCGTCGACGGCGTTCTTCTCGAAGGCCAGGTCGAGGCCGAAGCCCGCGTTGTTGACGAGCACGTCGATGCCTCCCGCGGCAAGTCGCTCTTCGACGACGGCGAGCGCGTCGGCGTCGAGCAGATCGGCGGCGAGCACCTCGACGTCGACGCCGTGCGCCGCGCGGATCCCCTCTGCGACCTCGTCGAGCGCCGCGCGGTCGCGCGCCACCAGCACGAGTCCCGCTCCCCGTGCGGCGAGCCGGCGGGCGAACTCGGCGCCGAGGCCGGAGCTCGCTCCCGTGATGAGCGCGGTGGCCATGTCACTCCCCCGGTCTGCGGTAGGTCTCGAAGCGATACCGGATGCCGCTGCGCGAGGTGTGCCACCCCTCTTCGGGGTCGGCGGCAGCGAGGCTCCACCCGTCGGTGGAGGGCGCGCGCGTGTCGCCCTCGACCGCGACGTCGAGGCGGGTGATCTCGAGCAGGTCGGCGCGGTCGATCGCGGCGGCGTAGAGCATGCCCCCGCCGATCACCCAGACCTCGTCGCCCGTGGCGAGATCGAGGGCCTCGTCGAGCGATCCCGCGCGTTCGGCACCGTCGTCGGCCCAGTCGGCGGCGCGCGTCACGACGATGTTGCGCCGCCCCGGCAGGGGGCGGAAGCGCGGCGGGAGCGACTCCCAGGTGCGACGCCCCATGACGACCTCGGCCTGTCCCGTGATCTCGCGGAAGTGGGCCATGTCTTCGGGCACGTGCCACGGCATGCCGCCGTCGGCGCCGATCACACCGTCGTGCGCCTGGGCCCAGACGAGGCCGACCGTGGTCATACCGCGACGGCTCCGCGGATCGCCGGGTGGTGCTGGTAGTCCTCGACCACGATGTCGTCGTAGGTGTAGTCGAAGATCGACTCCGGCGTGCGCGTGAAGCGCAGGGTCGGGTAGGGGTAGGGGTCGCGCGTGAGCTGCTCGGCGACCTGCTCGCGGTGGTTGTCGTAGACGTGGCAGTCGCCGCCGGTCCAGACGAACTCGCCGGGCTCGAGGCCCGTCTGCTGCGCGACCATCAGGGTCAGCAGCGCGTAGGAGGCGATGTTGAACGGCACCCCGAGGAACATGTCGGCGCTGCGCTGGTACAGCTGGCACGAGAGCTTGCCGTCGGCGACGTAGAACTGGAACAGGGCGTGACAGGGCGCCAGCGCCATGTCGGGGATGTCGGCCGGGTTCCAGGCCGACACGATGAGCCGGCGCGAGTCGGGGTCGCGTCGGATCTGCTCGATCACCTGTGAGATCTGATCGATCGTGCCGCCGTCGGCGGTGGGCCACGATCGCCACTGCACGCCGTACACGGGGCCGAGCTCGCCGTCGGCGTCGGCCCACTCGTCCCAGATCGTGACGCCGTTGTCCTTCAGCCACGACACGTTCGACTCGCCACGCAGGAACCACAGCAGTTCGTACACGATCGACTTCAGGTGCACGCGCTTGGTGGTGATGAGGGGGAACCCCTCGGCGAGGTCGAAACGGATCTGGCGCCCGAACACGCTCGTGGTGCCTGTTCCCGTGCGATCGGACTTGTGCACGCCCGTCTCGAGCACGTCGCGGAGAAGGTCTTCGTAGGGGGTCGGGATGTCGGCGGTCACGGCCTTCACGATACCCGCGACGGGCTCGCGACGGGGGGCGCGGGGCGACGACGGTGGACGGTGGAGGCCTGCGCACGCCGTGGGGAGAAGGGTTCGTCACGGGAGGACTCATCGGCCCTCCCCGCGCTCTCGCCCGTTAGCGTTGACGGTCGTGGACGTGACCTTCGCTCTTCTGGCCGCCGGGGCGCTCGTCGTACTGACGACGATCGCCGGTCTCGTGTTCCGGCGCCGCCAGGGGCGCGCGCGCACCGTCGATTCGGTCGAGGCGGTCGATCCCGCCCTGCTCGGCGCCGCGAGTCTCGGGCCGGAGGCGACCCTCGTGCAGTTCAGCACCGAGATCTGCTCCCGCTGCCCCGGGGTGCGCCGCGTGCTCACGCAGATCGCCGACTCTCGCGACGGCGTCAGCTACGTCGACGTCGACCTCACCCATCGGCCCGACCTCGCTCAGCACTTCCGCGTGCTGCAGACCCCCACCACCCTCGTCCTCGACCGGCGCGGGGTGATCCGCACCCGCTTCGGGGGCACTCTCGAACGCGCCGCGGTCGAGAACGAGCTGACCCGCCTGCAGAAGGAGCCCACCCGTGCCTGACACCTCGCGCATCGATGCTCGCGGCCCGCGCTTCGCGGCATCCATCACCGCCGTCCTCCTCCTCGTGGCGACCGTCCTCAGCCTGATCGGCATCTCGACGCGGCGCGGCGCTTACGGGTGGTTCGCCTACCAACCTCTGGCCGACGCGACCTTCCGCCCCGATGGCTGGGCCGTGCAGCAGCTACCCCTTCTGGACCGCATCGCGGACCCGGGCTTCGTCCTGGTGCTCGTGATCGCGCTGCTGTTCGTCTGGGGCGTCGCCTCTCCGCGCACAGCGCCGTGGGGCGTGCTCTACCGACGGGTCGTGCAGCCCCGCCTCGCGGCGCCGACCGAGTTCGAAGACCCGCGCCCGCCCCGCTTCGCCCAGGGCGTGGGGCTCGTCGTCACCGCAGCCGGACTTCTCCTCCACCTCGCCGGGGTGCCCTGGGCGCTGCCGATCGCGGCGGCCATGGCGTTCGTCGCGGCGTTCCTCAACGCGGTCTTCGGACTGTGCCTCGGATGCCAGCTCTACCTCGTTCTGCAGCGCGCGGGACTCATCGGGCGACGCGGCCCCGCCGCTGTTTGAGCGTCGTCGAGCAAAGGCCTGTCAAGACCCGAAGAGTGCCGTCCGCGCTCACTAGGCTGGCCGCGTCGCGGTCGCCCCGACCGCGCCGAGACAACGGAGGTTCCCATGGCCGTCACGAGCGAAGCCACCACCGCCTGGAAGGGCAGCTTGTTCGAAGGATCGGGTGAGGTCACGTTCACCTCCTCGGGCATCGGCACGTTCGACGTGAACTGGAAGGCCCGCAGCGAAGGCTCGAGCTCGGTCACCACCCCCGAGGAACTTCTCGCCGGTGCGCACTCGTCGTGCTTTAGCATGGCGCTCTCGAACGCCCTCGCCGACAACGGCACCCCGCCCGAGTCGGTCGACGCGACCGCGTCGATCACCTTCAAGCCCGGCACCGGCATCACCGGCAGCCACCTCAACGTGAACGCGGTCGTGCCCGGGCTCGACGACGAGACGTTCCAGAAGATCGCCGCGGATGCCAAGGCGAACTGCCCCGTGTCGCAGGCGCTCGCGGGCATCGACATCACCCTCGAGGCCACGCTTGCCTGAGACCCCGGCCCGACGCGTCGTCCTTGCCGGCGCGTCGGGCCTCATCGGGTCGGCCCTGCTCGACTCGCTGCGCGGCGACGGCGTCGAAGTCACCTCGCTCGTGCGCCACGAGCCGACCGCCCCGCACGAGGTGCAGTGGCTGCAGGATGCCACCCCGCTCGACCCCGACGTGATCGCCGGGGCCGACGCCGTGGTGTGCCTGAACGGCGCGTCGATCGGGCACTTCCCCTGGACCCCCTCGTACAAGAGCACCCTGCTCTGGTCGCGTATCACCCCGACGCGCACCCTGGCCGCCGCGGTCCGCGCGCTGGGCGCAGACGCCCCGGCGCTCGTGAACGCAAGCGCGACCGGCTTTTACGGTTCGCAGCCCGGAGCCGTCCTGACCGAGGCCTCGAAGCGGGGCACGGGCCTACTCGCCGACATCTGCGTCGATTGGGAGCACGAGGCACGTGCCGCCGGAGATTCGGCGCGGGTGGCGATGCTGCGCACCGCCCCCGTCGTGCACGAGCAGGGAGTGCTCAAGCCCCTCCTCCTGCTGACCAAGCTCGGCATCTCGGGCCCGATCGGCCGCGGCACCCAGGTGTGGCCGTGGATCTCGCTCGACGACGAGGTGCGCGCGATCCGCCACGTCATCGATTCCGATCTGTCGGGACCCGTCAACCTCACCGGTCCCACGCGCGCGACGGCGAACGACCTCGGTTTCGCCCTCGCCCGCCGCATGAATCGTCCGTACCTCGTGCGCGCGCCGATCTGGGGCGTGAAGCTCGCCCTCGGCTCCGACGCGACCGAGGCGCTGCTCACCTCTGACGCCGACGTGCGCCCGACAGCCCTCGAGGACAGCGGGTTCAGATTCTCTCACCGCACGGTCGAAGAGGCCGTGGCCTCGGCCGTGCCGGCGCACGACGCCGCCTGACGGGACGGGGGGGGAGGGCGGACGCTTGTTGCGGCCCCCTCCCCTCTGCCGCCCGGGGCACCAGGGGGCGGAAGCGGCTCGTCGGAGCCGTAGAGCGGTGTTCCGCGCAGAAGCTCTCAGGCGGCGCGGCGCTCGGACGTCTCGAGACGGATGGCCGTGCGGATCGCATCACGTGCGCGCCGACGGTCGCCCGCCGCGTCGTACGCGAGGCCCAGCCGGTAGCGCGCGCGCCAGTCGTCGGGGTGTTCTTCGACGTCCGCCCGGTAGCGCGGGAACAGCGCGTCGCCGTCTTCGCGTTCGATGCGTCCGCTCGGGCGCACGGGGAGGTCTTCGTCGGGCAGTCCGCCCTCGGCATCCAACCGCTCCCCCAGCTGCTGGGCGCGCACACCGAACCACAGTTCGCGGCCGATCGCCCAGATCGCCAGGGCCGGGAGCACGAGTAGCGCCACGCCCATCACGACGCCGACGGTCTCTCCGCTCGTCAGCAGAACGATCGCTCGCTGCCCCGCGAGCACGACGTACATCAGCAGCAGCACCGTCATGACGGCGACCGCGACGCGCACTCTCATGCGCTGGTGACGCCCGCGACCTGGCCCGACACGTCGCCGTCGGCGATCGGAGCCTCGGGCGCCAGGGGACGCGTCCGCACGCCGATGTCGATGAAGCTGTCGAGACCGACGTGCACGCCGCGCGCGTCGCGCGCTGCGGCCAGGGCGATCCGGATGCCGGGAGCGTAGGCCTTGGCGGGCTCGATCGTGTCGTGGAGGATCGTCAGCGACTCCCCCGCCCCCGAGAGCACCGTCTCTTGGCGGGCGACGACACCCGGGCGACGCAGAGAGTGAATGGGGACGGATGCGACGCGCTGTCCGCGGGCACGCTGGTCGACGTGGGGAGACTCGACGGGGCCGACGTCGGCCCGCGCCGCCGCGATGAGCTCGGCGGTGCGCACCGCCGTCCCGCTGGGAGAATCGATCTTCGTCTCGTGGTGGGCCTCGACGATCTCGATCGAGGGGAAGAACGGGGCCGCCGCCGCCGCGAGGGCGCTGCCGATCACCGAACCGAGCGAGAAGTTGGGGATGAACACGGCGCCCGTTCCGCTGGCATCCACCAACGATCGGACGAGGGCGATGCGCTCGTTCGACCAACCCGACGTGCCCACCAGGACGTTGATGCCGCGCTCGACCGCCGCACGGACGACGTCGATCGAGACGGCGGGGGTCGTCGCGTCGATCACGAGATCGGCGCCGTCCATCCCGCTGAGCGGAGAGGCCGAGGTGAGCACCGCGGTGACCTCGTAGCCCTCTTCGGCCTCGACGACCGCCCTGATCACCCCGCCGAGCTTTCCGGTTCCGCCCACGATGGCCACACGCGTCGTCATACGTCCAGCCTAGGCGCGAGCGCACGGCGTCGCGGCGTTATCCACAGACGCGCCGCGCGAGGCTCAGACCGGAAGCGGGTCGACCAGCCCCGTGCGCAGCTCGACCGGCAGGTGCGCGAGGTCGTTGTGCGACAGGAGGGTCCAGGGCCGGCCCTTCTTCTGCGCGATGACCGTCAGACCGCAGTAGGCCTGGTTGATGGTCATCCAGCGCCACTCGGGCGCCTGCAGCACCTCGCGGACGAACCACGAGATGACGAAGTTGTGCGTGATGACCAGCTCATGGACCTCACCGGCCTTGCGGGCGAGGAACTCGGCGGTGGCATCGGCCATCTGCGCGCGGCCCGCATCGATCTCGGCCTCGGTCACCGAGCCGAAGAAGGGCTCGAACACCGAGGGCGTCTCGGGCGTCATACCGGTGGGGATGCAATCGAACAGAAGCGCCGAGGACTCGGGAGTGACGGCGGGCAGACGGTCGGCGACGGCGCGGGCGGTCTGCGCCGCGCGTTCGAGAGGCGAGTGCCAGACGGCGTCGAGCGGGAGTCCGGACAGACGGTCGGCCAGCAGGGCGGCCTGACGCTGACCCCGCGGCGACAGCGGGCCGTCGGTGAGGCCGTGCTCGGCATCCTGGTGCTCGCCATGGCGCACCAGGTAGATGTAGTGCGTCACGTCAGCTCACTCCGTCGTCGATCTGCCGTCCCCCGGCCCTCATCGACCAGCCTACGTCACACCCCCGACAGGGAGCCGATCACTCCGCGGCGCGCGCGATATCCGAGAGGTGCGCCCGGCTGAGCCGCACGCCGACGGCGCGCATGCACTCCACGACGTGCCGGGGCGCGAAGGCGTTCACGATGGGCGCCGTCACGATCTTCTGAGCCAGCAGCCAGGCCACCGCCACCGCGGCATCCGGGAGGCCGAGTTCGCTGCCCACGGCGTCGAGGGCGCGCAGTACGCGCGAGCCCCGCCGGTTCAAGTGCGCGGCGACCTGCGTGCCGCGCACCGACTGCGAGGACTGACCGCGAGTGCGGGTCTCGCCGGCCAGGAAGCCGTGAGCGAGCGGATGCGAGGGGGTCACGGCCATGTTCTGCGCCGAGGCGATGAGACGCACGTCGCCTTCGAACTCCGAGCGGCGCAGCACGTTGTACGGCACGTCGAGCACCGTGATGCGCGGGTACCCCGCCGACGACAGGATGCGAGCCTCGACGAGCTGGGCGGCGGTGTAGCCGTGCGCGCCGATCGCGCGCACCTTTCCCGCGTCGACGAGCCACTCGCTCGTGGCCAGGGTGTCCTCGAGGAGCGCCTTGTCGCCCCGGGCGGCGTCGAGCGACAGCACGTCGATGCGATCGGTGCCGAGGCGCGTGAGCGAGGCCTCGACGGCGCGCACGAGGTTGACGGAGTCGAGCCCGGGGTTGTCGGGGTGACCGCCGATGCGGACCGTCAGGACGGTGTCGTCGCGCATGCGGCGGGTGCGCAACCATTCGCCGATGATGAACTCGCTGCGCCCCGCTGCGTAGCTGTCGGCGGTGTGCAGCGCGTTGCCGCCGAGCTCGGCGTAGGCGTCGAGGATCTCGTGGCTCGCGCGCGCGTCGACGTTCCACCCGAACTCTCCCCCGCCGAGGAACAGCGGGAAGACATCGAACCCCGTCTCGCCCAGCGGAACGCGCACGTGCGAACCCAACCCCGGCCCCTGCAGGGTGATGGGTGACGACGGGTGCGGGGCTCGATCTCGACGCAGGCGCGGCGTGGCCGTCTCATCGACGCCCGAGCCGCTCATGGTGAGGTCCTCTCCCACAGTGCCGGGTGACGGTACGGAACAGCGCCCGTATCACCACGCCCCCCGACGTACTACGAGGCTAGGCCTTCCTCGTGACCGCTCCGTCGATTGCCCCGCCGCGCCGATAAACATTGCGTAACGCTTCCGCGTCGCTCGCCACGTGCGTCACACCCGTCACACGACGGATGCCCGCCCCGCACGAAGCGGGACGGGCATCCGGTCAGCGAGAAGGATCAGCCTTCGGCGGGAGCCTCGGGGCCCTCGCTCGCGGCGGCCGAGCTCTGCGTGTCGGCGGGCTCGGGCGTGGTGGCCTCCTCGTCGAGCACGGGCTCGAGCGAGAGCTTGCCGCGGTCGTCGATCTTCGTGATGCGCACGAGGATCTTGCGACCGACCGAGAGCACGTCCTCGACGTTCTCGACGCGCTTGCCACCGGCGAGCTTGCGGACCTCGCTGACGTGCAGCAGGCCGTCCTTGCCGGGAAGCAGCGAGACGAACGCACCGAAGGTCGCGATCTTGACGACGGTTCCGAGGAACTGCTCCCCCACCTCGGGGTTGGTCGGGTTGGCGATCGCGTTCACCTGGGCGCGGGCCGCCTCGGCCGAGGGGCCGTCGGTCGCACCGATGTAGACGGTGCCGTCGTCCTCGATCGAAATCTGGGCGCCGGTCTCGTCCTGGATGGAGTTGATCGTCTTGCCCTTGGGTCCGATGAGCTCGCCGATCTTGTCGACCGGGATCTGCACGCTGATGACGCGGGGCGCGGTGGGCGCCATCTCGTCGGGAGCGTCGATCGCCGAGTTCAGGACGTTGAGGATCGTGAGGCGAGCCTCCTTGGCCTGGGTGAGGGCGGCGGCCAGCACCGACGACGGGATGCCGTCGAGCTTGGTGTCGAGCTGGATCGCGGTGATGAACTCGCTCGTGCCGGCGACCTTGAAGTCCATGTCGCCGAGGGCGTCTTCGGCGCCGAGGATGTCGGTCAGGGCGGCGTAGCGCGTCTGTCCGTCGACCTCGTCGGTGACCAGACCCATGGCGATACCGGCGACGGGGGCGCGCAGCGGCACACCCGCGTTCAGCAGCGACAGGGTCGAGGCGCAGACCGAGCCCATCGACGTCGAGCCGTTGGAGCCGAGGGCCTCGGACACCTGACGGATCGCGTAGGGGAACTCCTCGCGGCTGGGGAGCACCGGAACGAGCGCGCGCTCGGCCAGGAAGCCGTGACCGATCTCGCGACGCTTCGGCGAACCCACGCGACCGGTCTCACCGGTCGAGTACGGCGGGAAGTTGTAGTGGTGCAGGTAGCGCTTGCTCGTGATGGGCGAGAGCGAGTCGATCTGCTGCTCCATCTTGAGCATGTTCAGCGTGGTGACGCCCAGGATCTGGGTCTCGCCGCGCTGGAAGATCGCCGAGCCGTGAACGCGCGGGATGACCTGCACCTCGGCATCGAGCGGGCGGATGTCGGCGAGTCCGCGGCCGTCCATGCGGACGCCCTCGGCCAGGATTCGACCGCGGACGATCGTCTTGGTGACCGACTTGTAGGCAGCGTTGAACTCGAGGGTCGCGACGGCGGGCAGCTCGCCCGACTCGACGGCGGCCACGAGCTGCTCCTTGACCGAGGTCTTGACCTCGTCATCGGCGTTCTGACGCTCCTGCTTGTCGGCGATCTGGTACACGGGCACCAGACGGTCGTAGGCACGACCGGCGACGAAGTCGTAGGTCTCCTGGCTGTAGGCCGGGAAGACGGGGAACGACTGGATCTCCTTGGCCGCGGTGCGCGCGACCTCGTTCTGCGCGTCGACGAGCTGGCGCAGGAAGGGCTTGGCGGCCTCGAGGCCCTCGGCGACGACCTGCTCGTTCGGCTTGGTCGCGCCGCCCTTGATCATGTTCCAGCTGCCCTCGGTGGCCTCGGCCTCCACCATCATGATGGCGACGTCGCCGTCGTCGAGCACGCGGCCCGCGACGATGAGGTCGAAGACGGCGTCCTCGAGCTGCGTGACGGTCGGGAAGGCGACCCACTGGTCGGCGTTCTCGCCCTGGCCGGGGATGAGCGCCAGGCGCACACCCGCGATGGGACCCGAGAACGGCAGACCCGAGATCTGGGTCGACAGCGAGGCGGCGTTGATGGCCAGCGCGTCGTAGAACTCGCCGGGGGCGATCGACAGCACGGTGACGACGATCTGCACCTCGTTGCGCAGGCCGTCGACGAACGACGGGCGCAGCGGGCGGTCGATGAGGCGGCACACGAGGATGGCCTCGGTGGAGGGGCGACCCTCGCGGCGGAAGAACGAGCCGGGGATCTTGCCGGCGGCGTACGAGCGCTCCTCGACGTCGACGGTCAGCGGGAAGAAGTCGAATCCTTCACGCGGGTGCTTGCCGGCGCTGGTGGCCGACAACAGCATGGTCTCCTCGTCGAGGTAGGCGGCGACTGCGCCCTGAGCCTGCTGAGCGAGGCGTCCGGTTTCGAACCGGACGGTACGGGTGCCGAAACGGCCGTTGTCGAGAACGGCTTCAGCGGCGGTGATTTCTGGACCTTCCAAGAGGTCCCTCCTTCTTTGTTTAGGCTCGCCGCCCCGTGTGGGCGACGAGCTGACATGCGAAGGAGCAGGAACAGGCAGAAAGGGCGCGCCGACGAATCGACCCGGAATCCCGGCGACTGGCCACCAGTAGACGACCACCCGGCATACGACGGGGAGTCCACCACAGGGGACCAGCGTCTGCCGGCCTGCTCCGTGAGCTCATATGTAGTTGAGCCGATGCCACGACGGCATCCCTCGCCACCCTACCAGCGACGACCCCTTCCGGGTGGGCAGCGCACGGCGTCGTGCTCTACCGTGACCTCATGGGCCTCATCCGTCGCACGAGTCACACGCTTCTCGCGTGCGTCCTCGCCGGCCTGACCCTCGCCCCCGTCCCCGCCTCCGCGGCGATTCTCGGCACGGGGTCCGTGACTCCCGCCGCCGCGGTCGACGAGAGCGCCGTCGCCCGGGTGCAGGCGGAGTTGGATGCCGCGGAGGCCGTCGCCGTGGCGGCGTCGCGCCGCGCCCTCGATGCGTCGGCGACCGCCGAGCAGACGCGACTGCTGGCCGAGACGACCGCTGCGCGCGCGGCGGCGTTGAGCGCCGAGAGCGCCTCGGCCGACGCCGCCGAGACCTCGAGCGCCACGGCCGCCGGTGCCAGCGCCGCGCGGCTGTACCGCACCGTGGGCGGCGGCCCGCTGGTGGCGCAGCTGCTGACGGACGCCGATCCCGATTCGTTGCTGGAACGGCTCGGCATCCTGGATCGGGTCTCGGAGGTCGCCGCGCGCACCGCGGGCCGGGCCCGCAGTGCGGCCGACGTCGCGACGTCGCTGCGCGAGCAGGCCGAGCAGGCGCGGGACGAAGCCGCGCGTGTGGCCGCCGACGCTCGAGCCACCGCGGCGGCGGCGCAGAGCGATGCGGACGCCGAGGCGGCGACGGTGCGCGAGACGCAGGGCCGCCTCGACGATCTCTACGCCCAGCTCGCGGCCCTCCGGGCGACGACCGCCGCTCAGGAGCGCGCGGCGCGCGAAGAGCAGAAGGTGCAGCGCGATGCGGCGCAGTCCGGCGGATCCGCCGGCGGGGCGAGCACCGGTGGCGGCGCGGCTCCGGGCGGCGGGACGACGAGCGGTGGTGGAGCGACCGGCGGCGGCTCCACCTCGACCGGGGGCGGCGCGAACAACGGCTCCTCGGGCGGGGGAAGCGGATCGACCGGCGGTTCGGGCGGCGGCGGCTCGGGGGCGGGGTCGACGGCTCCGGCCGGTCCGATCATGAGCCCGAGCGAGGCGCGGTCCGCGGCGCGCGGCGCGATCGGCCGCTACGGCTGGGGCGACGACCAGTTCTCCTGCCTCGTCTCGCTGTGGAATCGCGAATCGGGATGGCGGGCCGACGCCTACAACGCGGGCAGCGGTGCCTACGGCATCCCTCAGGCTCTCCCCGGCGACAAGATGGCCTCCGCCGGACTCGACTGGCGCACCAACGCCGTCACCCAGATCTCCTGGGGCCTGTCGTACATCGGCTCGCGGTACGGCTCCCCCTGCGGCGCGTGGGACCACTCCCAGCGCACCGGCTGGTACTGACGCCTCGCCGCGAGCGCGCAGGCGACGCGAACGAACACCGGGTCGCCCGGTGCACGCGCCCGCCGCGATCCAGCGGATGACTCAGACCGCGTCGGCGCGCTCCCGATCACCGCGGATGGGCAGCTCGATGTAGCCCGCGTGCTTGGCGACGATCCCGTCTCCCGCCGTCCGCCCGCGCACGCGGCGCCACACCCATGGCAGAGCGTCGCGCGTGAGCCAGGTTCCGCGCGGACGCTCGGCCTCGTCGGCGTGCAGCGCCTCATCGAGACCGAGCAGCGCCCGCGCGTCGGGCACGCCCAGGGCTTCCGCCCCGCGGTAGGCGACGAGGCGGTGCCCGGCCGAACTGAGGTGCACGAGGTCATCGGCCCACATCGGCGCCTCGCCGATCTCGCCCACGGCCTCGAGGTCGAGCAGGATCGCGCCCTGCTCCGCCGCGATCCGACGCAAGTGCACGTTGTACGCCGCGAACCGTCGGGCGAAGATGCGCGCGGCGGGCCGTCGCGGAAGGAACGTCGTCACCAGCAGCACATCGGCACCGGTCCGGCGCACCGCGCGCACCGCCGACTCGACCTCGGCCACCAGCGCCGGGAGCACGGGCGCCGGCCCCACGAGATCGTTCGCACCGATGAGGATCGACACCAGGTCGGGCTTCAGGGCGAGAGCCGCGGGGATCTGCTCGTCGATCAGGTGCCGCACCCGACGGCTGCGCACGGCGAGATTCGCGTAGCGGAACGGCCCCTCGTCGGTGGTTCCGGCGAGGAGCTCGGCGAGACGGTCGGCCCAGCCGCGGAACTGCCCCGACGGCATCCGCGAGGCGTCGCACAGCCCCTCGGTCAGCGAGTCCCCGAGGGCCACGAAACGCGTCCACCGTCCTCGAGTGCGGGATGCCGCGGTGCCGGCCGGTCGTGGACTGCCGCGCCGCAGCAGGCTGTCGTCGACGCGGCGCAGGGCGATGGCGTCGCGGTAGTGCTCGATCAGCGACCCGGTCAGCGCCGCCCACGTGCGTCCCTCCACCGAGCCGCGCGCCGCGCGGGCGAAGGCGCGGCGTTTGGCGTCGTCGCCCACGAGGTCCGCGACGCGCGCGCGCAGGTCGTCGAGGTCGCCGGGCTTGTAGAGCCACCCGTCGACGCTCGAGCGCACGAGGTCGAGGGGACCACCGACACCCGTCGCGACCACCGGAACACCGCTGGCGAGCGCCTCCTGAATGGTTTGACCGAAGGTCTCGCTCTCCCCCGGGTGCACGAACACGTCGAAGCCCGCGAGGGTCGACGCGAGCTCCGAACCGCCCAGGTGGCCGGTGAACACGGCATCCGGGATCGCCTTCTCGAGGGCGGGACGCGAGGGGCCGTCGCCGACGATGACCAGCCGCGTGTCGGGGAGGTCGGCGAGGGCGCGGAGGTCGTCGACCTGCTTCTCGGGCGCCAGGCGACCGACGTAGCCGATGATGCGCTCGCCGTTCGGGGCGATCCGCGCCCGCCACCGGTCGTCGCGGTGCTCGGGGGCGAAGCGCACGGCATCCACTCCCCTGCCCCACCGACGGATGCGGTCGACGCCGAGGTCCTCGAGCTGCCGGGTCGACGCCGACGAGGGCGCGAGCGTGAGAGTCGCCCGGCGGTGCAGGCGCGAGACGTGTCCGGCGACGAGAGCGGTCGCGTGCGGCAGTCCGTACTTCTGCGAGTAGGCGACGACGTCCGTCTGGTAGACCGCGACCGAGGGGATCTTCAGCGCGTCGGCGGCCGCGAGACCCTGCCACCCCAGCACGAACGGCGATGCCAGGTGCACGACGTCGGGGGCGAAGTCGCGCAGCAGGGCTCCCAGGCGCGCGGCCCGGGCGAAGACCACGCGCACCTCGGGGTACGACGGCAGGGGAACCGAACGCAGCAGCTCGGTGCGGGCTCCGTGCAGGTCGGCGGTGACGTCGCCGGATCTGGGGGCGATCACGAGCGTCTCGTGGCCCGCCTCCGCCAGATGGCGCAGGACGTGGAGAACGGAACCGGTGACCCCGTTCATGTGCGGGAGGAAGGATTCGGCCAGCAGCGCGACTCTCACGAGACCAGGGTGAGGCGTGTCGCGGCCTCGCGGGGGCCGTTCGCGCCCGACGTTCGCGATGTTCACCGGATGCTCCGCCGGGCGTCACCCCCGCGTCGGCGGGGCGTCTCGATCAGCGGCGGAGAGTGACGGAATGGACGGAGTCGACGCCTGGCTACAGGCGATCGCGGCGAGCCCGTGGGCCCTGCCCGCGATGGCACTGCTCGTGTTCGCCGACGCGTTCCTCGTCGTGATCCCCGGTGAGGCCGCGGTCACGGCGTTCGGTGCCCTCGCCGTCGCCCACGGCACTCCCCCGCTCGCAGCGGTGATCCTCGTCGCGGGGGCCGCGGCCTTCGCCGGCGACCTCGGCTGCTATCTGGTGGGACGTCTCGTGGGCGTCGAGCGCTGGGCCTGGATGCGCGGGCCCCGCGTCTCCGCCGCCCTCGACTGGGCGCGGGCGCGCCTCGAACGCAACGCCGCCGTCGTGCTCTTCACCGCGCGGTTCGTGCCCTTCGCGCGGCTCGCGGTCAACCTCGCGGCGGGGGCGGCGCGGGTGAATCCGGCGCGGTACCTGGGCGTCGCGGCGCTCGCGGCCCTCGCGTGGGCGGCGTACCAAGCGGTGGTCGGGGCGGTCGTCGCGGCGCTCGTGCCGGGCGGTCCGGTGGTGGCGGTGGTGGTGTCGATCGTCGTGGCCGTGGGGATCGGCGTCGGCATCGATCTGGTGCTCGCGCGGCGGGCGAAGCGCCGGGCGGCCGCGCGCTCCTGACCCTCGCGGAATCGGACGATCGCGCCGGTGTCGGATCTCACGCGGCCGTGCGTCCGATTCCGGCGCGAGTCTGCGATTCTGCTCGCACCGATCCCGGATGCCGGCGCCCGGCGCCTCAGACCAACGCGAGCGTCCGCTCGGCGGCCTCGACGAGGGCCCGCCCGTACGACGGCCCGTGTCCGGCGGCGTGCACGGCGAGGGGATGCAACTGGTGCACGGGCACGCGCTCGCTCCAGCCCTCGCGCAACGGGTGCGCGCGGTCGTAGGCGTCGACGATCCGCTCGAGGAAGGGGCATCCGAACAGCGCGAGCATCGCGAGATCGGTCTCGCGATGACCGCCGTGCGCTGCCGGGTCGATCAGCACGACACCGTCCTCGCCCCACAGCACGTTGCCCGCCCAGAGGTCGCCGTGCAGCCGCGCGGGCGGTTCGTCGTCGTCGAAGGCTCCGGCCGCGATCAGCGCGCACGCGCGCGCGACGACCTCGGCTCCGGATGCCGACAGGTTGCCGGCCGCGACGGCGATCGGCACGAACGGCTCGACGCGCTGCGCCGCGTAGAAGACGCCCCAGGTGGGCTTCGGCCGCGCGGGTTGCGGTCTGCTGCCGATGAAGATGTCGCCCGTCCAGCCGGGAGGCGGCGAGCCGAACGCCTCAGCCCCCGCGTCGTGGGTCGCGACGAGCGCGGCGCCGAAGGCGTCGGCGGCCTCCGCGGAGGGACGCGCCTCGGCGATGCGCTCCAGCACGATCCGCCGGTCCGCGACCTCGATCACCTCGGCGATGCGCGCGCCGCCCGCGTCGGCGAGCCATTCCAGCCCCGCGGCCTCGGCGGCGAAGAACCCCGCGGGGGCGTCGGGGCGGGTCTTCACGTGCTGTTCCATCGACCCAGTCTGTCGCGATGTCGGAGGTCACCGGCACGATGGGGGCATGAGCGACGGCTACGACCCGGACTTCCTCGGCATCCCCCTGCCCCTTCCCTCTCCCGCGCGAGCGACGACGCAGATCGACTATCCGCGATTCTCGGTGCTGCTCGATGAGCAGCGGCGCTTCGCGGCGGTCACCGCCGTGGTCATCGACGGCGCTCGCCTGCTCGACCTCGCGCGCACCGGTGAGTGGCGACTCGATCCCCGCGTACCCGAAGAGAGCCAGGCCGGACCCGAGGCCTACAGCCGCAACGATCTCGACCGCGGGCACCTCGTGCGTCGGCGCGATCCGGGCTGGGGCGCCACCGCTGAGGCGCGCGCGGCCACCGAGGCCACGTTCTTCTACACGAACGCCGCCCCGCAGGCCGCCGGCTTCAACCAGTCGAAAGAGCTCTGGCTCGGTCTCGAAGACCACGTCTTGGCCTACGCCGAGACGACCGACCAGCGCCTCGCCGTGTTCACCGCGCCGGTGCTCGCCGACGACGACCCGCCGTACCGCGGCATCCGGGTGCCGCTGCGCTTCTGGAAGATCGCCGCGTGGCGCCAGGACGACACGCCCGCCGCGGCCGGTTTCGTGCTCGACCAGAGCGACCTCGTCGACACGCGGCAAGGGCTCGTGGTGCCGCCCCTCGGCGCGTTCCGCACGTTCCAGGTCCCGATCGCCGATATAGCGGCCGAAGCGGGCGTCGACGTCGGACAGCTCGTCGACGCCGACACCTTCGTTCGTCGCGGCCTGCGACCGGTCGCTGCGCGCGAACTGCGCAGCACCGACGACATCGTGCTGTGAGGCGCAACGCAGGCGGCTGAGCCCGTCGAAGCCCCCGGTCGCGGGCGGAGCGGCGGCGCTCCTCAGCGCACCCGCACCGCGTGCAGCACCGTGTCGATCGCGGGACTCGTGTGCCCGTCGCGCAGCTCGGAATCAGCGGAGCCGCGCGTCACCTGCTCACAACGCTCGACGCGGAAACGGTCGTCGAGCGCGCCGCGCAGCAGCTCGGGCGTATAGAGGATCGCCGGGTCAGAGGGTCCGTGCCCGCCCGCGGCGATGTTGTCGACGTCGTGGCCGAGGACGATGAGGGTTCCCCCGGGCGCCACCCATTCGGCGATGCGCGCGATCGCGGCGGCGTTGTCGCCCAGGTGCAGGTAGCACGACACCACGAGATCGACGGATGCCGCGGGCTCGAACTCGTGCACGTCGGCACGCACCCACGAGACGGCGTCGCCGCCCGGGCGGGCTGCCGCGAGCGCCAGACCCGCTTCCGAGAAGTCGATGCCGGTCGTCGTCCAGCCGCGCTGCGCCAGCCAGAGGGCCGTGCGTCCGTCGCCGGTTGCGACGTCGATCGCGGAGCCCGGCGGCAGCGCGCCGGCGATCGCGCGGACGACGGCGGGAGGTTGGGTCGCCCACACTCCCCCGGCGGAGGCGCGGTAGCGCTCGTCCCACTGCGTGGCATCCATTCGGTCTCCTCCGGCTCGCTCCCACCCTAGATCCGCGCGCGGGCGCCCCGGCGCTCACGTCGCGTTCGACCCGAAGCAGCAGAACGGATGCCGTCGCCTTACCGCTCGGCATCCGCCGCATCCTCCGCGTCCCGCGCCGGCCTCGACCGGCCGGCGGCGCACAGCAACCTCGGCGATTCGCACAACCTCAGCCCGAAACCCCCGATGCCAACCGAGATCGCGCGAATCGGCCACTCTGCGCCGCCCGGCGAGAAGCAGGACGCCCCGCCGCCCGAACCAACGGGCGACGGGGCTTCGTCACAGGGTCACTCCCCCGACAGTCCACCCAGCAGGTGGCCGAACGAGCGGCCCTCGCCGAGGTATGACGAGGGGTCGAACGGATCGGCGTCGCGGACGGGTTCGCGGGCGGCGATGGCATCCGCGAGCTCCCGGGCACCGCGGTCGACGCGGGACCCGAGCGGGGCGACCTCGTCGGCGTTGGCGCCCCAGTCGCTCGAGGCGGCGAACACGCCGGTGGGCACGGGGTTGGCGTGCAGGTAGGTGAACAGCGGGCGGATCGCGTAGTCGATCGCGAGCGAGTGCCGCGCGGTTCCGGCGTTCGCGCCGAGGAGCACGGGGGTTCCGGTGAGCGCCTGCGGGTCGAGCACGTCGATGAACGACTTGAACAGGCCCGAGTAGCTCGTCGAGAAGATCGGGGTCACCGCGATGATGCCGTCGGCCAAGACGACCGTGTTGATCATCTGCTCGAGGGCGGGAGGGGCGAAGCCGGTGAGCAGGTTGTCGGTCAGGTCGTGCGCGTAGTCGCGCAGCTCGAACACGTCGGCGGTGGCCTCGATGCCGCGCTCGCGCAGCTCCGCGAGCACGGCGTGGCTGAGCCGGTCGCCGAGCATACGGGTCGACGAGGGCGTCGACAGGCCCGCGGTCACGACCGCGATGCGACGGGCGGCCATCTCAGGCACCGACCTTCGACGCGGCCGCACCGAAGGCGCTGCCCGAGCGAGGCGCGGCATCCTGGTACGGGCTGCCCGAGACCATGTTGTCGCCGCGATTCGCGCCGGGAACCGCCTGACGCGGGGCCGCGCCGGCGTAGATCTTCTCGACCTGGTTGGCGTGCGTCGGGGCGTCCGGCACCTCGGCGGGGCGGTTCTTCTGCAGCTCCTTGCGCAACACCGGAACGACCTCGCCGCCCAGGATGTCGAGCTGCTCGAGCACGGTCTTGGTCGGCAGACCCGCGTGGTCGATGAGGAACAGCTGGCGCTGGTAGTCGCCGAACGTCTCGCGCATCGCGGCGTAGCGGTCGATGATCTGCTGCGGCGAGCCGACGGTCAGCGGGGTCATCTCGCTGAAGTCCTCGAGGCTCGGGCCGTGGCCGTAGACGGGGGCGTTGTCGAAGTACGGGCGGAACTCGCGCACGGCGTCCTGCGAGTTGGCGCGCATGAACACCTGGCCGCCGAGGCCGACGATCGCCTGCTGGGGCGTGCCGTGTCCGTAGTGGGCGAAGCGCTCGCGGTACAGCGTGATCAGGCGCTGGTAGTGCTCCTTGGGCCAGAAGATGTTGTTCGCGAAGAAGCCGTTGCCGTAGTACGCGGCCTGCTCGGCGATCTCGGGCGTGCGGATCGAGCCGTGCCACACGAACGGGGGCACACCATCGAGGGGACGCGGGGTCGAGGTGAAGCCCTGCAGCGGGGTGCGGAACTTCCCCTCCCAGTCGACGACGTCTTCACGCCACAGCTTGTGCAGCAGGTCGTAGTTCTCGATGGTCAGGGGCAGACCCTGGCGGATGTCCTTGCCGAACCAGGGGTAGACCGGGCCGGTGTTGCCGCGGCCGAGCATGAGGTCGGCGCGACCGCCCGAGACGTGCTGCAGCATCGCGAAGTCCTCGGCGATCTTCACCGGGTCGTTCGTGGTGATGAGGGTCGTGGAGGTCGTGAGGATGAGGCGCTCGGTCTGGGCCGCGATGTACGCGAGCGTCGTCGTGGGCGACGACGACCAGAACGGCGGGTTGTGGTGCTCGCCGAGGGCGAAGACGTCCAGGCCGACCTCTTCGGTGTGCTTGGCGATCGTGAGGGTGTCTTTGATGCGCTGGGCTTCGCTCGGCGTCGTACCGGTGGTCGGGTCCTGGGTGATGTCGCTCACCGTCATGACACCGAACTGCATTCCGGGCCAGGTGTTCGTCTCGCTCATGATGCCTCTTCCATTTGTATGCATCTGAATATACATGGTGGAACGCGCAGCGCCGAGCTTTATTCCGGCCACCCCCCCATCAGCGAGAAACGCTCCCCGCACCGGGAAACGCGTTCAGCGGGCGTTTTCCGGTGCAGGAAGCGTTTACGAGTCGGCACAGGCGTTACGCCCCGAGCAGCCCCGCCCCCACCGATGCCCCCGCGGCCGGTGCGGGCGGCACGGCCCACAGCCCCGAGCCGACGTGGCGGACGTACTCGTTCATGGCATCCGTCGAGAGGGCCTTCTGCACGGTGATGTACCGCTGCGGGCTCTTCTGGAACGACAGGAAGAACAGGCCGGCGTTGAGTCGCCCCAGGTCGGTCGTGCCGTCGACGAAGTTGTACCCGCGACGCAGCAGTCGGATACCGCCGTTCATGTCGGGGTGCGCGAGGCGCACGTGGCTGCGCGGGTCGATCGCCGGGGCCCCGGTGGCGCCCGCCGCCGCGAAGTCCGGCGCGGTGAACTCGTCGCCGCCCGAGAGCGGTGCGCCGTTCGCCTTGTCACGACCGATTACGCGGTCCTGCTCGGCCAGACGCGTGCGGTCCCACGTCTCGATGAGCATCGAGATGCGCCGCGCGACCAGGTACGACCCGCCCGCGAGCCAGGCCGGACCCTCGGATGCCGACACCCACACGTTCTCGTCGAGAGCGGCCGCATCGTCGGCGAGGATGTTGGCCGTTCCGTCCTTGAACCCGAACAGATTCCGAGGGGTCGTCTGCTCGGAGGTCGTCTTCGAGGTGCGACCGAACCCGAGCTGCGACCACCGGATCGTCGCCCGACCGAAGGCGATCCGACTGAGGTTGCGGATGGCGTGGACCGCCACCTGCGGGTCGTCCGCACAGGCCTGGATGCAGAGATCGCCGTCGGAACGCAGCGGGTCGAGATCGTCGCCGAGGAACGCCGGCAGCCGCTCGAGCCCGTCGGGACGCTGCCCCTCGAGTCCGAAGCGCTGGTCGAACAGCGACGGCCCGAATCCGAACGTGATGGTGAGGTTGCTCGCCGGCAGACCCAGGGCCTCGCCCGTGTCGTCCGGCGGCGCCTGGGGAGAGCCGCCCACGGCACCCGTGGCGGTCACCTCGAGCCCCTGCATCATGCGGGTCGCGGCGTACGTCCAGTCCGAGAGCAACTCGGCGAGGTCGTCGTGCGTGGTCCGCGCCATCATGTCGTACGAGGCGAAGTGCAGGTGCTCCTGCACCGGCGTCGTGATCCCGGGCTGATGGATGCCGGTCGTCACCGCCGCGGCATCCTTCACCGCCTTCTGCTGCTCGAGGGCGTAGGCCTGACCGCCGACGAGGCCGCCTCCGGCGCCGACGACGAGCCCCGTGGCCCCGGCGCCGAGGGCGAGGCCCATCAGCCCACGGCGCGACAAGCCCGTGGCATCCGGGGTCTGCTCCTCCGGCATGTTCTGCGCGTCGCTCACCCTCACTCCAGGATCGTCACCGTCAGCTGCGAGAGCGGCTCGGCGAGGGCGTTGATGAGGTCGGTGAGCTGGCGCTTGTCGGCCTCGGTGATCTGGCTGTAGGGGACGAAGCCGGCGTCGAGCGACCCGTACTTCGCCAGGGCCGCCTCGAGATCGGCGTAGCCGCCGTCGATGCGCGACACGAGCGCGATGCCCTTGTCGCCCTTCGAATCGGCGAAATCGCGCACGAGCGAGAAGGCCATCTTCGAGCCCTCGACGTTCGCCGCGAAGTCGTTGAGGTCGGTGCCCGACCACCAGTCCTCTTCGCCGCTGATCTTGCCCGTGGCAACCTCGTCGAGCAGCGAGATCGCCCCGTTCGAGATCCCCGCGACGCCCTGCGCGTCGAGCGCCTGGGTGAAGGCGTCGGAGTGTACGTAGTCGTACAGCTCCTGGGTGTCGGCGACGAGCTTGTCACCGTAGGTCGCGCGCTCGGCGGGGGTCGAGGGCGCCCAGTCCTTCCACGCGGGGGTCTCGCCGTCGGCGTTCAGTGCGTCCTGCGCCGGAACCCAGAGGTCCTTCTCGATGCGGTGGAACCCGGTCCAGTCCAGCCCCTCGGCCACGGCGTCGACCTCGCGGTAGTCGATGCGCGGATCGAGGTCGCCGAGCGCCTCGGCGATCGGCTCGATGCGCTCGTAGAAGGCGCGCACGCGCGGGAACTGCTCTTTCGCCGCGGCGTCGTCGCCCGACTCGTAGGCGGCGGTGAACGTCTGCACGGCGGGGATCAGCTGTCCGACCTGGTCCTTGACGAAGGCGGCGTAGAGGTCGACGGCCTTCTGCTTCTGCTCGGCATCCGGACCACTGACGGCGACGGCGTCTCCGGTGACGGTGAAGCTCGCCTTGCCCACCCCGTCGCCGACCATACCGGGCTTGCAGAGGGTGAAGTAGTCGCCGGGCTGCGCGACGACCGTGAGGTTGCGCGAGGCACCCGGGGCGATGTTCTCGACTTCGCCGACGATGCGCAGACCGTCGGACGCCAGAAGGTAGAACTCCGTGACCTGGTCGCTCTTGTTGCTCACGTCGAACGCGACGGTGCCGCTGGGCGCGCTGGCGGCCGAGACCGCGCAGCCGTCGCCGGTCGAGGTGACGGACAGTGCACCCGAGGCCGCCGCGTCGGATTTGGCGACGCAGCCGGACAGGAGCAGGACGGTCGCGCCGGCCGCGGCGGTCGCCGCGAGGAGGCGTGTCGAGTTCATGGTTCTCCGATCGATGAGAGAGGGATGCCGCGGCGTCGGGAACGCGGGCGGTGCCGGGGGTCTACGGGGTGGCGGTGGCGGGCGGGGCGGTGGGCGAGGACCCGACCCGTGCCGGCTCCACCGCGACGGTGGGGCGGGGTGCGGCATCCGATGCCGCAGCACCCGTCGACGGTGGGCGGCGGTTTGCGCGGACGCCGCGGAAGAAGAGGGGCGCGACGATGGCGATGTACACCACCCAGGCGATCACCTGGAGCCAGGTCATCTGCGGCATGAAGCCGACCGTCGCCTGCAGCAGTACGGCGAGCGCGCTGTCGGGCGCGATGGTGGTGGAGACGTCGAACGCCCAGCCGAAGGGGAAGCCGGCCCACCCTGTGGCGACCGCACCGGTCGCGGGATCGAGCGGCGCCCCGGCTCCGAAGGGTCCCGGAAGGGCTCCCGCCTCCTGCAGATCGTGGAAGGCGTACGCGAGGACACCGGCCGCGACGATGACGAGGACGCCGCCGGTCCAGGTGAAGAAGCGGCCGAGGTTCAGGCGCAGCATGCCGCGCGCGATGAACCAGCCGAGCACGACGGCCGTCATCAGCCCGAGCAGTGCGCCCAACAGGGCGACGGGCGATTCGCCGAACGACTGCACCATCGACCACAGCAGAAGGGTCGTCTCGACGCCCTCGCGCGCGACCGAGACGAACCCGATGGCCACGAGCGCCCAGACGCCCCCGCGCAGCGCCTTGTCGAGGCCGCCCTCGAGGCCCGCCTTGAGCGTGCGCCCCGCCTTCTGCATCCAGAAGATCATCCACGTGACCATCGCGACGGCCACCAGGGACAGCCCGCCGCCGAGCAACTCCTGCGCCTCGAACGTCAGCATGTACGCGCCGAAGGTGAAGATCGCCCCGACGCCGAGGGCGAGGGCGACGGCGAGTCCCACACCGGTCCACAGCGTGGGGAGCGCGTCGCGGCGGTCGAGACGCGTGAGGTAGGCGACGAGGATGCCGACGACCAGGGCCGCCTCGAGGCCCTCACGCAGACCGATGAGGAAGGTGGCGAAGAAGCTTGCGAGCACGAGCGGAGGACCCGACTTTCACGATGGGGGTGAGGACGCCGCGGCACTGCGGAAGGTAAGGACAGCCTCACCTGACCACTACACAATACGCAATACCCGGGACGATTCCCACCAGGAATCGGCGGGATCACTCCTCTCGACGCGGGCGTCACCCGCCGAGCGGTAATCGTCGGCAACATTCGGGCGGCATCGCGTGGGCCGACCTAGCCTCGATCCATGTCCGACCTGAACCTCCCCGTTCTCGACCTCTCGCTCCTCGACCAGGGCCCCGACGCCGCCGCCCGCTTTCGCGACGAGCTGCGCGCCGCCACCCACGACGTCGGGTTCTTCTACCTGACCGGCACCGGGGTGAGCGCCGATCTCGAGGCGCGGCTGCTGCGGGCGGCGAAGGACTTCTTCGCCCTGCCCGAGGCCGAGAAGCTCTCGATCGAGAACGTCACGAGCCCCCACTTCCGCGGGTACACGCGCGTCGGCGGCGAGCGCACGCAGGGCCGGGTCGACTGGCGCGAGCAGATCGACATCGGACCCGAGCGGGCCCCCCTGACCGACCCCGACGGCCCGGGGTACAACCGTCTCGTCGGCCCGAACCTGTGGCCCGCGGCGCAGCCCGAGCTGCAGGACGTCGTGACCGAGTGGCACGACCACCTCACGGGCGTCGCACGCAAGCTCCTCCGCGCGTGGGCCCTCGCCCTGGGCGCGGAGGAACAGTACTTCGACCGCCACTTCGGCGACCCGCAGACCCTCATCAAGATCGTCCGCTACCCCGGCAAGGACGACCCCACTCCCCAGCAAGGGGTGGGCGCCCACAAGGACTCGGGCGTGCTGACCCTGCTGTGGGTCGAGCCCGGAAAGGGCGGCCTGCAGGTCGAGCGCGACGGCGAGTGGGTCGACGCTCCCCCGGTGTCGGGCGCCTTCGTGGTCAACATCGGCGAACTGCTCGAGTACGCCACGCAGGGCTACCTGCGGGCGACGAACCACCGGGTGATCTCGCCGCGGTTCCCCGACGAGCGCATCTCGGTGCCGTTCTTCTTCAACCCGGCCCTCGACGCGCGCCTGCCGATCATCGAGCTGCCGGCCGAACTCGCCGCCCAGTCTCGCGGCGTCGAGGACGACCCCGACAACCCCATCCACGCGACCTACGGCGAGAACGCCCTCAAGTCGCGGCTGCGCGCCCACCCCGACGTGGCCGAGCGCTGGCATCCCGACCTGGTCGCCGCCCGCACGGCATCCTGAGTCTCGTCCGCCGCGCCCCGGTCGTGGTCGTGACCACCCGCACCGATAAACGCCCTCCCGAGTGAGGCACGCCCGAACGGCGCGTGTCTCACTCGAGGCGGCGTTTATCGCGGAAGCAAACCCGCCGCCGTCTCGCGAAGGGGGCCCCGCCGCCGTCTGGCGAAGGCGGAGCGGACGCCACGGGGCCACGGCATCCGGGAATGACGAAGGCCGCCCCACACCGTGGGGCGGCCTTCCAAGAATGTTTTGCGCGATAGAACGCTGGTGCGATTAGCGACGCAGACCGAGACGCTCGATGAGCGAGCGGTAACGGTTGATGTCGACGTCCTGCAGGTAACCCAGCAGGCGGCGGCGCTGACCGACGAGCAGGAAGAGCCCACGGCGCGAGTGGTGGTCGTGCTTGTGGGTCTTGAGGTGCTCGGTGAGGTCCTTGATGCGCTGCGTCATCATCGCGACCTGCACCTCGGGGGATCCGGTGTCACCGGGGTGCGTCGCGTACTCTTCGATGATCGCCTTCTTGACGTCTGCTTCGAGTGCCATAGATGGGATCCCCTTCCTTCTCATTGCGCGGCGCCCGTCACACGATGTGCGAGCTCTCTTTATCCGCGGCCGATCGAACGGCAACCGCATGAGTCTACCAGCATCGGGATGCCGACACCGCACCGGTCCGCGGCGTCCGGTGTCGGAGGGCTGGCGTAGCCTCGAGCCGTGAGTCAGACCGATCCCGCCGCTCCCCCGCGCCGAGGCGCCCGCGGTGCGTTCATCGATCTGCGGCCCCTGACGACCTCGCCGGCTTTCGCGCGACTCTGGGTGGGGTCGACGCTCGCCGGCCTCGGTGGCCAGCTGACGGTCGTCGCCGTCATGCTCCACGTGTTCGAGCTGACCCAGAGCACGTTCGCGGTGTCGATGATCGCGGTCGCGGGGCTGCTCCCCATGGTTGCGGCGGGCCTGTACGGCGGCATGCTCGCGGACGCCTTCGACCGACGCACCGTCGCCCTGCTGTCCGCGGTGGTCACGTTCGCCTCGACCGCGCTGCTCGCCGCCCTCGCGTGGACGGGTCTCGAGACCGTCGGGTGGCTGTTCGTGCTCAGCGTGGTGAACTCCGCGGCGAACTCCATCGTGATGGCGACGAAGTCCGCGATCACCCCCCGCCTCATCCCCCGGGATCTGCTGCCCGCCGCCGCCGCATTGCAGGGTGTCACCGTCGGGGTCATGGTGATGGCGGGCCCGGCCCTGGCCGGCGTGCTCGTCGCCGTCGCGGGTTACGCCTGGACCTACTCTCTCGACGTCCTCCTGATGACCTCGCTGTTCCTCGGCCTCTGGTCGCTGCCGAAGCTCCGCCCCGAGGGTGAGGTCGTCCGACCCGGACTCGAGTCGTTCCGCGACGGCGTGCGCTTCCTCCGTCGGGCTCCGAACATCCGGCTGCAGTACATCCTCGACATCATCGCGATGACCTTCGGGCAGCCGGTGGCCCTGTTCCCGGCGATCGGGGCGGTGCTGCTGGGCGGCGGGGCGATCACCACCGGCATCCTGACGGCGGCCGTCGCCGCGGGGGCCTTCTTCTCCAGCCTGTTCTCGGGCCCGATCGGGCGCGTGCGCCGGCAGGGGCTCGGCATCGAACGTGCGATCCAGGTCTACGGTCTGTCCATCGGCCTCTTCGGTCTCGTGCTTCTCGCGGCCACTCTCGGCTGGCTCCGCCCGGCCCTGGTGGACGAGACCCACGCGGCGGTCGCCCTCATCGCCCTCGCCGCGGTGGTCCTGGCGGTGTCCGGCGCCGCCGACAACGTCAGCGCGATCTATCGGTCGACCATGATGCAGGCGGCGGTTCCGGATGCCATGCGCGGGCGCCTCCAGGGCATCTTCGTCGTCGTGGTGGCCGGTGGCCCTCGCGTCGGCGCCCTCTACGCCGGCACCCTGGCGACCCTCGCCGCCCTGTGGGTGCCGCCGCTGTTCGGCGGCATCCTGATCCTCGGTCTCGTCGGCACCCTCGTGCGGTTCTCGCCGCGTTTCCGCGCGTACGACGCGCTCGACCCTCAGCCCTGACTTCTCGGCCCACCCCTTCTCGTCGTGCGACCCCGAGCTGCCGATCGTCGGCGGATTCCGGCCGTCGCACTCGCCCGGCCCGCGCGATGTCGGCGGTCGGCCGTAGTGTCGGCTCCGTGGCATCCCCCTCCGCTCCCTCGCCCGTCTCGATCGCCGTGCAGTTCGTGCTCACCGGCATCGTGTGGGGCTCGAGCTTCCTCTTCATCGCGATCGCCCTGACTGGCATGACCCCGGCGCAGGTCGCCGGCGGCCGCCTGCTGTTCGGCGCTCTCGCGCTGGCCGCGATCGTGGCGATCCGCCGCGAGCGTCTGCCCCGCAATCGCTGGGTGTGGGGGCACCTGAGCGTGCTGTCGCTGAGTTTCTGCGTGGTGCCGTTCCTGCTGTTCGCGTGGGCGGAGCAGCACGTCTCCTCGGGGCTGGCGAGCATCTTCAACGCGACCACGCCGATCATGACCGCGATCATGGCGTGGGCGGTCTTCCGCGTCGAGAGCCTGAAGCTCGGACAGCTGATCGGCATCGCCGTGGGCATCGCGGGCGTCGTCGTGATCATCGCGCCGGGCGCCGTGGCCGATGTGGGCGACAGCACGATCGCGCAGGTCGCCCTCCTGGGCGCGACGGCCTGTTACGGCTTCAGCCTCGCGTACATGCGCCGCTTCCTCGGCGACACCGGCCTCTCGGGCATCGCTTTCGCGTTCGGCTACATCGGTCCGGCGGCGGCGTTCATGGTCCTGCTGTCGCCGTTCATCCTGGTCGAGCCGATGCAGCTGACCCTGCCGGTGGTCGGGAGCATCGTCGCCCTCGGCGTTCTCGGCACCGGGATCGCCTACGTCTGGAACCAGAACACCCTGCGCGCCTGGGGGCCGACCCGCGCCTCGACCGTCACGTACATCACCCCGGTGGTCGGGGTGGCTCTCGGCATCCTGGTCCTGGGCGAGCGCATCTCCTGGAACGAGCCCGTGGGCGCGGCGGTGGTGTTCGTGGGCATTCTGCTCGTGCAGCAGCGCATCCGCCTGCGGCGTCACGCTCGCGCCTGAGCGGACCCCCGCCTCCGCCGGCACGATGAAGGCCCCGGATGCCGAGCACCCGGGGCCTTCGAGGAGTTCACATCCGCAGCGTCAGCTGCGGGGCGATCACGCCTGGAGCGAGAGCTGCAGGTCGAGCTCGATGGTGACGTCCTTGCCGACGAGCACGCCACCGGTCTCGAGGGCGGCGTTCCAGGTGAGGCCGAAGTCTTCGCGGTTGATGACGGTCTTGGCGGTCGCACCGGCCTTGTAGTTGCCCCACGGGTCGGTGCCGAAGCCGCCGAAGTCGAGCGCGAAGGTCGCGGGCTTGGTGATGCCGCGGATGGTCAGGTCGCCGTCGACGAGGAAGTCGCCGTCCTCGAGGCGGACACCGGTGGAGCGGAAGTCCATCGTCGGGTAGGTCTCGACGTCGAAGAACTCCGCCGAACGGAGGTGCTGGTCGCGACCCTCGTCCTTGGTGTCGACCGAGGTGACGTCGACGGATGCCTCGACGGTGGCCTCGAGGGGGTTCTCGGGAGCGACGATCGTGGCGCTCTTCATGCCGAAGGTGCCGCGCACCTTCGAGATCATCATGTGGCGCACCGAGAAGGTGACCTCGCTGTGCGAGGGGTCGAGCACCCAGGTCCCCGCCTTGTAACCGGGGATGTCGAGGGCGGTGGTGTCAGTCATGTCACTCCTAAAGGTCTGGGGAGCCGTACCGGCGTCCTGCCGGGGTCCAACTCTCATTCACACGAATGTATTCCACGATCGAGCAAAACAACGAACCCGAGGAGGCCGCAGCCCCCTCGGGTTCGTGAACAGACGATGAAGAACGGCTGATCAGCCCACCTTCAGCAGGTCGATGATGAAGATGAGGGTCTTTCCACCGAGGAAGTGCCCGCCGGCGGGACCGTAGGCCAGGTGCGGCGGGATCACGAGCTCGCGGCGTCCGCCGACCTTCATACCCGGGATGCCGTCCTGCCAGCCCTGGATCAGGCCGCGGAGGGGGAACTGGATGCTCTCGCCACGACCCCACGAGGAGTCGAACTCTTCACCCGACTCGTACTCGACACCGGCGTAGTGCACGGTGACGGTGTCGCCGGGCTTCGCCTCGTCGCCGTCGCCGACGGTGATGTCGCGGATGACGAGGTCGGAGGGGGCGGGGCCGCTGGGAGCGTCGAACTCCGGCTTGGTGCGATCAGTCATGACTCCATCCAAGCACGGACGCGCCGCCCGCGAGCCCCCTGGACAATCCGGCCGGAGAAAGACTCAGCGCCCGGTGCCGCGGCGATGCCTGCGTGTCTACCGGGCGCTGAGTTGGCCTACACCGATGGTGCTCCCGCGCCGCGATGCTGTCAAGACCCCCTCTCCGGTTCCCGTCAGGGGCGGAGCAGCGCCGCGCGGGCGGCGGTCGTGCGCTCGAGCAGGTAGCGCTCCGTGGCGGGGGCGTTCGGGTCGCGTCCCGACAGCGAACGCTGTCTCGCGGCGGCGAGAGCCGTGGCATCCGCGATGAAACCCTTCATCACGGCGGCGCGGTCCCCCGGCAAGGTCCGAGACCACGCCAGGGCCGACCGTCGACCCGGGCCGGTCGCCAGCATGTCCACCTCTTGAGGGGTGAACCACCCCGCCGCGGCGTATTCCCCCAGCCGGGCCCTGGTCAGCCGGGACTCCTCGCGACGCAGAGCCAGGATGCCGAGGATGAACAGCACGAACAGTGGCACCTGCAGCGCGGCGTACACCTCGAAGAAGTCGAAGAAGGTGGCCGAACCGTTCCACAGCGCGTGCAGAACGATCGCGCCCAGCAGGCCCGGGACGCCGTATCGGAGCGCGGCCCCCGCGCGCAGCCCCTGGCGCGCGGCGAGGCCGAAAGCGAACCCCGTGAGGCTCGTGAACATGACATGGGCGAACGGCGAGAGCACGGCGCGCAGGAAGAACGTGCTCGCGACCTGCGCGGGGCCGCCCTCGAGGTAGCTGATCGCGAAGTACTGCACGTTCTCGGTCAGCGCGAAGCCCGCCCCGATGAGCGCTCCGTAGACGATGCCGTCCACCGGACCGTCGAATGCGCGACGGGCGAAGGCGAAGATCAACAGCACCCCGAGCCCCTTGGCGACCTCCTCGACCAGAGGCGCCTGGATGACGCTGCTCACGGCGCCCGGGAGGGGCCCCACGGCGAGGGTGATGACGAGATCGACACCCAGAGCGATCGCGACCGAGGCGATCGCGCCCCACGCCACCGCGAAGACGAGAAGACGACGGGGCTCGGGTTCCCACCGGTCGATGTAGCGCACGGCGAACCACACGATGACGAAGGGGATGACGGCCAGGACGAGCCCGATGAACGACGCTGCCGTGCCGAGGAACGCGGTGAAGTAGCGCACCAGCAGCGCGAGGAGCGGCACCAGCAGCACGGCGACGATCCACAGCGCCACGCCTCCGCGGCGCGAGCCGGGCGGGGTCGCCGACACCGCCGTCTGGGGAGCCGTCGTGATGCGGGGCGGCTCGGCGGATCCGGGCCGCGACAGCGGCGAGGGGGAGGTCATGCGCACAGCCTAGGGGTGGTGGACGACACGGCATCCGGGGCTTGCAGGCTCCCCCACCGCGCCGAGCCCGGTAGCGTGGAGGCATGCGCTTCGCCCACGTCCGTGCACAGGAGGGGGCGGAAGCCCCCCGTCTCGTCAGCGTCCACGGCGAGGAGTTGTCGTTCGTCGACGAGTTCTTCGCCGGTGCCCCGCGCACCCTCGAGCAGCTCATCGCCGGCGGTGACGACCTGCTGGCGCGCGTGCGCGACGCTGCGGCGAGCGCCCCGCGGCATCCCCTCACCGGCATCCGGTACGCGTCCGCGGTGCTCGCTCCGCCCTCGATCCTCGCCGTCGGCCTCAACTACGCCGCGCACTCCGGCGAGCTGGGTCTCAAGACCGACGCCGGTCCGACCGTGTTCGTGCTGTGGCCGAACTCGCTCACCGCGCACGGCGAGACCACGTCGTGGCCGCGCTCGCTCAGCGAGGCCGTCGACTACGAAGCCGAGCTCGGGGTCATCATCGGGCGTCCCGGCCGCGACATCTCCGAGGAGGACGCGCTCGATCACGTCTGGGGCTACACGGTGGTCAACGACGTGACCGCGCGCAACATCCAGTTCTCCGAGGCTCAGTGGTCGCGCTGCAAGTCGTTCGACGGCTTCACCCCCACCGGTCCCTTCGTCGTGACCGCCGACGAGATCCCCGACCCGCAGGACCTGCACATCTGGACCGTCGTCGACGGTCACACGGTTCAGGATGCCAGCACCGGCCAGATGGTGCGCTCGGTCGCGACCCTCATCAACAAGCTGTCGGAGTCGGTGACGCTGCTCCCCGGAACCCTCATCTCCACCGGCAGCCCCGGAGGTGCCGGTTACTCGCGCGACCCGCAGATCTTCCTGCGCGACCGCTCGACCGTGACCGTCGGGATCGACGGCATCGGCGAGCTGACCACTCACTGCCGCATCCTCGACTGAGGTCTGCACGCACGGCGAAGGGCCGGGACGATCGCGTCCCGGCCCTTCGATGTTCTCGAGCGCTCAGCCCTCGACGACGCTGTCCGCCGCGCGCACGATCGGGATCGCGGCCGTCACCGCCTGCAGGCCGGAGAGACGGGCGGGAGAGATCTGCTTCATGACCTCGTCGCGCGTCATGAGCCCGGCCTCGACGACCAGGTCGGCGACGTTGCGGTGCGTGAGCAGCGCGGTCTTGGCGAGGGCCGCCGCGGCGGCGTAGCCGATGAACGGCGTCAGCGCCGTGACGACGCCGACCGACGAGCCCACCATCGCGCCCAGACGCTCGCGGTTGGCCGTGATGCCGTCGACGCAGTTGACGCGGAGCGTCCACATCGCCTGCCGCATCCACGTGATCGACTGGTAGATCGAGTGCGCGATGACCGGCTCGAAGGCGTTGAGCTGCAGCTGACCGCTCTCGACGGCCATCGTGACGGTCATGTCGGCGCCGACCACCGAGAATGCGACCTGATTCACCACCTCGGGGATGACGGGGTTCACCTTGCCCGGCATGATGCTCGAACCCGCCTGGCGTGCGGGGAGGTTGATCTCGCCGAGGCCCGCCTGGGGGCCGCTCGACAGCAGACGCAGGTCGTTGCAGATCTTGGACAGCTTGACCGCGTTGCGCTTGAGCGACGACGAGAACGACATGAACGCACCGGTGTCGCTCGTCGACTCGACGAGGTCGGTCGCCGTCTCGAGATCCAGGCCGGTGATCTGGCGCAGGTGCCTGAGCACCGCTCCCCCATAGCCGGCGTGGGCGGTGATCCCGGTGCCGATGGCGGTCGCGCCCATGTTGATCTCGTAGAGCAGGTACGCGTTCTCGGTGAGGCGGTTGTAGTCCTCGCCGAGCGTCGTCGCGAAACCGTGGAACTCCTGACCGAGGGTCATCGGCACGGCATCCTGCAGCTGCGTACGCCCGACCTTGAGGACGTCGTGGAACTCCTCCGACTTCGACAGGAACGACTGACGCAGGAGCTTGAGCTCTTCGAGCAGGCTCTGGAGAGTGAGCGCGAGCCCGATCTTGATCGCGGTCGGGTAGACGTCGTTCGTGGACTGGCTGCGGTTGGTGTCGTCGATCGGCGACAGGAAGGCGTAGTCGCCCTTCTCGCGCCCGGCCATCTCGAGGGCGATGTTGGTGATGACCTCGTTGGCGTTCATGTTGGTCGAGGTGCCGGCACCGCCCTGGATGACGCCGACGGTGAACTCGTCGTGGAATTCGCCGTCGATCACGCGCTGGGCAGCGCGATCGATGAGGTCGGCCTTCTCGTGGTCGAGCACGCCGATCTCGCGGTTGGCCCGGGCCGAGGCCTGCTTGACCATCGCCAGGGCCCGCACGAGGTCGGGGTACACCGAGATGGGTCGCTTGGCGATCGGGAAGTTCTCGAGCGCTCTGGCGGTGTGGATTCCCCAGTACGCGTCGGCGGGGATCTCGAGGGATCCGAGGGAGTCGGTCTCGGTACGGGTGCGCGTCATTGCGTCCAAAGCCATGTGGGGGTCCTCGTGGGTGTCATGGTGAAGAGGGATGCCACGAGCCTAACGAGCGGGACAGTGAGGGCCGGTGGACACGGCGGCCGGTCGCCTCATCCGCACCATCCGTCACGTCTATTGCCGGTGGTCGTGGGGTTGTCGACGCCCGACGGATCGCCGCCGAGCGGTCGTCCGAGTCGGCCGTGACCGGTCATCACGAGCGCTTGCGCGAGAACGCCTCGAGTCGCTGCTCGGGCGTGAGCTGCGCCATGCGCGCCGTCCACTCCGGGGTGAAGAAGCCCGAGGCCTCGTCGTCGACCACCGGGACGACGGCGTGCGTGATCGTGTCGTCCCAGACGTGGACCAGGTGGAAGGAGCGTCCGGCATCCATCCCGTTGACCTCGTCGGCGGGGCGCGCGAGATCCATCGTGTAGCAGGAGGCCGAGGCCACGCTCACCGGCACCCCGGCGAAGGTACCGGAGGTCGAGTAGTGCAGGTGACCGGCGAGGATCGCCCGCACATCGCTCCCCGCGATGGCCGCTGCGAGACCCCGCTGATCGCGCAGCTCGAGGATGTCGAAGAACGGGATGTGCGACGGCAGCGGCGGATGGTGCAGCGCCAGGATCGTGCCGAGCGGCGCCGGGGTCGACAGTTCGGCGCGCAGCCAGTCGAGCTGCGCCGCGTCGAGGTCGCCGTGATGCCACCCGGGCACCGTGGAGTCGAGCGCGATGAGGCGCAACCCCCCGAGGTCCCACACGCCGGTCACCGGCTCCTGCGTCGGCTCGCCGTCGAGGAGACCTTCGCGCAGGGCCGGGCGCTCGTCGTGGTTGCCCGCGACCCACACCACGGGAGCCCCCAGGCGCTCCGCCCACGGCTCGACCTCGGCGCGCAGCACCCGATAGGCCTCGGGCTCGCCGAGATCGGTCAGGTCGCCGGTGAACACCACGGCATCCGGTCTCACCCCCGTCGCCTCGGCGGCCTCGAGCGTGCGCCGCAGGTGGCGCGCGGTGTCGTAGCGATCGCCGAGCAGGCGGTCGCCGGCCAGCAGATGCGTATCGCTGAGGTGGAGGATCACGCGCGCAGCGGGCGCGTGCTGACCGAACTGCACGGATGCCATGTCCTCAGCCTAGGAGGGGCCTCCGACATCCGCCGCCGCGGCGTCGGCCGCTCAGTGGTTGAACAGGATGAGCAGCAGAGCACCCAGCACGGCGGCGGCGCACACCGCGAAGCACGCGTAGGCACCCACGAGCGCCAGCCGCTTCTGTCCGTCGCTCAGCGGATTCTTCTTGGCCGCCTTGGCCACCGCCTTCTCGGCGCGGCGCCTCTGCTTGTCGGTGATCACGGTGATGGCATCCGTGAACTCCGCCGGAGAGACCAGGGGCGGACGCCCGCCGGTCACGAGCAGGCGCAGACCCAGCGAGTAGAACGTCACGACGATCGAGGCGCCCACGATGGCCGCGACGAAGACCTGGAGGAAGGCTTCCCAGTTGATCAGCATCAGGCGTCCTTTCCGGCCTTGTCGCGTTCGAGACGGCGCTGGCGACGCGTCGGGCCGGGCTTGCGCGGCACCTTGACCGCGGCGCCGGAGTCGGCGACCTCGCTCATCGCGTTGGCCGAGGTGACCGAGTCGCGACGCGAGCGCAGGAACAGGCCGAGGATGATGACGACGGCGATCACCGCGTCGACGGCCACGCCCCAGCCGCCCAGCCAGACGACGATGAGGGCCGCGGCGGCGCCGACGGCACCGGCGGCGGGGAGCGTCAGCACCCAGCCGATCATGATGCGACCGACGGTGTTCCACCGCACGGTCGATCCGCGGCGGCCGAGGCCCGAGCCGATGACGGATCCGGATGCCACCTGGGTGGTCGAGAGTGCGAAGCCCAGGGCGCTGGAGGCGAGGATCGTCGCCGCGGTCGAGGTCTCGGCCGAGAAGCCCTGCGCGGGCTTCACATCGGTCAGGCCCTTGCCGAGGGTGCGGATGATGCGCCAGCCGCCCATGTAGGTGCCGAGAGCGATCGTCAGGGCGCACGCGAAGACGACCCAGAGCTGCGGGTCGGGGTTGGCCGACGACTGCCAGCCGACCGTGATGAGGGCGAGGGTGATGACGCCCATGGTCTTCTGCGCGTCGTTCGTGCCGTGCGCCAGCGCGACCAGCGACGAGGTGAAGATCTGGCCCCAGCGGAAGCCGTCGCGGCCGTCGGCCTTCATGTCGTAGCGGCGGGTGACGCCGTAAGCGATCTTCGTCACGACGAAGGCGATGATCCCCGCCGTGAGCGGCGCGATGAGCGCCGGGAGGATGACCTTGCTCAGCACCACCCCGGTGTCGATCGCCGACGCGCCGACGCCCACGAGAGTCGCGCCGATCAGGCCGCCGAAGAGGGCGTGCGACGAGCTCGACGGCAGGCCGAGCAGCCACGTGAGCATGTTCCACGTGATCGCGCCGATGAGGCCCGCGAAGATGATGGGCGGGAAGATGTCGGGACTGAGCTGCTCCTCGCGGATCATGCCGCCCGAGATCGTCTTGGCCACCTCGGTCGACAGGAACGCCCCGACCAGGTTGAGGCTGGCCGCCAACAGGACCGCGACCTTCGGCTTCAGCGCACCCGTCGCGATGGGCGTGGCCATCGCGTTCGCGGTGTCGTGGAATCCGTTGGTGAAATCGAAGAACAGTGCCAGCGCGATGACCAGCACGATGATGAGGGCTGCGCTCTCCACCGTTCGCTTTCCGTGAGAAGGAAGAAGGGATGCCGACGGGATCGGCGCGACGAACGAAGAGTTCACCTGGAGTTCGACACCTGTTCATCGGTGTCGCCTCGACATCATTTCACCGAGGGGCGCGGCGGTCAAACTTGCCCGGTGGCCGGGGCACGGCATCCCGTGTCTTCTCTGCGCACCGATGGCTCAGGGGCGCACTACCGTGGAACGGTGACCGATCTCGACCCGAAGCCCACCCCACCCGTTGCCGACCGCCGCCCCGTCGCGCGCACGCATCACGGGGACACCTTCGACGACCCGTACGAATGGCTGCGCGCGAAGGACGACGCCGAGGTGATCGCGCACCTCGAGGCCGAGAACGCGTACACCGCAGAGCGCACCACTCACCTCGGTCCGTTGCGCGACGCGATCTTCGGCGAGATCAAGGGGCGCACGCTCGAGACCGACCTGTCGGTGCCCGCCCGTCGCGGCGACTGGTGGTACTACGGTCGCACGGTCGCCGGCGCGCAATACGGCATCCAGTGCCGCGCCCCCCTCGAGTCCCCCGACGACTGGACCCCGCCCACCCTCTCGCCCGGCTCCCCCGTGCCCGGCGAGCAGGTGCTGTTCGACGGCAACGTCGAGGCCGAGGGCACCGACTTCTTCTCGCTCGGGAGCTTCGAGATCTCGAACGACGGCACGCGCATGCTCTACGGCATCGACGTCGCCGGCGACGAGCGCTACACCGTGCGCCTGCGCGACCTCACCACCGGCGAGACGCTCGCCGACAAGATCCCGGGGACCTTCTCGGGGGCGACGTTCTCTCCCGACGGGCGCTTCATCGTCTACACCACGGTGGATGACGCCTGGCGCCCCGACACCGTGTGGCTGCACGAGATCGGCACGCCCGTCGACGACGACGTGAAGCTCTTCCACGAGCCCGACGACCGCTATTGGGTCGGCGCCGACTTCACGCGCAGCGATCGGTACCTGATGATCGAGATGGGCTCGTCGATCACGAGCGAGGAGTGGATCCTCGACGCCAACGACCTGCGCGGTGAGCCCCGCGTGGTGTGGCCGCGGCGCGAGGGCGTCGAGTACTCCTCCTCGCACGCCGTCGTCGACGGCGAGGACGTGCTCTACGTCCTGCACAACGACGGCGCGCTCGACTTCGAGCTCGTCCGGGTGTCGGCATCCGATCCCCAGGGCGCCCGCGAGACCGTGATCGCCCATCACCCCGGCCACCGTCTGCTGGGCGTCGACACGTTCCGCGACTGGGGCGTGGTCGGCTACCGCCGCGACGGCCTCGCCCGCCTCGGCTTGCTGTCGTACGCCGACGGCGCCGTGACCGAGATCGCGTTCGACGAGCCGCTCTACAGCGTCGGCACGGGCGGCAATCCCGAGTACGCTCCCCCGGTGCTGCGCCTGGGCTACGGCTCGTTCGTCACCCCCGGCACCGTGTACGACTACGTCGTCGAGACCGGCGAACTGCTGCTGCGCAAGCGCCAGCCCGTGCTGGGCGGCTTCGACCCCGCCGACTACGGTCAGGCGCGCGTCTGGGCTCCCGCCGACGACGGCACGCAGGTTCCGGTGTCGCTCGTGTGGAAGCGCTCGTTCGGCGAGCCGGGTGATGCCCCTCGCCCCGTGCACCTGTACGGCTACGGCTCGTACGAGCACTCGATCGAGCCCGGGTTCTCGGTCGCCCGCCTGTCGCTGCTCGACCGCGGCGTCGTCTTCGCCGTCGCGCACGTGCGCGGGGGCGGCGAGATGGGCCGGCAGTGGTACGAAGACGGCAAGATGCGTGCGAAGCGCAACACCTTCACCGACTTCGTCGCCGCGGCACGGCACCTCGTCGACAGCGGCTACACCACCCCCGACCGCATGGTCGCTGAGGGCGGCAGCGCGGGCGGCCTGCTCATGGGGGCCGTGGCCAACCTCGCACCCGAGCTGTTCGCCGGCATCCTGGCCGACGTGCCGTTCGTCGACGCCCTGACCACGATCCTCGACCCCTCGCTGCCGCTCACGGTGATCGAGTGGGACGAATGGGGCGACCCCCTGCACGACGCCGACGTCTACGCCTACATGAAGTCGTACTCCCCGTACGAGAACGTGCGCGAGGGTGTCGAGTATCCCCGCATCCTCGCGGTCACCTCGCTCAACGACACCCGCGTGCTGTTCGTCGAGCCCGCGAAGTGGGTCGCGCGCCTGCGCGAGGTCGGCGCCGACGCGATGCTGAAGTGCGAGATGATCGCCGGCCACGGCGGCGTCAGCGGTCGCTACAACGCCTGGCGCGAGCGCGCCTTCGAGCTCGCGTGGCTCCTCGACGTGCTCGGCCTCACCGACTGACCCGCGCGCGCCGCTCTCGAACGCCCCGTCGCCTCGCGCGGCGGGGCGTTCGGTGTGTGTGGGGGCGTTCGCAGTCGCTCGGTTGCCGACCCATGTCCCGATTTGTGCAGACCGTGTCCCACTTTCGGCTGTCCGCACACCGCTCAGGCGACCTTTTTCGGGACATGGGTCAGCGCACATCCGCTCATAGCCCCGGCCGCCAACCGGCTCTGACGAGCGCCTCGCGGGCGAGGGCGACGGCCGAGGCACCTCCATCTCGAAGGTGATGGTTCAGCACGCGCACGTGATCCCACCCCGCCGACCGGATGGCGACCCACCGGTCGGCATCTCGGGCGAACTGTCGCTCGTTCTCGGCGTGGACGCGTCCGTCGTACTCGACGGCGACCATCCATCGAGGGAAGGCGAGGTCGATCTCCGCGACGAACATGCCCCGCGAGTCGAAGATGTCGGCGTTGACCTCGGGCGCCGGGAGCCCGTTCCGACCCAGCAGAAGTCGCAGACGTGTCTCTCTCGGTGACCGGACGCCGGGTCGGGCGAGGTCGACCGCCGCACGCAGGACACCGCCTCGAACGTCGCCCATCTCTCTGACCTCAGACCGCAGCTGCTCTGCGTCGGCCATCGGCGGCCGCCCGCTCAGGAGCGCATCGGCCGCAGCGACCAGGTCATCAAGAGGCCAGAGCCGACCGCATTGTCTCCACGCCCGCACGGGGTGCTCGACCGGCAGGTCGAGCAGGCCGGCCGAGAACGCCGGTGCGCGCGCTTGCAGACGGTGGCCGACGACTCCTGTGTCCGCGGCTCCCTCGCCGGTCGGTGTGCGGAAACATGGATCCGCGGCACGTACGGCCACTCCGGAGTGCATACTCCCCGCAGAGCAAGCGCCGTCTCGTGGCTGAAGAACTGCCAGGGCATCAGGCGCGGCGCGTACACAAGGCACTGCTGGATCAGAGACGAGGGCGGAGCGGTCGTGGACGATCGGATGCCATGGAACGGCGAACCCAAATCTGCGGCGCGCAACCGAGCACGCGTCACCCCCAGCTCACCGGCGGCGCCGACGGAGAAGTGCTCGGGAAGCTGGTCAGGCAGAGGTCGACGACGCGGCATCCCTCAGCTTCTCGCCTCTGCCAGCCCCATCCACGGTTGTCCACAGGCCACCGCGCGAGAAGCCGGGCCGATGCCGCGACCATGTCCCAATTTCGGCTGCCTGGAGGGCGCTTAGGCAACCAAAAGTGGGACATGGCTCACACAAACGGGGACATGGTCCGGGCCCGCCGCAGCACGACGCCCCGCCCCGCACACGGCAGGACGGGGCGTCGCACCAGCAGCAGGCTCAGCCGAACAGCGCGGCGGCCTCCTCGTAGCGATACAGCGGGACGCTGTTGAGCTCACCGAGGGCGTCGGCGAAGGGGACGCGCACGATGTCGGTGCCGCGCATCGCGACCATCTGGCCCCAGGCGCCCTCGTGCAGCGCGTCGGCGGCGTGCAGGCCCAGGCGCGTCGCGAGTACGCGGTCGAAGGCCGACGGCGAGCCGCCGCGCTGGATGTGGCCGAGCACGGTCGAGCGGGTCTCGATGCCGGTGAGGCGCTCGATCTCGGGCGCCAGCAGCTCGCCGATGCCGCCGAGGCGGGGACGGTTAAAGGCGTCGAGGCCCTTGTCGCTGAACGCCTCGTCCATGCCCGTGAGCTTGAACCCCTCCGAGACGACGACCAGGGGCGCGCGGCCGCGGTCGTGAGCGCGGGTGACCTGCTCGACGATCTCGTCGATCGACATCGGCACCTCGGGGATGCAGATCACGTGCGCGCCCGCGGCGATGCCGGCGTGCAGGGCGATCCAGCCGACGTGGCGGCCCATGACCTCGGCCACCATGCAGCGCTGGTGCGAGTCACCCGTGGTGCGCAGGCGGTCCATGGCATCCGTCGCGATGTTCACGGCGGTGTCGAACCCGAACGAGTAATCGGTGGCGCGCAAGTCGTTGTCGATCGTCTTCGGCACGCCGATCACGTTGATGCCGTCCTTCGACAGGCGGTCGGCCGCGGCCAGGGTCCCCTCGCCGCCGATGGCCAGGATGCCGTCGAGCCGGTGCCCGTACATCGTCTTGGAGATGTTCTCGGCGCCGCCGCGCGCACCCTCGTAGGGGTTGGTGCGGCTCGTGCCGAGGATGGTGCCGCCGACCTTGGACAGGCCCTTGACCTCGTGACGCGTGAGCGGGAAGAAGTCGCCGTCGACGACGCCGCGCCAGCCGTCGCGGATGCCGACGAATTCGATGTCGTAGTTGGTCGTGCCCTTGAGCACGACGCCACGGATGACCGCGTTCAGCCCGGGGCAGTCGCCGCCGCTGGTCAGGATGCCGATCTTCATGGGCAGAGTCCTCTGGTGCTGTGATTCGGGTGAAGGGGTCGGCGCCGTTGCCGTCTTCGACCCTATCGCCGCGGGCGGGAACGCTGCCACACGGTGACGGAGGGGCGCCGGATGCCGGGACCCCCGCGACCCCGCCGAGGGGCGAGCTCCTCCCCGGGAACGCAGGAACGCCCCGGCGCCGAATCGACCGGGGCGTTCGTGCGGCGAGGATCAGGCCTTGCCGAGCGCCTGACGCAGCAGGTGCATGAGCGCCGAGAGCTGCACCGAGTCGCTGGAGCCGGGCTCGATCGCCTGGCCGTCGAGGGCGCGCGCGGCGAGCCCCTCCTTCGAGTCGATGAGCTCCGCGATCTTGGTGTCGATCGTGTGCGCGGCGATGATGCGCCACGCGGTCACGGGCTCCTCCTGACCGATACGGTGCACGCGGTCGATCGCCTGGGTCTGCTCGGCGGCGGTCCACGACAGCTCGGCGAGCACGACGTTCGAGGCGGCCTGCATGTTCAGGCCCACACCGGCGGCGGTGAGCGAACATACCGCGATGCCCACGTCGGGGTCGCCGTTGAACGCGTCGATCGCGGCCTGGCGGGCGGTGGAGGTCTGCTCTCCGCGCACCGAGACGGCCTTGAGGCCGGAGGCTTTGAAGTGGGCCTCCGCGGCATCCATCACGTCGATGTGCTTGGCGAAGAACACCACCTTGCCGACCGAGCGCTGCAGCTGCACGGCGTAGTCGGCGGCGAGGTGCGCCTTGGCCTGGCCGATGCGGCGGACCATCGTGAAGACGTTCTCGTTCCCCGAGCCCGCGGCCTTGGACTCCTCGAGCTCGCCGTGGGCGACGAGGCGAACGATGTCCTCGTCGATCTCTCCGGCGGCGAGACCGCGGTCCCCGCGCGCCTCGATGATCCGGTGGTATTTCGCCGCGAGGCGGGCGCCGAGCTCGCGTTCGGCCTGACGGATGGACCGCCCGAACTCGTCGTCCAATTCGACCGGGAGGTCGGCGACGAGCTTGTCGGGGAGGTCGGCGGCGACGTCCTTCTTCTTGCGCCGCACGATGCCCATCGAGATGACGGCCTCGCGCGCCTCGGGGTAGAACGCCTTGTCCGCGGGGGTCAGGCCGGTGGCATCCAGCTTCTCCATCAGCTCGGGACCGGGCTTCTCGCCGTTGGTCCAGCCGAGGAAGCGCCAGATCGCGTCGAAGTCCTCGACGTCGTTGATCAGCGGGGTGCCCGTGAGCGCCAGCATGAGCGGGTCGCGGGTCTGCTGACGGACGCGGGAGGCCAGGGCCAGCACGTTCTGCGAGCGCTGCGACGTGAGGTTTTTGATGAAGTGCGCCTCGTCGACCACGACGCCCTTGAGGCCGATCGACGACAGCCATGACAGGTGCCGGTCGAGGATCTCGTAGTTGACGATGAAGACGTCGGCGAAGGCGTCGATGTCGGCGCCACCGCCCGAGATGACGGTCGCGCGGCGCTGCGGCGTCCACCGCTGCACCTCGCGGGCCCAGTTCATCTTGACGACGTTCGGCACGACGACCAGCAGCGGATACGCGTCGGCGACGGATGCCGCGAGCACCGACTCGGCGGTCTTGCCCAGGCCCGGCTCGTCGGCGAGGAGGAACGAGCGGTGACCGGTGCGCACGGCCTCGAGGAAGCGCGACTGGTGCGGCATGACCTCGAGCCCGCGCGGCGAGAGCCGGTCGAACTCGGGGACGGGCGGCAGCTCCATGCTGGCCGCCGATCCTCCGGCGCCGGTCTCGAACGCCTTGTACAGCGGGCCCATGAGCTCCCAGCCGTCGAGGCGGCGACGCGGGGCGTCTCCGCTCGCGCGCGGCGTGAGATCGGGGGCGAGGAAGGGGTTGGACATCTGGCGCGCCTCGATCGAGGCGGGGACGACCTGCTTCTCGGCCAGCGCCGCCGGCACCACGGGGGCGATCTTGGGCGTGTTGTCGGTGATGATGAGCTCGTCGGGCGGGAGCTCGGCCCCGGACTCCAGCAACCAGTCGCGGCGCATGCGGCGGGCGACAGGAGATGTGGCCTGGTCGACCTCGAGCAGCTGGATGAGCGAGGTGTCGCGCGCGGCGGTCTTGGCGAGGATCGTGGCGACCCCGTCGAGGCGCTTGAGCAGCTCGGCGCGCGCGGCGTCGGTGATCTCGGTGTCGGCCTTGACCCGGGCGCGCTCCTCGCGCACGAGGAACGCGATCACCTGGAACTTGACGCGGTTGGTGGGCCCGAGCTTTCCGCGCTGCGCCTTCGCCTCGATCTCGCGCACCTTGCGGGCGAGAATCGGGATGACGGGTGCTTCGTCGTCTCGTCGGGATGACGTGGTCTTCCTGCGTCGTTGGCTCGAGCCTCGGGACGCGGTTGCCGTAGTCGGCATGCTCCTCCTGAGCGTGTCGTCCGGATGACAATCCGGAGCGTCCGGCGAATGCCGGTGGATCAGTGACCCCGGGAGTTCGTCGCTCGAACCGCCGCCGAAGAAGCGGTGTCGGCGACCCGCAACGCGTCTACGCCGGAACGGCTCGCGATGACAGCGGAGATCGGGATCGCCACCATTCTAGCGTCCGCGAGCCGCTTTCCGCGTGAGGGACCGGAATTTGTCGCCGCGCGGGCCGCGAAACGACGCTCCGCGACCGTCACGCGTATGGGTCAGACCGCGCGTCGCAGGCGCAGGCTGTTGAGGACGACGAAGACGCTCGAGAACGCCATCGCGGCCCCCGCCAGCATCGGGTTCAGAAGTCCCAGCGCCGCCAACGGCAGGGCGGCGACGTTGTACGCGAAGGCCCAGAACAGGTTGCCGCGGATGACGCGCATCGTGCGCCGGCTGAGCGCCAGGGCGGTGACGATGCCCCGCGGGTCGTCGCGCATGAGCGCCACGTCGCTCGCGTGCAGCGCGGCATCGGTCCCTCCGCCCATCGCGATGCCCAGATCAGCGGATGCCAGAGCGGCGGCGTCGTTGACCCCGTCTCCGACCATCGCGACGGTGCGCCCCTCGGCGCGGAGCGCCCGGATCGTCTCGACCTTGCCCTCGGGGAGGACGCCGGCGCGCACGCGGTCGATTCCGAGGTCGGCGGCGACCGCCCGAGCGACGTGCTCGTTGTCGCCGGTGAGCAGGATCGGCTCGAGGCCCATCGCCTTCAGCTCGGCGACGGTCTCCGCGCTCTCGGTGCGGACGGTGTCGGCCACCTCGATCACGACCCGTGCATGCAGGGCGCCGTCGGTGTCGGCCCACCCGGCCACGACGACGGTGCCACGCTGCTCCCCCGCCGTCACGGCGTCCGCCAGAGCGACCGGCAGTTCGGCGCCGAACTCGGCGGCCAGGGCCGGACGCCCCGCGAACACGCGCACGCCGTCGACGGTCCCCGTGACGCCGCGGCCGGGCAGGGCCTCGAGGGCGGTGGCGACGGGCCCGTCTCCTGCGGCGGCGATGATGGCGTGGGCGACGGGGTGCTCGGAGCCGCGCTCGACGGCGGCGATGCGCTCGAGGGCGTCAGCGGCATCCTGGGCACCGACGGTCGTGACCTGCGTGACGCTCATCCGGCCCGAGGTGAGGGTCCCGGTCTTGTCGAGCACGATCGTGTCGATGCGCTCGGCCGACTCCAGGGCCGCGGGTCCCGTCACGAGGATCCCGAGCTGCGCTCCGCGGCCGGTGCCGACGAGGATCGCGATGGGGGTGGCGAGGCCGAGCGCGCAGGGGCACGCGATGATGAGCACCGCGACGGCCGCAGTGAAGCCGGCGGCCACGGGTTGCCCCGCCAGCAGCCAGGCGACGAGGGTCGCGACGGACAGGACGATCACGACCGGGACGAAGACGCCCGAGATGCGATCGGCGAGACGCTGGACGCGGCTCTTGCCGAGCTGCGCGTCTTCGACCAGGCGCGCGATGCGGGCCAGGCGGGTCTGCTCGCCCACGCCGGTCGCGCGCACCAGCAGGCGCCCGCCCGCCGCGATCGTGCCTCCGGTGAGGATCGATCCGGGACCGACGTCGACCGGAACCGCCTCGCCGGTGAGCATGCTCTCATCCACCGAGGCTGTGCCCTCGAGGACCTCGCCGTCGGTGGCGACGGTCGCTCCCGGCCGGACGACGAACACGTCGCCCACGGCGAGGCGATCGACGTCGATGCGGCTCCCGTCCGCGAGCTCGGCCTCGCGGGCGCCGAGGTCGAGCAGGGAACGCAGCGCTGCTCCCGCGCGGCGAGTGGAACGCTGCTCGATCACGCGGCCGAGCAGCAGGAACACCGTCACCGCCGCCGCGACCTCGAAGTAGACGACGGAGCTCGCGTCGTGCACGGGGCCGAACAGGGCGACCTCGTGCCGGATGCCGATCCGCCCGGCCGACCCGAACACGAGGGCCCACACGCTCCACAGGTAGGCGGCGAAGGTGCCCAGGGTGATCAGGGTGTCCATGGTCGCCGCGCCGTGGCGGGCATTGCGCAGCGTCGCGCGGTGGAACGGCCATCCGCCCCAGAGCACGATCGGCGTCGCGAGCGCGAGCGAGACCCACTGCCAGCCGGGGAATTGCCACGCCGGGATCATGCCGAGGGCCACGACGGGGGCGGCCAACGCGAGCGAGACCCACAGCCGCACGCGCAGCGGGGTGGAGCCCGGGGCGTCGGCGGTGTCGTGGACGTGGCCCCCGTGGTCGGAGACCCCGTCGAGGGCGTGGCCGGTGGTGGCGTCGATGTCGCCGCCGGGAGCGGGAACCGCGACGGGCTGCGGCGCCGGGGTGCCGGCATCCGGTCGCTCCTCCGTCGGGAGAGGGAGCGGGAGGGATGCCGCGGCCCCTGCGGTTGCATCACGGGACGAGGAGCGCGGACGCACGGTGGCGTCGTAGCCGGCGGAGCGCACGGCGGCGACGAGAGCCGCGGGGTCGAGGTCGGCCGGGTACCGGACCCGCGCGGTCTCGGTCGCGAGGTTGACCGCGGCCTCGACGCCGTCGACGCGGCCGAGCCGCTTCTCGACCCGGGCGACGCAGCTGGCGCAGGTCATGCCCTCGATGTCGAGCACGGCTTCGGCGGTCGACGTCGCGGGCTCGGTGTTGTCGCGCATGGCTTCTCCTCCGGTCACTCCGTCCAGAACACGATACCCCCTGGGGGTATTCCGTGGGCGTGTCCCCCGACACCGACGGAGATGCTGTCCACCCCACGCGCACGACCAGCGGGAACCGTACGCTGGGGCCATGGCCGAGACGATGACACGCGAGCAGCGGGTCGTCCTGTCGATCGCCGTCCTGGCCTCGTTCGTGTCGTTCCTCGACGGGACGGTGGTCAACGTCGCCCTCCCCGCGATCGCGGGCGAACTCGGCGGCGGACTGTCGACGCAGCAATGGGTCGTCGACGCCTACCTGGTGACCCTCGGCGCCTTCATCCTGGTCGCGGGATCACTGAGCGACGTCCTCGGACGCATCGTGGTGCTGCGGATCGGCCTGATCGGTTTCGGGCTCACGTCGGTGGCGATCGCCGCCGCCCCCACCGCCGAGTTCCTCATCGTCGCCCGCGCGCTGCAGGGCATCGCCGGCGCCCTCCTCGTCCCGAGCTCGCTGGCCCTCATCACCTCGACGTTCCGCGGGCCCGCCCAGGCCCGCGCGATCGGCATCTGGACCGGAGCGACGACCGTCGCCATGATCGCCGGGCCCCTCGTCGGCGGCATCTTCGTCGACACGCTGTCGTGGCGCCTCGTATTCCTGGTGAACGTGCTCCCCATCGCGGTGACCATGTGGTTGCTCGCCCGTCTCGGTCACCGCGATCACCGCCGGCCCGGGGCCCGCGTCGACATCCTCGGCGCGGTCCTGTGCGCTCTCGGCCTCGGCGGCATCGTCTTCGCCCTCATCGAGCAGCCGAACCTCGGCTGGGCGTCCCCCGTCATCTGGCTCCCCGGGGTGATCGGCATCCTGTCGTTCGCGGGGTTCCTCCTGCGTCAACGCACGGCGCGCGACCCAATGATGCCGCTCGACCTCTTCCGCTCGCGCAACTTCTGGGCGGGCAACCTCGCAACCGTCTTCGTCTACGCCGCGCTGTCGCTCAACGGCTTCGTGGTGAGCGTGTACCTGCAGCAGGGCGCGGGGCTGCCCGCCACCCTCGCCGGGCTCGCGTCGCTGCCGAGCACGGTGCTGATGATCCTGCTCAGCTCGCGGATGGGCGCCCTCGCGGGGCGCTTCGGCCCGCGCCTGTTCATGACGCTCGGGCCGATCGTGATGGCGTCGGGGGCTCTGCTGCTGTTGAACGTCAGCGGCGACTTCGACTACTGGACGCAGATCCTGCCCGGCGTCGTCGTGTGGGGCCTGGGGCTCACCGCCACCGTCTCACCGCTCACCGCGGCCGTGCTCGGCGCCATCGACACCGAGCGCTCCGGCATCGCCTCGGCCGTCAACAACGCCGTCTCTCGCGTCGCGGGGCTCCTGGCGATCGCGGCCGTCTCGGCGATCGTGGGCGGCTCGCTCGACCTCGGCGGCTTCCACCGCGCGGCCGTCTTCACCGCCGCGCTGATGCTGCTCGGGGCCGCGGCGTCGTTCCTCGGCATCCGGAATCACCTGTCGCGGCCGGACTGACGCGGGCGCGGCGGGGTGTTCCGGGGCCGCTCGGGCGCGGTGCGGAAACACCCCGCAACCGTCGTTCGCGGGTGGCCCCGCGGCCACGTCCACCGCCCCGTAGCCATGCAACGCGGCCCGAAACCACCCAGCCCGGCCCCGGCCCGCACCTCAGCGCAGGATCGCCCGCGCTCGCTCCACGTCGTCCGCCATCTGCACGAGCAACGCGTCGATGCCGTCGAACGCCGTCATCTCGCGCACCCGCTCCACGAAACGCACCTCGACGTGGTGGCCGTACAGGTCCAGCCCGGTCTCGTCGATCACGTACGCCTCGACCTGCCGCGCGTGCACGTCGTCGAACGTGGGATTGGTGCCGACGCTGATCGCGGCCGGGTAGCTGATGCGCCGAGCCCCGTCGACGTCGACGAGCCAGCCCGCGTACACGCCGTCGGCGGGGACGAAGCCCTCGAGCTCGGGCGAGAGGTTCGCGGTCGGGTAACCGAGCTCGCGCCCCCGCTTCAGCCCGTGCACGACCTCGCCCCACACCGAGGGAGCGCGGCCCAGAAGGCGTGCGGCCGTCGCGACATCGCCCGCCGAGAGGGCCTCGCGGATCCACGTGGATGACACGCGCCGGTCGGCGTGGACGGCCCGCACGTCGTCGACCACATCGACGCGGAACCCGTACTCGGCTCCCATGCGGACCAAGAGGTCGGGTCCGCCCGCTCCCCCGGCGCCGAAGCGGAAGTCACGGCCCACGAGCACCGTGCGCGCCTGCAGCGCCTCCACGAGCACGGCGAGCACGAACTCGTCGGCCGGGATCGCCGCGAGCTCCTCGTCGAAGGTCAGCAGCAGCGTCGCGTCGACGCCGGCGCGCTCGAGCAACTCGAGTTTCTGGTGCGGCCCGATCACGTCGGGGGGGCACTTCTCGGGGCGGAGGATGCTGAGCGGGTTGCGGTCGAACGTCACCGCGACGACGCGTGCGCCGTCGGACGCGTCGATGCGTGCACGATCGATCACGGCGCGGTGGCCGGCGTGCACACCGTCGAACTTTCCGATCGCCACCACCGAGGGCCCGAAGTCCGCCGGGACCTCGGAGGGATCGCGGAAGACGATCATCGCGTCGCCCGGCGATGGCGCGTGAGCCACCAGAGCCCGAGGAAGGGCAGCACCAGCGGGATGAACAGGTACCCGTAGCCGTAGACCGACCACACGGTGGGGTGCTGGAACAGCGCGGGAAGAACGAGGCTCAGGGTGCCCACGACGAGCACGCCCACCAGCTCGAAGCCGATCGCGATCCAGGCGACGCGGTACCACGCGGGCCGCGCCGAGAAGACGAGCGCGAGGGTCGCGAGAATGTAGACGACGGCGGCGAGAGCCGACAGCGAGTACGCGAGAGGGGCGTCGTCGAACTCGCGCACGATCTGCACGAACGAGCGGCCCGTGGCGGCGAGCGCCATGATGCCGTAGACGACGACGAGGACACGGCCGATGCCGGTCATCCCCCGGGAGCGGGAGGGAGTGGTGGATGCCATGACCTGTCGATTCTAGTTCGCCCGCGCCGGGGCCGAGCGGCGGTGCGCCCTCACGCCAGCTGCACGGTCCAGATGATGTGCATGCGCCACACCATGACCGCGACGGCGAGGGCCGCGACGCCCATGATGACGGTGCTCCAGCGACTGCGTTCGATCAGCGCCCACGCGGCTCCGGCGACCGGGACGAGGGCGGCCGACACGAGGTAGGTCCAGAACTCGAGCAGACTGCCCGAGGGGGGGTTACCCGCGAACGGCGAGATGATCGCGACGACGATCTGCACGATCAGCAGCAGCTCGATGAGGGCGAGCGAGCCGACCGTCACGTCTCCCGGCCGGCGGCCGATGAGCCCCGCGGTGATGGCGACGAGGCCCGCGAGCACGGCGACGCCCACCTGTGCGAACGTGAACCACAGGATCATCGGGCGGCCTCCTCGGGCATGTTCATGACGCTCTTCACCTGCGTGCCGCGTTTCTCGACGACGCCGATCAGGCGTCCCTCGGGGTCGATCGCGGCCGCGACCGCGCCGGTCAGTCGGCCTCCCCCGTCGATGCGCTTGCCGTGCCGCAGATCTCGCGCCTCGTCGTCGCCCACGGCGAGGACGCCCATCACGACGGCGGCCGCGGTGGCGGGTGCGACGAGGGCGTCTTCGGCGATGTCGTCGACGGATGCGGCGGCGGCGACGTCGAACGCCCCGATGCGCGTGCGACGGAGAGCCGTGAGGTGTCCTCCGATGCCGACCGCGCGCCCGAGGTCGCGAGCGAGAGCGCGGATGTAGGTGCCGCTCGTGCAGTCCACGACCACATCGAGCTCGATCGCGCCCTCGCCGCGGCGCGTCTCGCGCACCTCGAAGTGCGACACCGTGACGCTCCGCGCCTTCAGCTCGACCTCTTCGCCGGCGCGCGCGAGGTCGTAGGCGCGACGGCCCGCGACCTTGATGGCCGAGACGGTGCTGGGCACCTGCTGGATGTCGCCGGTGAGGTCGGCGATGCCCGCCGCGATGGCCTCATCGGTCACGGCGGCGACGGCAGCGGCATCCGCCCTGGCCGTTTCGACACCGTCGGCGTCGTCGCTGTCGGTGGCGACTCCGAGCAGAACGGTGGCCTCGTACGTCTTGTCGGCGCCGACGATGTAGGTCAGCAGGCGGGTCGCGCCCTCGACGCCGAGCACGAGCAGGCCCGTCGCCATCGGGTCGAGCGTGCCGGCGTGTCCGATCTTGCGGGTGCCGAGCGCGCGCCGCGCCCGCGACACGACGTCATGGCTGGTGATGCCTCCGGGCTTGTCGACCAGGAGGATTCCGGGACGCACCATCAGCAGAAGTCTCCGAACACCTGCACCGGGTGCGAGGGGTCGGAGTTCTCGACGATGACGGATGCCGCCACGCGGGGCCGCGACTCGCGGAGGTAGTGCTTCTCGGCCTCCGGAAGCTCCGGGCGCGCAGCGCCGATGGGCGGGTTGCTCTCGAGCCAGACGGAGAAGTTGTAGAGGGTGCGCAGCTCGGCGGTGTGCAGGAAGCGGCCCGATACGACGAGCACCGCATCGGCCGGCGCGGCCGGCGAGTCACCGAAGGGCTCACCCGAACGGAACGGCGCGACGAGGCGCTCGCGCACGTCGTCGGCGTGGTCGGCGAGGTTCTCGCGGAGCACCGCGGTTCCCTCGGCCTCGATCGCCGCGGCGAACGCGTCGGCGAAGGCCGAGGCGGCCTCGGCGTCGAGCGCATCGATCGCGACCACCACGCGCCCCGCGCGGGCGTTCTGCCGCATCAGGTCGCGCAGGCTCCGCTGCAGGGTCTCGACGGGGTTCTCACTCGACATGCCCCCAGCCTACTTTCGACCACCGACACGCGACCGCTCCCGCCGCCCCCCGAGGGCCCCGCCGCAGCGCCCCGCGGCATGCGCGAACGCGATGGCGCGCAGAAACGCGAGCAGCCCGCGTTCACGCGCGCGAACAGCGTTCACGCGTGAAGTTCGGCCCCGCTGACGACCGTAGGCTGGACGGATGCCAGGACTCGCCGCCCCGCTCATCGCGTGGTACCGCGACGCGGCCCGCGACCTCCCCTGGCGCCGCGAGGGGTTCGGGGCGTGGGGCACGCTCGTCAGCGAGTTCATGCTGCAGCAGACGCCGGTGAACCGCGTCGTCCCGCACCTCGAGGCGTGGCTGACGCGCTGGCCGACGCCCGCCGATCTCGCCGCCTCTCCCCCGGGCGACGCCGTCACGCAGTGGGCGAACCTGGGCTATCCTCGCCGCGCGCTGTGGCTGCACCGCGCCGCCGTCGAGATCCGCGATCGTCACGACGGGGTCGTCCCCCGCGACGTCGAGGCGCTGCTGGCCCTCACCGGGATCGGCGACTACACCGCGCGGGCCGTCGCGGTCTTCGCGTACGGCGATCGGCATCCGGTCGTCGACACGAACACCCGCCGCGTGCTCGCCCGCGCCATCGAGGGTCGCGCGCAGCCCGGTCCGCCGCACCGCCGCGATCTCGAAGCGATGGAGGCCGAGCTCCCCGCCGACATCGCCGAGTCCGCGATCGTCAACGCCGCCGCGATGGAACTCGGCGCGATCGTCTGCACCGCCCGAGCGCCGAAGTGCGAGGCATGCCCCCTCGCGGCCCAGTGCGCATGGCGGGCGGCCGGGTACCCGGCATCCGAAGACCGCCGACGCAAGCAGGCCACGTACGAGGGCAGCGATCGCCAGACCCGCGGGGCGGTACTGAAGACCCTGCGCGAGGCGGCGCCCGCGGCGGTCCCGGCGTTCGCGGTGATCCCCGAATGGCCGGACCCCGCGCAGCGCGACCGCGCCATCGACTCCCTCATCGCCGACGGCCTCGTCGAAGCGGCCGACGAGTACCTGCGCTTGCCGGGCCACCCGGCATCCTGAGTCCAGTCCGGTCCGACGCCCGCCGCCTCGATCCCGCCCCGGCACGTCGCTCTTCTCATCCACGGACAGCGGTCCGGATGCCACAGCAAGACGAACGGCCGCACTCCGCCGATGTGGCGGGGTCCGGCCGTGTCGTGTCGAGGGTCAGGCGCGCGGGGCGTCTTCCTCGTCGAGGTCGTCGTCATCCTCATCGTCGTCGACGTCGTCCTCGTCGTCTTCGTCGCGCGGCTTGACGTACGGGTCGGCGTCGCCGGCGTACGCGGCCGAGGCGGCGAGACCGGCGACGGACTCGTCGCGCTCGCGCGCTTCGCGCAGGAGGGCCGAGATGTGGTCGGCGTTCTCGGGGATTCCGTCGAGGATGAACTCGAGCGACGGCGTCAGGCGCGTGTTGAGGTTCTTGCCGACCTCGCTGCGCAACATGCCGGTCGCGGACTTCAGCGCCGCGGCGGTGTCGGCGCGGTGCGCCTCGTCGCCCATGACGGTGTAGAACACCGACGCGTGCTGGAGGTCACCCGTGACCCGCACGTCGGTGATGGTGACGAATCCGAGCCGCGGGTCGCGCAGCCCCTTCTCGAGACGCTCGGCGAGCACCACGCGAATCCGGTCCGCCACTCGGGCCTGTCGTTCCCCTGCCACAACCTTCTCCTTTTTTCATACCGCCGCGAGTACGAGTGCCCCCGTGGCTCATCGCCGGGCGGGAGTCCCGTCACGGCAGCCGCACCAGCGTAGGCCGGAGGGCTGTGCATCTCCGAGAGCATCGGGGTAGGGGCCCCGCGCTGCTCTCGGAGATGCACACCCCGCAGGCCGAAGCGGGAGCCGCACCCGAAGGCGCGACTCCCGCACGACAATCAGCCTCGCGGCTTCTCGACGAGTTCCGTCGTTTCGATCTCGTCGCCGATCTGGATGTCGTTGAACTTGCCGAGACCGATACCGGCCTCGAAGTCCGTCCGAACCTCGGTGACGTCGTCCTTGAAGCGACGCAGCGACTCGATGGCCAGGCCGTCGGCCAGCACGACACCGTCGCGGATGACGCGAGCCTTGGCGTTTCGCGTGATCGTTCCCGATCGCACGATGACACCGGCGATGTTGCCGAACTTCGAGGAGCGGAACACCTCGCGGATCTCGGCGACACCCGACTGCACCTCTTCGAACTCCGGCTTGAGCAGGCCCTTGAGCGACTGCTCGACGTCGTCGATCGCGTTGTAGATGACCGAGTAGAACCGCACGTCGACACCCTCGCGGGCGGCGCGCTCACGGGCCTTCGTGTCGGGACGGACGTTGAAGCCGATCACGATCGCGTTGTCGATCGTGGCCAGGTTGATGTCCGACTCGGTGATCGCACCCACACCGCGGTGGATGATGCGCAGCTGGACACTGTCGTCGACCTCGATCTTGAGCAGCGACTCCTCGAGTGCCTCGACGGCACCCGACACGTCACCCTTGATGATGAGGTTGAGCGACTCGACCTTGCCCTCTTCGAGAGCGCGGGTGAAGTCCTCGAGCGAGATGCGCTTGCGGGCCTTGGCCAGCTGGGCGTTGCGCTCGGCCGCTTCACGCTTTTCGGCGATCTGACGGGCGGTGCGGTCCTCTTCGGTGACGATGAAGACGTCGCCGGCGCGGGGCACGGAGTTGAGGCCCTGAACCGAGACCGGACGCGACGGGTAGGCCTCTTCGACCGCTTCGCCGTTCTCGTCCATCATCGCGCGGACGCGGCCGTAGGCCGTTCCGGCGACGATCGCGTCACCGACGCGGAGGGTTCCGGACTGGATGAGCACCGTGGCGACCGAACCGCGACCCTTGTCGAGCTTCGCTTCGATCGCGACACCGCGGGCCGCCTTGTTCGGGTTGGCCGTGAGGTCGAGGCCGGCATCGGCGGTGAGCAGGACCGCATCCAGGAGGGCCTGGATGTTGAGGTTCTGTCGAGCCGAGACGTCGACGAACATGACGTCTCCGCCGTACTCTTCGGCGACCAGACCGTATTCGGTGAGCTGCTGGCGCACCTTGGCTGGGTTGGCGTCGGGCTTGTCGACCTTGTTGACCGCGACCACGATCGGCACGTTCGCCGCCTGGGCGTGGTTCAGCGCCTCGACCGTCTGGGGCATGATGCCGTCGTCGGCCGCGACCACGAGGATCGCGATGTCGGTCACCTGCGCACCACGGGCACGCATGGCGGTGAACGCCTCGTGACCCGGGGTGTCGATGAAGGTGATCGCGCGCTCGATGCCCTCGTGCTCGGTCCAGATCTGGTACGCACCGATGTGCTGCGTGATGCCGCCGGCCTCGCCCGCGACCACGTTGGTCTGGCGGATGGCGTCGAGCAGTCGCGTCTTACCGTGGTCGACGTGGCCCATGACGGTGACCACGGGAGGACGGATCTCGAGATCGTCCTCGCTCTCGGCCTCGAGCTCGGCGTCGAGGTCGAGACCGAAGCCCTCGAGGAGCTCCTTGTCTTCGTCCTCGGGCGAGACCATCTGGATCTTGTAGCCGAGCTCGGCTCCGAGCACCTCGAAGGTGGCCTCGTCGAGCGACTCGGTCGCGGTGGCCATCTCGCCCAGGTTGAACAGGATGGTCACGAGCGTGCCGGGCTGCACGGTGTAGCCGCGCAGGGCCTCGAGCTTGTCCGCGAAGTCGGCGATGGAGGCACCGCGGCGCAGGCGGATGATCTCGCCGTTGCCCTTCGAGACGTTGACGCCGCCGACGACCGGCGCCGACCGCATCTCGAACTCCTGCCGCTTCGCCCGACGCGACTTACGCTGCTTGGACTTGCCGCCACCCTTACCGAAGGCACCTGCGGTACCACCGCCGGGACCACGGCCACGGCCACCGCCGCCACCGGGACGACCGGCGAAACCACCGGCCGGAGCGCCGCCACCGGGGCGCTGGAAGCCGCCACCGGCGCCGCCGGGACGACCGGGACCGCCGGGACGCTGCTGGAACGGAGCGCCGGGACGACCGCCGCCACCGGGGCGACCGGCACCACCGGGGCGCGGGGCACCGGGACGCGGGGCGCCGGGGCGCGGAGCCTGCGGACGCGGGATGTTGCCGGGGGTCGGGCGCTGGCCCATTCCCTGCGCCGAAGCGAAGGGGTTGTTACCCGGACGGGGGCCGGCGGGACGCTGGCCCATGCCCTGCGAGGACGCGAAGGGGTTGTTGCCCGGACGGGCTCCACCCGGACGCGGGGGCGCGCTCGGGCCGGGCTTGGGGCCACCGGCACCGGGTGCAGCGGCACCGGGGGTCGGAGGGGTCGAGCCGGGGCTCGGCGGAGACGACGGCTTCGCCGCCGACGCGGCCGCGGGGGCCTCGGAGGCCGGGGCGGATGCCGCGGGTGCAGCCTCGGCCGGAGCCGCTGCGGGAGCGGCGGGGGCCGCGGGCTTCGCGGGTCCGGGCGTGGGACCCGACGGACGGTTGCCGGGGGTCGCGGCCGGACGAGCCGGACCGGGACGGGCGCCGGGGCGCGCCGCGGAGGCGGCGGGCTTGGCATCCGAAGAGGAAGACGAGCCTTCGGAGGCCAGCGCAGCGCGGAGCTTACGGGCCACCGGGGGTTCGATGGTGGATGAGGGACTCTTGACGAATTCGCCGAGCTCCTTCAGCTTCGCAAGCGCGACCTTGCTGTCGACGCCGAGCTCGGAAGCGATCTCGTGCACGCGTGGTTTTGCCACAATTCTCCTGTCTGAGGGCCTACCCCGGACAGGGCAGACCGTTAGTTGCGGACGGGTCTCATTTCGAGCCGTTCACTTCGTGTCCATAGCCGTTCAGCCTTTTCGCTGGTGGTGTGATTCGAAGGTCTGCGTGTCAAGCGGGCCTGACACACGCAATGCTCGTACGAAGGCGCGCCGTGCGAGCGCTTTGCTCACACACGCGTCCGTCTCGTGCACCCACGCGCCCCGGCCGGGAAGAACCGCCCGCTCGTCAGCGACGAGGACGGATCCATCCGCGACCACACGCAGAAGCGAGGATCGGGGGGCACGTGCGCGGCATCCGACGCACGTTCGTACGGGTTCCATCCTACACCTCGCGATCGTGGGGACGATCGGACGCTCAGTTGTCTTCGAGGATGCTGTCGGGCTGGATGTCGATCTTCGCACCGGTCAGCTTGGCGGCCAGACGGGCGTTCTGCCCCTCTTTGCCGATCGCGAGCGACAGCTGGTAGTCGGGCACGAGGGCGCGGACGGCCTTGGTCGTGGCATCCAGGACGAACGACGAGGTGACCTTCGCCGGCGACAGGGCGTTCGCGACGAAGCGCGGCAGCTCGGCGTCGTAGTCGATGATGTCGATCTTCTCGCCGGCGAGCTCTTCGGTGACGGCGCGCACGCGGCGGCCGAGCTCTCCGATGCAGGCGCCCTTGGCGTTCACTGTCGGGTCGTTGGCCTTGACCGCGATCTTCGAACGGTGGCCGGCCTCGCGGGCGAGCGAGACGATCTCGACGAGCCCCGCGGCGATCTCGGGCACCTCGAGGGCGAAGAGCTTGCGGACAAGGCCGGGGTGGGTGCGCGACACGGTGATCTGCGGGCCCTTGTTGCCCTTCGAGACGCTCGTGACGTAGACGCGCAGTCGCGAGCCGTGGGCGTAGGTCTCGCCGGGCACCTGCTCTTCGGGCGGGAGGATCGCCTCGACCGTGCCGAGATCGACGTGGACCATGCGCGGGTTCGGGCCCTGCTGCACGACGCCGGCGACGATGTCGCCCTCTTTGCCGCGGAACTCGCCCAGCACGGCGTCGTCGGCGATGTCGCGCAGACGCTGGCTGATGACCTGCTTGGCGGCGAAGGCGGCGATGCGACCGAAGTCGTCGGGGGCCTGCTCCTCTTCGCCGATGATCGCGCCCTCGTCGTCGGTCACGGGCGTGAAGATGCCCACGTGGCCGGTCTTGCGGTCGAGGGTGGCGCGTGCACCGGTGGGGATCTCACCGGTCGGCGAGATGTGCTTGGCGTAGGCGGTCAGGATCGCCTGCTCGATGATGCGCGCGAGTTCGTCGAAGGGAATCTCCTTCTCGCGTTCGATCGTCTTCAGTAATGCGAGATCGATGTCCACAAGGCCCTCCGTTGTTCAGCTTTCGTCGGCACGACCGGCGCCGACAACCCTCCTACGATACCCGGGATGCCGCGGTCCCCGCGACCCGCGAGACATCGGACCCTCGCGCTCGGCGACAGGACGCAGGAGAATCCGGGCGGGATGGCGCGTCGCGCGAGAACCGGCAGCCTCGGACGCCGCATCTCCTGCGCTGTGTCGATCCGGCTCCGCCGCCGTCAAAGACGCTCGAGCGGATTCGCCGCGAGCTTGGCCACCACTCCCCCGTCTACCAGGCGCCGGGCGGCGGTGTCGGGCTTGCGCGCCGCCTGGTCGAGCACGCACGCGCCGAACTCGGCGGCCAGCGCGCCGCGTGGGTGAGCGGCGAGCACCTCGCGGCGGAAATCCTCGGGCAGCGAGTCGGGACGGGCGCCCGAGATGTCGAGGCCCGTCGCGATCTCGAGCAGGTACCCCTCGGCATCCATCGACGGATCCACGCGCGGCCAGTTGTGCCGCACGATCACCTCGAGCACGCGCTCGCGTCGGGGCTGCTCCCACCCCGCGCCGGCGGTGAGCGCGACGCCGACGTACCCGCCCGCGTGCTCGTACGACAGCGCGTGGTTGTCGAACTCCCCCACCGTGCCGATGTCGTGCAGCACGGCGGCGACGTAGAGCAGCTCATGGTCGATGCCCCGGATGCCGTCGACCACCCCGAACGCCTCGGCCCACAGCCACGACCGCAGCACGTGAGCCGTGATCGCGGGCGACTGGTACTTCTGCGCCAGCGCGAGGGCCCCGCGGGCGGCGAGGGTGTCGGGAACGGGGAAGTCGCTGATGCGCACGGAGCCTCCGGGATCGGGTGGACCCCCACTCTCGCGGAACCCGCGCTCGTCGACCAGACGCGCGGCGGCCACCCTTCGCAGCCTTCCCGCCAGCGCGCGGGCAGGACGCAGGAGATCCGGACGCCGAACGCGACGACGACCGCGCGGTTCCGCGGGGCGCCGGCCGCACGGCATCCGAATCTCCTGCGTTGTGAACCCGACCCGCCCGCCACCGCCCCGCGCCCCGCGCCACCGCCCCGCGTTCCACCGCCGAAAACGACGGATGCCGCAACCTCGGGCGAGCGCCCGGGTCGCGGCATCCGGAAACCGCGTCAGCTCACCGGGGTGGCGTGCCAGATGCGGTCGAGGTAGTCGCGCATGGCGCGATCGGACGAGAAGTAGCCACTGCGCGCGACGTTGAGGATCGCCGAGCGCACCCATCCGTCCTGGTCGGCGTACGCCGCGTCGACGCGCTCCTGGGCGTCGAGGTAGGTCGAGAAGTCCGCGAGCGCCATGAAACGGTCTTCGTACAGCAGGTTCGACACGAGTGGCTCGAACACGGTGCGGTCGCCGCCCGAGAAGGCGCCCGAGGCGATGAGGTCGATCGCGCTGCGCAGCCGCTCGTCCTTCTGATAGAAGTCGGCGGGGCGGTAGCCCTCGGCCCACAGCGCCTCGACCTCGGGCTCGCTCATGCCGAAGAGGAAGAAGTTGTCGTCGCCGACGAGCTTGCGGATCTCGACGTTCGCGCCGTCGTCGGTGCCGATGGTGAGGGCGCCGTTCAGGGCGAGCTTCATGTTGCCCGTGCCCGAGGCCTCTTTGCCGGCGAGCGAGATCTGCTCCGACAGGTCGGCGGCGGGGATGATGCGCTCGGCAAGGGTGACGTTGTAGTTCGCCGGGTAGACGACCTTGAGCTTGCCCTTGACCCGCTCGTCGGCGCTGACCACCTCGCCGACGGCGTTGATGAGGTGGATGATGCGCTTGGCCATGCCGTAACCGGGCGCGGCCTTCGCTCCGAAGAGGAACGTGCGCGCCTGCACCTCGTGAACGTCGAGGCGACCCGAGACGATGCCCTCGTAGGTGCTGACGATGTGCAGCACCTTCAGCGTCTGGCGCTTGTACTCGTGCAGGCGCTTGATCATGACGTCGAGCATGTGCCCGTCGTCGAGCGGCGCCTCGCCCCGGGCCTCGAGCACGTTGCTGAGGCGGCGCTTGTTCGAGGCCTTCACCGCGGCGAAACGCTCGCGGAAGTCGGCGTCGTCGGCGAGGGCCTCGAGGCCCCGCAGGCGTTCGAGGTCGACGGTCCACCCGGCGCCGAGGGCCTCGGTGATCAGGCTCGAGAGGTCGGGGTTGGCCAGGCGCAGGAAGCGGCGCGGCGTCACGCCGTTGGTGACGTTGGTGAACTTGTCGGGCCACATGGTGGCGAAGTCTTTCAGCACGTTGTCGCGCAGCAGTTGCGAGTGCAGCTCGGCGACGCCGTTGACCTTCGAGCCCGCGACCGTGGCGAGGTAGGCCATGCGCACCGAGCGCGAGGGGTGCTCGCCGATGATCGACATGTTGCGGATGAGCATCTCGTCGTCTCCGAAGCGCTCGCGCACCTCGAGCAGGAACTCGTCGTTGATGCGGTAGATGATCTCCAGGTGGCGCGGCAGCAGGCGGCCGAGCAGGTCGACCGACCAGACCTCAAGCGCCTCGGGCAGCAGCGTGTGACACGTGTACGCGAAGCACTTCTGTGTGATCGCCCACGCGGCATCCCACTCGAGCTTCTTCTCGTCGACGAGCACGCGCATCAGCTCGGGCACCCCGATCACCGGGTGGGTGTCGTTGAGCTGGAAGATCACGCGCTCGGGGAGCTTCTCGAGGTCGAAGTCGTCGGGCAGGACGTTCTCGATGAAGTCGGCGATGGATGCCGCGACGAAGAAGTACTGCTGCTGCAGGCGCAGCTCCTTGCCCTGGGGCGTGGAGTCCTCGGGGTAGAGCACCTTCGAGATGTTCTCGGCGAAGGTCTGCGCGCGCACCGACTCGACGTAGTCGCCGGAGTTGAAGGTGTGCAGGTCGAAGGCGTTGGTGGCCACCGCGCGCCACAGGCGCAGCGTGTTCACGCGACCGTTGTGGTAGCCCGGGACCATCATGTTGTAGGGCACCGCGAGCACGTTCCACTCGGGGATCCAGCGCGTGCGCTCGACGCCCTCGTCGTCGTAGGTCTCGGTGCGGCCGGCGAACGAGATCGTCTGCGCCGCCTCGGGGTGGGCGAAGTCCCAGGGGGATCCCATGCGCAGCCACGCGTCGGGCTGCTCGACCTGCTGCCCCTCGGCGAAGGCCTGGCGGAAGATGCCGTACTCGTAGCGGATGCCGTAGCCGATGGTGGGGATGCTCATCGTCGCGAGCGAGTCGATGAAGCAGGCCGCGAGGCGACCCAGGCCGCCGTTGCCGAGCCCCGGCTCGATCTCGACCTGACGCAGGTCGTCGATGTCGATGCCGCACTGCGCGAGAGCCTCGGTGGCGATGTCGGTCAGACGCGCCGCGAGGAGATTGTTGTCGAGCTGGCGCCCCAGCAGGTACTCGGCCGAGAGGTAGCAGACGGTCTTGTTCTGCTGGGCCTTCTGCTGCGCGCGATCGTCGAACCAGCGCGCCATGAGGTAGTCGCGCACGGTGTAGGCCAGGGCGAGGTACTGGTCGTTGACGTCGGAGGTCGACAGCGTGACGCCCTGGTCGAAGTTGAGGTTCTGCAGGAACTGCTTCGCGAAGCCGTCGACGGATGCCGCGGGGGCGACGACCGGCGCGATCGCGAGCGGGTGAGTGGGGCGCAGCTCAGCGGTGTTCTCGGGCATGATCCGACCGTAATCAGTGCGGCCCGCTCACGCCAACGTGGAACGGGAACGACACACGATCTTCACCCCGGCGCCGCATGACGCCTCCCCCGACCCCCTCGCCGCGCTCGTCGCGGAAGGCGCGGACGCACAACCGGATTGTCGCCCGGCGGCCAACCCGCGTACGGTTCCCGAGTGTCCACCTCCGCTCGCGAAGCCGCCCGGGACGCGGAGGCCAATCCCGCGTTCCGCGTCGCCGCGCGCGCGGGGTACGCGGCCAACGGCATCCTGCACCTGCTCATCGGCAGTCTGGTGATCGCGGTCGGCTTCGGAGCGACGGAGGACAGCGACCAGACAGGGGCGTTCCGCGCTGTCGCCGCGGTGCCCCTCGGAGCGGCGGCGCTGTGGGCCCTCGCCGTCGGTCTCGTCGCCCTCGGTGCCTGGCACCTGCTGCAGGCGTTTGTGCCGCGCCACCTGTCGGTGTGGCGACGCATCGGACGGATCCTCACCGAAGCCCCGCAGGGCCTCGTGTTCGTCGCGATCGGCCTCGTCTCGGCATCCGTCGCCCTGGGCGCCCGACCGCGGGCGGAACAGGCGGCCGAAGACCTCAGCCAGGGTGTCCTCACCTGGTCGATCGGCGGATTCGTGCTCGGTGCGGTCGGCCTCGCGGTGGCCGGGGTCGGTATCGGCTTCGTCTGGATGGGCCTGCGCCGGTCGTTCCACTCCAAGGTGCGCACGCCCGCCGGGCCCGGGGGCTTCGCCCTCACGGTGCTCGGTGTGCTCGGGTTCGTCGCGAAGGGCGTGGCCCTGCTGATCGTGGGCGTGCTGGTGGTCGTCACCGCCGTCACCGTCGAGCCCGACACCGCGGGCGGACTCGACGGAGCAACCGCCGCCGTCGTGGCGCTGCCCGCCGGTCCCGTGCTCGCCTGTCTCGTCGGGGCGGGATTCCTCGCCTACGGCGTCTTCACGGTCTTCCGCGCACGTTACGCCCGCCTCGACGCCTGAGCCCGGACCTCAGTCGAGGTCGGGGTTGCGGCCCGTGCGCTCTCCCGTGTCGAGTCCCGCGATGGCCGCGCGGTCGTCGTCGTCGAGGGTGAAGTCGAAGACGTCGCCGTTCTCGCGGATGCGGTCGAGCGACACCGACTTCGGGAACACCACGAGGTCCCGATCCAGGTGCCAGCGGATCACGACCTGGGCCGGCGTCTTGCCGTACTTCTCGGCGATGCCGGCGAGCACCGGCTCGTCGAGCAGGCCGCCGCGCGCGAGCGGCGCCCACGACTCGGTCACGATGCCGTTCGCGGCGTGCCAGTCGACCAGCTCGTTCTGCGGGAAGCGCGGGTGCAGCTCGACCTGATTCACGGCCGGCAGCAGTCCGGTCTCGTCGCGCAGGCGCTCGAGGTGCACGACCGAGAAGTTGCTGACGCCGATCGACGTCGCCCGCCCCTCCTGCTGCAAGCGCTCGAGCGCCTTCCACGTGTCGACGTAGCGGTCGGCGCTCGGGATCGGCCAGTGGATGAGGTACAGGTCGACCCGGTCGAGCCCGAGCTTCGCGGCGCTGGCGTCGAAGGCCCGGAGCGTCTCGTCGAACCCCTGGTCGTCGTTCCAGACCTTGGTGGTGACGAACACCTCGTCGCGCTCGAGGCCCGACGCGCGCAGACCCTCGCCCACCTCCGCTTCGTTGCCGTAGAGCGCGGCCGTGTCGATGTGGCGGTACCCGGCGGCGAGCGCGCCCGCGACGAGGCCGGCGGTGACGTCGGCCGGCACCTTGTACGTGCCGACGCCGAGCTGCGGGATGGTGGAGCCGTCGGACAGGGACAGACGGGGAGCCGAGATCATGGCATCCACGCTACCGACGGAAGCAGCCGCGCGGACGACGAAACGGCACCCCTCCCGGCGGATGCGGGACGGATGCCGTTTCGGTGCGGGATCAGCGCGTGAGCGCCGCCACGGCGTCGTCGACCGACACGGTGTCGCGTTCGCCCGTGCGGCGGTCCCAGAGCTCGACCTGGCCCTCGGCCGCGCCGCGACCGACGATGAGGATGCGCGGGATGCCGACGAGCTCGGCGTCGCCGAACTTCACACCGGGCGAGACCTTGGGGCGGTCGTCGTAGAGCACGTCGAGACCGGCGGCCTCGAGCTGGTCGGAGACGGATGCCGCGAGCTCGAACGCCACCGCGTCGCGGCCGGTCGCGACCACGTGCACGTCGAACGGGGCGACGGACGCGGGCCAGATGAGGCCCTTGTCGTCGTTGTTGAGCTCGGCGATGATCGCGAGGATGCGGGTGACGCCGATGCCGTATGAACCCATCGTGACGGTGGCGAGCTTGCCGTTCTCGTCGAGCACCTTCAACCCCAGGGCCTCGGCGTACTTGCGGCCGAGCTGGAAGACGTGACCGATCTCCATACCGCGGGCCAGTTCCACAGGTCCCGAGCCGTCGGGGGCGGGGTCTCCCGCGCGCACGGTCGAGACCTCGACGAAGCCGTCGCCGACGAAGTCGCGGCCCGCGACGAGCGAGTGCACGTGCTTCTGGTCGATGTTGGCGCCCGTGATCCACGCCGTGCCATCGACCACTCGGGGGTCGAGGTAGTACCGGATCTTCGTCGCCGACTCCTCGCCCAGCACGGCGCCGGTCGGCGACCAGGGGCCGATGTAGCCCTTGACCAGCAGGGGGTTCTTCGCGAAGTCGGCCTCGGTGGCCGCCTCGACCTCCGCGGGGGCGAAGGCGACCTCGACGCGCTTGTCGTCGACGTCGCGGTCACCGGGAAGACCCACGACGACCAGCTCGCGCGTGCCGTCGAGGTGCGTGAGGGCGAGCACGACGTTCTTGAGCGTGTGCGCGGCCGTCCACTGGGTGGCCTCGGCCGTGGCCGGGCCGGCGATGCCGGGAGCCGGGGCGTCGAGGTGCGCGTTCGAGTGGTCGACAAGGGTCGCGATCGTCGGGGTGTTCGGCGAATCGAAGATCACGGCCTCGGGCTGACCCTCGATCGGCAGCGCGTCGGGCACGACGGTCGTGAAGGCCTCGACGTTGGCCGCGTAACCGCCGGCCGAGCGCACGAAGGTGTCCTCGCCGATTGGGGTCGGGTGCAGGAACTCCTCGGACTTCGATCCGCCCATCGCGCCGGCGTCGGCGGCGACGATCACGTACTCGAGACCCAGGCGGGTGAAGATGCGCTCGTAGGCGTCACGCTGAGCCTGGTACGAGGCGTCGAGTCCGGCATCCGTCGCGTCGAACGAGTACGCGTCCTTCATCGTGAACTCGCGGCCGCGCAGGAGGCCGGCGCGGGGACGCGCTTCGTCGCGGTACTTGTCCTGGATCTGGTAGATCGTCAGCGGCAGGTCCTTGTACGACGAGTACAGATCCTTCACCAGGAGAGTGAACATCTCCTCGTGGGTGGGCGCGAGCAGGTAGTCGGCGCCCTTGCGGTCCTGCAGGCGGAACAGCGCCTCGCCGTACTCCTCCCAGCGGCCCGTGACCTCGTACGGCTCGCGGGGCAGCAGAGCCGGGAAGTGAACCTCGAACGCTCCGGCGTTCGCCATCTCCTCGCGGACGACGGCCTCGATCTTGGCCTTGACCTTCAGACCGAGAGGGAGCCACGCGAAGACGCCCGGGGCGTTGCGACGGATGTAACCGGCGCGCACGAGCAGGCGGTGACTCGTGACCTCGGCATCCGAGGGATCTTCGCGGAGCGTGCGGAGGAAGTACTTCGACAGACGGGTGACCACGAGAGACGAGTCTAGGCCGCGAGGGAGGGAGGAATGGATGCCGGGGGTCACCCGAGCGCGCCGATGATGTTCGCGGCGAGCGCGCGCATCTGCTCCTCGGAAAGATCCGTGCCCACCGCCTCGATGATCCCCCCGTCGGCGTCCGCGCGCAGTCGCCCGCCGACCCCGTTCGCCGGTGGGATCCACCACGCGGCTCGGGCCCCGTCGACCTGAACGGGAGTGCCGCCGAACCGCTCCACCTCACTCGGATCCGATTGCAGGCCGGGGGCGATACTGAGCCGCAGCGTGAAATAGTCGGGCTCGTCGTACACGGGAGGGGCGACCGAGCACCAGGCGGCCGCACCGCGAGCGGTGAGGATGTCCCACTCCTGACCCTGCGGCACGTTGTCGGTTCCCACCGGTTCGAGTCCGACACGGCCAAGGGTCTGCTCGACGGCGCCACGGAGACGGTCCTGACAGCCATCGAGATGCCAGGCCGCCGCCGGAAGCGCCCGCTCGATTCCCGGCGAGGCGGCAGCGCGCGACCCCACCGCCGCTACCGCGTCCAACGCCACGGAGGCGCTGCTCGCGTACGCGGACACCCACGCGTCCCCGAAGCGTTCCGAATAGTCGCATGGTCCGCCCTCGCAGACCGGGGCGACGCCGATCCTCGCGCGGACGGCGTCCGGCACGACGGAGTAGGGAAGAACGGTGACGCCCACCGACTGCCACCCCGAGGAGTCCTGCGTCCGCCAGTGGCACGAGACCCCGCCCAGCGATCGAGCGTCCCAGACGGACAGCCCCTCCCACAGACGCATCGGAACACCGACCACCGAAGATGCCGCATCGGCATCGAGCACAGCCGAACAGTCCCCACCGAAGGCGAGAACCGGCGACGAGGAGGTCGGCGTCGGGGTCGGGGTCGGGGTCGGCGCGACAGTCGGCGTCGCCGTCAGCACCGGCTCCGCCGTGGCGGTCGGGCTCGGCGACGGCGTGGTCGCGATCTCGGGCGCGCTCAGCGTCGAGGTCACCGCCACTCCCCCGGCGATCGCGACCACCAGAGCCGCCGCCACGGAGCCCGCGATCCAGGCGTTCCGGTGCGCACCGACGGGCGTGATGTCGTGGGCGCCGCCCACGATGCGGGCGCGCAGGGCCGCGCGCTCGGAGGGCGTCAGTTCGTCGTTCATGCCCGTGCCCCTTCCAGCGCGAGCTCGCCGCGCAATTTCGCTTTAGCGCGGGCGAGCCGCGATTTGACCGTTCCGGCCGGGATGCCGAGAGCCTGAGCGATCTCGCGCTCGGCGTAGCCCTCGAGCACCGACAGAACGACGACCGCCTGCTCCCGTTCGGGCAGACGCTTGAGCGCGGAGAGCACGCCGCTGTCGTCGTGAGTGTCCATCGACACCTGCGCGGCGACGGGAGCCCGATCGAGCAGGGCGCGATAACGCCTGCCCGACCGCTCGAGATTCCGGGCGCTGTGCGCGACGGTCGTCAACAGCCATGGCAGCGGCGACCCCTCGACCAGACGCACCGAGGCGCGTTTGCGCCACAGTTCGAAGAAGGCCACCGTCACGGCATCCTTCGCGTCCTCTCGATTCGTCAGCAGCCGCGAGGCGTGCCGGAACAGCCGCGTCTCGTGCCGATCGAACAGCGCGGCGAGCGCGAGCTCGTCGCCTTGGCGCACCCGGGTCCACAGCCCGGCGTCGTCGTCATCCACACTCTGTAATGTCCATGATCCGTCGATCGGTTCACGACCGACGCGGCAATTTCGGTAACGAAAGGGTGACGGCTCGACTACTCACCTCCCCCGGGCACCCAGGTCTCACCACTGAACGGCGAGGCCCGCCAACCGAGAGAACGCGTCGTCGCTGCTGAGAAGCGTGAGGGACTCCACCATCGCCTGCGCGGCGAGCATCCGGTCGAACGGGTCACGATGATCCCACTGCAGGGATCCAGCGAGGAGCGCGTGGGTCTCATCGATGGGAAGCCTCTCCGCGCCGAGGCGATCCAGATGGCGCGCGTAGCCCCCGACGAGCGCATCGGCGTGCGGGAGCTTGCCGATCCTCTGCTTCGTCGAGATCTCCCACGCCGAGGCGGCGGACACGACGATCGTCGACGACGGGTCAGCGAGGACAGCCGAGGAAGCCGGCCCGAGGCGGGCCGGGGCGGTCAGGGCCCAGAGAAGCGTGTGCGTGTCGAGCAGATACCTCACGCACCGACCTCCCAGGCGGAGAGCTCCTCTTCGGGAAGGGGATCGGCGAACGACTCCGGGATGGCATAGGCCACGAAGCCCAACTCCCGCTCCGCGGGCGGCTCGACAGCGACCAGCCGCGCAGCCGGGGTATCGCCCCGCGCGATGACGACCTCGTCGCCACGTTGCACGGAGGCGATGAGGGCAGACAGGTGCGTCTTCGCGTACTGCACTTTCACTCGCGACGTCTTCATGCGACCAGACTCGCACCCACCTCCGACACTGGTCAACCGCACTTGGTCAATTTGATCAAGCGGCGCGACGCCTTCCGACGTGCAGCACGGCGCGCACGATGAGTCCCGCCAGCAGGGCCCAGAAGGCCGCGCTCACCCCGAACACCGCGATCCCGGATGCCGCCACGAGGAAGGTCACCACGGCCGGCACCCGCTCTCCGGGGTCGTCGATGGCCTGCTGCACGGCGGAGCCGAACGCGCCGAACAGGGCCACCCCGGCCACCGCCGGGATGACGCCGGCGGGGGCGAGCAGCACGATCGCCGCGAACGCCGCCGACAGCGCCCCGAGCACAAGGTATGTCCCCCCGGCCGATACTCCGGCAACCCAGCGCTTCTTCGGGTCGGGGTGGGAGTCGGGGCCCGCCGCGATCGCCGCGCTGATGGCACCGAGGTTCATCGCGTGTCCGCCGAAGGTCGCGGCGGCCGCCGAGCCGAGGCCGGTGACGAGCATCGCGGGGCGCCACGGGATCGTGTAGCCGAGGCTCCGCATGACGGCCACGCCGGGTACGTTCTGCGACGCCATCGTCACCACGAACAGGGGTAACGCGATCCCGACGACCGCGCCGACCGTGAGTGCGGGGGTGGCGAACTCCAGCCGGGGCAGGAGCGAGGCGGCATCCGCGTTCACCCCCGTGCGGGTGAGCTCCACCGCGACCACCGCGATTGCCGCGACGAAGGCGAGCGGCACGGCCCATCGGGGAAGCAGACGGGATGCCACGAGCCACACGATCAGCACGGGCGCCACGCCCCACGGGTCGTCGACGAGCCCGACGAACGGCGCGACGCACAACGGCAGCAGCACGCCGGCGAGCATCGCCTGCGCGATCGAGGGAGGGATGCGGGCGATCAGCGCGCCGAGCGGCGGGAACAGGGCCGTGCACAGGATCAGTGCCGCGCAGACGAGGAAGCCCCCCACGACCGCGGGCCAGCCGCCGTCGACGGCGCCGGTCGCCGCGAGCAGCGCGACGCCGGGCGTCGACCAGGCGACGGTGATCGGGATGCGGTAGCGACCGGCCAGCACGATGCAGCCCACCCCGACGACGAGGGTGATGGCGAGCAGTCCGCTCGCCGCCTGCGCGGGCGTCGCACCCACCGCCCGCAGGCCCGTGAGGACCACCGCGAAGGTGCTGGTGAAGCCGACGAGGGCCGTGACCACGCCGGCGATGAGCGGGCGGGCGAGGGAGGCGCGTGCAGTGTCGGTCATGAGACTTCCGACGCTATCGGAACAAAAGCCGACTGCCGACGCTCAGATGAGCGCCGAGCGGATCGGGTACGCGGTCAGGCGGTGATGACCTGCGCGGTACCGGTGGCGGCGTCGGGGCCCATCTCGGCCGCGAGGCGGTTCGCCTCGGCGATCAGCGTCGCCACGATCTCGCTCTCGGGCACGGTCTTGACGACCTCGCCCTTCACGAAGATCTGACCCTTGCCGTTACCCGAGGCGACACCCAGGTCGGCGTCGCGCGCCTCACCGGGTCCGTTGACGACGCAGCCCATGACGGCCACGCGCAGCGGGACGGTCATGTCCTTCAGGCCCTCGGTCACGTCGTCGGCGAGCGTGTACACGTCGACCTGCGCGCGACCGCACGAGGGGCACGAGACGATCTCGAGCTTGCGTTCGCGCAGGTTCAGCGACTGCAGGATCTGGTGGCCGACCTTGACCTCTTCGGCCGGAGGGGCCGAGAGCGACACGCGGATGGTGTCGCCGATGCCCTCCGACAGCAGGATGCCGAACGCCGTGGCGCTCTTGATCGTGCCCTGGAACGCGGGTCCGGCCTCGGTCACGCCGAGGTGCAGGGGCCAGTCGCCCCGCTCGGCGAGCAGACGGTAGGCCTTCACCATGACGATCGGGTCGTTGTGTTTGACCGAGATCTTGAAGTCGTGGAAGTCGTGCTCCTCGAACAGCGAGGCCTCCCACACGGCGCTCTCGACGAGTGCTTCGGGGGTGGCCTTGCCGTACTTCTCGAGCAGGCGGCGATCGAGCGATCCGGCGTTGACGCCGATGCGCAGCGAGACGCCGGCGTCTTTCGCGGCCTTGGCGATCGCGCCGACCTGGTCGTCGAACTTGCGGATGTTGCCCGGGTTCACGCGCACCGCGCCGCACCCGGCGTCGATCGCCTGGAAGACGTACTTCGGCTGGAAGTGGATGTCGGCGATGACCGGGATCTGGCTCTTCTTCGCGATGATGTGCAGCACGTCGGCGTCGTCCTGCGACGGCACGGCGACGCGCACGATCTCGCATCCGGATGCCGTGAGCTCGGCGATCTGCTGCAGCGTGGCGTTGATGTTGGTGGTGGGCGTCGTGGTCATCGACTGGACGCTGACGGGAGCGTCGCCACCGACGAGCACCTTGCCGACCCGGATCTGGCGGGTCTTGCGACGGGGCGCGAGGGTCTCCGGCACGCGGGGCATTCCGAGGTTCACAGCAGGCACGGGCTCAGCCTACGCCGCCCTCACCGCACGGCGCCTGAACCGGTGCCGAAAGGCTGCTGTGGTAGGTTCGGCGCCATGCGCGCTCACACATCCTGGTGGCCCACCGTTTAGGCGGTGCGCACGCATGCAACAGACCGCCCTCCCCCTGGGGAATCCGGCGGTCTTCGTGTTTTCGGCGGCCGCGACGGAACCTCGCTCAGCACAGACGGAAAGACATCTCGATGACCGGGCTCGACCCCTCTCCCCTGCTCTCGGACCTCGCCGCAGGTTCCGCCCCCTTCGCCCTCATCGCCCGTGACGGGGCGACCGTCGAGGTCCTCACCGGAGACGTCGTCGACGTCGAGCTCCTCGCCGACATCCCGTTGACGGATGCCGACGGCGTCGCCCGCGAGGTGCTCGCGCTCGTCCCGTACCGACAGGTGCGCGAGCGCGGCTTCGTCTGCCACGACGACGGGGCCCCGCTGCGCTGTCTGGTGATCGGCGACCGCGTGTCCCTGCCGCGGGCCGAGGCCATGGCATCCCTCCCCTCCTCCCCCGTGCCGTTGGCGGACGCCGGCTTCGACATCAGCGACGAGGACTACGCCCGCATCGTGCGCCGCGTGATCGCCGACGAGATCGGCCGCGGCGAGGGGGCGAACTTCGTGATCCGTCGCGACTTCGTCGCCGGCGTCGACGTCGACCCCCGGATCGCCGCTCTGACGTGGTTCCGCGCGCTGCTCGAGCACGAGAAGGGCGCGTACTGGACGTTCGCTGTCGTCACCGACGATCACATCGCGGTGGGCGCGAGCCCCGAGGCGCACGTCAGCGCGAAGGACGGCGTCGTCACGATGAACCCCATCTCGGGCACCTTCCGCCACCCCGCCGGCGGCGCGACCGCCGAGACCCTCGCGGAGTTCCTGCGCTCGACCAAAGAGACCGAAGAGCTCTTCATGGTCGTCGACGAAGAGCTGAAGATGATGAGCGCCGTCTGCAGCGACGGCGGTCGGATCACCGGGCCGCACCTCAAAGAGATGTCACGGCTCACGCACACCGAGTACATGCTGCGAGGCTCGAGCGACCTCGACCCCCGCGACATCCTGCGCGAGACGATGTTCGCCCCCACCGTGACCGGCTCGCCCATGCAGAACGCGTGCACGGTGATCGCCCGCCACGAGACCGTCCCCCGCGGGTACTACTCCGGTGTCGCGGCGCTGTTCACCCCGAACGGCTCGACCGAGGGCCCCACGCACGACCTCGACGCGCCGATCCTCATCCGCACGGCGTACCTGGTCGACGGGCGACTGCGCGTCCCCGTGGGCGCGACCCTCGTGCGCCACTCCGATCCCGACGGCGAGGTGGGCGAGACCCACGGAAAGGCGGCGGGCGTGCTCGGCGCCATCGGAGCGATCCCCCGGGACGCTCCCGCCGTTCCGGCCGACGCCGACCCCGACGCTCCGGCCGCGGCCCGCCGGCCGTTGGCCGAAGACCCCGCGATCGCCGAACTGCTGACCTCGCGCAACGACCGTCTCGCACCGTTCTGGATGAACCCGCAGGACCCCGACGGATCGGGCCCCTTCGCAGGCCGTACGGCGCTGGTGGTGGATGCCGAGGACCGCTTCACCACGATGCTCGCGCATCAGCTGCGTCACCTGGGCCTGGACACCCGCATCGTGCCGTGGTCGGAAGCGACGGACGACGAGATCGACGCCGCCGACCTGGTCGTCTCGGGTCCCGGGCCCGGCGACCCGCGCGACGACAGCCCCCGCATGACGGCGATGCGGCGAGTGGTCTCGCGGCGGCTCTTCCGCCACGCTCCGCTCCTCGCGGTGTGTCTGAGCCATCAGATCCTCGCCGACCAGCTCGGCATCGACCTCGCCCCTCTCGCACAGCCGCACCAGGGCCTGCAGAAGAGCGTCGACGTGTTCGGCGAGAGCGCCTCGATCGGTTTCTACAACACGTTCACGGCACGCGTGGCCCCGGGTACGACCGAGCGGGGGATCGTCGTCGAATCGATCACCGCGAACGGAGAAGCGACGAGCGCCGCGCTCCCCCTGAATAAGGGGCGCATCGACATCCCCGCGGAGGTCGCGGCCGATCCCGAAACCGGCGACGTCTACGCCCTGCACGGGCCCGGATTCGCGAGCGTGCAGGGTCACCTCGAGTCGATCCTGTCGCGCGACGGCATGCGCACGCTGGAGCGCTTGATCGCCCACGCGCTCTGACCCGCGCTTTCGGACGCGCTCGGGAACCTCTTCGTCAAGGCGGCGGAGCCTGAACCGAGGTGGCTGAGCGTGTCGAAGTCACCGGCCCTCGCGGACCCCGGACCCTTCGTCATGCTCAGGGACCTTCGAACCGCGAGCGCGCGCCTAGAGCAGCTGCACCGGGTTGAAGATGTCCGCGAGGAACAGCACACCGCCGGTTGCGACCAGAAGCACCACGACGACGAACGTCACGGGCACGAGCTTCGTGGCATCCACCGGCCGGGCGACTTTGCCGCGCAGGCGCGCGATCTGCCTCTTGATGCCGTCCCACAGCGCGACCACGACATGGCCGCCGTCGAGCGGGAGCAGCGGGATGAGGTTGAAGACGAAGAGGGCGATGTTCAACCCGCCCAGCAGGGAGATCATCACCTGCACGCGGTCGAGGATCGGCGCGTCGACGGCGGCGATGTCTCCCGCGAGACGGCCCGCCCCCACCACGCTCATGGGGCTGTTCGCGTCGCGGGGCTGGCCGCTGAGGGTGTCGACGGCGACCTCGTAGATGCGCACGGGGAACTGCGACACGATCTGCGCGACCGAGCCGATGTACCGGCCCGTCGCCTGAAGGCTCGTCCCGATCGGCTGGCGGACGAGGGCGCTCTGCGGGCTGATCCCGGCGAAACCGACCGTCTGGTACTCGGTCGCACCCGACGCGTCGATCACGGGCCGGCCGTTCGCATCGGTGACGGCCTTGTCGGTCGTCGCGGGGGTGAACTGCACGGTGCGCTGCGCGCCGTCGCGGTCGATGACCACCGACAGCTGCTGCCCGGGCGAGCGCTGGATGATCGCCGCGGCCTCGGCGAACGTCGACACCGGCGTGCCGTCGATCGAGATGAACTCGTCCCCGGGCTGGATGCCCGCGGCGGCCGCGGGAGCGACGGGATCGCTCGGGGTGCAGTCGGTGCGGTTCTGGCTCGCGGGGATGACGCACTGCGAGACGGAGGCGACGGTCGTCGTACCCTGCTGGATGCCGATGCCGCTGAGGGCGATCGTGAAGAGCACGACGGCGAGGACGAGGTTCATCACGGGGCCGCCGAGCATCACGATGATCCGCTTGTAGACGGGCAGTTTGTAGAACACGCGGTCGTCGGAGGCGATGAGGGTCTCGGCGTTGGCGTCGCGGGCGTCCTGGATCATCGTCGCGAAGAAGCGCGAGCGCTTGGTGCCGGGCTTGGCGTCGTCGGGAGCCGGCGGGTACATGCCCGCCATCGAGATGAAGCCGCCCAGCGGCAGGGCCTTGAATCCGTACTCCGTCTCGCCGATCCGCTTGGACCAGAGCGTCGGACCGAAGCCGATCATGTACTGGCCGACGCGCACGCCGAAGAGCTTGGCGGGCAGCAGATGCCCGACTTCGTGCAGCGCGATCGAGACGGCCAGGCCGAGCACGAGCACGATGACGCCGATGAGGAACGCGATCGCAGTCACCCGCCGACGATACCGCCGGACGCCTTTGAACCGCCCGTGCGGCTGCGATGCGGTGCCTGTGCGACGCCGGATGAGAGAATGGTCCCGATGCCCTCCGACGCCCCCTCGAACCTGCCGCCCGTCCTCCGACCGGAGAACCCGCCGCGACGCGACCTCGCCGAACTCGCCCGACGCTACGGCGTGCGCACCGTCGGAGACGTCGACGGCACGACTCTCACCGGCATCACGCTGGCCACCGCCGACCTGCGCGCCGGAGAGGCCTTCGTCGCCATCCGCGGCGTCAACCGGCACGGTGCGGAGTTCGCGCCCACCGCCGCCGCACGCGGTGCGGTCGCCGTCATCACCGACGCCGCGGGCGCCGAGATCGCCGGTCCCGCGGGTCTTCCGATCGTCGTCGTGGACGATCCCCGCGCGCTCCTCGGCGAGCTCTCTGCGTGGGTCTACGGCACCGGTCCCCACGACCAGCTCCCCCAGCTGCTGGCCACCACGGGCACCAACGGCAAGACCAGCGTCTCGCACCTGCTCGAGGGGATCCTCGACCAGCTCGGCGTCGTGACCGGGCTGTCGTCCACCGCGGAGCGGCACATCGCGGGCGAGGTGATCGTCTCGCGCCTGACCACCCCCGAAGCCTCCGAGTTCCACGCCCTCCTCGCGCTCATGCGCGAACGCGGCGTGCAGGCGGTCGCGGTCGAGGTGAGCGCCCAGGCGCTGACCCGTCACCGCGTCGACGGACTGGTGTTCGACGTCGCGGGGTTCACCAACCTCACGCACGACCACCTCGACGACTACGCGGACATGCGCGAGTACTTCGAGGCGAAGCTCCCCCTCTTCCGCCCCGACCGCGCCCGCCGCGGTGTCGTCTGCCTCGATTCGGCGCCCGGCGCCGAGATCGCCGCTCGCGCGGAGATCCCGGTCGTGACCATCGCGACCCCCGCCATCAGCGAAGACACCGCCGCCGCGGCATCCGCCGATTGGACCGTCGACATCGTCGACGAACGCCAGGAGGGCACCGAGTTCACCCTGAGCGACGGCAAGGGTCGCTCGTTGACCACCGTCGTCCCGGTGATCGGCCGCCACATGGCCGCCAACGCCGGTCTCGCGATCGTCATGCTCCTCGAGGTCGGCTACACCTGGGAGCACCTCTACAGCACCCTCGACGGCTCGCGAATCGAGGCCTCGCTGCCCGGCCGCACGCAGCTCGTCTCGGGGGCCGAGGGCCCCGCGGTCTACGTCGACTTCGGTCACTCCCCCGACGCGTTCGAGAAGACGCTCGCCGCGGTCCGCCGGGTGACCCCGGGCAAGGTCGTCATGGTGTTCGGCGCCGACGGCGACCGCGACGCCACCAAGCGCCACGACATGGGCCGCACGGCGGTCGAGGGCAGCGACATCCTCGTCGTCACCGACCACCACCCCCGTCACGAGAACCCCGACACGATCCGCGAGGTCCTCGTCGAGGGGGCGCGCTGGGCGCGACCGGATGCCGAGATCCTCGAGTTCACGCCGCCCGAGCGCGCGATCCTCGAGGCCGTGAAGCTCGTCGGCGAGGGCGACGCGATCCTCTGGGCCGGCCCCGGTCACCAGGACTACCGCGACATCCGCGGGGTGCGCACGCCCTACTCGGCGCGCGAGCTGTCGCGTCGCGCCCTGCGCGCGGCCGGGTGGCCCGTGCCCGACCCGCAGTGGCCCGTGCCCTACCCGACCGACAGCACCCCGTCGTCCGACCCCGAGCGTCCGGTGGAGTTCCCGGCCTGAGGCGCAGGTAACGCGGCATCCCGTCCCCCTGGCCCGGCTCAGGGGCCCTCCAGACGAGGACGGTGAGCCGCAGGGCTTGACCCTCGGGGACCTTCCCCTACGAGGGCCGAGCCCGCCGGGGTCAGCGCACGCGCGGGCCCCTTCGATAGGCTTGGGGACCTCTCCCATCACGAGGGGGCTGAGCTCGTCGAACCCGACGCCCGGCCCGCCTCAGCGCGCGGCGATGAGCGCGTCTGCCGTGCGACGCGCCCAGGCCTCGGCCTCGGCGAGGGACTCGCGGGTGAGCGTCGTGGGCGGCTCGTGGCGGTCGACCACGCGTTCGATCAGTTCGACGATCTCGAGGAAACCCAACCGTCCCTCGTGGAACGCGTCGACGGCCTGTTCGTTGGCGGCGTTGAAGACGGCGGGGTAGGTCGCCCCGGCCCGTCCGACCTGTTTCGCGAGGGCCACCGAGCCGAAGGCCTCCTCGTCGAGCGGCTCGAACGTCCACTCCGAGGCGCGGGTCCAGTCGAGCGGGGTCCCGACACCCGAGATCCGGTTCGGCCAGTCGAGCCCCAGCGAGATGGGGAGCCGCATGTCGGGCGGCGACGCCTGGGCGATGGTCGAGCCGTCGACGAACTCCACCATGGAGTGCACGATCGACTGCGGGTGGACGGTCACGGCGATGCGGTCGTACGGCACGTCGAAGAGCAGGTGCGCTTCAATCACCTCGAGGCCCTTGTTGACGAGGGTGGCCGAGTTCGTCGTGACGACGCGCCCCATGTCCCACGTCGGGTGAGCGAGGGCTTCGGCGGGGGTGACGTTCTGCAGCTCGTCCCGCGAGCGCCCACGGAAAGGGCCTCCGGATGCCGTCAGCACGAGCCGACGCACCTCGCCGGCGTGACCGGATCGCAGCGCCTGCGCGATCGCCGAGTGCTCGGAGTCGACGGGCACGATCTGCCCCGGCGCGGCGAGGGCGGTGACGAGGTCGCCGCCGACGATCAACGACTCCTTGTTGGCGAGCGCGAGGGTGCGCCCCGCTTCGAGCGCGGCGATCGTGGGGCCGAGCCCGACCGATCCGGTGATGCCGTTCAGCACCACGTCGGCCTCGACGTCGCGGACGAGCTGCTCCGCCTCCATCGCGCCGAGGGCCGTGTGCTCGACGCCGAACGCCGCGGCCTGCGACTCGACGCCGGCGCGATCGGTGCCGGCGGCGAGTCCGACGACCTCGAACCGGTCGGCGTTGTTCGCGATGACGTCGAGCGCCTGCGTCCCGATCGAACCGGTGGAACCGAGGATGAGGACGCGGCGCATTCCCTCAGCCTACTTAGCCCGCCATGTCGGCGTGCTGGACCCCGAGGATGTCGACGACGAAGAACAGGGTCGAGTTCGCGGGGATGTCGCCCTGGGCCTTGTCGCCGTAGCCCGCGGCGGGCGGGATGACGACGACGACCTGCGAGCCGACCGTCTGCCCCTCGAGCGCCTGGCGGAACCCGTCGACGACCTGGTTGGTGACGAACTGGGCCGGGGTCCCGCGCTGCCAGCTGGAGTCGAAGACCTGACCGCTGTCGTAGAGCGCGCCCGTGTACTGCACGATGACCTGATCACCCGGGTTGACGACCTCGCCCGCGCCCTGGCGCAGGTTCTCGATGCGGACCTCGGTGGGCGCCGGAGCCGTCGGCTGGGGCAGCATCTGCTTGCCGTCGGCGTTGGTCGTGGTGGTGGGGGCGCCGTTGTCGTCGAACGTCACCGCGGGCATGCCGTCGACGGGAGCGACCTCGGTGCCCTCGGCGCGGGTCGGCAGCTCGGAGATGGAGTCGGCGACGAGCACGAAAGCGGGCGAGCCCTCGCCGAGTGTGCCGGCGGGGAACGACGAGACGGTGCGCGATCCGAGGGGGGCGCACTCGAGGGCGGCGCCGAAGATCTGCTGCGGCGAGATGAGCGTGTCCATGCCGTTCGCCTCGGTGTCGAGCGTCTGGAGCTGGACGGCGCCGGAAGCGGTGTCGATCAGCGTGAAGTTCGCCTTGAGGACGTCGCCGGCCTTCACCTGCTGGCCCGTGCCCTCGACGAGGGTCGTGCGCTGCAGGGCGGTGGGGTTGTACCCGTCGGGGAGGGTGACACTGACCTTCGACTGGAAGTCTCCCGACACGACGAGACCGTCGGGGGCCGGGGCGTCGGCGAGCGCGCTCTGGCACTGTCCCGCGTCGGCCGAGCCGCTCGCGTCGGGCGTCGACGCCTCGTCGGGCGAACCGGAGCATCCGGCCAGCAGCAGGGCCGCGGCGGCGACGACGGACAGGGAAGCGATCGGGCGGAAGCGCACGGGTGACCTCTCGAAGCAAGACAGGAAGACCCCATCCTCGCGCATTCGGCTTTGCCGCGGCTGGGAGGCCGGTGCGCGTCCTCGCTCGCGCGCGTTCGTCGTGTACACGCGCGCACCATGCACGCCCGGGCATGCGGCGGCGAGTAGCCTCGACGGGTGAGTTCCGACCTGCCCGCCGAGACCCCCGTGACCGTGCCGGAGCAGATGGGCGCGACCTACCGCCTCGGACGTCTCCTCATCGCCCCCCTGGCGCGCGCCGTGTACCGCCCGCGCATCGAGGGGCGCGAGAACGTTCCGCGCACCGGCCCCGTCATCTTCGCGAGCAACCACCTGTCGTTCATCGACTCCATCGCCATCCCGGTCGCCGCTCCCCGCCCGGTGCACTTCATGGCGAAGTCGGCCTACTTCGAGAAGTGGGCGTCGCGCCAGTTCTTCACGGCGATCGGCGCCATCCCGGTCGAGCGCGGCGCGGGCCAGAAGGCGCTCGAGGCCCTCGACCAGCAGCGCGCCCTGCTCGAGGACGGCCGCGCCGTCGCGCTCTACCCCGAGGGCACGCGATCGCTCGACGGTCGCCTGTACAAGGGCCGGACCGGGGTCGCCTTTCTCGCCCTGCAGACCGGAGCGCCGGTCGTGCCGGTGGGTCTCATCGGCACCGACAAGGTCATGCCGGTGGGCGCGAAGATCCCCACAACCAAGGAGCGCATCACGGTGCGTTTCGGCGCCCCCCTCGATCTCTCCCCGCACGGGGCCGCTTCCTCGGGCCGCGCGCGCCGTGGCGCCACCGACGAGATCATGGCCGCGATCCACGGCTTGAGCGAGCAGGAGCTCGCGAACGCCTACAACGAGGCCCCGGCGCAGAACCCGATCGAGCGCATCAAGCAGGTCCTCCCCCACGAGCGGCTCTGAGCGCCCGAGTCTCACCGGCTTTTCCTCCTTGACGGAACGGCGACCTGCGAGCAGGGTCGAAACCGACGGCCCGAACCGTCGTCGCCACAACGAGGAGGCACCGTGAAGAAGTTCGTCAACGACCCCGCCGACGTCTTGGCCGAGGCCCTCCGCGGCATCCAGGTCGCTCATCCGGACGTGCGGGTGGATGCCGAGAACCGCGTCATCCTGCGCGCGGAGCCGACGCGGTCGGGCAAGGTCGCACTGGTGTCCGGCGGCGGATCGGGGCACGAGCCGATGCACGGCGGTTTCGTCGGGCGGGGCATGCTCGATGCCGCGGCCGCCGGGGAGGTCTTCACCTCCCCCACTCCCGACCAGGTGCTCGCCGCCACGCAGGCGGTCGACTCGGGTGCCGGCGTGCTGCACATCGTGAAGAACTACACCGGAGACGTCCTCAATTTCGAGATGGCGGCGGAGCTCGCCGCGGCCGAGGGCGTGCAGGTGGAATCGGTCGTCGTGGCCGATGACGTCGCCGTGACCGATTCGACCTGGACCGCGGGTCGCCGTGGAACGGGTACCACCGTCATCCTCGAGAAGATCGTCGGCGCCCTCGCCGAAGAAGGGGCTGACCTCGCGGCGGTCGCCGAGCTCGCGCGTCGCGTCTCGGCCGCTGGCCGGTCGATGGGCGTGGCTCTCACGAGCTGCACCGTCCCCGCCGCGGGTCGCCCCACCTTCGAGCTCCCCGACGACGAGATGGAGGTCGGTGTCGGCATCCACGGCGAACCCGGTCGCTCGCGCGTGAAGCTGGCATCCGCTCGAGAGATCGCCAAGCTCATGGTCGACCCGATCGTGCACGATTTCGGCGAGCCCGTGGGACCGGCGATCGTGCTGTTGTCGGGCCTGGGCGGCACCCCGCTGATCGAGCAGTACCTGTTGTACGGAGAGATCGCGCCGCTGCTGGCCGAGGCCGGCGTCGACGTCCAGCGCGTCCTGATCGGCGACTACATCACGAGCCTCGACATGGCCGGGGCGTCGTTGACCGTCGTGAAAGCCGACGACGGGATGCTGCGCCTGTGGGATGCGCCCGTCGTGACCCCGGGGCTGCGGTGGGGCGCATGAGCGGGGCGGTCTCGACCGACGACCTCGTCGCGTGGGTGCGCGCGTTCCGCGACGCCGTCCATGCCCACAAGGACGAGTTGACGCGCCTCGACTCCGAGATCGGCGACGCCGACCACGGGTCGAACATGGCCCGCGGTCTCGATGCGGTCGTCGCCAAGCTCGATCCCGCTCCCGCGAGCCCCTCCGATCTGTTCAAGACGGTCGGCATGACCCTCGTCTCGTCGGTCGGCGGAGCGAGCGGTCCGCTGTACGGCACGCTCTTCCTGCGCATGGGCCCCGCGCTGGGCAGTGAGACGGAGGTGGATGCCGCGACCCTGGGCGCCGCGCTGCGCGCCGGGGTCGAGGGGGTCGTCGCCCGTGGCAAGGCCGAGCTGGGCGACAAGACGATGATCGACGCCCTCTCCCCCGCCCTCGATGCGTGGGACGCCGCGGCCGCTGAGGGCCCGGCTGAAGCCGCTCGCGCCGCAGCCGACGCCGCGGCCCGTGGGCGCGATGCGACCGAACCGCTGGTCGCGCGCAAGGGCCGGGCGAGCTATCTCGGCGAGCGCAGCGCCGGGCACCTCGATCCGGGCGCCACCTCGGCGACCCTGCTGCTCGAAGCCCTGCGCGACACCCTGGCGGGAGCCGCGTGATCGGGATCGTCGCCGTCTCGCACTCCCGCGCCCTCGCCGAGGCCGCCGTGCATCTGGCCCTGCAGATGGGCGGGGCGAATCCGCCCGAGGTCCGCGTCGCGGCCGGCGGCCCCGACGACGATCTCGGAACGGATGCCGTGGCCATCGCCGCCGCGATCGACGAGGCCGACTCCGGGGACGGCGTCCTCGTCCTGATGGACCTCGGGTCCGCGATCCTCAGCGCCGAGACGGCCCTCGAGTTCGTCGCGGCGCCGGACCGTGTGCGCCTGAGCCCCGCCCCCTTCGTGGAGGGTCTCGTGGCGGCCGTGGTGACCGCCGCGGGCGGGGCGGACCTCCAGACCGTTTCACGGGAGTGCGCCTACGCCGCGGGAGCGAAGGCGCGTCAGCTGGGCGACGACGCCGGGGAGTCGGCATCCATTCCGCAGGCTGCGGAGAAGGCGGCGGAGGATCAGTCGCTGTCGTTCGAGGCCGTCGTGACCAATCCCTCGGGCCTGCACGCGCGTCCGGCCGCGACCTTCGTCAAGGCCGCCTCGCGCCACGATGCCGAGGTGCGCATCGCCGACCTCGAGACCGGATCCGACGAGGTGTCGGGGCGGAGCCTGCTCGCTCTGATGGCGCTGGGCGTGCGGCAGGGTGCGCGCGTCCGCGTGAGCGCCTCGGGTCCCGAGGCGCGAGCAGCGCTCGACGAGCTGCGCGCCCTCATCGCCGATGGGTTCGGCGAGAGATGACGGGGGCGACCGAACAGGTCAGCGCGTGACGCTGAGCAGGCGGCGCGCGAGGGACTCCTCGACCACCAGCTCGGTGACGAGGTCGGCGGCCAGGGCGCCGCGCAGGCCGTCGAGCTTGGACAGGCTCGACACCACGCAGAAACGACGGGGAATGCGCCGCACGGTGTCGAGGTCCGGCCCGCTCGAGCGGGCGTTGAGCTCGGGGATGTCGCTCGAGCCGTCGGCGCGGTAGAACACGGTGGCGCAGTCGCCGACCACGCCCTCGCGCTCGATGACCGCGCGGTCGCGCTCGTCGAAGTAGTCGCCGCTATAGACGTGCGAGGGCACGTCGGCGTGCGGGGAGCCGAGCCCGAAAACGAACAGGCCGACGCGCTGCTGGATCTCGAGCACCGAACGCACCGAGCGCTCCCGCCACATCGACTGCTTGGTGAGGGGGTCGTCGAACAGCGCGGGCACCGGGAATTGGTGCACGGACGACGACCAGGCTGCGCCGAACTTCGACAGGATCTCGCCCGCGTACGGGATGCCCGAGGTGCGCACGTTGGCCGCGCCGTTCATCTGCACGATGTGGGTGTCGTGGACGTCCTTCTGGGGGACGTGGCGGGCCACGGCCGAGAGGGTCGACCCCCAGGCCACCCCGATCGTCATCGACGACTCGACGCGCTCCGCCAGGATGCGCGCGGCGGTCAACGCCGTGCGCTCGAGCCGCTCGGCCTCGGAGGTGCGCGGGGGCGTGGGCACGACGTGCGCCGTGATGCCGAAGCGATCGGCGATCCGCTGGGCCATCTGCCCTCGGGCGTCGTCGGGCGGGCTGATCGAGATCGTGACGAGGCCGACGTCGCGGGCGTGCTGGAGCAGACGCGACACCGATGAGCGCGAGACCCTCATCTCGTGCGCGATGGCATCCATCGTGAGGTCCTGCATGTAGTAGAGCTGCGCCGCGCGCAGGGCGTCACGGGAGCGCTCCTCGGCCTGCGTCACCACCGTCCGGTTACCTTCATGAACACTATTCTGCACGTTTGTTCAAGGGGCTTGCAACAACGTGCAGACAAGCGCATTGTGATCGTCGTACCAACAACGAAAGGTCGCAGTCGACATGTCGTCCCCCGCTACTCCGCTCCGCGCCGACGTCCAGGCGCTCCGTGACGCCGAGAACCTCGACGTCCTCATCATCGGAGGGGGCATCAACGGCCTCGCCACCCTCCGCGACCTCGCCCTCCAGGGCGTGAGCGTCGCGCTCGTGGAGCGCGGCGACTTCGTCTCCGGCGCCTCCTCGGCCTCCAGCCACATGGTGCACGGCGGCATCCGCTACCTCGAGAACGGCGAGTTCCGCCTCGTCAAAGAAGCGGTCACCGAGCGCAACGACTTGCTCAAGACCGCTCCCCACTACGTCAAGCCGCTCGAGACGACGATCCCGATCTACAAGACGTTCTCCGGCATCCTGTCGGCACCCTTCCGTCTTCTCGTCACGCACGGTCGCGGCAAGCCTAACGAGCGCGGCGCGCTGCTCATCAAGGTCGGCCTGATCATGTACGACACCTTCTCGCGCGACGGCGGCTCCGTCCCCCGCCACACCTTCCTCGGCAAGAAGAAGTCACTGTCCGAGCTTCCGAAGCTCAACCCCGACCTCGCCTACACCGCGACCTACTTCGACGCGTCGATGCATGACCCCGAGCGCATCGCCCTCGACGTGCTGCGCGACGGCATCGAGGCCGGCGCGGGCTGCACCCAGGCCGTCAACTACGTCTCGGCCGTCGGCGCCGACGCGAACGGGGTGCGGGTGCGCGACGAGGTGTCCGGCGAGGAGTTCAGCGTCAAGGCGAAGGTCGTCCTCAACACGGCCGGGCCCTGGACCGACCTGGCCAACCAGGCGATGGGCCTCGACACGACCTTCATGGGCGGCACCAAGGGCTCGCACATCGTGCTCGACAACCCCGAGCTGCTCGCCGCCACCGGTGGTCGCGAGATCTTCTTCGAGCACTCCGACGGCCGCATCGTCCTCATCTACCCCCTGAAGGACCGCGTCCTGGTCGGCACCACCGACATCGACGCCGATCCCTCGAAGCCGGTCGTGTGCACCGACGACGAGATCGAGTACTTCTTCGACCTCATCGGACACGTCTTCCCCACCATCGGCGTGGACCGCTCGCAGATCGTCTACACGTTCTCAGGTATCCGCCCGCTCCCCCGCCACGACGACACCGCCCCCGGCTTCGTCTCGCGCGACTACCGCATCGTCGAGGACGAGATCGCGGGCGTCCCCGCCATGAGCCTCGTCGGCGGCAAGTGGACCACCTTCCGCGCTCTCGCCGAGCACCTCAGCATGAAGACCCTGCAGAAGCTGCGTCGCCCCCACCGCGTCAGCACCCAGGGCCTTCCCATCGGCGGCGGCGCCGGCTTCCCCGCCACGCCCGAGCAGCGTCGCCGTTGGATCGCCGCGCGCACGAATGCGCACTCCGCGGAGCTCGTCGAAGCGATGCTGGAGCGCTACGGCACCCGCGCCGACGCGATCCTCGCCGCCCTGCCCGCCGAGCCGACGCCGGTTCCCGACGCCGCCGGGTACTTCCGCGAGGAGCTCGCGTTCATCGCCGAGAACGAGCAGGTCGTGCACCTGATCGACGTGCTGCTGCGCCGCACGCACCTGGCGTTCGTCGGCGGCATGACCGAGCGCACCCTGCAGGAGGTCGCCGAGGCGGTCGCCGAGCCCCTCGGTTGGGACTCCGCGCGCGTCGACGAAGAAGTGGCCCGCACTACTGAGATTCTCCGCTCCGCCCACCGTGTCGACCTGGCGCAGGCCGGAGTGGCCCGAATCTGAGAGAACGTGCGGGCGCGCCACCTGTTGCGCGCCCGCACGTGAGCCGTAGGTTCGGAGCACCGAGCCGCACTACCGCCCGAGCCGAAGGTGTCCGGGTGACGAAAGAAAGGTCGATGACGACATGCAAGAAGTGAACCTGGGGCTGTACTTCCTCTCGGAGGTCGTCGGCACCGCGATGCTCATCCTGTTGGGCTGTGGCGTGGTCGCCAACGTGGCCCTCGCCAAGACCAAGGGCAACGCCGGCGGCACCCTGATGGTCAACTGGGGTTGGGGTCTGGCGGTCTTCGCCGGTGTCATCGTCTCCGCGTACTCCGGCGCTCAGCTGAACCCCGCCGTCTCGATCGGCCTCCTGGTCGCCGGCAAGATCGCCTTCGTCCAGTTCCTCGTGGCCGTGGCCGCGCAGATGGTCGGTGCCATCATCGGCGCCGTCCTCGCCTGGGCGTCGTACAAGCAGCACTTCGACGACGAGCCCGACCCCGCCGCCAAGCTCGGCGTGTTCTCGACCGGTCCCGCGATCCGGTCGTACGGCTTCAACTTCCTCACCGAGGTCATCGCCACCTTCGTCCTGGTGTTCGTGATCTTCGGCTTCGGTGACTACGGCGTAGCCGACATCGGCGTCCCCGGCGGCATCGGCGGCCTCGCGGCCGTCCCCGTGGCGCTGCTCGTGGTCGGTATCGGCGCCTCCCTCGGCGGCCCCACCGGCTACGCGATCAACCCGGCCCGCGACCTCGGCCCCCGCATCGCCCACGCGATCCTCCCCATCAAGGGCAAGGGTTCGAGCGACTGGGGCTACGCCTGGGTTCCGGTCGCCGGTCCCCTCGTCGGTGGTCTGCTCGCGGGTCTGCTGGCTCCCCTGCTCCTCGGCCTCGGCAAGTAACACCTCGGCGGGGGCGTCGCCCGGCGCTCCCGCCCACCTTCTCCACCTCTTCACCCGTTCACTGAATTCAGACAAAGGAGTCCATCCATGGCCGACTACGTCCTCGCCATCGACCAGGGCACGACCTCGACGCGCGCGATGATCTTCGACAAGTCCGGGAGCGTCGTCTCCGTCGGACAGAAGGAGCACGAGCAGATCTTCCCGCGCGCGGGATGGGTCGAGCACGACCCCGCCGAGATCTGGCGCAACACCCAGGAGGTGATCGGCCTGGCCCTCAGCCGCGCCGACATCACCCGCCACGACATCGCCGCCGTCGGCATCACCAACCAGCGCGAGACCGCGGTGGTCTGGGACAAGAACACCGGCAAGCCCGTGTACAACGCCATTGTCTGGCAGGACACGCGCACGCAGTCCATCGTCGACCGTCTCGCCGACGGCGACCCCGAGCGCTACAAGAGCATCGTCGGTCTGCCGCTGGCGACCTACTTCTCGGGCACCAAGATCGTCTGGATCCTCGAGAACGTCGACGGAGCCCGCGAGAAGGCCGAGGCCGGAGACCTGCTCTTCGGCACGACCGACACCTGGGTGCTGTGGAACCTGACCGGCGGCATCGACGGCGGCGTGCACGCGACAGACGTCACCAACGCCAGCCGCACGCTGTTCATGGACCTCGAGACGCTGTCGTGGCGCGAGGACATCCTCGCCGACTTCGGCGTGCCGGCCTCGATGCTCCCCGAGATCCGCTCCTCCTCCGAGGTCTACGGCACCGTCGAGTCCTCGTCGCTGCTGCGCGAGACGCCGATCGCCGGCATCCTGGGCGACCAGCAGGCCGCGACCTTCGGCCAGGCGGCCTTCGACCCGGGTGAGAGCAAGAACACCTACGGCACGGGCAACTTCCTCATCTTCCAGACGGGCGAAGAGATCGTCCACTCGAAGAACGGTCTGCTCACGACGCTGGGCTACAAGCTCGGCGACCAGCCCGCCCGCTACGCGCTCGAGGGATCCATCGCCGTCACCGGCTCGCTCATCCAGTGGCTGCGCGATCAGCTCGGCATCATCTCCTCGGCCCCCGAGGTCGAGAAGCTGGCCGAGAGCGTGGACGACAATGGCGGCGTGTACTTCGTCCCGGCGTTCTCGGGCCTGTTCGCGCCCTACTGGCGTCCCGACGCCCGCGGCGCGATCGTCGGTATGACGCGCTACGTCAACCGCGGCCACATCGCCCGTGCCGCCCTCGAGGCGACCGCCTTCCAGTCGCGCGAGGTGCTCGACGCCGTCAACGCCGACTCCGGCGTCGACCTGGCCGAGCTCAAGGTCGACGGCGGCATGACCGCCAACGACGCTCTCATGCAGTTCCAGGCGGACATCCTCGGCGTACCCGTGGTGCGCCCGGTCGTCGCCGAGACCACCGCCCTGGGTGCCGCGTACGCCGCGGGCCTCGCGGTCGGCTTCTGGGACAACCTCGACGACCTGCGCGCCAACTGGCAGGAAGACAAGCGCTGGGAGCCCAACATGGACGACGGCGAGCGCGAGCGCGAGCTGCGCCTGTGGAAGAAGGCCGTCACCAAATCGATGGACTGGATCGACGACGACGTGCGCTGATCCCACTCCTCACGAACGCACCCCCGTCGGCCTCGCGCCGGCGGGGGTGCGTCGTTCGATGGGCACCGGGTTCCCGGCATCCGGATGCCGAGGACTCAGCGCTGCGGCTTGGGGTACGCCGCCCGGACGGCGTCGGACTGGAGGTAGTCCGAGACGCCGATGAGGAGGATCGCGAAGAGGATCTGCTCGGTGACCACCCAGAACGGGTAGAGCCCCGGGATCGCCGCGAGCACGAGAGCGACGACCGGGAAGATCCGGCTGAACAGCTGAAGGCGGCGGAACGCCCAGTACCACCCCGCGCGAGCGCGCCAGAGGAAGTAGAACAGGGTCGTCGTGATCGCCAGCACCACGAGACAGCGCATCCAGACCGCGAAGCCGACGTCGTCGCCGTTCGCGGTCATCACCAGGGCGATGACGACCGTGGCCACGCCGAGGACGAAACCGACCGCGAGCAGAAGGGTGATCGCACGGAACGCCCGGCGGACCTTCGGATCGGCGGAGACGGGAACGCGATGATCGGCCTGGCGGCCTCCCGCGATCCGATCAAGACGGCGCAGGGCGGGTTCGAGCTGCATGGGCTCACTGTACGACGCCGCCGCATGCTCCTCGTACGCGCGACGCGGCGAACTCAGTCCGCGGTCACCTCGGGCTCGTGCCGAACCGGGAAGTTGACCGAGTTGGCGATGAAGCACCACTCGCGCGCCTGGCGGTGGGCCGCGCGCGCCGCCTCGATCATCGACGCGTCCGCCACGCGGACGCGCGGGCGCAGCACGACCTCGGTGAACGCTCCCCCGCCGTTGCCGTCCTCCTGCAGGGTGCCCGAGGCGTCGTCCTCGTAACCGGTGACCACGACGCCCACCTTCACGCACGCGTAGAGGTACGACAGCAGGTGGCACTCGCTCAACGCCGCGATCAGCAGTTCTTCGGGGTTCCACTTGGCGGGGTCGCCGCGGAAGGGCTTGTCGGCGGATGCCGCGATGGCGGGCTTTCCGCCGACCTCGAGGGTCACGGCCCGCTCGTAGTCGCGATAACCGCTCGTTCCCGTGCCGAGGTCGCCGGTCCAGGTCGAGCGCAGGCGGTAGTGGTGCTCTCCGTTCATGTCCCCCAGTCTGCCCGTCGCCGGAGGGGCGGGCACCGGAAATCGCGGGAACGGCGACACGCGGCACTCTTCGAACGACGAGGCCCCCGCCCGGACGAACCGGACGGGGGCCCTGTGGCCGTGCTCAGGCGTGTCGACGTCGGCGGCGCAGCACCAGTCCGAGGCCCGCGAGCAGCAGAGCGGCGCCCGACAGCGCGGCCAGAGCGCCCGAGGCGACGCCGGTGGCGGCGAGATCGCCGCGACGCGCGCTCCCGGGCTGGGAGCTCGCATTCGACGTGGCGACGCCCCCGGTCGCGGAGCCGCCGGCGCCGGCCCCCGGATCGACCGCGGCGACGGGAGGGGCGACCGTGACGCGCGCCCAGCCCACCAGCTCGCCGGTCGCCGTGTAGACGGCGAGCCGGTGCTCGCCCGCAGCGACGCTCGCCGGGACGACGAGCGAGATCGACCGGTTCGCCACGGTCGCGGTGCCCAGACCCGTGGGCTGCGAGAAGAGGAACCCGTAGAGCGCCTTCCCGTCGAGACCCGCGGGCACGTTCACCGAGACCGTGTCGCCGGCCCGGAAGGTGCTCGGCGTCACCGCGATGGCGCCGTCCTTGCCGGCAGCCAACTGCTCGCCATCCGGAGACCAGGCGGCATCCACCCCCATGGTGACCGTCATCTCGAGCGCCGAGCCGGTCCGGGTCCCGATGGACTGGGCGAAGCTCACCGCGTGCGCACCGACGCCGGCGATCGGCGTCTTCAGCGCGAGACGCCAGGTGCCGTCGGCTCCCACGGCGGCGCGACCGGCGTCCGCCCCGTCGACCCGCACCGTCACCTGCGCCCCCGCGACCCCGCGTCCCTCGAGCGTCGGAACCGTCGCGGTCGAGGCCTGCACGCCCGACAGCGCCGTGGTCACGGCGAAGGCCGCGGCGGTGGCGTCGAGGTCGGCACGCTGGAAGAGGAACTGCTCGCGCGGCAGGGCATGGTCGACGATGCGGGTCTCGCCCACGCAGCCGTACCAGCCGTGCTCGGGCTCGGTGTTCCACAGCGAGGCGCCGATCACCCACGGCATCAGGTCGGCGGCCATCATCCCGCCGACGCCCGAGGCGTTGCGCAGCACCGGCACGCCGTCGACGTACATGATCACGGTTCCCGCGGCGGGGTCGTTCACGATCGCGACGTGGTGCCAGCTACCCGGCATGATCTCGCCCGACCAGAGCGTGTAGGAGTTCTTCGAGACCGTGTCGGCCGCCGAGAACTGGTACTCGCGCAGGTTCGAGATGCCCAGCCAGGCCGCACCGGCCCCCTCGTCGGAGGTGTCGTTGATCCCGATCCAATTGCGCGCGCCGCCTCGACTGATCGCGGCGCCCCAGCGGTTCGCGGCCTCGGTCCAGTTCGCATCCATCTGCAGGAAGGTCTCGAGGGTGTACCCCGACTCCGCGCTGAGGTGCGCCGAGGTCGCCGGCGCACCGTACTCGGTCGTGAGGAACGCGAGATTGTCGGGTCCCGTGCTGTTGCGGTGCACGTCGCTGAAGCACACCGCGCCCGGGTCCGCCGAGTAGAACGGGACGTCCTTGTGGGTCACCGCGATGTCGTCGAGTTCGTCGGGGGCGTCGGTCTGGTCCAGTGGCAGGCGGTACATCGGGCTGGACCCCGCGATATCGGGGACGACGGTGTTCTCGTCGACGACGCCCTCCTTGACGTCGCCGAACCGCCAGTGCGCCACCGTTCCGGGTACCGCGAAGTAGTCCGACGCGTCACCGGCGGCGGCGAGCTTCTCGCCGGTCGACGACCCGGTCCACCCCTGCGACACCATGGCCTTCGCGGCGGCGGTGAGGTCGGGACCGTCCGCCTGGGCCGCCGAGGGCGCACCCCATCCGAAACGGGATCCGAAGTCCATCGCGAGCGAGAACTGCTGCCATGTCCCGGTGAGCACGGGGGCGTCCGTCGACGTTCGGGAGTTGGCGTGCTTCTTGCCGACCCAGGGCGAGATCGTCGAGACGTCGATGCTGCCGCCCGACAGGTCGAACTCGAACAGCGTCATGATGCCGTTGCCGCCGTCCGCCGCCATCTGATAGTCCGTCAGCACCTCGTGGACGGGATGCCCGAAGTCGTTCGTGAGCGTGCGCATGGTCGCGCCGTGGAAGTGTCCGTTGAGCGTCAGGACGATCTGATCGTTCTTGCGGATGAGCTTGTCCCACAGCAGGTCGCCGTACCACCAGCTGGTCGGTGACACCTGGTCCTGGTCGATGCCGATGATCGCGTGCGACGACAGGATCACGGGCACGCCTTTGTTGGCGTCCAGGATCCCCTGGGCCCAGGCGAAGGTGTCGTCGGAGGCGTTCCAGCCGAGCGACAGCACGACCCAGTCATGCCCCTCGGCCGAGAAGCGGTACGCCGACGAGTACCCGTTCTGGAACGTGCCGAGCAGGCTCGAACCGCCCTGTCGCTGCAGCGTGGATGCCCCGAAGGAGGCGAGGTAGTTCGACGCGTTGCCCTCCGACGAGCGGGCGCCCTGGTCGGCCACGTCGTGATTGCCGGGAATCACCGAGTAGGGCACCTTGCCGTCCTCGAGGATCTTCATCGCCTTGCTCGCGGCGCTCCACTGATCACTCTTGCCCTGCTGATCGACGACGTCGCCGAGCTGCATGGTGAACGGGATGTTGAGCGCCTTCTTGTTGTCGACGACCCACTGGGTCTGCACCTCGAAGGGGTTCGTCCCGTACTGCGGCACGAATTGCGAGGCGCTGTACCGCGAGTAGAACTGCGTGTCGGGCAGCACCGGCAGCAAGAAGCTCGAGCGTCCCGTCGCGGAGGAGGTTCCGGATGCCGCGGACCCGGTCGCCGCGGAACCGGTGGTCCCCGTGGTGCTCGTCGCCGACGCGGTCGTGGACGCGCTCGAGACCGTGTCGGAGGGGGTCGTGCCCGAGGTGGTGCCGGTGGACGTGCCCGAGGCGGCGACGGCGATCGAAGCGCCGCCGAAGGCGAGGCTCGACACGGCGAGCGCGCCGACGACCAGTCCGGCCGAGAGGCCGCGTACGGAGCGGCGTAGACGAGGGAACATATCTCTTCTCATGTCAGGGTGGTCGATCAGGAGGCGGGGGTGAGCTGGGGCCCGAAGGCCTCGATCTCGGACAGGGTCATCCAGGTGGACGAGGTCTTGTTCTTCACCAGCACGCGAAGACCCGTGGCGAGGACGGGACGCGAGGCGGTGACCTCGAGACGCAGGTCGGCCGACGTGTTGGCGGCGGGCCAGGCGGTGGCGGAGGGAAGGTTCGCCCACCCGCCGCGCGTGGTGCGGTACTGCACGGTGACCGAGCCGATGTTCTGCTTGCCGCCGATGTCGTACACGTTCACACTCGAGATCTGCCGCGGCTGGTCGAGGTAGAAGGTCACGCGGTTGGGGTTCACGCGGTTCGCCGAGCCCCCCGAGCGCCAGTCGGCGAAGCCAGTGGCGGTGCGGTTCCCGTCGGTGAGGGCGAAGGTCGTGGAGTCCTTGAACGACCAGTCGGGGTGCACGCCCGACTGACGGAGCACGTTCACCTGCTGCGCGGCCGAGACCGTGACCACGAGCGTGGCTGAGAAGCCGAGCCCCGAGACCGCCGGGACCTTCACCGTTCCGGGCGTCGAGAACGCGGCATCCGTCACGCCCGTGAAGTCCCAGCGCACGGGGGCGGTCAGGGTCTGCCCGGTGTCGCCGATACGACGCTGGACCGTGGCCGGGGCCCGCATGGCGACCTCGGCGACGGTGGCGCCCGCGTAGGTGGTGAGCGCGGAGTCCGCGGCGTCCGAGAGGGCGCCGACGGCGACGGATGCCGTGAGAGCCACGTCTTCACCGAAGAAACCCTTCGCCGTTCCCGTCACCGAGACCATTCCGGGCGTCAGCCAGGTCGTCGCAGCCGGCAGCGCCCAGGTGATGGGCGACAGCGTCACCGTGCGGCCCCAGCCGTAGCGGCCGCTGAGTGAGCTCGGCAGGGTCGGGAGCACGCCCGGCGTGGTGACGAGCGAGGGAGAGGTCACGGTCGGGGTGAGAGCGTGCACGCGCCACTGCTGCACCGCGGCGGAGGCGTTGAGGGTGTAGGTCTGCACCTCCGAGCCGTCGGCCGTCTTCCAGTTGTAGAGGTCGAGAGCCGATTCCCTGCCCTCGCGATCGCGCTGCACGTTGACGAGGTTCACGGCCCCGTTGCCCGCGTCGCGCAGCTCCCACTGGGCGTAGGGGTCGGTCGCGGAGTCGGCGACATCGGCCGTCTGCAGGTAGCGGAAGGCGTCCTGGTCGTTGCGCGAGCGGGTGAGGACGCGGTCCTTCTGATCGGCGATGAGGAACGTGCGCGCCGAGCCGACGACCGGGTACAGGCGAAGCGCCTGAGCGGACAGCGTCTGAGGGTCGGCTTGCGCCATCGACGAGATCGATGCCACCGCCGGAGTCGTCGAGCCGGGCGCGCTCGAGACCTGAGCGTCCCCCGCCCCGATCCGGAGCACCTTGCCGCTCGCGTGGACGCTCTCGACGAGCACGAGCTGCGCTGCGCCGACGGCCGACGCGGAGACGGGCGTTTCGGTGGCGGCGAGGGCGGGAGGGGCGGATGCCAACAAGCTCGCGGCGGCCACGAGGGTCGCGGCCGCGCGGAGCAGTCGCGATCGGGTGGGGGTCATGAGTGACGGGTCCTTCCTGGTGCGTGCGCTCCCCCCCGGGGCGCGCACGTCGGCGCGAGGAGCATGGGCTCCCGACGGGGTGGCGGGACGCGTGGTCGGGAGCTGTGGGGAGCGGCCCGCGAGAGCGGGCGACCCGACTGTAGGGAGCGCCCCCGCCGGACGCGGGTCCGGGAACGGTCGCACCGGTGAACGAGACCCGTCCTGTTCGGTGCGCGGGGCGGCAGCCGACGACCCCTTTCCGTGTCCGTCGGCCGCGTCGGCGACCGAGTCGGGAGCGGGCCCCCGCGATACGATGGACGGATGCCCGCTACGCCCCCCGCCTCCGTCGAACTCGCCGTCGTCGACCGCAACGATTTCGTCGAATCCCGCCACTACGGCGTCGCCGTGGTCCTCGCCCCCGACGGGTCCGAGAAGCTGACCCTCGGCGATGCGAGCGCGCTCTTCCTCCCCCGCTCGAGCATGAAGCCCCTGCAGGCGCTGGCGTGTCTCTCGGCGGGCGCCGAGCTTGCCGACGAGCGTCTCGCGATCTCGATGGCGAGCCACGCGGGCACCGAGCGCCACGCCGAGGTGGCTCGCGGCATCCTGCAGTCCGCCGGCCTCACCGAAGATGACCTCGGGTGCCCGGCGGCCTGGCCCACCGACACCGCGTCACGCGACGAGATGGTGCGTGATCACGCCGCGCCCTCGCCGCTGCGCATGAACTGCTCGGGCAAGCACGCCGCGATGCTCCTGACCTGCGTGGCGAACGGCTGGAGCACGGGCGACTACCTCGATCCGCAGCATCCGCTGCAGGCGCACATCCGCGAGGTCATCGAACGTCTCGTGGGTGAGCGCATGACCACGACGGCGATCGACGGCTGCGGAGCCCCCGTCTACGCCATGAGCCTCGTCGGTCTCGCACGGGCCATCCAGCGCATCGCGACGTCGTCGGAGCGCTCCCCCTTCGCTCTGCACCGCAGCGCCGGAACCCTCGTGCGCGCCGTGCGCGAGCACCCGTGGACCATCGACGGCCCCGGCCGGCCCGACACGATCGTCATCGAACGCCTCGGGGTCTTCTCGAAGATGGGCGCCGAGGGCGTGCAGGTCATGACCGCCCCCGACGGCACCACGGTCGCCCTCAAGATGCTCGATGGCTCGAATCGCGCCGGACATGTCGTCGCGCTGCGCCTGCTCGAGAGGGTCGGGGCTCTCACCGCCGCGGCGGTCGACGACACCGTGGCGCAGCTCTCGCTGTCGATCCTGGGCGGCGGTCGCGAGGTCGGTTCGATTCGCTCCGCGGTCTGACCCCGACGCCCCGCCCCTCCACGGTGCGGCGGCCGCTCAGATGCCCCCGTCGACCGAGCGCGGGTGGGCGATCGGCTCGTCCGGGACGAGCACCTCGGTCTCGCGATTGAGGCTCTCGCCGCGGAAGAACGGCTTCGATCCCGGGAACAGGTACCAGAGCACCATCAGCACGACCCCGATCGCCAGCGCCCCGATACCGACGACGAAGGTGCCGCCGATGCCGAGGAGCACGGTGTTGCCGTACTCGGGGTCGGACATGTCGACGGCCGACTGCACGAAGGCGTACGTCAGCATGAGGGCTCCCAGCAGGGGCAGGATGCCGCGGTAGACGAGGTTCTTCGCCGACGAGAACAGCTCGCGTCGGTAGAACCACACGCAGGCGTACCCCGTCATCGCGTAGTAGAAAGCGATCGCGAGCCCGAGCGACAGGATCGAGTCCTGCAGGATGTTGTCGCTGATGATCGTCATGCCGACGTAGTAGACGCTCGCGACGACGCCCATCACCAGCGTCGAGAACGACGGCGTGCGGAAGCGGGGGTGCACCGTCTGGAAGCGGTGCGGCAGCGCCTTGTAGGCGGCCATCGCGAGCGTTCCCCGCGCGGTGGGGAGGATCGTGGTCTGCGTCGACGACACCGCCGAGATGAGCACGGCGACGATGAGGACCCACCCGAACGGGCCGAACAGGTCGTCCTTGAGAGCGAGGAACACGTCGTCGGCGTTGGCGGGGTTGGCCAGCCCCGCTCCGTCCTCGCCGACGCCGGCGTACATCATCGCCGCCACCGTGACCGTGACGTAGGTGCCGAGCAGGATGACGGTGGTCAGGAGCGCGGCGCGGCCCGGGATGCGCTTGGGGTCCTTGGTCTCTTCGTTGAGCGCCAGGCAGGTGTCCCATCCCCAGTAGATGAACAACGCGAGCAGGACGGCCTCGGTGAATCCGCTCCAGTCGGTGAACCCGAAGGGGTTGAACCACGCGAGATCGAAGGGGGTGGGATTCGGCGCCGTCCCGTCGAAGAACTTCCACAGCGCCAACACCACGAAGAGCACCAGGACGAGGTACTGCACGGCGAGCAGGATGTTCTGGATCCGCTCGCCGATCTCGACCCCGCGGTAGCTCACGTAGGTCATCGCAGCGATGAAGGCCACGCCCGTCGCCGTGACGAGCGGCACGTTCTCGGCGAGGGAACCGTCTCCGATCAGCGACCACAGGTAGATGCCGGCGATCTGCGACAGGTTGGCGAGCACCACCATCCCCGCGACGGCGACACCCCAACCTCCCATCCACCCGACCCAGGGGCCGAACGCCTTCGTCCCCCACGTGAACGTGGTGCCGCAGTCGGGCACCTCGTTGTTCAACTCGCGGTAGGCGAAGGCGATGAACAGCATCGGGATGAAGGCCAGCACGAACGCGATGGGCGCCGACGCCCCGACCGCGAGGACGACGAAGCCGAGAGTTGCGACGAGGGAGTACACCGGCGCGGTGGATGCCAGACCGATCACGGTCGAGCCCCACAGGCCCAGGGTGCCAGTGGCCAGGCCTTTTCCGGCCGTCCGTTCGGGTGCGGAGGTCATATGCCGAACGTAGAATCCGCGGTCTCCGCGGTCAAGATGAATTTCAGGCGGAGCGGCGGGCGACGTCGAGGACGACGATCGAGATGTTGTCGCGTCCGCCGTTCTCGAGGGCGGCGGCCATCATGGCCTCGACGGCTGCAGCCGGGTCCGTATTCGCCTCGAGGAAATGACGGATGCCGAAATCCGTGAGCTCTTTGGTGAGACCGTCGGAGCAGATCACGAAGCGATCGCCGTCGAGCACGTCGAGGCGGAGGTAGTCGGGCTTGACGCTGTCGCTCGGTCCCACGGCGCGGGTGATCACGTTCCCGTAGGGGTGGTTCTCGGCCTCTTCGGGGCTCAGACGCCCGGCGGCGATGAGCTCTTGCACCACGGAGTGGTCGGTCGTCACCTGGACGATCTCGCCATCGCGCAGAAGATACACGCGCGAGTCGCCGATGTTCAGCGTCACCCAGTGCGGTTCTTCGGTGTGGGTCTCGAGGTACACGCCGGTAAGGGTGGTTCCGGTGCCCTCGTCGGTGGTCTCGGGGTGGGCCACGATGTCTTTGACCGCCCGCGAGAGCGCCTTCTCGATGTTCTTCGTCGAGACCGGGCCCGTCGCGACCACGGCACGGAGCCGCTCGACGGTGCTTGCGCTCGCGATCTCTCCGCCGAGATGCCCGCCCATGCCGTCGGCGACGACGAACAGCGGGAAGTCGGCGAGGACGGCGTCCTGGTTCACCTCGCGGCGGCGTCCGACCTCGGTGCTGGCCGCCCACGACAGCTCGAGAACGGTGTCACCGAGCGGGACGGTGCGCGTGTGGGTGGTCACCTCGGGCACGAACGATCCTCCGGTTGGCCGACGACTGCGCCGGCAGAAACGCACGGCCCTGTCATCTTAGTCGACGCTCGGGCACGATCCGAGGACGCGCCGCACCGACACATCCCAGCGGTGGCATTCATCCCGCGGCCGGATCGGCGGGCAGAGGAAGGATGCCGTCGATCTCGGCGAGATCCTCGGCGCTCGGCGTCCAGGCGGTGGCGGCCGCGGAATTGGCGCGCACCTGCTCTGCGCTCGTCGCGCCCGCGATGACGCTCGCGACCAGGGGGTTGGCGAGGAACCAGGCGAAGGTCGCCTCGAGCATCGTGATGCCGCGCGCATCGCAGAAGGCCTGGTAGCGCTCGAGTGCGTCCCAGGGGGCGTCGCGCCACAGGTGGGGGCGCTGACGCATGATGCGGCTCCCCTCCGGGCCCCCGTCGCGCGTGAACTTGCCGGTCAGCAGGCCGTTGTGCAGGGGGAAGAAGGGCAGGAATCCGAGGCCGTAACGAGCGGCGGCCGGAAGCACCTCCCGCTCGGCGGCGCGGGCCAGCAGGCTGTACTGATTCTGGGCCGAGACGAACCGCACGCCGTCGGCGGCATGGTCGGCCTCGGCGATCCGCCACCCCGAGAAGTTCGAGTGCCCGATGTAGCGCACCTTGCCCTCGCGGACGAGGTCGGCGAGGGCGTCGAGGGTTTCTTCGATCGGCGTCGACGGGTCGGGCGTGTGCAGCTGGTACAGGTCGATCCAGTCGGTGCGCAGGCGTCGGAGCGAGTCTTCGACGGCACGACGCACGTGCGCGCGGGATGCCTTGGACCCCCCGGTCACCGCGGGGGCGAAATCGGCGTGCCCGAACTTCGTGGCCAGCACGACCTGATCGCGGCGCCCCTCGAGCGCCTCCCCCATCAGCGTCTCGGACAAACCGAACTCGCGACCGTACATGTCGGCGGTGTCGAGGAAAGTCACGCCCGCATCGATCGCCGCATCGAGCACCGCGCGCGTTCCGTCGAGTGTCTCGGTGGCGGTTCCCGCTCGTCCGAAGTTGTTGCACCCGAGTCCGATCGCCGAGACGCGGAGTCCGGAGCGGCCGACGGGACGGAGAGGCAGGTCTGCGGGGGTCATCCCTCCACGCTAGCGGCGGGAACGGCGAAGGGCTCCCCGCGGGTGCGAGGAGCCCTTCGTGAACGAGACCGGTGTATCAGACCACGGGTCCGGCCGGCGGGGGCGGGGGCGTGGTGCCCGTCGCGGGCGGCGGCGGAGTCGTGCCGGTGGCCGGCGGGTTGTACGACAGCGGGGCCGGGGGCGTGCTGCCGTAGCCGGGAGCGCCGTACCCGGAGCCGCCGACACCCGGGCCGCCGTTGCCGGAGACCTGCTGGGAGGGCTGCACGGGGATGCCGTTCCACACCGTCTTGTCGGCGAGGAAGGAGTTGGCCCAGGGGGCGGGGCGGATGGCGGGGTTCCACGGGTTGTTGCCGAACGCGAGGATCGCGAGGAAGATCCACTGCCCCAGGGGGCCGAGGATGAACAGCAGCAGGATCGGCCACTCACGACCGAACTTCGCGTTGACGCGGTACGACACCATGATCAGCGCGACCACGATCGCGATGCCGGCCAGGAAGTTGAGGATCGGGATCGCCGTCGCCACGACAAGGGCCAGGATGACCCATGGCGAGAGGTCGCCCAGCTTGGCGAAGACCATGTAGTTGTAGATCGGGACCCAGGCGCGCCACTTGCCCTGGACGCCGGCCTTGTCGAAGATGCGCATCAGAAGGAATGCGCTGATGACGTATCCGGCGATGGAGAACAAGAAGATGAACAGGTAGACGATGCCGACCAGAGCGGCTTCGGCTCCGCTCGTCGTCCCGTAGTCGCTGTAGGCGAGATAAGTAGTGTTCACGAGGTTCCTCTCGTACGGAGTCGTGCGCGTCGCGCGGCACCGGCGGGGCTCTCCCGCGCCTCACATGCTAGCGAAGCTGAGACTTTCCTGACAGGGGCACGCCCATGTCATGCAATGAGCGCCACCTCGCCGGCCTCCCCCGGGCGGACCACCCACCCCGCGTCGGACGCCCAGCTCACGAACTCGTCGAGCGAGGCGATGCGGACGCCCTGGGACGCGAGGGATCGCACAAGCTCACCCTTCGCGTGTTTGTTGAAGTGGTTGAGCGCGCGAGTCCGACCACCCGAGTCCTCGCTCATGACCCGCACGTAGGCCGAGGGGACACTCCCCGGCAGCGGCCCGAGAGCCGCGTACGCCTCCGAGCGCAGGTCGAGGACGAAGTCGGGTCGGCGCTGCGCCCACGCCTGTCGAACGGCATCCGCCCAGATCCGCCGCAGAGCCGGGGCGCCGGGCAGCGACGTCCCCGCCGCGAGGCGATACGGCGGGATACCGTCGAGGGCACCGACCGGCCCGAACGGCGCCGACTGGATGAGGACGTGCTCGCCGAGCCATGAACGGGATGCCGCATCAAGGGACGCGGCATCCAGGGCGTCGAACAAGACCCCGGTGTAGCGATCGATCGCCGGCATGGTCGGCGCCGTGCGCACCGCGGCGTTGTCGGCGATCTCGTGCCGACGCTTCGCACTGATCTTCAGTACGCGCGCCGCCTCGTCCTCATCGGCGGACAGCGCGACCAGCGCGGCGACGACCGTTTCGCGCGCGTCCCGGAGAGAAGGGAGCGCGAGGGACGCGAGATCCAGCATCGGGCCGACGCCGCCGGGGCGCTTGGTCTCGGACGGAGGGAGCAGGACGAGCATGGGAACCTTCGGGAAAACAGCGACGCGCGCCGCCCGGAGATCCGGGCGACGCGCGTCGGCGATGAAGCGGCGTCAGGAGACGAGAGCGGCGTTTCCGGCGACGATGGTGAGTTCGTCGTCGGCCATCGACAGGAAGCCGTCCTCGGCGTTGGCCAGGATCTTCGTGCCGTCGGTGCGGGTGATGCGCACCTCGCCCTGGGCGAGGATCGCGAGCACCGGCTCATGCCCCTGCATGAAGCCGATCTCACCCTCGACGGTCTTGGCGACGACGAGCGTCGCCTCCCCCGTCCACACCTCGGCGTCTGCCGACACCAGGCTCACGCGCAACGACATGTCAGCCGTTCTCCTTCTGGATCTGCGCCCACTTAGCCTCGACGTCGGAGATGCCACCGACGTTGAAGAACGCCTGCTCGGCGACGTGGTCGAAGTCACCCTTGACGATCGCGTCGAACGACTCGATGGTCTCCTTGATCGGGACCGTGGAGCCCTCGACACCGGTGAACTTCTTGGCCATGTAGGTGTTCTGGGAGAGGAACTGCTGGATGCGGCGTGCACGCGACACGACGATCTTGTCTTCCTCGGAGAGCTCGTCGACACCGAGGATGGCGATGATCTCCTGCAGTTCCTTGTTCTTCTGGAGGATCTGCTTCACGTTGGTGGCGACGCGGTAGTGGTCGGCACCGATGTAGCGCGGGTCGAGGATGCGGCTCGTCGAGGTCAGCGGGTCGATGGCCGGGTACAGACCCTTCGACGCGATCTCACGCGAGAGCTCGGTGGTGGCGTCGAGGTGCGCGAACGTGGTCGCGGGAGCCGGGTCGGTGTAGTCGTCGGCGGGGACGTAGATCGCCTGCAGCGAGGTGATCGAGTGACCGCGGGTCGACGTGATGCGCTCCTGGAGCACACCCATCTCGTCGGCGAGGTTCGGCTGGTATCCCACGGCGGAGGGCATGCGGCCGAGCAGCGTCGAGACCTCGGAACCGGCCTGCGTGAAGCGGAAGATGTTGTCGATGAACAACAGCACGTCCTGCTTCTGCACGTCACGGAAGTACTCGGCCATCGTCAGGGCCGAGAGGGCGACGCGCAGACGCGTTCCCGGCGGCTCGTCCATCTGGCCGAACACGAGGGCGGTCTTGTCGAAGACACCCGCCTCCTCCATCTCGGCGATGAGGTCGTTGCCCTCACGGGTGCGCTCACCGACACCGGCGAACACCGACACACCACCGTGGTCCTGCGCGACGCGCTGGATCATCTCCTGGATGAGGACGGTCTTGCCGACACCGGCACCACCGAACAGACCGATCTTTCCACCCTGCACGTAGGGGGTCAGGAGGTCGATCGACTTGATGCCGGTCTCGAACATCTCGGTCTTCGACTCGAGCTGGTCGAAGCTGGGCGCCTTGCGGTGGATGCCCCAACGCTCGGTGACCTCGATGGTCTCGCCGGGGGCGCCGTTGAGCACCTCGCCGGTCACATCGAAGACCTTGCCCTTGGTGACGTCGCCGACGGGCACCGAGATGGGGCCGCCGGTGTCGCGCACTTCCTGGCCGCGGACCATGCCGTCGGTGGGCTTGAGCGAGATGGCGCGGACGAGGTCGTCACCGAGGTGCTGGGCGACCTCGAGGGTGATCTCGGTCGACTCGTCACCGATGGTGATCGTCGTCTTCAGAGCGTTGTAGATCTCGGGGATCGCGTCATGCGGGAACTCGATGTCGACGACCGGGCCGGTGACGCGCGCGACGCGTCCGACGACGGCCGCGTCGGTCTTCTCGGCGGTGAGGCTCATGGCTTCTTCTCTCCTTGGGAACTTACTTGCCGGATGCCAGGGCATCGGCGCCGCCGACGATCTCGGCGATCTGCTGCGTGATCTCCGCCTGACGCGCGTTGTTGCGCAGGCGGGTGTAGTCGGTGATGAGCTTGTCGGCGTTGTCGCTGGCCGACTTCATGGCCTTCTGCGTCGCGGCGTGCTTGGCGGCCGACGACTGGAGGAGGGCGTTGAAGATGCGGCTCTGGACGTAGACCGGCAGGAGCGCATCGAGCACGGTCTCTGCATCCGGCTCGAACTCGTAGAGCGGATACACCTCGGCCTGGGCCGGAGCCTCGTCCGCCTCGAGGACCTCGAGGGGAAGAAGACGGACCGACTCGGGCGACTGCGTCATCATGCTGACGAAGCGGTTGTACACGAGGTGGATCTCGTCGACGCCGTCGTTCTCGCCACCGGCACGGTAAGCCTTCAGGACGGCATCCGAAATCTCTTCCGCCGTCGAGAACTGCGGGGTGTCGGTGTCGCCGACCCACTGTGCGACGCTCGCCATGCGACGGAACTGGAAGTACCCGACGGCCTTGCGCCCGACGAGATAGAACACGACCTCTTTGCCCTGCGAACGGAGCAGCTCGGCCAGCTCAAGCGCCTCACGGAGGATCTGCGAGTTGAACGCGCCGGCCAGGCCGCGGTCGGAGGTGAAGACGACCAGGGCCGAGCGACGGATGTTCTCACGCTCGGTGGTCAACGGGTGATCGACGGAGGAGTGAGTGGCCACCGCGGAGACGGCGCTCGTGACGGCCCGCGCGAAAGGGGATGCCGCGCGCACACGCGCCATCGCCTTCTGAATGCGTGAGGCCGCGATGAGCTCCATCGCCTTGGTGATCTTCTTGGTCGTCTGAGCAGAAGAGATCTTCTGCTTGTAGACCCGTAGCTGTGCGCCCATGATTTACGTCCGTGTCCTCGCTCCTCAGCGACGGCCTTTGACGATCCGCTCCTGGTTCACGTCTTCCGCCTCGGCGGCGTCGACCTTCTCGGCGCCGACGACGCCCTGGTCCTTGCCGGGCTGGAACTCCTTGGTGAAGGCGTCGATCTGCTTCTCGAGCTCGGCGAGGGTGTCGTCACCCAGCGCGTTGGTCTCGCGCAGCGTGTCAAGCACGGTCGAGTTGCGGCGGAGGTAGTCGAGCAGCTCGCGCTCGAAGCGGAGCACGTCCGAGACCTCGACGGTGTCGAGCTTGCCGTTCGTGCCGGCCCAGATCGAGACGACCTGCTCCTCGACGGGGTACGGCGAGTACTGCGGCTGCTTGAGCAACTCGGTCAGACGCGCACCGCGTGCAAGCTGACGACGCGAGGCCGCGTCGAGGTCGCTCGCGAACATCGCAAAGGCCTCGAGCGAGCGGTACTGCGCCAGCTCGAGCTTCAGGGTTCCGGAGACCTTCTTGATCGACTTGACCTGAGCGTCACCGCCGACGCGCGACACCGAGATACCCACGTCGACCGCGGGACGCTGGTTGGCGTTGAACAGGTCGGACTGCAGGAAGATCTGGCCATCGGTGATCGAGATCACGTTGGTCGGAATGTACGCCGAGACGTCGTTCGCCTTGGTCTCGATGATGGGAAGACCCGTCATCGAACCCGCGCCGAGCTCGTCGGACAGCTTCGCGCAACGCTCGAGCAGACGCGAGTGCAGGTAGAAGACGTCGCCGGGGTACGCCTCGCGGCCCGGCGGGCGGCGCAGGAGCAGCGAAACGGCACGGTAGGCCTCGGCCTGCTTCGACAGGTCGTCGAAGATGATGAGGACGTGCTTGCCGCCGTACATCCAGTGCTGACCGATGGCCGAGCCGGTGTAGGGGGCGAGGTACTTGAAGCCGGCGGGGTCGGAGGCGGGGGCCGCGACGATGGTGGTGTACTCCATCGCGCCGGCCTCTTCGAGCGCGCCCTTCACCGAAGCGATGGTCGAGCCCTTCTGGCCGATCGCGACGTAGATGCAACGCACCTGCTTGTCGACGTCGCCGGACTCCCAGTTCGACTTCTGGTTGATGATCGTGTCGATCGCGATGGCCGTCTTACCGGTCTGTCGGTCGCCGATGATGAGCTGACGCTGGCCGCGGCCGACGGGGATCATGGCGTCGATGGCCTTGATGCCGGTCTGGAGGGGCTCGTGCACGCTCTTGCGCTGCATGACGCCGGGCGCCTGGAGCTCGAGGGCGCGGCGACCCTCGGTCGCGATCTCGCCGAGACCGTCGATGGGGTTTCCGAGCGGGTCGACGACGCGACCCAGGTACCCGTCGCCGACGCCGACCGAGAGGACCTCACCGGTGCGGGTGACGCTCTGGCCTTCTTCGATGCCGGAGAACTCGCCGAGCACGACGACACCAACCTCGTTCTCGTCGAGGTTCTGGGCGAGGCCGAGCGTGCCGTCCGCGAAGCGGATGAGCTCGTTGGCCATGACGCCGGGAAGGCCCTCGACGTGAGCGATACCGTCGGCCGCGTCGACGACGGCGCCGACCTCGGTCGCCGCGGCGCCGGTGGGCTCGTAGGCGTTGACGAAGTCCTTCAGCGCGTCACGAATGACGTCGGGGCTGATAGAGAGATCTGCCATTGTCTTCCTTCGTTCGTGGGGCACTCGGCCCCCAGATCCACGCCCACTCGGGCGGAAAGTCTTCAGCCGGCGATGCGCTGGCGGAGGTCCGCGAGGCGTGCGGACACGCTCGCGTCGATCACGTCGTCGGCGACCTGCACACGCAGCCCACCGACCACGGTCGGGTCGATCACGGTGTTCAGCGTGACGGCCGAACCGTAACGTGCGCTGAGAGCGTTCTGGAGGCGGGACTGCTGGTCGGCGTTCAACGGCGTCGCCGCGAACACCGTCGCGACGATGCGCGCGCGCTGCTCGGCGACGATGCGCTCAGCGCGACGCAGGAGCGCACGGACGCGACGACCGCGCGCGTGCTCGACCAGCGACGACACGATGAGTGCGGTGCCCGCGCTCGCCCGGCCGTCGAGGAGCTTCGAGACGAGAGCCCCCTTCGCCGACGCGCCGCCGAGGCGGCCGCCCAGCGCCAGCTCGAGTTCGCCGTGGGAAGCGACGGTGCGCGAGAACGAGAAGAGCTCGGCCTCGATGTCCGCGTCCTCGGCGACCGAGGTCGCGAGCACAGCGAGCTCTTCGAGTCCTTCGACGAACTCCGCGGAGGTCGACCAGCGCTGCTGCGCGGCACTGGTGAGCAGCGCCACGGTCGCGGGCCGGTACGAGGCTCCGAAGACGCCGGACACCAGACCCGCACGGGCGGCGGGCGGCACCGACGAGTCGGACAGCGCGCCGCTCAGCTGCGCCGAGCCGCTCACGGCACCGACGGCCGCGAACAGTTCGCGCGCGACGTCGAGATCGACACCCGAGGTGGAGGCCAGGGCCTCCGCGGTCGCGGTCCGCGCCTGAGTGGTCGCGCTGCCCATTACTTGGCCGCCTTCTCGGAAGCCTCGAGCTCGGCGAGGAAGCGGTCGACCACGGCGTTGGCGCGCGCGTCGTCCGTCAGGGTCTCACCGATGACGTTGCCCGCGAGGTCGACCGCGAGGGTACCGACCTCGGAACGCAGCTGCACGAGGGCCGTCTGACGCTCGGCCTCGATCTGAGCGTGCGCGGACGCGGTGATGCGAGCGGCCTCGGCCGACGCGGTCTCCTTGGCCTCGGCGACGATCTTGCGACCGTCCTGAGTGGCGTTCTCGCGGATCTCACCGGCTTCTTTGCGCGCCGCGGCGAGCTGGGCGGTGTACTCCTCGAGGGCGGCCTCGGCCTGTCGCTGAGCCTCGTCGGCCTTGGCGATGTTGCCCTCGATGGCAGCACTGCGCTCGTCGAGCAGCTTCGCCATGCGCGGCAGAGCGACGCGCCACACCACGAAGATGATGACGACGAAGCACACGGCCGACCAGATGATGTCGTAGACCGCGGGAAGCAGCGGGTTGTGCGCTTCCCCCGCGGGCTCCGCGGCGAGAGTGACAAGAGCGTTCAGCATCCTGTCTCCTTACAGTGAATCGAGAGCGGCCGGGATCAAGTGAAGATGAAGCCGGTTGCGATACCGATGAAGGCGAGCGCCTCGGTGAAGGCGATACCGATGAACATCAGGACCTGCAGGCGGCCCGCGAGCTCGGGCTGACGAGCGACGCCCTCGATCGTCTTGCCGACGACGATGCCCACGCCGATGGCGGGACCGATGGCGGCGAGACCGTAGCCGATCGTGGCGACGTTACCGGTGACCTGGGCGAGAACCGTAGTTGCGTCCACGGGTTTTTTCCTTTCGTTGGGTGGCTCGGCGTGCGCCGGGCCGCTCAGTGCTCTTCTGCGACCGCGAGCTGGATGTAGACCGCGGTGAGGATCGCGAAGACGTACGCCTGGAGGAAGGCGACGAAGATTTCGAACAGGGTGAAGGCGAAGCCGAAGGCGAGGGAGCCGGCGCCGAGCGCGGTCCACCATCCGCTGAGGTCCACCACGAAGAACTGCGTCGCGGCGAAGAACAGCACCAGCATGAGGTGGCCGACGACCATGTTCATCAGCAGTCGCAGCGTCAGGGTGACGGGGCGGATGATGAAGGTCGAGAGGAACTCGAGCGGGATGATCAGGATGTAGAGGAACCAGGGCAGCCCGGGAGGCATCAGCGAGTTGCGGAAGAAGCCGCCGGGGCTCTTCTTGATGCCCGCGTAGATGAAGGTGACGTAGGCCACGATCGCGAGAAGCATCGGAACCGCGATGACGCTGGTGCCGGCGATGTTCAGGAACGGGATGACACCCGTGATGTTCATGAACAGCACCATGAAGAAGATGGTGGTGAGGATCGGCAGGAAGCGCTTGCCGTCCTTGCGGCCGAGGATGTCCTCGGCGATGTTCACGCGGACGAAGTCCAGGCCCATCTCGACGACGCTCTGGAAGCGACCGGGGACCACCGTCATGCGACGCGTGCCGACGACCAGGAGCGTGACCAGAACCACCGTCGCGAGCATCTGGATGAGGTTGATGCGCGTGATCGCGAACATCGTGCCCTCGAACAGCACCGCGTCGGGGAAGAACTCCGAGATGGAGGGCGGGTGGAATTCCGCACCCGCAGACGCGAAGTTCGTGATCAGGGTCGCAGCTTGAGTAGTCAGCGCTGGCTCCAGCTTCGGGGCATCGGTGTGAACCGTTGCGACGATGGTCGGTGATTGTGACCCGAAGAGCGAGCTTGGAGAAGAATTCCAATCGCGGGTGGGTACTCGTCCACCCTATCAAACTCCCGGCGGATCCATGAGTCCGCCCGGTGCGATCGTCTCGGCACCGGACTAACGTGCCGCCGCCGACCGCACCATGGGATACGGCCGCTCAGGAGCGACGGTCGCCCGCCTCGGGGTCGGTGGGCAGGGTCACGTCGCTGACGCTGGGGATGCGCATGCGCAGCAGGACGACCACGTCGACCGCGAGCGAGGCGATGACGCTGACGACGAGCGCGACGTAGAACACCACGGGGTCGACCCAGCCCTGTCCGCGCAGCACGACGATCGCCACGATGAACAGGATGAGCTTGAGCAGCCAGCCACCCAGCACGATGCCGAAGAAGATCGGGACGTAGAGCGGATCGCCGAACCACCGGTTCGCCACCAGGATGCTGATGGCCGTGACGGCGAGGAAGATCGCGCTGACCGCGACGCCGGACAGAGCGCTGCCGAGGCCGCCCCCTCCCCCGACGAGGAATCCGATGACGGCACCGAGCACGAGGAGCACCGCCGTCACGATGCCGCCCCAGACCAGGGCGGTGCGCAGCACCGGGGTACTGGAGAGGGGACGACGAGGGGCGGGGGAAGCACTGCTCATGAGGGGGACTCCGGTCGGGTGGGTCGGGGGCGGCGGGACAGCCGCAGTCGGTGCTGGGAGGGCAGAAGGGTGAGAACGACGCACGCGATGACGCCGATGACACCGAAGACGATGCCGAAGGCGTAGTCGCCGGGCCAGCTCTGCTGGGTGCCGATGTACATCAGCAGGAACGCGAGGCTCACCACGGCCGTCCAGCTGTAGAAGATGAGGACTGCGTCGCGGTCGGTGTGCCCCATGTCGAGCATGCGGTGGTGCAGGTGCTTGCGATCCGGCGAGAACGGCGACCTGCCCGCCCACTGCCGGCGGGCGACCGCGAGACCGAAATCGAGCAGGGGCAGCAGGACGATGACCACGGGCAGCAGGATCGGGATGAACGCACCGAGCAGCTGCGACCGGCCGATCTTCTCGGGATCGAGCACTGCCGGGTCGAGCTGACCGGTGATGGCGACGGCCGAACTGGCCATGAGCAGCCCGAGCATCAGGGCCCCCGCGTCTCCCATGAAGAGCTTCGCCGGCGTCCAGTTCATCGGGAGGAAGCCGAGGCACGCCCCCACGAGGACGGCCGCGATGAACGACGCGAGGTTGAAGTAGGTGCTCGCTCCGGTGTCGCGCACGAGCAGGTAGGAGTACGCGAAGAAGACGCCGTTCGCGATCAGGCAGACGCCGGCGACGAGACCGTTGAGTCCGTCGATGAAGTTCACCGCGTTCATCACGACCACCAGGGCGAACACGGTCAGCAGGAAGCTCACCCAGCTGGAGCCGACCGTCAGGGCGCCGATCGGCAGCGAGAGGATCTGCAGTTGGCCGAACCAGGCGATGATGCCCGCGGCGACGAACTGCGCCCCGAGCTTGATCATCCAGTCGAGGTCCCAGAGGTCGTCGGCGACGCCGACGAGCACGATGAGCAGGACCGCCCCCAGCAGGGACAGCACCGGCACGGGGTCGATCCAGAAGATCGCGAAGTAGGGGTTGCGGCTCGACAGGGCGAAGGCCGCCACGACGCCGAGGAACATCGCGACTCCGCCGAGGCGCGGCGTCGGCGTCTTGTGCACGTCGCGGTCGCGGATGCCGGGGTACAGCTTGAACCGCAGCGCGAGCTTCCACACCACCCACGACAGCGCGAGCGTGACCGCCGCCGTGAACAGGATGGTGAGGAGGTATTGGGTCACGGACCCGGCGCCTCGGCGTCCGGGGTCGTTGCGGCGGGGGCGGCGAGCGGGTCGACGACCTCGTCCACGGGGTCGGGCTCGAGCAGGTCGCCCACGACGGCGCGCAGCCGGTCACGCGAGATCGCGCCCTCGCGCAGCACCCGGATCTGCGGCTCCGCTCCCCCGACGAGCGTGGTCGCGTCGATGATGGTGGAGGCGATGCCGGTCTCGCTGACGCCTGCGTCGAGGTAGACCGCGACGCTGTCGCCGAGCATGTCGCGCGCGGAGTCGATGTTGACGGCGGCGGCGCGTCCGGTGAGGTTCGCGCTCGACACGGCCAGCGGGCCGGTCTCTTCGAGGAGTTCCAACGTCATCTTCTGCGCGGGCATGCGCACGGCCACCGTGCCGTGGGTGTCTCCGAGGTCCCACGAGAGCGAGGGCTGCGCGGGCAGCACGATGGTCAGGCCGCCCGGCCAAAACTCGCGGACGAGGTCGTCGACGGCGGGCGGGATCTCGGCAACGAGTGCCCGCAGCGTCCCCACCCCCGGCACGAGCACGGGGGGCGGCTGCTGGCGGCCCCGGCCCTTCGCCTCGAGCAGGCCGGCGACGGCGCGCGCGTTGAACGCGTCCGCGGCGATTCCGTAGACGGTGTCAGTGGGGAGCACGACGAGTTCGCCTCGGCCGATCGCTTGACGCGCGTGGCGCATTCCGGACAGCAGCTGCGACTCGTCACGGCAGTCGTAGACGGGTGACATAACGCGCGCCAGTCTAGTCGCGCGCCACCGCCCGCGTCGTCAGGGGCGCACGGCGGTCGTAGCGCGATCCCGGGTCGTGAGGTCCGGGTGGGTCGCCGCCGATCGCCAGCCGTCGGCGGTGAGGATCTCGCGGATGGCCGCGCCCTGCCACTCCCCGTGCTCGATGACGATCGTCGCGCCGGAGTGGCCCAGCCGCAGGCCCACGCGACTGAGGTGGCGCACGGCATCCAGCCCGTCCGGTCCTCCGTAGAGCGCCGCGGGTGGGTCGTAGAGGCGCACCTCGGGATCGCGGGGTATCGCGTCGTCGGGAACATAGGGAGGATTGGATGCCACGACGGACACGGTTCCGTCGAGCTCGGGGAAGGCGTCGGCGAGGTCGACGAACGCGAGCGTGACGTTGTCCGCGCCGATCCGGGCGACGTTGTGCTTGGTCCAGACGAACGCGTCGACCGAGTTCTCCGCGGCGAAGACGCGGGCGTGGGGCACCTCGGTCGCCAGCGCCAGCGCGATCGCTCCGCTGCCCGTGCCGAGGTCGACGGCGATCGGAGCCTCCGACGCCGCCGAACGCAGGGCGTCGATGGCGAGCTGAGCCACCATCTCGGTCTCAGGACGGGGCACGAAGACCCCCGGTCCGACCGCGAGCTCCATCGATCGGAACGGGGCGAGACCCGTGAGGTGCTGGAGCGGCTCGCGGGCGGCGCGGCGATCTACGAGCGGCGCGAGGGCGCGGGCGGCGGGCTCCGGCATCCCGTCTCCGCGGATCGCGGCGGCCTGGACGCCCCCGCGGGTGGATTCGAGGACGTGGGCCACGAGCAGTTCGGCGTCGACCTGGGGGTCGGGAACACCCGCCGCGTTCAGTCGGTGAGCGGCCGCGCGCACGGTGTCGGCGACCGAAACGGCCGTGGGGGCGGGAGGCGGGACGGTTCCTGACATGACGGGAGCCCAGCCTAGTCGCGCAGCGTCACACAGCCGGCGGTGTCGGAGGGCTCACCTAAAATGAACGCGTCCCGACCGACGGCGAAAGGCGAGCCATGCCCGGCATCCACTCCGACATCACCTCTGCATTCGGCGACACGCCGCTGGTGCGGCTGAACCGCGTCGCGGAGGGCGTCGGCGGCCAGATCCTCGCCAAGCTCGAGTTCTACAACCCCGCCTCGAGCGTCAAGGACCGCCTCGGCATCGCGATCATCGACGCGGCCGAGGCCTCGGGCGAGCTGAAGCCCGGCGGCACGATCGTGGAGTCGACCAGCGGCAACACCGGCATCGCCCTCGCGATGGTCGGCGCCGCGCGCGGGTACAAGGTCATCCTCACGATGCCCGCCTCGATGTCGAAGGAGCGTCGCATCCTGCTCAAGGCGTTCGGCGCCGAGCTCGTTCTCACCGACCCGACCAAGGGCATGTCGCACGCCGTCGACGAGGCCAAGCGCATCGTCGCCGAGACCCCCGGTGCGGTGTGGGCCCGCCAGTTCGAGAACGAGGCGAACCCCGCTATCCACCGCAAGACGACGGCCGAGGAGATCCTGCGCGACACCGAGGGCAAGGTCGACTACTTCGTGGCCGGCATCGGCACGGGCGGCACCATCACGGGTGTGGGCCAGGTGCTGAAGGAGCGCGTGCCCGGGGTCAAGGTCGTGGCGGTCGAGCCCGCCGACTCCCCCGTGCTCACCAAGGGCCACCCCGGCCCGCACAAGATCCAGGGCATCGGCCCCAACTTCGTGCCCGCGATCCTCGATCGCGACATCATCGACGAGGTGATCGACGTCGAGTTCGACGACGCCATCCGCCTCGCCCGCGAGACCGCGGCGAAGGACGGCATCCTCGTCGGGATGTCGTCGGGCGCGGCCATCTGGGCCGCCCTCGAGGTCGCGCGTCGCCCCGAGGCGGCGGGCAAGAACATCGTCGTCATCATCCCCTCGTACGGCGAGCGGTACCTCTCGACGGCGCTCTACGAGCACCTGCGCGAAGACTGACGTGGGGGCCCTCTCCCGCGTCCGCGAAGACATCTCCTCCGCCAAGCTCCGCGATCCCGCGGCGCGCGGCGGCCTCGAGATCGCCCTGCTGTACCCCGGGCTTCACGCCGTGTGGTCGTACCGCATCGCGAACCGGCTCTGGCGACGGGGCCTGCGTTTTCCGGCGCGGGCCCTGTCGCAGGTGACCCGGTGGCTCACCGGGGTCGAGATCCACCCCGGCGCCACGATCGGTCGACGCTTCTTCATCGATCACGGCATGGGTGTCGTGGTCGGCGAGACGGCCGAGGTCGGCGACGACGTGATGCTGTACCACGGCGTCACCCTGGGCGGTCGTCAGCGCGAGGGCGGCAAACGCCACCCGACCCTGCACGACGGGGTGGCGGTGGGCGCGGGGGCCAAGATCCTCGGGCCGATCACGCTCGGTGCGCGGTCAGTCGTGGGGGCGAACGCCGTGGTCACCCGCGATGCACCGGCCGACAGCGTGCTCGTGGGCGTCCCGGCCAAGGCGCGCACGCGCCGCAACGGCGAGGACACCCGCGCGCTGCTGACCACCCCGGAGTACTGGATCTGACCGCCGCGGCGACTGTTTCCGTTCGGCCGGCCCGCCGTAGGCTCGGACAATGCCCCGACTGCACGATCTCTCGCTCGTGGCCCAGATCGACGGGCTCCGCAGCGGCGAGTTCTCGCCCACCGAGCTGACGAGCCGCTATCTCGACCGCATCGACCGCCACCGCGGTCTCGGCGCCTTCTCCGAGGTGACCCGGGATGCCGCGCTCCGACGTGCGGCCGATCTCCCTCGACCGGCCGACGGGTCGCTGTGGGGCGTCCCCCTGGCCGACAAGGACCTCGTCGCCCGCGCCGGAGTCCCCACGCGCTACGGCTCGCGCTCACGGATGAACCACGTGCCCGCGGCATCCGATCCCCTCGCCGCGGCCCTCGACACCGCCGGAGCGATCAACGTCGGCAAGACCAGCACCTCGGAGTTCGGTCTTACCGGCTTCACCGAACCGCTGATCCACGACCCGGCGCGCGACCCGTGGCGGCCCGCGGCCGGCGCGGGGGGCTCGAGCGGTGGCGCGGCGGTGGCGGTCGCTGCGGGACTCCTCCCCGCGGCCGTCGGGTCGGACGGGGGCGGCTCGATCCGCATCCCCTCGGCGACCGTGGGCGTCGTGGGCCTGAAACCCTCGCGCGGGCGGCTGCCGATCGGCTCGGGCTTCGACTCCCCCGACGGCCTGTCGGTCACGGGACCGATCGCGCGCTCGGTCGAAGACGCCGGTCTCCTTCTCGACGCCCTCGTCGGGCTCGCCCCCTTCTCGTACGCGACAGCCGCGCCCGGCGCCGGCCCCTTCGTCGACGCCGCGCGCCGCGACCCCGGTCGACTGCGCCTCGGGATCACCACCGTCTCGCCGTGGGACGACGACGAGGACATCGTCCTCGACGCCGACGCGCGCGCCGCCTTCGACACCGCCGCCGCCTGGCTCGACGACGCCGGGCACGCGGTGAAGGATGCCGACTGGCATCCGTTCGGGTATGCCGAGCTGTTCCGCGTGCTCTGGCGGGCGAGTGCCGCGCGCATCCCGCTGAGCGACGCCGATGCCGAGCTCGTCGAGCCCCTCACCGCGTGGCTCGTGCAGGAGGGGCGACGCCTGTCGGCGCTCGAGCTGCTCGGCGGACTCGCGGCCGCCCGGGCCTTCGAGCGCCGCATCATCGCTGACTTCTCGGCCTTCGATGCGGTGCTCACCCCCGCTCTCGCGCAGCCCCCGCAGCCGATCGGCTCGTACGCGGGGCACAGCCCCGAGCGCACGTTCGCGATGCAGGTCGAGTACGCGCCGTACTCCAGCTTCGTCAATGTCGCCGGGTTGCCCGCGATCACCGTGCCGGTGACGACGGATGCCGCGGCCCACCCCGTATCGGTGCAGCTCGTCGGCCGCCCCGGGGGCGAGGCCACGTTGCTGTCGCTCGCCGCTCAGCTCGAGGCGCGCCGGGGCCCGCTCCCCCACCCGCCCGCCTGGGACGCCTGACGCTCATCGCTTCACAGCGCAGGAGATCCGCCCGCGCCTAAGCGCCGACGCCGCTCCACGGACGGGTCACGGCCGTGGATCCTGCGTTGTGGTCTCGGAAGGGCGGCCGTCAGGGCAACAGGCCCGCCGCGGTGAAAGCGCGCGCGTAGATCTCGCGGATCACGCCCTCTTTGCGGGCGTTGTACTCGCTCATCAGGCCGTCGGCCGCGACCTCGCGCTTGACCGCGGCGTACCGCTGTCGATCCGACTCGTCGGCGCGCAGCCAGTCGCGGAAGAGGCGGTGCCGCGCGGCCTCGGGACTGTCGGGCGGCCACACGTGCAGGTTGGCGGCCGGCTCGGCCGAGACCAGGCAGCGGTGCCCGAGCCACCACGGCTCGCGCACGCGCAGCACGAACCCGAGCGCCTCGAGGGCCGGCACGTAGGCGTCCTCATCGTCGGTGTCGGCGACCGTCAGGTCGATGTCGATGACGGGTTTGGCGGCCAACCCCGGCACCGATGTCGAGCCGACGTGCTCGATCTCGAGCACACGGTCGCCCAGGGCGTCGTCGATCCGGGAGCGGAGCATCTCGAAGACGCCGTGCCAGGCGGCATCCGGATCCACGATCTCGATCTGTCGCACCTGCTCGGCGGGGCCGACCCACGGTGAGAGTCCGGGCGGGGGCGGGGTGTCGTCGAACGACACGATCTGAGCGGCGGTGAGCACCACCCGAGCTTAGGAGTCGGCGAGGGCCGCGAGGCGCGCTTCTTCGTCGGCGGTGATCGCCGACTCGATGATCGGGCCGAGGGCGCCGTCCATCACCTGGTCGAGGTTGTACGCCTTGTACCCGGTGCGGTGATCGGCGATACGGTTCTCGGGGAAGTTGTAGGTGCGGATGCGCTCGGAGCGGTCCATGCCGCGGATCTGCGACTTGCGCGCATCGGCGGCGACGGCGTCGCGCTCCTCCTGCTGCTTGGCGAGCAGGCGGGCGCGCAGCACGCGCATGCCGGCCTCGCGGTTCTGCAGCTGCGACTTCTCGTTCTGCATCGAGACGACGATCCCGGTGGGAACGTGCGTGATGCGCACCGCGGAGTCGGTCGTGTTGACGGACTGACCGCCGGGGCCCGACGAGCGGAAAACGTCGATCTTCAGGTCGTTCGGGTCGATCGCGACCTCTTCGGGCTCGTCGACCTCGGGGAAGACGAGGACGCCGGTCGTGGAGGTGTGGATGCGCCCCTGCGACTCGGTGGCGGGCACGCGCTGCACGCGGTGCACTCCGCCCTCGTACTTCAGGTGCGCCCACACGCCCTGCGCGGGGTCGCTCGAGGAGCCCTTGATCGCGACCTGGACGTCCTTGTAGCCGCCGAGGTCGGACTCGGTGCGTTCGAGCAGCTCGGTCTTCCAGCCCATGGATGCCGCGTACTGCAGGTACATGCGCAGCAGATCGGCCGCGAAGAGGGCGCTCTCGGCGCCGCCCTCGCCGCCCTTGATCTCCATGATCACGTCACGGGCGTCGTCGGGGTCGCGCGGGATGAGCAGACGCCGAAGGCGCTCCTGCGTCTCGGCCACGCGCTCCTCGAGAGCCGGGACCTCCTCGGCGAACGCGGAGTCCTCGCGGGCGAGTTCGCGCGCGGCATCCAGATCGTCGGATGCCGCGCGCCAGGCCTCGTAGGCGTGCACGATGCGACTGAGCTCGGCGTAGCGCCGGTTCACCCGTTTGGCGCGCGCGGCGTCAGCGTGGACCGCGGGGTCGTTCAGCTCGAGCTCGACCTCCCGGTGCTCGTCGAGCAGCCCGCGGACGGACTCGAAGATGCCGGAGTCGGACACGGCTCAGCGGATGCTGTTGTCGTCACCGCCGCGCGCGGGCGCCGGGATCGACTTCTGCATCTGCACCAGGAACTCGACGTTCGACTGGGTCTCCTTGAGCTTTCCGAGCACGACCTCGAGGGCCTGCTGGGGCTCGAGGCCGGCCAGCGCGCGACGCAGCTTCCAGGTGATCTTGACCTCGTCGTTCGACAGCAGCATCTCTTCGCGGCGGGTGCTCGACGCGTTGACGTCGACGGCCGGGAAGATGCGCTTGTCGGCGAGCTGACGGTTCAGGCGCAGCTCGCTGTTGCCGGTGCCCTTGAACTCCTCGAAGATCACGTCGTCCATCTTGGAGCCGGTCTCGACGAGGGCCGTCGCGAGGATCGTGAGCGATCCGCCGTTCTCGATGTTGCGCGCGGCGCCGAAGAAGCGCTTCGGCGGGTACAGCGCCGAGGCGTCGACACCGCCCGAGAGCACGCGGCCCGAGGTGGGGGCGGCGAGGTTGTACGCGCGGCCGAGGCGCGTGATCGAGTCGAGCAGCACGACGACGTCGCGACCGAGCTCGACGAGACGCTTCGCGCGCTCGATGGCCAGCTCGGCGACGGTGGTGTGGTCTTCGGCCGGACGGTCGAAGGTCGAGGCGATGACCTCGCCGCGCACGGTGCGCTGCATGTCGGTGACCTCTTCGGGGCGCTCGTCGACGAGCACGACCATGAGGTGGACCTCGGGGTTGTTCGTCGCGATCGCGTTGGCGATCTGCTGCAGCACGATCGTCTTACCGGCCTTGGGGGGCGCGACGATCAGGCCGCGCTGACCCTTGCCGACCGGGGCGACCAGGTCGATGATGCGCTGCGTGAGCTTCTCGGGACCGGTCTCGAGGCGCAGGCGCTCCTGGGGGTACAGGGGCGTGAGGTTGTTGAACTCGACGCGCGTGGCGGCGTCGTCGACCGACAGACCGTTGATCGAGTCGACCTGCACGAGGGCGTTGTACTTCTGGCGGCCCTGCTGCTCGCCCTCGCGGGGCTGCTTGATGGCGCCGACGACGGCGTCGCCCTTGCGGAGGTTGTACTTCTTGACCTGACCGAGCGAAACGTAGACGTCGCTGGGGCCGGGCAGGTAGCCGGTGGTGCGGACGAAGGCGTAGTTGTCGAGCACGTCGAGGACACCGGCGATGGGGACGAGCACGTCGTCTTCGCCGATCTCGGTCTCGAACTCGTCGCCCGTGGTGCTCTGGCCGCGGCGCTTGTTGCGCTGACGGTTGCGGCTGTTTGCCGCCCCGCCCTGCTGCTGCTGGGCCTGCTGTCCGTTCTGGGCGTTGTCGCGCTGGGCGTTGTCGCGCTGGGCGTTGTCGCGCTGGCCGCCCTGCTGCTGCGGGGCCTCGGCCTCGTCGGCGGCGGGCTGGGCCGGAGCCTCGGCCTTGTCGGCGTCGGTCTTGTTGCGGTTGCGGTTGCGCGAGCGGCTGCGGCCACGGCCGCGGGCCGGGGCCTCGTCGGCCTGCTCGGCGGCACCGTCGGCGGGCGCGGCGTCGGCCTGCTCGGCGTCGCCCTCGGCGGGCGCGGTGTCGGCGGCGGGCGCCTCGGCGGCGGACGCGTCAGCGGCGACCGCGGGGGTCTCTGTCTCGGCGTCGGCGGCCACGTCGGCGGCCGTGGTGACGGGGGTCGTCGCGGACTCGTCGGTCGCGGCCTCGGCGGCGGGCGCCTCGGCGGCGGCGGCGTCAGCGGCGGCCTTCTCTTCGGCGGCGGCGGCTTCGGCGGCGGCCGTCTCTTCGGCGGTCGCGCTCTTGGCGCGACGCGGGGCACGCTTGCGCGGGGCGCGTGCGGGCTTCTCGACCGGGGCCGCCTCTTCGGCGGCGGGCTCCGCGGCAGCAGCGGCGACAGGCGCCTCCGAGGCGGGAGCATCGGCAGCGGGTGCATCGGCGGCGGGCGCGTCCGCGACCGCTTCGGCCGGGGCCTGCGCGGCGAGGGCGTCGTCGGTGAACAGCGCCTCGGGCTGCGCGTCGGCGGCCGCCTCAGCGGGCTCCTCGGCCGCGGGGGCGTCGGCGCCCTCGGGGGTCTGTTCGGTGTCGGTGCCCTCCGCCGCAGCCGTGGGCTGCTCGTCGGCGGGGGTCTCGGCGCCCTCGGGCGCGTCGACGGGCTGGGTCTCGGAGATGGACTCCACGAGTGCTCCTCAGAAAATGAAACGTGATCAGATCGCGCTTCGCCGTGCAGAACGCAGACGAAGGACACCAGCGGTTCGGGAGACTGCAGCCGATACCGGGTTCGCGATGTGTTGCGGATTTCGCAGGTGGTGCAGAGGCTCAGATTCGCGAAGTTACGCGGAACCCTCTGCGTTTTTCACTGTACCACCCTTGACGTCGACGGCGAGCATGAGCGCCTGCCACGGGGTGTCGACCACGGATGCCATAAGATCCGCCGCCTCGAGTCGCTGCCCCGGCCCGTCGGCCAGCACCAGCACGCTGGGCCCGGCTCCCGACACGACCGCCGCGTACCCCTCCGCGCGGAGGGCCCGCACGAGCCGATCGGTCTCGGGCATGGCCTGCGCGCGATAGTTCTGGTGCAGCTTGTCTTCGGTCGCCGCCATCAACAGCTCGGGACTCTGCGTCATCGCCGCGATCAGCAGAGCCGAACGCGAGACGTTGAACACCGCATCCTCGCGCGGCACCTGCAGGGGCTGCAGGCTCCGCGCCACCGCGGTCGACATGGTGAAGCTCGGGACGAAGACCAGCGGAGAGACGCCGCGGTGGACGATGAGCTGCTTGTGCTGGGGGCCGGCGGCATCCATCCACGCGATGGTGAGTCCGCCGAACAGGCCGGGCGCGACGTTGTCGGGGTGGCCCTCCATCTCGGTGGCCAACCGCAGCAGATCGACGTCGCTCAAAGCGACCTCTCCCTCGAGCAGCCCCTTCGCGGCCAGGATGCCGGCGACCACGGCGGCCCCGGACGACCCCATGCCGCGCCCGTGGGGGATCACGTTGTGCGCCGTCAGTCGCAGCCCCGGCAGGGAACGACCGACCGAGGCGTACGTGTGCGCCATCGCGCGCACCACGAGGTGCGAGGCGTCGCGGGGGACGTCCGCCGTCCCCTCCCCCTCGACCTGGATCTCGAGCCGGTCGCCGTCGAGCTGCTCGACGACGAGCTCGTCGTAGACGCTCAGCGCGAGGCCGAGGGTGTCGAAGCCGGGCCCGAGGTTCGCGCTGGTGGCGGGAACGCGGACGGCGACCCGACGACCGGGGCCTGAGCTCACGCGGTCACCGGCTGCAGGTCGAGCACGGAGGCGACCTCCGAGGTGGCGGCGTCGACGACCGTGGGCGACACGTCGGTGCCGTCGGCACGGCGCAGGGCCCACTGGGGGTCCTTGAGACCGTGGCCGGTGACGGTGAGGACGACCTTCGCGCCGGCGGGCACGACGCCCGACTCGGCGCGCTCGAGCAGACCCGCGACGCTGATGGCCGAGGCGGGCTCGACGAAGATGCCCACCTCGCCGGCGAGGATCTTCTGCGCCTCGAGGATGCCGGCGTCGTCGATCGCGCCGAAGTAGCCGTCGGTGGCGTCACGGGCCTCGAGAGCCAGCTCCCACGACGCGGGGTTGCCGATGCGGATCGCGCTCGCGATGGTCTCGGGCTGCTTGACGACCTCGCCGCGCACGAGGGGGGCGGAACCGGCGGCCTGGAAGCCGAACATGCGAGGCACGCGCGTGGCGACGCCGCGGGCGGCCTCTTCGCGGTAGCCGCGCGAGTACGCCGTGTAGTTGCCCGCGTTGCCGACGGGGATGAAGTGGAAGTCGGGGGCGTCGCCCAGAACCTCGACGACCTCGTAGGCGGCGGTCTTCTGCCCCTCGATGCGGTCGGGGTTCACCGAGTTGACCAGGTGCACCGGGTAGTGGTCGGCGAGCTCGCGCGCGATCTCGAGACAGTCGTCGAAGTTGCCGCGGATCTGGATGAGTCGGCCGTTGTGCGCCACGGCCTGGCTGAGCTTGCCCATCGCGATCTTGCCCTCGGGTACGAGGACCGCGGCGGTGATGCCCGCGTGGGCGGCGTAGGCCGCGGCCGAGGCCGAGGTGTTGCCGGTCGAGGCGCAGATGACGGCCTTCGCGCCGTGCTCGACGGCGCGCGAGAGGGCCACGGTCATGCCGCGATCCTTGAAGGAGCCCGTCGGGTTCATGCCCTCGTACTTCACCCAGACGTCGGCGCCGGTGCGACGCGACAGCGCGGGTGCGGGCAGCAGCGGCGTGCCGCCCTCGCCCAGGGTGACGACGGTGGAGGCGTCGGTGACACCCAGACGGTCGGCGTATTCGCGGAGGACTCCGCCCCAGAGGTGTGCCATGTCAGTTCCCTTCCACACGCAGCACGGAGACCACGCGCTCGACGACGCCGCTCGCGGCGAGACGCTCGACGGTCTCGCTCAAATCCTGCTCGCGGGCCTTGTGTGTTCCGATGACCAGGCGGGCGGATCCCGCTCCGGTCGCTGAGCCTGCCGCGGATGCCGAGTCGTCGGCATCCGGAGTCTGCTCGATGACGGTCTGCTCGACGGTCGCGATCGACACGCGCCCCTCGCTGAGGATGCCCGCGACGGTGGCGAGGACTCCCGGTTGGTCGTCGACCTCGAGCGTGATCTGGTAGCGCGTGATGACGTGACCGATCGGCACGGCGGGGAGGTTCGCGCGCGTCGACTCGCCGACGCCCACTCCCCCGGCGATGTGGCGGCGCGCGGCCGAGACGACGTCGCCGAGCACGGCCGACGCGGTCTGCACCCCGCCGGCGCCGGCGCCGTAGAACATCAGGTCGCCCGCGGCCTCGGCCTGGACGAAGACGGCGTTGTTCGCGCCGTGGACGCTCGCCAGCGGGTGGGTGCGCTCGACGAGGGCCGGGTACACGCGCACCGAGATCGACTCGGTGCCGCCGTCCTCGGCGGCGAGCCGCTCGCACACGGCGAGAAGCTTGATGACGTACCCCGCGTGCCGCGCCGATTCGATCATCGCGGCATCGACCGAGGTGATGCCCTCGCGGTGGACGGCATCGAGGGGAACCGTCGTGTGGAACGCGAGGCTCGCGAGGATCGCGGCCTTCTGCGCGGCGTCGTAGCCCTCGACGTCGGCGGTGGGGTCGGCCTCGGCGTAGCCGAGCGCCTGCGCCTGGGCGAGCACGTCGTCGAAGTCGGCGCCCTCGGTGTCCATGCGGTCGAGGATGTAGTTCGTCGTGCCGTTGACGATGCCCATGATGCGCACGACGCGGTCACCGGCGAGCGAGTCGCGCAGCGGCCGGATGATGGGGATCGCACCGGCGGCGGCGGCCTCGTAGTACACCTCGGCGCCCACCTGGTCGGCGGCCTCGAAGACCTCGGAGCCGTGCGTGGCCAGCAGCGCCTTGTTGGCGGTGACGACGTCGGCGCCCGAGGCGATCGCGTGCAGCACCTGCGTGCGGGCGGGTTCGATGCCGCCCATGAGCTCGATGACGATGTCGCTGCCGACGATGAGGGTGTCGGCGTCGGTGGTGAACAGCTCGCGCGGCAGGTCGACGTCGCGCTTGGCGTCGAGGTCGCGCACGGCGATGCCGGCGAGTTCGAGCTTCGCGCCCGCGCGGTCGGCGAGCTCGTCGCCGTGCTTGAGCAGCAGGTCGGCGACCTGCGAGCCGACGGCGCCGGCGCCGAGGAGCGCCACGCGGAGCGTGCGGTAGTCGGTCATTCGGTGTCTCCGTGGGGTGTAGCGGAAGGAGCGGATGCCGGGATCCCGGCGTCGCGCGCGAGGAGGTCGTCGATGCTCTCGCCGCGGACGATCACGCGGGCCTGTCCGTCGCGCACGGCGACGACCGGGGGGCGCGGCGTGTAGTTGTAGTTGCTCGCGAGCGAGAAGCAGTAGGCGCCGGTGGCGGGAACGGCCAGCAGGTCACCGGGGGTGACGTCGGCGGGGAGGTACTCGGCATCCACCACGATGTCTCCCGACTCGCAGTGCCGGCCGACGACGCGCGCGAGGGCCGGGGTCGCGGAGCTCGTGCGCGAGACCAGCCGCGCCGAGAAGTCGGCGCCGTAGAGGGCGGGCCGGGCGTTGTCGCTCATGCCGCCGTCGACGCTGACGTAGGCGCGGTCGAGGTCTTCGCCGGCGGTGACCGTCTTGACCGTGCCCACCTCGTAGAGGGTGACGCCGGCCTGGCCGACGATGACGCGACCGGGCTCGGTGGCGACGTCGGGCATCGGGATGCCGCGCACCGCGCACTCGTCGGCGATGGCGTCGACGATGCCGTCGGCGATCTCTTCGATGGGCTTGGGGTCGTCGACCGCGGTGTACGAGATGCCGAAGCCGCCGCCGACGTTGAGCAGGGGGATCTCTCCCCCGGCGAGCAGGTCGGCGTGCAGGTCGACCAGGCGCGCCGCCGACTCGCGGAAGCCGGAGGAGTCGAAGATCTGCGAGCCGATGTGGGCGTGCAGACCAACGAAGCGCAGGCTCGACAGCTCGCGGATGCGAGCCACGGCCTCGGCCGCCCCCTCGAGCGAGAAACCGAACTTCTGGTCTTCGTGGGCGGTGGCGAGGAACGCGTGGGTCTCGGCGTGCACGCCGGTGCGCACGCGCACGAGCACCGACTGCACGGCGCCGCGGCGCTCGGCGATGGCGGCGAGACGCTCGATCTCGATGGGACTGTCGACGACGACCGAGCCGATGCCCACCTCGACGGCGCGCTCGAGCTCGGACACGTTCTTGTTGTTGCCGTGGAAGCCCAGGCGTGCCGGGTCGGCACCCGCGGCGAGCGCGACCTCGAGCTCACCGCGCGTGCAGACGTCGACGGCGAGTCCCTCGTCGACGACCCAGCGCACGACCTCGGTCGAGAGGAACGCCTTGCCGGCGTAGTAGACGCGGGCCCGGATGCCGTGGCGCGCGGCTGCGGCGTCGAAGGCGGCGCGCGCACGGCGGGCGTGGTCGCGCACCTCGTTCTCATCGAGCACGTACAGGGGGGTGCCGAAGCGGTCGCGCAGGTCGAAGACCGAAACGCCGCCGACCTCGACGGAGCCGTCCGCGACACGATGCGCGGACGAGGGCCAGACGGAGGCGACGAGCTCGTTCGCTTCGGCCGGGGCGGTGAGCCAGGCGGGCACGAGCGCGGAGTGCGAGGCGGACACAGGGGGACCAATCGGGTTTTGCGGCGACGCGACGGCCGCGGATCACGGCTCCCACCCGCGCGGAGAGTCACGCGGCGGGCAGTCCTTGCAGTCTAGGGCACGTCGTATGCCGCCCCTTTCCCACGTCGCTCGGGGCGGACGACCCACCTCGCGTCGATCAGCCGCAGGTGCCGTCGCTCTGCAGCGCCGGATCGTTCAGGATGCCACCGGCCACATCGAACGTCGCGACGAGGTCCTGTCCCTGCACGGTGGCCGAGGTGAGGGTCAGCCCCTTCGGCAGGCGGTCGGCGATGCACAGGCTCCGCTCCGCGAGGAGGGAATCGGCGATGCCGCCGAACTGGCCGCGCAGCGTGTCGGCGTCGATCGCGTTGCCGCCCACCTGGAACGACGACGGGGTCAACGTCAGGTCGCCCGCGGCCGCGCCCGGGGTCACTCCGACGCCCACGGGGATCGCGATGCCGAAGAGCGAGAGCGAGGTGTCGAGCTTGACGTCGGGGGCGGAGACGGTGATCGTGCTCGCCGGGAAGTCGGGGACCTCGGCCAGCAGGGCCTTCAGCTGGTCCTGGTCGAGGCGGACCGACGCGACGCCGCCGTCGGCCGCCCCGCCGCCCGAGACGGGCACTCCACGCAAGTCGACGCGGACGTCACCGGTGATGGGCCCGAGGGTCACATCGTTCGACGAGACGGCGACCTCGTCGAGGCGTCCGCCGATGAGCTGCGGCAGCACGAGACCGGCGACCGACACGTCGACGTTCTGATCGTCGGGGAGACCGACGTTCTTCACGACGAGCGAACGGACCGTGCTCGTCACCACGGAGCGCGCGATGAACTCGGCGGCGACGGCGGCCACGGCGAGCAGCACCACGGCCACCACCAGCACCGCGATCCAGCGGCCCGTCCGGCGACGGGGAGCCGTGGCATCCGTCATGCTCTACATCCGCTCCGGAGCGCTGACGCCGAGCAGGTCGAGGCCGTTGCGCAGCACCTGCCCGGTGGCGTCGTTGAGCCACAAACGCGTGCGGTGCACGGGTTCGACCGGGGCGTCGCCGAGCGGGATGACGCGGCAGTTGTCGTACCAGCGGTGGTACAGACCCGCGAGCTCCTCGAGGTAGCGCGCGACGCGGTGCGGCTCGCGCACCTCGGCGGCGTACGCGACGATGCGCGGGTACTCCTGCAGCGCGCCCAGCAGAGCCGATTCGGTCTCGTGGGCGAGGAGCTCGGGGGCGAACTCCGACCGGTCGACACCCGAGTCGGCGGCGTTGCGGGCCACGTTGTGGGTGCGGGCGTGCGCGTACTGCACGTAGAAGACGGGGTTGTCGTTCGTGCGCTTCTGCAGGATCTCGGGGTCGAGCGTCAGCGGCGAATCGGCCGGGTAGCGCGCGAGCGAGTACCGCAGGGCGTCGGTGCCGAGCCAGGCCTGCAGGTCGTCGAGCTCGACGATGTTGCCGGCCCGCTTCGACAGGCGCGCGCCGTTGATCGACACGAGCTGACCGATGAGCACCTCGATGTCCTTGTCGGGGTCGTCTCCCGCCGCACCCGCGAGGGCCTTGAGGCGGTGCACGTAGCCGTGGTGGTCGGCGCCGAGCAGGTAGATCTTGTGCGCGAAACCGCGGTCGCCCTTGTTCAGGTAGTACGCGGCATCGGCGGCGAAGTACGTGTACTCGCCGTTCGAGCGCCGGATGACGCGGTTCTTGTCGTCGCCGAAGACGGTCGTGCGCACCCACACGGCGTCGTCCTCGTCGAAAACGTGCCCCTGCTCGCGCAGGCGGTCCACGGCCTCGTCGACGAGGCTCGGCTGGCCCTCGATCCGCGCGTGCAGGTCGCGCTCCGAGAACCAGACGTCGAAGTGGACGTTGAAGCGCGCGAGCGAGGCCTGGATCTCGCCGAGCTGGAACCCGTAGGCCAGCTCGGTGGCGACGGAGATCTGCTCGCCGCGATCGAGGTCGAGGATGTCGGTGCGCGCGGCGTGCACCCGCTCCGCGAGAGCCGCGATGTATGCCCCGCCGTATCCGTCCTCGGGAGTCGGCTCGCCCACGATCGCCGCGACCACGGAGCGCCCGAAGCGCTCCATCTGGGCCCCGGCGTCGTTGATGTAGAACTCGCGCACGAGGGTCGCGCCGCTGGCCAGCAGCACGCGCGCGATCGCGTCGCCCAGGGCCGCCCACCGGGTGTGGCCGATGTGCAGCGGACCGGTGGGGTTGGCGCTGACGAACTCGAGATTGATCGTGTTCCCGCGCTGGGTGTCGTTGGTGCCGAACGCGGCCCCCTGCTCGACGATCGTGCGGGCCAGGGCACCGGCGGCCGCGGCATCGAGGCGGATGTTGATGAAGCCGGGGCCGGCGACCTCGACGCTCGCGATGCCCTCGACGGCCTCGAGGCCCGCGGCGATCTCGGCGGCGAACTCGCGAGGGTTCACCCCGACGATCTTCGACAGCTTCAGGGCGGCGTTGGACGCCCAATCGCCGTGATCGCGGTTCTTGGGCCGTTCGAGCGGTAGGTCGGCGGCCGTGATCCCGGCGGACGAACCCTCTCGTCGCGCCTCGGCGAGCGGGGCGATGACGGCGAGCAGGGCGGCGGAGAGGGCTGCGGGATCCATAACCCTTCAAGTCTAGGCGCGGCGCCGGGGCGCCCGCGTCAGGCGATCTGGACCAGCGCCTCGTGGTCGTCGGGCTCCGTCGCGTCGACGCCCTCGATGGCGGCATCCACCCGCATCCGCTCGAGACCCACGTACCCGCCGTGGTAGCTGAGGAACGCGCAGTCGGCGGCGTCGCGTCCCGTGGCGATGCGCACCAGCGATCGGCGATCGGCGAGACGCGTCGCATCCACGACGTACCAGGCCCCGTCGAGGTAGACCTCGGCGACGGCGTGGAAATCCATCGGATCGAGCCCGGGCGCGAAGCAGGCGGCGTAGCGGGCGGGCATGTCCATGGCCCGCAGCAGGGCGATCACGAGGTGCGCGTAGTCGCGGCACACGCCCTGACCCGTGGCAAGGGTCGTCACGGCGCTGTCGGTGCCGAAACTGAGCCCCGGCGTATAGGTGACGGTGGATGCCACGAAGCCCGAGACCGCGGCCAGGAGGTCGCGCCCCACCAGGCCACGGAACTGCCGGCGCGCCTGGGCGAACACCTCGTCGGACTGGCAGTAGCGGCTCGGACGCAGGTACCCGATGGTGTCGAGGTCGCTCGTGCGAGGGCTCTGCGCGGGACCGACGACGAGCGCGTCGTACCGCACCGAGAGGGGACCTTCCTCGGCGGTGAGGCGGTGCAGACGACTGCCGGCCTGGTCCACGAGTTCGGTCGCGGAGTACCGCCGCTCACCCTGCGCGAACGTGAGCTTCTCGTCGACGACGGGCGCTCCGCGCGCGGCCGTGATCTGGAAGATGAGGTCGACGGAGGCCCCGAGATCGAGGTCGAGTTCAGCGGTCACGCGGCGCGGCACCGGGCAATCCTCGCACGCGTTCGGACCCCCTCGGCCCGGCGGGCGCGAAGCCGATCACCCGTCCTTCTTACCGGGGCCCTTACCGTTGCCGTTCCCGTTCCCGTTGCCGTTGCCCGGCGCCTTGTCGTCCTTGCCGCCCGGCCCCTTGTCGTCGGGGGCGGGCTGCGCCGGCTCGTCGCCGCCGTCGTCGGTCACCGTGTCCTGCGACTGCTCGGGGCTCGGCTCCGTCGTCGGGGTCGGGCTGGGACTCGGGGCGAGCGAGGTGAGATCGGCGCGGACGGTGGCGATCCGGCTCAGGATGCCGTCGGCCTCCTCCGCCGAGATCTCGCCGGCGTCGCGGCGGGCGATGACGTCGGCCTCGAGGGCGTCGAGGCTCGCGAGGGCGGAGGCGTAGTCCCCGCTCGAGGCCTGGTCGGCCACCGTCTGCACGTTCTGCTGCCACGCCGTGGGAGCCTCGGCGGGCGGGGTGCACGCGGCGAGCGCGAGGACCCCGGCGAGCAGGATTCCGGCGAGGGGAGCGACACGGCGGATCACGGGGCCACCTCTTTCCAGAGATCGTCCATGTGCTGGTCGAGAGGTTGCGGCAGCGTGGGCAGAGCGGGCTCGGACGATGCTCCCGCCCCGCCGAGTGCGACGGCGGTGCCGATGGCGCCCCCGGCCAGCAGGACCGCGGCGATCGCCCCGATCACGATCGTACGGCGCGAGAGTCGGCGGGGCGCCGCGGTCCGCTCGGACCGGGCCGACGGCTCGAGAACACGCGTGGGGGCCGTGCCGCCGGGAAGAGCGGCGGTCGTCACCGCCGACGCCGGCGTCGACGGCAGGGGCGGGGGGACGGCGACCCCCGAGAGCGTCCTGAGCGCCACGATCAGGCCCGTGGCATCCGGTCTCTCACTCGGCTCGATCGCGGTCATCTTCTCGAGCACCTCGCGCCAGGCCGCCGGGATCTGCGCCGGGATCTCGGGGGGCGAGACGAGGCGTGCTGCGAGGGCCTCGTGCGGCGTCCGCGAGCCGAAGGGGCGCGAGCCGGTCAGCGCTTCGAGCAGCACCAGACCCAGCGCGTACACGTCGCTCGCGGGGGCCGGCGGCATGCCCCGAGCCTGTTCGGGACTGAGGTACGCCGCCGTACCGATCACGGTGTCGGCGCGTGTGACCCGTGTCGCCCCGACCAGCGACGCGATGCCGAAGTCGGCGAGCGTGGCCCGCGGGGTCTCGCCCGTGTGGGCGGCCGGGCGGATGAGGATGTTCGACGGCTTGACGTCGCGGTGCACGATGCCCCGCCCGTGGATGACGGCGAACGCCTCGGCGATCTCGCGACCGACACGGGCGACCTCGGGGCCGGGCAGCGGGCCCCGCGCGATGCGATCCGTGAGGGTGGGGCCCGAGATGAGCTCCATCGCCAGGTAGGCCGGCTGCGCATCGAGCTTGGCGTCGTACAGCGTGACGAGCGAGGGGTGCGACAGCGAGGCGAGGAGCCGGATCTCGGATCGCACGCGGGCGACGTCCGAGGGATCGGCGCCGTCGCCGTCGATGATCTTGAGGGCGAGCGTGCGCTCGAGCGCGGTGTCGACCGCCTCGTACACCCGGGCGTAGCCGCCTCTGCCGAGGAGGCGCCCGAGACGGTAGCGCCCGTCGAACAGGTCGTCGACGGCCGGGTCGTAGGCGACGGTGGGAGTGGGTTCGGTCATGATCGTTCTCCGGGGCTCGACCCCGAGGGACTCAGACGAGGTCGTCGTTCGAGGAGCGCGTGGTGGATCGGGTCACCTGGGCGCCCCCTGCTGCTTCGGTGCGGGTGACGGTATCGGTTTGCCGACGGCGCATCAACAGCACCACCCCGATGAGGAAGACGACAACGCCCGCCCCCATCATGATGTAGCCGATCGTGGTGAGGTCGACGAACTCGTTCGGGAGATTGACCGCGAAGGCGAGGACGGCGCCGATGACGAACAGCGCGATACCGGCTCCGATGCTCATGACAGACCCCTTTCGAAGGTGATCCCACCTTCTCAGCACCCCGCGATACCCCGATTGGTCTTGACAACGCCTGTCAAGACGGGGGCGCCGAAGCCCGAAGAGGTGTCCCATGGATGCCATGAGCCAGAATGACGTGACCACCCGATCGAACCGCGGCCAGTGGGAGAACGCGGTCGAGGGCCGACCCGAACTGTCGGCGAGCTTCTCGAGCCGCGAGGAGGCGATCGACCAGGGCCGCGCCGTCGCCGACGAACTCGGTTCGCAGCACATCGTCGAAGACGCGGAGCCCACCGGCGCCGTCACCGACGAGGACTGAACTCCGGAGCCGTCCTGCGCAGACGAAAGGCCGCGATCGAGATGATCGCGGCCTTCTTCGTGTGCCCCCGACTGGAATCGAACCAGCGACCTTTGGTACCGGAAACCAACGCTCTATCCCCTGAGCTACGGAGGCGGACCGGTCAAGATTAGCACCGCGGCGGGCGCTCCCCCGACCCGCGGGGCGAGCGCCGACGGTCACCGGCGTCCGCCCCGCGGCATCCGGATCACTCGTCGCCGATGACTCCGATGCCCGTCGCCTGGTGGTCGGCGTTCGGGTCGTCCTTCGAGGGGGCCTTCGCCTCCTCGTCGACGTCGTTCTCTTGGCTCGGCTTGACCGTGGGGTCGTCGCCGAGGTCGGCGGCGTCGTCGGCCGGGGCGGAGTTCTGCGGGTCGCTCATGGGATTCCCTTCGTCGCGTACCCGCCCAGCCTGGCAAGAGCGCGAGCGGGGAGCACCGGCTTGACCGGAGCGGCCGTCGGGCCTAGCGACCGAACAGACCCCGCACGCGTCGCCCGACGGACTGGGTCAGCAGCACCTGCCGTCCGTTCACGTCGACCGTGAGCACGGACCCGCCGAGACCACCGGCCCGCACGGGCGTCGCCTCACCGCGGACGTACGCCTCGGCGACGTCGACGTGCACCGCGAGGAGTTGAGCGCTCTGGTCCTTCGAGGTGTTGGCATCCACGATCTGCAGGCGGTGTCCCGTGTCGGTCTCGACCGAGAACCAGCGGGATCCGGGCGTCGACACGACGGCCCAGCGTCCCCCGCGCGAGAAGCGCGCCCAGGCCGCACCGTTGCGCAGCTCGGTCGTGACGTCGAGGTCGGCCTGCGCGATGACGAGCACCTCGAGCATCGCCAGCGCCTCCGCCGCGGTGACGTAGTCGCCGCGGTCGGCACTCAGCCCGCCCCACTCGAACTTGCGCTCGCCCATCTCGCCGCCTTCGCCCTTTTCCTGCCCCCGAGCGTAACCCCGGGGACGACAGCGGGGGCCGGCGTCCCCGCGAACCGACGACGCGAGACGCCCGCGCCGCTCTCAGTCGGGTCTGAGCCGATCGTCGGGGTGGAGGCTCCGCAGCGGGACCGAGCCGTCGACGATCGCCTGGATCGCCCCCGTGCTGACCTCGAGCTCCGCAGAGATCCGGTCGAGATCGGCACCCGACGACACGGCGGAACGCAGGGCGGTCACGGCCGCATCCGAGGTCTCGTCGACGTCGTCGGCCGAGCTCTCGACGAACGCGGCGAGACGAGCCTGAGCGAGACGGATGCACGCGCTCTGCCGTTCTCTGCCGTCGGAGGGGTCGGGACGGTGGTCGATGGTCCGGGCACGATCGGGCGACATGGAACTCCACTCCGGGGGAAGTGTCCGCCCGCGGGGCTTCGCGAGCTCTTCTCCATCGTGCCGAACCGCCTCGTCTCCCGCATCCCCCGAGCGATGTATCCCACCCCGGCCGAACGGCGGATGCCATGGCCGCGGTGCGGCAGCCATGGCATCCGTCTCAATCGCCCTTCACGTTGACGATCTGGCGCAGCGTGTGCCGGACCGTGACGAGGTCGGCGGCATCGGCCATGACCCGGTCGATCGGCTTGTACGCCTGCGGGATCTCGTCGATGAACGCGTCGGTGTCCCGGTACTCGATCCCCGCCATGGCTTCCCGCAACTGCTCGTGCGTGAAGGTCTTCCGGGCGGCCGATCGCGAGTGCTCCCGCCCCGCGCCGTGCGGCGAGGAGTTCAACGCGACGGGGTTGCCGCGCCCCTCGACGACGTACGAGGCGGTGCCCATCGACCCGGGGACGAGCCCGGGGCGACCGGCGTCGGCCATGATCGCGCCCTTGCGCGACACCCACACTCTCTTGCCGAAGTGCATCTCGGACTCGGTGAAGTTGTGGTGGCAGTTGATCCGCTCCCGCTCGTCGACGGGGGTGTCGAGGAAGCGACCGAGCTGGTTCGCGACGCGGTCCATCATCTCTTCGCGGTTGAGCAGGGCGAAGTGCTGCGCCCACCGGAGCTCGCGGATGTACGCCGCGAACTCCGGCGTGCCCTCGACGAGGTAGGCGAGGTCGGGATGCGGAAGCTCGATCCACCACTGCTTCGCCAGGCGCTGCGCGACACCGATGTGGTGCTTCGCGATGCGGTTGCCGATCCCCCGCGACCCGGAGTGCAGGAACATCCACACGTCGTCGATCTCGTCGAGCGAGATCTCGATGAAGTGGTTGCCGCTCCCCAGCGACCCGAGCTGATGCCGCCAGTGGCTCGCGTACGAAGCCGGGTCGAACCCGGCCGTCTCGGCCAGGGCCTCGAGCTCGGCGATGCGCGGCTCGGCGGTGGCGACGATCTTACGGTTGTCGCGGCCGGCCGACAGCGGGATGGCGCGCTCGATCTGCTGCCGCAGCTCGGACAGGTCGCGCCCGTCGAGGTCGGCGGCCGTGAACTGCGTCTTGACGGCGATCATGCCGCAGCCGATGTCGACGCCGACGGCTGCGGGCATGATCGCCCCGAGCGTCGGGATCACCGATCCGACCGTCGCGCCGAGCCCCAGGTGGGCGTCGGGCATGAGGGCGAGGTGGGGGAAGATGAACGGCATCCGCGACGAGGTGCGTGCCTGCTCGATGGTCTTGTCATCGATCAGGCTCGCCCACGACACGAGTCGTTCGGTGAGCTTCTGCATGGGTCCTTTCCTTCGTGTGGTGCGCTGACGCGCGGGGAGTCGAGCCTCGGGTCGAGGCACTCCCCCACCGATGGAAAGGGAAACGCCCCGACCTGACGGTGCGGGGCGTGAGAAGACGGGTGTCTAGACGACCGGCGCCGGAGGGTACGACGAGGGGAGGAACGGCAGGTAATGCTCCTGCTGCTCCGAACGCAGATCGCGCATGGCGGTCATGGTCTCGTCTTTCCTCGGCTCACCGCGCCGGTCGGCACGGACTTGAGAACATAACGGATGCCACGACTCGGCGACAAGACCCGTGCCGATATTCACCGTCGAGGGGCGACCCCTCACCCGTCCCGGCTAAGCCTCGGTGGGCTGATCGAAGTCGTAGTCCAGGGGCTCATCGTCGTCGCTCGCATCGGACTCCACGGCCCGGAGGTGCGGACGAGGGAAGAGACGGTGATCCTTGAGCTCGGCGGCGGCGTGCGAGAAGTCGGGCTCCTCGTCGTGCCACTCCACCGGAGCCGAGAGCACGTCGTTGCCGACGCCGATGACGAGCTCTGCCTGGGCGACCTTCCTGTCGTCGGTGACGATGGGGATGCTGACGGCCTCGGCCTGACCCTCCTTGGCCACCGCCGCGGTCAACTCGATCAACGACGCCGCGACGTCGTCGGTGGTGATCACTGTCTCGCCGGCATAGGTCACACATCGCATGAGCCCACCCTGGCGGGGTGCGCGCAAGGACAGGGGCGGCTTGCCCCTCACGCGGACGTGGGGTACGGGTCAGTCGCGACGCTGCCGCGAACGGAACATGGCCTCGTCGAGCTCGAACCATACCGCGCGGACGGTGTCGAACTCGCCGAAGGGTTCGGGTTGCGGGTCGCTGAGCGACAGGCGGTAGCCGCGAGGCAGATCGTCCACGTGCTGTCCGTCGCGCGGGCCGCCGACGAGCACGTAGATCACGGGGAATCGACCGCCGGGGTCTCGAGGGCGACGCCGTCGACGGCGTCGCTCATGCGGCGGAGGAACGCCACGACCGCGGCCGACTCGTCGGGCGTCATGTCGATCACGGCCGCGAGCATGCGATCGTGCATGTTGCCGAGGGTCCGGCGCACCTCGGCGTGCGCGCGAGGGGTGGCCTGGATGAAGATGCTGCGGCGGTCGCCCGGGTTCGCGGCACGGGTGATGTGGCCCGAACGCTCCAGGCGGTCGAGGATGGCCGTCGTCGACGCGGTCGACAGCCCGAGATAGCGGGTGAGCTCCCCCGGTCGCACCTGTCGCTCGGCATCGCGCAACAGGTAGCGCAGGACGAGCAGCTCGTTCTCGCCCATCGACATGGAGTCGCGCGTACGGCGTCGCATAGCGACCTCGGCGGCGCGATAGACACGGAGGGCTTCGAGCACCGCTTTGCTGCGCTGACGGCGGTCGGCGGGCTCGTCGCCGTACCAGTAGCTCACCTCATCCACGGGCTCGGGGGGTGCGGGCCGGTGGGACGCAGTATCGACGTCTGTCATGACACACTCCTCCCGCTCTTCCCCGCGACTATACATCTGAAATAATAGTTAGACAAACTAGTTACTAACCGATTATGTTCTACGTACAGCTAATCGCTTCCGAAGGGAGTACCCCATGGGCCACCTGTACTACGGCACGTCGACCGAGTCGATCCGCATCCCCGATCGCCTGCTGTCGCACCTCAAGGTCGTCACGACCACGAAGCTTCGCCGCAGCGAGAGCTTCACCCTCAGCTGGACCCACGTCGACGGCACTCCCGGACGGTCGACCCTCTGGCTGCAGCCCGCGATTCCCCTGCGCTTCGTCTTCGACTCGGCGGAGCCCGAGACGCTGAACGCGACCGTCCTGAAGAACATGGCCGACATGGCCAACTCCTCCGCTGGACTCGTCGTCGACCTGAACGTCGAGATCCCCACGAGCGACACTGCCCACCGCCCCCAGCCGGCACGCGCAGCCGCCCCCGTCCGTCGCCGCACCCTCTCGGCAGCGGCCTGACATGGACACGGCAACTCCCACCGCGCTGGCGAGCGCGCGCATCCTCTGGGCCAAGGTCGACACCGGCTTCTGGGTCGCCCACCGCGGCGGCGAGTACTTCGGCTGCGTCGACCAGGTCGCCGGAGGATTCGTCTCGCGCGACGCCCACGGCGTCCCGGTCGGCCGCTACGACTCCCTCGACGCCGCGAAGGCATCGCTGCGGTCCACCACGCACCCCGCGAACGTCTCGCGCCGCCGCCGCCTCGAGCGGGCGACCGTGCTCACCGCGACCGGCGTCGGCGGCACCGCGCTGGCCCTCGCCCTGACCGCCGGCGCCCTGGCGCCGTACCTGTGATCGCCGTGAACGAGATCGATCTTCGCGACGAGGCCGACGACTTCGAGGATGCCGCCAACGCGGACTTCGCGGAACGATTCGGAACCGCTCCGCTCTGACCCGTCGACCCCCTGGACACGTCTCGCCGTTCGTGCGAGCGTCACCCCGTACGACGACGCAGAGGACAATCATGACGAATCACGACGGACGCGCGGACGACGCCCCCGACCAGAACTCGAACGGGGCCGGGAGCGAATCGCCCGACGAAGGCGCCGCGGCCCAGCAGGACGCGGATGACGCGGCCACGACCGATGATTCCCCCACCGGCGACATCGGCTGAGGATCAGAACGCGTAGCGCACTCGGCAGTACGGAAGCTTCCGGGCGATCAGGTCGGTCAGGGCCGCCACGGCCTGGGCCTTCAACGGATGCCGGTACCGCACGTTCACCGCTCCGTTCTGGGACGTCTTCTCTTCTTGGAGCGAGGGCGTCCACAGCAGTTCTTCGCCCCTCGGGTGCCATCCGAGATTCACCTCGTGCAGCCCCTCGTTGTGGGTCAGGAAGATCACCTCGCAGGCCAGTTGCGCCTTCGCGCGCGCGTGGAGAACGGCGTCGAGCTGATCGAACAGCTCCGACCAGTCGGCGAGCCACGTCGGTGTCAGGATCACGGGCGAGAAGTTGACGTGCACCTCGAATCCCGCGTCGACGAAATCGTTGATCGCCGCGATCCGCTCCCCCATGGGTGACGTCCGCAGGTCGGTGACCTTCGCCGTGGCCGCCGGCATGAGCGAGAACCGGATGCGCGTCCTTCCCGCCGGATCCCAGTCCAGAAGGTCGCGGTTGACGAACTTCGTCGCGAACGACGCCTTGGCGGTCGGCGTCATCCGGAACAGGTCGCAGACGTCGCGGACGTTCTCACTGATCAGCGCGTCGACCGAGCAGTCGCCGTTCTCGCCGATGTCGTAGACCCACGCGTCCGCATCGCACTGATTCGGCTCGGTCTTCGGACCGCGGGCGGCGACGTGTCGCGCCAGGTGCCTGGTGATCTGGTCGATGTTCGCGAAGACCGTGATCGGATTGCTGTACCCCTTGCGCCGCGGAACGTAGCAGTAGCTGCACGCCATCGCGCAACCGTTCGAGAGCGAGGGGGCGATGAAGTCGGCGGAGCGTCCGTTGACCCTGGTCGTCACGCTCTTCTTGACGCCGAGCACGAGGGCCTCGGTCTTGATGCGCACCCACCGCGCGACGTTGCTCTCGTCGCCGTGGACCTCGGGGATCTGCCAGTGCGAGGCGACCGGCACGATATCGGCCTCGGGCCAGCGCGCGACGATCTCTCGGCCGCGCTCGAGTTCGAGAGCGGCGTCCTCCGCGTAGATGCGGGTGACGCGCAGCAGATTCTCTCGCTCGACGGCCATGCTTCGTTTCTACCCGGGGGTTCCGACATCGGCGGTTCCGGGCATCGGCTGGCACCGCGGACACCACCAGGTCCGTCGCTGCTCGGGATCGTTGTGCACCTCGTCGCGGACCCGCACCCGGGTTCCACAGCGCAGGCACGGTCGACCCGCGCGTCCCGCCACCCAGTGCGAAGCCCCCTTCCGCCGGTCCCCCGTCGTGACCTGGTACATCCCGGGCACCGTCGCCGAGATCCGCAGGCATCGCGCCGCGAGCGCCAGGAGCGCGTCGAGATCGGCCGTCCCGATGGGGGCGAAGGGATGGATGCCGCGCAGGAAGGCGAGCTCGTTCACCCAGAGGTTGCCGAGACCGGCGACCGCCGTCTGGTCGAGGAGGGCCGCGACGAAGGGCCGGTCGGGGCGCCTCGAGAGTCGACGCGCCGCCTCGGCGGCATCCCAGTCCTCGCGCAGCGGGTCGGGACCCAGGTATCCGATCGCATCGCTCTCGCGCGGGGTGGGGACGAACTCCACGACGGGGAGGTCGAGGCCCCACACCTCCCGCTCGTCGTCGAGCCGCATGCGCACCCGCGCCGTCTCGCGCACCGCACGGGGAAGCGCGCGACCCGGTCGGGTGATCGTCCAGCTGCCCTGCATGCGCAGGTGGGTGTGGAGGGTCGATCCATCGTCGAAACGCGTGAGCAGATGCTTGCCGTGGGTGTCGTACCCCTCGATGCGGAGCCCCGCGAGGGATCGACCGGCCGCGTTCCCCGACCGCACCTCCCCGTCGCGCACCGCCGCACCGAGAGTGGCCGCCTCGAGCCGTCGGCGGAGTCGGTAGACGCTGTCGCCCTCGGGCACGGCTAGGGAGCTGTGGCGTGCAGCTGGTCGGTGCGGGGAGCGAGGTCGGGGCGCAGGCGTGTGCCGAACTCGTGCCGGAGCGCGCTGAGAGCGGCCTGCCACCCGGCAAGGCCATGGACACCCGGACCCGGACTCGTCGACGACGAACACAGGTACACGCCCTTCATCGGCGTGCGCCAGGGGTTGGGACTGTAGACCGGTCGACCCAGGAGCTGGGTGAGGGTCGGGGCGCCGGCCGAGATGTCGCCGCCTGGGAAGTTGGGGTTCCACGCCGCGATGTCGACCGCGGTCCGCGACGACGTGGCCAGCACGGTGTCGCGGAAGCCCGGCGCGAAGCGCTCGATCTGGCGGACGACGGCCTCTTCCCGGTCGGCGGGGCTGCCCGAGGGCACGTGCGTGTACGCCCAGAGGACGTGCTTCCCCTCGGGCGCGCGGGTGGGGTCGAAAAGGGTGGGCTGAGCGGCTAGGACGTACGGGGCGTCGGGAAGATCACCGCGGGCTACCGCGTTCTCGGCCGCCGCGATCTCGGCGCGGGTCCCGCCGATGTGCACGGTTCCCGCACGCGCGACGTCGGCGTGGGCCCACGGCACCGGGTCGGAGAGGGCGAAGTCGACCTTGGCGACACCGCCGCCGTAGCGGAACCTCTCGAGGACGTGGCGGTAAACCGACGGCATCCGGTCTCCGGCGAGCCGGATGAGCGAGCGCGGGGTCGTGTCGAGGAGTACCGCGCGGGCCGGGGGCAGCTCGTCGAGCGAGGTCACCTCGGCGCCCGCGTGCAGCACGCCCCCGTGCGCGCGGATGTCGTCGATCATCGCGTCGGCGATCGACTGGCTGCCGCCGACCGGAATGGGCCAGCCGCGCCCATGACCGTACGTGGCGAGCACCAGACCCGCGCCGCCCGCGGCGATGCTGGGCTGATGCAGGATCGTGTGCGCCGAGACGCCGGTGATCATGCTCGGCGCGATCTCTTCGCGGAAGCGCGCGTTCCACCACGGACCGCCCTGCTCGAGAGCGCGAATGCCGAAGAAGAAGGCCGCGAGGGGATCGCCGGGGACGCGCAGCAGCGCGTTGCCCGTGAAGTCGGCGACCCCGCGCAGGTGATCGACGAGGGGACGCATGAGGCGCTCGTACGCCGGTCCGTCGACACCGAGCGCCTCGGCGGTCCGGGCGAGGTCGCGATAGGCCAGACCCGCACGCCCTCCGTCGAGGGGGTGGGCGTACGACACCTCGGGTACGGCGAAGGACACACGACGGTCGAGACCGAACTCGCGGAAGAACCAGGACTCCAGGGCCAGGGGGTGCACCGCGGATCCGACGTCGTGCCGGAAACCGGGCAGGGTCAACTCGGCGGTCGACGCGGCTCCGCCGAACGAGGAGGACTTCTCGTACACGGCAACCGACAAGCCCGCGCGGGCCAGGGTGACGGCCGCGGCCAGGCCGTTCGGGCCGGAGCCGACGATGATCGCGTCGTAGCTCTCGCTCATCGGTCGATCGGCTCCTTCTCGGCGGTGGACTCATGGCCGAGGGCCGCCGCACCGCCGCGCGTGCCGGGGGCTCCCCCCTCGGCGAGGTAGGCCAGGCGGTGCAGGGTCTCGGCGTTGCGGTAGCGCGTGATCGCGTCGAAGACCGTGTCGGGGAGGAGTCTCGTGGGGCCGGTGACGGGCTCCTCCTGGATGCGGACGACGCAGCGGTCTCCGCGAGCCTTCACGTCGATCGCGACGCGGGCGACGCCGATGGGTCCCCCGTGCGGCTCGAGCACGGCCCGTCGGGGAGGGTCCCACTCGCGCATCACGGTGGTGTCGTCGACGACCAGCGGCCAGGGGCCGAAGGAGTGGTGGAGCGTCGCCCCCTCGGCGGGCCAGGAGTCGGCGACCTCGCGCATGCGCGAGGTGCCCACCACCCACAGGGGGTAGAGCCACCCGTTCGCGAGCACCCGGAAGACGTCGTCGGGCGTGCAGTGCATCAGGCGCACGTTGCGGGCCATAGGCGTTCCTCCTCGGCATCCGGGACCGGCGGCGGAGCACCCGGTGGCCTCCGCGCTACGGCCCACGCTACGGCCCCGCTCGGACACCCGTCGCGGAGGTTGCGCCACGGCGCATCGGCCGGTAGCGCTCAGGCCGCTGCGGGGAGCACGAACCAGGCGCGGGTTCCGCCCGACGGAGAGGCATCGAGCCCGATCGACCCGTGGTGGGCCTCGACGATCCGCCGGCAGGTGGCCAGACCGATGCCGATCCCCTGCACGTCGGCGCCGTGCCCGCGCTGCATGGGCTCGAACACGCGGTCGCGCAGCTCGGGGGCGACGGCGTCGCCGTTGTCGTCGACGTTCACGCGCCACCCGTCGGGAAGCTCTTCGACGCTGACGGTGATGCGCGGGACCTTCTCGGCCGCGACCGTGAACTTCACCGCGTTGGCGATGAGGTTCTGCAACAGGACGCGCAGGAGAGTGTCATCGGCGTCGACGAACGTGGCGGCGTCGACGGTGACCTGTGCCCCCGTGTCCACTAGGGCCCCATCGAGGTCTTCGAGCACCGCGTCAACGGTCTCGGCGACGTCGACCCGGGTCACGTGCGGGCGCGCACCGCCCATGCGCGCGAAGTCGAGCAGGTCGGTGACCATCGACGTCATGCGACCCGCCGCCGCTTCGGCGCGGGCGAGCGACTGCGCGGCGCGCGGCGCGTCGACCATCTCGGGACTGTCGGCGGCGAGCTCGAGGAAGCCCGCGAGAGCGGTGAGGGGGTTCCGGAGGTCGTGGCTCACCTGGACGGCGAACTGCTCGAGCTGCGCGTTCGACTCCAGCAGATCACGCTGGATGCGGCGCAGTTCGAGAACGTCGATCACCTGGTGAGCGAGCAGGTCGAGGGCTCGACTGCTGGCATCCGACAGCTCTCCGACCTTGTTGTCGAACACGCAGAGCGTGCCGATCGCCACCCCCGCCGGGGTGATGAGCGGGCTCGACGCGTAGAAGCGCGTGTGGGCGATCTCGCCGGTGACGAAGGCGTTCTGCGCGAAGCGCGGGTCAAGGCGGGCGTCGGAGACGACGACGCGGCCGGGAGTGCTGATGACCGCCGCGCACATCGAGTCCTCGCGCGCGCACGACGCGGCCTGGATGCCGACGGCCGCGACCTGATGCTGCATGCGGTCGTCGATGATGTTGATCACCGCGGTGGGGACGTCGCACACCGTGGCCGCGAGCTCGACGAGCCCCTGCAGATCGGGCTCCGACGGCTCGCCGATGAGGCGGTATTGCGCGATCGCCTCGCGGCGCGTCACATCGTGTGCGGTGGACACATCGTCCCCTCGTCGTCGGATCCCCCGAAAGCCTAGCGGCCCACGGCTACACCGCGGCGGGCTCTTCGGGAAGGGGCTCGCGCAGGTCGTCCGCGGCGCCCAGAGTCGGGGAATGAGCACACCGAGCTTCCCCCAGGCCCCGTCCGATCCCTCGCAGCCCGCTCCCTCGGAGCCCACCGCCCCGAACCCCGCCGAGCCGACGGCCCCGACCCCCGCCGAGCCCACCATCCCCCTGCCGCCCGAGACCGAACCGGCACCCGCCGGCGCCGCCGATCCGTCGGCCGGGGCATTCGCGCGCACCGAGGAGGACGCGACCGGATCAGCGGAGATGGATGCCGACAACGCCGCGGAACAGGATGTGATCGATGCCGTCGATCCCGGCGGACAGCCCGACTGACGAGTCCGGGAACGAGAGAGGGACGGCGTCGTATGGCGCCGCCCCTCTCTCGTGTCAGGGTCGGATCACGGGTTGCCGCGGGTCCACAGCAGGAGGATCGCCACGGCTTGGAGCACGAGGCATCCCACCAGGATCGCCGTGCGACGACGCGGCGTCGACGACCACCGCTCGTCACCAAGGAGCGGCGCCATCGGCATGAGCAGGCGGAACGTGCTCTGCTGCGGCAGGAACACCGCGAAGATGTAAACGCCGTAGCTGAAGCCATACGCCACGACCATGAGGCCGAGCTTGCGGACGGGGCGCGACCACATGAGGGCCGCGAAGGCGACGATCAGCGCGATCACGAGGACGATGCCGACCACGCCGAGGTGCGTTCCCGCCTGGCGGAACCACGGGGTGAAGGGCGTGAACTCGTCGTTGCCGACGTAGTCGAGCCACCAGCCGAGCTCGGTGCGGATGTAGGCGTTGTGGGTTCCGGTGACGTACTGGGCGATGTGGTTCCACGACAGGCCCGCCGCGGCGATGACGAGACCGGATGCCATGAGCGAGGCCCACTCGCGCACCGGGAACGGATCGACCTTGCGGCGGAAGAAGCGCACGAGGAACACGATGCCCAGGGCGAGACCCAGGGCCAGGACTCCCGGACGCGTGTACGCCGTGATGAGCCCGATCGGGAGGATCCAGAGGTAGCGCCGCTTGATGGCGAGCAGCATGCCCGCGAACATCAGCAGCATGAACAGGCCCTCGCTGTAGCCGATCACGAAGAGGAACGACATCGGCGCGAAGGAGAAGAACACGACCGCCCACCACGCGGGCTGGGGCTTGGTGACCGTGCGCAGGAGGACGAACAGCAACCAGGTGGCGCCGAGGCTCGCACCGAGGCTCAAGAGCACGGCGACCGGCTGCCACCCCAGACCGGTGGCGCCCGAGAGCACCCGCACCATCGTGGGGAACACGGGCAGGAACGCCCAGTTGTTCGGCAGGATGTCGCCCGAGACGTTCATCGGCAGCGACATGGGGTAGCCCTGCGCGGCGATCTGCCCGTAGCGGTCGGCATCCCACCCGGTGAGGTAGTCCCAGAAGGTGCCGAGACGCTCGCCGTCGGGACCGAAGCCCCAGCGGGCCGCCTTGGCGATCGAGTAGAAGCCCCACAGCATGCCGAAGTTGACCACGCGGGCGATGGCCCACAGGAACAGGACCTTGGTGAACGCGCCCCGCTCGACGGGGACGATGCCCTCGGGCGTGCGGAGGACGTCGCGCCCGTACTGGGCGAGGGCACGACCGAGGCGCGAATCGCGCACGCGGTCGAGGCGACGCTGTCGCCCGATGACGGGGGACGGGCGTGTCGCGGGGGCAAGCTCGCTCGGCGGTGCGCTCACTCGGAACCTTTCACGGGGGAAGACATGGGCGAGTGACGACGGTGTCTGGCCCGGACAAGTGCAATTGGGGAGGATCGTACCGGATGAAACCGAACGTTCCATCCGGTTGACTTTCGGGGAAATGCCCTGATCAGTGGCTGTCGCCCACGAGCTTCAAGCCGACGACGCACCCCACCAGACCCAGGACGAGCAGCACCTTGACGACCGAGACGGCCTCGGTCCCGCTGATCATCGCGACCACGACGGTGAGAGCGGCGCCGATCCCGACCCACACCGCGTACGCCGTTCCGGTGGGGATCTCGCGCATCGCGAAGGCGAGACCGCCCATGGATGCCACGAGGGCGACGCCGAAGATCACGCTCGGCCAGAGCTTGGTGAAACCCTCGCTGCGCCCCAGGGCGGTCGCCCAGACGGCCTCGAGGATGCCGGACAGGATGAGAACGATCCACGACATGACGGTGCTCCTTGGCCAGTCTTGTCGCAGTCCGGGTACTGATCCGTCGTCCGGGGACGCGGGTCGGCGTCCGGGGCCCAGCGTAGCGAGCCGACCTGGGCAGTTCCCGGGCACCGCGGCATCCGCTCCCGCTCCCGCTCCCGCGATAAACGCTGATTCTTCCGAGACACGGCGTCGCGCAGCGTGTATCGCGAGAATCGGCGTTTATCGCAGACGACGTGAAGCTTCGGGCGGAGTGGGACGCAGGGGTGCCGGCATCCGGGATCAGATCAAGAAGATGGATGCCGAATCGGGATTGTGCGCGTGCACGAGGACTCCGAAGACGACCGCGTCGAACAGCAGGTGCACGGTCACGACGTACCAGAGCGAGCGGGTCTTCAAGAAGAGGAAGCCCTGCACGATCGCGAACGGGACCGTGAGCAGCGGCCCCCAGGCCTGGTAGCCGAGCTCCCACAGGAACGACACGAACACCACCGCCTGCAGCAGGTTGGCGGTGAGATCGGGGAAGTGCCGGCGCAGCAGCACGAAGACCGTGCAGATGAAGAAGAGCTCGTCCCAGATGCCCACCGCGCCGACGCCGACGAACAGGCGCGCGATGAGGTCGCCCGTGACGACCTCGGGCCAGTTGCGGTAGACGCCCGACGTGATGAAGTAGAACGGCAGGATCAGGTAGCCGAGCACGATGACCCCGCCCAGCCACGCCCACTGCCACCAGGTCCAGCGGCCTCCCCCGCGCCAGGGGAAGCGGATCGCGTCGTCGCGGTAGACGAAGCGCGAGACCACGTACGGCACGACGACGGCCCCGCCGAGGGCGAGGGTGAAGCGCACGAAGGCGGCATTGTCGAGCTCGGCGTGCAGCGGGATGAGGCTGACGATGAACTGCCCCACCGCGATCAGCGACACGTCGCGTGCGATGCTCGGCTCCTCGCTCCGGGCCAGGGCGACGCCGCCACGACGGTCGACGAGCACGGCGGATGCCACGGCGAGCGCGAGCAGGATCCACCCGAGCCACACGATCTGCACGACGAAGAGCGCGGGGGCGGCGAGGCACACCGCAAGTGCCGGGATGAGCTTGGGCGTCCACGTGGAACGCTCGCGGACCGGCACCGCGGTGTGCGCGGTCACGGCGAGACCCGGGTGTAGGTCAGGTCGCGGATGTCGCGACCGACGCGCAGGCCCTTGCGCTCGAAGGCGGTGAGCACGCGCCCCTCGAACCTCTCGGCCCATTCCCCCGCGAACGCCCGCTCGAAACCGGGGGCGTCGTCGAGCACGTCGCGCATCTGGTCGGCGTAGTCCTGCCAGTCGGTCGCGAGGCGCAGCGTGCCGCCGGGGCGGATCGCTCGAGCGGCGATGCGCGCGAACTCGGGGGCGACGAGGCGACGCTTGGTGTGCTTGTTCTTGTGCCAGGGGTCGGGGAAAAACACCCAGAGCTCGTCGACGGATGCCGCGGGCAGCAGGTGCTCGAGCACCTCCGGCGCGTTGGCCTCGACGAGGCGGAGGTTCTTCGCGCCCTCGCGGTCGGCGTCGAGCATCGTGCGCGCGAGCCCCGCGGTGAACACCTCGACGGCGAGGAAGTCGGTGTCGGGGTGAGCGGCCGCCGCCGAAACGATCTGGTGGCCCTGGCCGGAGCCGATCTCGACGACCAGGCGGGCGGTGCGACCGTAGACCGCGGCGGGGTCGACGGCACTGCCGGGCTTGACGCTGGTGGTGGCGGTGGCGCGCTCGACCGGCAGCAGGTAGAACGGCGAGAGCTCGGCCCACGCGCGATCCTGCGCCTCCGACATGCGACCGCTGCGGCGCACGAACGACACCGGCTTGTCGCGGAAGGCGGGGGCTGTGGCATCCATGTCGTCCAGGTTATCCGCCGCGTCAGGGGCCGCCTTCTGTCGCTCAGCGGATGCGGAGGCGACGCTTTCGGACGCCTCGCGCGAGAGGGAGCGCTTGCGGCCGCTCACGGGACGGTCACGAAATCGATGAGTTCCTCGACGCGGCCGAGCAGGGCCGGCTCGAGGTCGCGGAACGTGGTGACCTTCGACAGGATGTGCTGCCACGCGCGGGCGGTGTCGGCCTGCTCCTCGGCGGGCCAGCCGAGGGCGCGGCACACGCCCACCTTCCACTCGATGCCGCGCGGCACCTCGGGCCACGCGGCGATGCCGAGGGCACGGGGGGTGACGCACTGCCATACGTCGACGAAGGGGTGACCGACGATGCGCACGTGGGCGCCGTGGCGGCCTCGGGTGATCTTCTCGGCGATGCGCGACTCCTTGGAGTTCGGCACGAGGTGGTCGACGAGCACGCCGTAGCGGCGCTCGGCGGTCGGGGGCTCGGCATCCAACTTCTCTGCGAGCAGGTCGACGCCCTCGAGGAACTCCACGACGACGCCCTCGGCGCGGAGGTCTGCGCCCCACACCTTCTCGACGAGCTCGGCGTCGTGCTTGCCCTCGACGAAGATGCGGCTCGCGCGGGCGGTGCGCGCGCGCTGGTCGTCTGCCGCGAAGGAGCCGGACGCCGTACGGGTGCGCCCTTTGGGTGCGGCCACGGGGGCCTTCAGCACCACGGGCTTGCCGTCGACGAGGAAGCCGCCGCCGAGCGGGAACAGCCGGCGCTTGCCGAAGCGGTCCTCGAGCTCGACGTTCATGCCGTCGATGCGGGTCACCGCACCGACGAAGTCGCTGCCCGCGACCTCGACGACGAGATCGGCGGATGCCGCGACCTCGGCGGGTCTGATGCGTCCGGCGTCGCGCCACCCGCGGGCGAGCACGTCGGTGCCGTAACGGTCGTCCATGGTGTACCTCCGAGCGTTCGAGCCTAGGCGGCGCGGGTGTGCGCTGACAGCGGACGCGCCGCTCCTACCCCGCTGTCGGCGGTCGTTTATAGGGTGGAAGGATCTGGCAAACCGAAGGGGACTGCATGCGAAAGCCGAACGTGCTGCACACGATCACGGTGCTGCTGCTCGCGTTCGTCGGCGTCCTCGTCGCTCCCCTCAGCGCTGCGGCGATCCCCCCGCCCGCGCTCGGCTCGAGCTACGTGCTCGATCAGGCGAACGTCCTCACCGACGCGCAAGAAGCCGACGTGCAGCGGCGACTACTCGCGCTCTCGGAGCAGACGGGCCTCGACCTCTGGGTCGTGTACGTCGACGGCTTCGAGGACCCGACCGGCGCGGACGACTGGGCCAACGAGACCGCCAACCGCAACAACCTCGGCCCGCACCAGTATCTGCTCGCGGTAGCCATCGAGGGCGACACCTTCCAGTACTACCTCTCGGGCGACGTCGACGCGGGCGGGATCTCGGCCGCCCAGCTCACCTCGATCGAGCAGGACAAGGTGCAGCCGGCGCTCGAAGCGGGCGACGACGCGGGCGCCGCGATCGCCGCGGCCGACGGGCTGCGCACCGCTCACGCGAAGGCCGGCGGCAACATGCCGAACCCGCCCCCGACCCCGGCGACCCAGAACGGGCCGGCCATCGTGCCGATCGTGCTCGTCGGCGTGCTGTTGCTCGCGATCGCCTCCGCCCTCGTCTGGCTGGCCGTCCGCCGGCGCCGTCGCGCGGCGGCCGGGGCCCCCGACGCCTCCGCCGAGAGCGTGGAAGACCTGTCGCGCCGCGCCGGCTCCGCGCTCGTGGCGACGGACGACGCGGTCAAGACCAGCGAGCAGGAGCTCGGCTTCGCCCGCGCGCAGTTCGGCGACGCCGCCGCCGCGCCCTTCACCGAGGTCTTGGCTCAGGCGAAGGCCGACCTCGAGCGGGCGTTCTCGATCCAGCAACAGCTCGACGACTCGACCCCCGAGACCCCGGAACAGCAGCGCGCGGGGTACACCGAGATCCTGCGGCTGTGTGCGTCCGCCGACGAGGCGCTCGACGCCAAGGCCGCGGCGTTCGACGAGCTGCGCGCCCTCGAAGCCGACGCTCCCGGCGCCCTCGCCGCTGTACAGCAGCGGCACGCCACGGTGGCCGCGGCCCTGAGCGCGGCGGAAGCGGGACTCGGGCGCCTGTCCGAACGCTTCAGTGACGACGCGCTCTCGTCCGTCGCCGACAACCCGACGCAGGCCCGCGCGCGCCTCGAACTCGCGAGCACCCAAGAAGCCGCCGCTGACACCGCCCTCGCCGAGGGCCGCACCGGGGAGGCCGCCGTCGCCATCCGCGCCGCCCAGACGGCGGTCGCCCAGGCCGACACCCTCGAACGCGCCATCGACTCTCTCGACGCGGCCCTGTCCGACGCGCAGCAGCGCGCGGCGGCCCTCGTGGCCGAGATCGAGGGCGATCTCGCTGCGGCAGCGCAGCTCCCCGACCCCGACGGACGCATCGCCGCCGCCGCGGCCTCGTCCCGGTCGCAGCTCGACGACGCCCGCGGTGCGCTGTCGGCGTCGCGGCCGAACCCGATGCGGGCGTTCGAGACCCTGCAGCGGGCGAACGCCACGATCGACACCGTGCTGGCCGAGGCGCGTGACGCGGCCGAGCGTCGCCGCCGCGCAGAAGGGCAGCTCGACGCGACCCTGGCCCAGGCACGTGCTCAGGTGACCGCGACCGAGGACTTCATCTCCGCTCGCCGCGGCGCCGTGGGGGCGACGGCGCGGACGCGTCTCGCCGAGGCGGGCGCCGCTGTCGTCCAGGCCGAACAGCTGCGCACCGACGACCCGGTGGCGGCGCTCGCCGCGGCCCAGCGCGCGGCACAACTCGCGGCCGCGGCCGATTCCGCCGCGCAGAGCGACGTCGGATCGTTCGGCGGCGCGGGCGGCGGGGGCGGCGACATGATGGGCGCCATCCTCGGCGGCATCGCGGTGAACGCGATCCTCGGCGGAGGGCGCTCACGCGGCGGCTTCGGCGGCGGCGGCCTGGGCGGTCTCGGCGGATCTTTCGGAGGTCTTTCCGGCGGCGGGGCCCGCTCGCGCGGCGGGGGCTTCTCCGGCGGCGGGCGCTCGCGCAGCGGCGGAGGCGGAGGCTTCTCCGGCGGCGGCCGCAGTCGCGCCGGCGGCGGACGGGGATCGCGCCGCTAGTCCACCCCTCGCGGCACCGCCGCCCGATCACAGACAATTCGTAGTAACCGCCACCAGACTCGACACCGTCGCCCTCAGGAAGGAACACCCCGCATGGCCAAGCAGTCCATCTTCGGTCGCATCCAGACCCTCGTCCGCGCGAACGTCAACGCGCTCCTCGACCAGGCCGAGGACCCGCAGAAGATGCTCGACCAGCTCGTCCGCGACTACTCGAACTCGATCGCCGACGCCGAGTCGGCCATCGCCGAGACGATCGGAAACCTCCGTCTGCTCGAGCGCGACCACCAGGAAGACGTCCAGGCGGCGGCCGAGTGGGGCAACAAGGCCCTCGCCGCCAGCCGCAAGGGCGACGAACTGCGCGCCGGCGGCAACCTGAGCGAGGCCGACAAGTTCGACAACCTCGCCAAGATCGCCCTCCAGCGTCAGATCACCGCCGAGGGAGAGGCCAAGGCCGCCGCTCCCACGATCGCCGCGCAGACCGAGGTCGTCGACAAGCTCAAAGACGGCCTGAACGGTATGAAGACCAAGCTCGAGCAGCTCAAGGCCAAGCGCAACGAGCTCACCGCTCGCGCCAAGGTCGCCGAGGCGCAGAACAAGGTGCACGACGCCGTCAAGTCGATCGACGTGCTCGACCCGACGAGCGAGCTCGGCCGCTTCGAAGACAAGATCCGCCGCCAGGAGGCCCTCGCCGCCGGCAAGCAGGAGCTCGCCGCTTCGAGCATCGACGCGCAGTTCAACGCCCTCGAGGACGTGGGCGAGCTCACCGAGGTTGAGGCACGTCTGGCGGCTCTCAAGGTCGGCGGCCCGCAGCGCGCGGCCATCGACGCCCCGAGCCCCGACCAGGTCTGATTCACCCCCGCGAGTGCATCGCCCGGTCGACCGGGCGATGCACTCGCGTCTCCGGCGTGAGGGAAGCCGCATGACCCGATTCATCGTCGCCCCGCAGTGGCAGGGCTCGTCCTCGTCGCGGGCGATGCAGCTCGTCGATGGCGCCGAGGCGATCGCCGGCGACCTTCCGCGCGCCTCGACGACCGTGCTCGCCGCGCCGACCGAGGCCGGCGACGCTCAAGGCAGCCGCGTGCAGCGCCTCAGCGCCATCGTCCGCATGCGCGATCGCATCGAGGAGGCCGTTCGCGCCTCCGACGAGACGGCCGTCGTCGTGGGCGGCGACTGCGGGGTCGCCCTGGGTGCCGTCTCGGCCATCGCGGGCGACGATCTCGCGGTCGTGTGGATCGACGCGCATCCCGACCTGAACACCCCCGAGTCCTCCCCCAGCGGCGCCTTCACGGGCATGGTGCTCCGCGCGATCGCGGGCGAGGGCGAGGACCTCGTGCGTCTCGACCCGGGCATCGCGCCGTCGCGCCTCGTCCTCGTGGCCACACGCGCCTGGGACCCCGAAGAAGAAGCGTTCGCCGCCGGCCACGGGATCACCGTCGTCCGCGCCGACGAGCTGTCGTCCCCCGACGCTCTGGCCGACGCGGTCGCGGCCACCGGTGCGACTCGCACCCACGTGCACATCGATCTCGACGCGCTCGATCCCGCCGACATCGCCGGCGTCGCACAGGCCGTGCCCTTCGGCGCGCGCACCGCCGACGTCGTGGCATCCGTTCGCCGCCTTCGAGAGCGCCTCCCGATGGCGGGCGCCACTCTCACCGAGTTCTCCCCCTCGTCGCCCGCGGCGGCCGTCGACGACCTGGGGACGATCCTCCGACTGATCGGGGCCCTGGCGTGAGCCCCCTCCCCCCGCCTCCCGCGGGCTGGCGCCAGCGCGCCGACAGGGCTGTCGCGCGCGGCCGCCGACTCGACCGGTTCATCCCCGGCGTTCTGCTCGACTCCCCCGTAAGCCGGGTCGGGTACTGGTACGGGTGCACCGTCGGATGGGTCTGGGGCTCGCTGTGGAGCACGGGACGCATCGAGAAGCGTCAGGGCCTGTGGGTGTTCCGCGGGCTGCCCTCGTGGGCGTTCCCTCGCGGGGGCGTGTGCGTGGGCGGATGCTTCCTCACCGGCGACGATCGGCCGACCGACACGGTGCTCGGGCACGAAGCCGTGCACCGCCGTCAGTGGCGGCGATACGGATTCCTCATGCCGGTGCTGTACGCGCTGGCCGGGCGCGACCCCCTGCACAACAGATTCGAGATCGAGGCGGGTCTCGTCGAGGGCAACTACGTGCCCCGCGGGAGCTGACCCCGCCGCATACGTCGTCGGTGAGCCGCGTGACACAGCCGTCGGTGACGCATGTCGAGCGGACCCCGCGCGATCGGAAGGCGCGTCAGCGCGCGGTGGCGAGGCCGAAGCGCTCGGGCGTGTGGATGGCCTGCGCGTCGACGCCGTGACGGGTCACGAGTTCGTCCACGATCTCGGCCGTACCCAGGTAGCCCCCGAGCAGGATGACGCGCGTCGCGTCGTCGTCGCAGCACAGCATCTCGCCAGCCCAGCCCGACACCGCACGCGACAGCGCCTCGCCCGCGGCGCAGCCACGGCCCGTGCCGGGAGCGCCGCCGCGGCGCGAGCGGTCGAGCCACGTGAGCGTCATGCGCGCGGGGGCCGCGATCGAGCCGATCCACGACGCGTCGGGGACCTCCACGAACACGCGACCGGTCGAGCAGATCGGCAGCGTCGCGAGCAGGGCCTCGAGCTCGGCGAGCGAGGTCTCGTCGGCCGTCACGAGGTGCTGCACGCGGGTGTGCCGCGACGCGCGGCACGCGGCGGCGTTGTGCTCGGTGGAGATCGACATGATGACTCCACTATACCCGCGACATAGGTTTGCCTAACCTGTGTTCACGCTCAGTATCTCGACGTCGACACGACGGCGCGATCGCGCCGCTCAGTCGATCAGCACCTCGCGGAGCCGCTCGATCTCGGCCGCGCTCATCCCGTTGGCGAGCAGATACCCCGCTGCGGAACCGAACTCCCGATCGAGGCGATCGAGCAGGACCCGCATGACCGGCGCCGGCGAGCGGGTCGCGAGCGCCTCGGCGTGCACGTTGCCGGGATGGACGGCACGGATCGCGGCGAGCACCCGCGCGTTGCGCTCGGCGGAGAGGAAGTCCTCGGTGCGGGCGTAGTCGGCGATCACCGCCTCGCGATCCACACCGGCCGCGGCGAGCGCGACCGCGACCGTGACCCCGGTGCGGTCCTTCCCCACCGTGCAGTGAACGAGTACGGGCTGCGCGTTCAGGATGCCGCGGACCGCCGAGACGACCCGATCGGCGGAGTCGTCGACCAGGGCGGCGTACATGTCGTCGAGGCTCAGGTCGCGCGCGAAGAACGAGGCGACCGACCCGAGGAAGAGCGGTTCGTGCTGGATCTCGACCCCGTCGTCGAGTCGGCTGGGCGCGTGGGCGACCTCGGACTCGTCGCGCAGATCGATCACCCTCCGGATGCGGAGTTCTCGGAGGGTCCGCGCGCCCGCCTCGTCGACCGCGACGAGGTTGCCGGAGCGGTAGAGCACGCCCGAGCGCGTGCGACCTCCGCCCGCGGGGAGGCCGCCGACGTCGCGGAAGTTCACCGCCCCCGAGACGAGCGAGCCGCTCACGGCGCACCGTCCGCGTGCACGTGCGGTGACGCCGGGGGCGTGGCATCCCGAACCGCGTTCTCCGCGGGCGCGGCGCGTGGAGGAACGGGGTACCGACCTGCGATGGCGACGCGATTGAAGGCGTTGATGGCGACGAGGACCCAGCTGAGCGCGACGTACTCCTGCTCGCTGAGGATGCCGCCGGCCTGGTCGTACACCTCGTCGGGGATGCCGCCCTCGTGGATGAAGGTGAAAGACTCCGTCAGCTCGAGCGCGGCCCTCTCGCGCGCGTCGAAGACGCCCGACTCGCGCCAGGTCGCGATCTGCGCGATCACATCGGCGTCCAGTCCGGCTTTCACCGCGGCATCGACGTGCACCCGCACGCAGTAGGCGCATCCGTTCAGCTGCGAGGCGTGGATCTGCACGATCTCGCGCAAGCGGGCGTCGATGCCCGCGTCGGCGGCCAGTCGCCCCACAGTGGTCGAGAACGAGCGCAGGGCCGCATACGCCTCGGGAGCCGACTTCGAGAGGTGCACGCGCCGTTCTTCACCCATGGCCACAGCCTACGGCGGCCCCGCGGGGTCGGGACGGGTGATCGGTGACGTCGTACGGCGCGGTGGTGGCGGCATCCCGCCCGCGGTGCCAGGCTGGTCGAATGCCCGAGCGCGACGAGTTCTCGTTCCTTCCCGCCCAGGCGACCGATCTCGGTCGCGACCTCCCCTCCGTCGAACGGGTGCAGCTCACGCTCCCCGACGGGCGCACCCTCAGCGGGCTGCGGTGGGGCGACGCTCCCCCGGCGGTGACGCTGCTGCACGGCGCCGGCCTGAACGCCCACACGTGGGACACGACCCTCCTGCACCTCGGGGTCCCCGCTCTCGCCCTCGACCTGCCGGGTCACGGCGACTCCTCGTGGCGGGACGATGCGGCGTACGTCGCACGCGTGCTCGCCCCCGACGTCGTCACCGCCCTCGGGGAGTGGACCAGCGGTGCCCAGGTGCTCGTGGGCCACTCGCTCGGGGGGCTCACGGCGGCCGCGGTCGCGGCATCCCGTCCCGATCTCGTCTCGCGCCTCGCGATCGTCGACATCACGCCGGGAGTCGATCCGAGCGCCGGGCCCGCGCAGATCCGCGCGTTCTTCGCCGGTCCGACCGACTGGGCGTCGCGCGAGGAACTCGTCGAACGCGCCCTCTCGTTCGGCCTCGGCGGCTCACCCGAGGCCGCCGCCCGCGGTGTCTTCCTGAACTCCCGGCTGCGCCCGGACGGCCGGGTGGAGTGGAAGCACCACTTCGCGCACCTCGCCGCGGCCGCCGCGAACGCCGGAGCCGATCCCACCACCCCCGACGCGGTGAAAGCCGTGCTCTCGGCGACCGGATGGGACGACCTGGCCGAGGTGACGGCCCCCGTCACCCTCATCCGCGGCGAGCGCGGATTCGTCACGATCCCGGATGCCGAGGAGCTCGAGCGTCGCGTGCCCGGGGCCGTCGTGCACGCGCTCCCGACCGGGCACAACGCGCAGGAGGAGGACCCGGAGGGTCTCGCGCATCTCGTCCGCTCCCTGCTCCCCTCCCCCTGACCTTCCCTGCCGTTCCCCGTCATCTCGCGTCGCGCTCCGTCACAGAGGGCGTCGAGCGCAGACGGGTGAAAGTAGGCTGTTGCCACCCCTGCTCGGCATCCACAGCACCCCGATGCCTCGGCCTGCGAAAGGACACACCCCGCAATGCTGCGCCGCACCGCTCTCGCCACGAGCATGCTCCTGATCGGAGCGCTCCTGCTCACCTCGTGCACCGGCTCGAACACCACGCCGAACCCCACCGGAGAAGCCGACCCGAACGCCACCCTCACGGTGCGTCTGTCGCTCGAGCCGGCCAACCTCGACATCCGCCACACCAGCGGCGCCTCGCTCGAGCAGGCGCTCGTCGACAACGTGTACCAGGGCCTCGTCACCCGCAACGGCGACGACTCCAACGCGATCGTCTCCGCCCTCGCCACCGCCTGGGCGGTGTCGCCCGACGGCCTCACGTACACCTTCACCCTCCGGCAGGGCGTGACCTTCCACGACGGCAGCGCCCTCACCGCGGACGACGTGGTCACCTCGCTGCAGACGGCGAAGGACGACCCCACCATCCAAAGCAGCTCCGACCTGAAGAACGTCGCGTCCATCGCCTCGCCCGACGCCTCCACGGTCGTCGTGACGCTCGCCCAGCCGAACATCGACTTCCTCTTCGCGATGACCGGTCGCGCCGGACTCATCTTCAAGAGCGGCGACACCACCAACTTCCAGACCGCCGCCAACGGCACCGGTCCCTTCCGCGTCGAGAGCCGCAACGCGGGACAGAGCCTGACCCTCTCGCGCTACGACGGCTACTGGGGCGATAAGGCCGGAGTCGCCGAGGTCGTCCTCGACTACATCCCCGACCAGAGCGCCGCCACCAACGCCGCGGTCGCCGGCGACGTCGACGTCGCCCTCGAGATCGACCCCGAACTGCGCGGACAGATCGAGGGCACGAACAACTTCACGATCGAGTCGGGCCTGACCACCGACAAGGGCACGCTGGCCTTCAACAACCAGCGGGCCCCGCTGAACGACCAGCGTGTGCGCGAGGCGCTGCGCCTGGCGATCGACCACAAGGCGCTCATCGACACCCTCGGATCGGGCAGCGAGCTGTACGGCCCCATCGCCCCGCTCGACCCGGGATACGAAGACCTGTCGGGCAGCATCTCGTACAACCCCGACCGCGCCCGTGAGCTGCTCGCCCAGGCCGGGGCCGAGAACCTGAACCTCACGCTGACCATCCCCAATGTCTACCCGACGACGATCCCGACCTTCCTGGTGTCGTCGTTCGCCGACGTCGGAGTGACCCTGAAGGTCGACTCGGTCGACTTCAGCGCCTGGCTGCAGGACGTTTACCAGAACCACGACTACGACCTCAGCTTCGTGCGCCACGTCGAAGCCCGCGACTTCGGCAACTGGGCGAACCCCTCGTACTACTTCGGGTACGACAACGCCGAGGTGCAGGGCCTCTACTCCCAGGCGCTGGCGACCACCGACGAGCAGCAGTCCTCCGACCTGCTCGCCGAGGCCGCCCGCATCGTGAGCGACGAGGATGCCGCCGACTGGCTGTTCCTGTCGACCCCGCTGACCGCGGTGGGCACGAACGTGGCGAACTTCCCGAAGAACTCCCTCAACGTGCGCCTGCCCCTGGCCGGCGTGACGGTCGCGGCGGAGTGATCCGCTACACGCTGACACGGCTGGGCCTGCTCGTGCTGGGCCTGGCCGTGGCCAGCGTGCTGATCTTCGTCTCGCTGCGGGTGCTCCCGGGCGATGTGGCACAGCTCATCGCCGGCACCGAGGCGACCCCCGAACAGGTCGCGGCGTTGCGGTCGAGCCTCGGCCTCGAGGCGCCGCTCTGGACGCAGTACCTCGACTGGATCGGCGGACTGATCCGCGGCGACCTCGGCACCTCGCTCATCACCGGCACCTCCGTCGCATCCGAACTGGCCGACAAGGCGCGCGTCACCGTCCCCCTCGCGGCGATGTCGTTGACGGTGGCGCTGATCGTCGGTATCCCGTTCGGTGTGCTCTCGGCCCTCGGCCGGCGGCGAGCCGGGGGGACGGCGCTCAGCGTGGGGGCCCAGGCGCTGGCGGCGGTGCCCGTGGTCTGGGCGGGCATGATGCTCGTCGTCGTCTTCGCGGTGTGGCTCGGCTGGCTCCCGCCCCAAGGGTTCCCCCGCGCGGGATGGAACGACCCCGCGGCCGCGTTCCGCGCCCTCATCCTCCCCGCGCTCACCATCGGCGTGGTCGAGGGGGCGATGCTCCTGCGCTTCGTCCGCAGCGCGACGCTCCAGGCCCTCGGCCAGGACTACGTGCGCACGGCCGCCGCGAAGGGGCTCACTCGCACGCGTGCCCTGCTCAGCCACGGCCTGCCCAACGTCGGCCTCTCGGTCATCACCGTGCTCGGCCTCCAGATCGCCGGGATCATCGTCGGAGCCGTCGTGATCGAGCAACTGTTCACCCTCCCCGGCGTCGGCCGCATGCTGGTGTCCGACGTCGCTTCGCGCGACCTCCCCAAGGTCCAGGGCGAGCTCCTCGCCCTCACCGGGTTCGTGCTGCTCGTCGGATTCCTCGTCGATCTCTCCCACCGCCTCATCGACCCCCGTCAGAGGGAGGCCTCATGACCACCCTCCGGCGGCTCTGGAGCCTCGGCACCGGGCGATTCGGCATCCTGATCGTCGCTCTTCTGCTCATCACGGCCCTCGTCTCGCTCGTCTGGACGCCCTTCGACCCCGCGTCGGTCGACGCTCGGGCGCGCTGGAGCGATCCATCGTGGCCGCACGTGCTCGGAACCGACAACAGCGGTCGAGACATCGCGAGCCTGCTCATGGCCGGAGCGCGCACCACCTTCGTCGTCGCCGTCGGCGCCGGAGTGGTGGCCTCGGTACTGGGCATCGCCCTCGCCGCCCTCGGCTCGCTGACGGCGCGGTGGATCCGCGAGAGCGTCGCCGTGCTCGTCGACATCCTCATCGCCTTCCCCGTCCTCATCATCGCCATGATGATCTCGGCCGTGTGGGGCGGTTCGCTAGCCGTCGTCATCTGGTCGGTGGGCATCGGCTTCGGCGTGAACGTCGCCCGCGTGACACGACCCGAGCTGCGACGCGTGCTGCACAGCGACTTCGTGCTCGCGGGGCGCGCGAGCGGCCTGTCGACCGGGCAGAACCTCACCCGGCACCTCCTGCCGAACGTCGCACCGGTGTTCATCGTGCAGCTGTCGTGGGGAATGGCGGTCGCCGTGCTGGCCGAGGCGGGGCTGTCGTACCTCGGCTTCGGCGCGCCCGTGACCCAGCCCTCGTGGGGAGTTCTCCTGAGCGACCTGCAGGCCTACATCGCCGTGCACCCCCTCACCGTCGTCTGGCCCGGTCTGGCGATCACGCTGACCGTGCTGGGGCTGAACCTGCTCGGCGACGCCCTGCGCGAGGCGGCCGACCCCACCCTCGGCGAGCGCACCCCCGCGGCCCGCACGCACGTGCCGGGGGTGGTCGCATGAGCCTCGCCGTCACGGACCTGCGCGTCGAGATCGGCGGCCGGGCCGTCGTCGACGGCGTGTCGTTCGAGGTGCCCGACGGCGCCCGCGTCGGCCTGATCGGCGAATCCGGCTCGGGCAAGTCGATGACCGCCCTGGCGATCCTCGGGCTCCTCCCCGACGGCGCCCACGCCACCGGCAGCATCGTCTGGAACGGCCGCGAGATCCTCGGCCTCGCCGACCGCGAGCTGGCCCGCCTGCGCGGCGACGACATCGGCATGGTCTTCCAGGAGCCCCGGACGGCGCTGAACCCCATCCGCACCGTCGGCCGGCAGATCGGCGAATCGGTGCGCATCCACGAGGGCGTCTCTCGGCGCGAGGCTCTCCGTCGCGCCGTCGCCGAGGCCGAGCGGGTCGCCCTCCCCGGTCCCGAACGCATCGTCTCGCGCTACCCGCACCAGCTCTCCGGCGGCCAGCGGCAGCGGGTCGCGATCGCGATGGCCCTCGCGTGCCGACCGCGGCTGCTCATCGCCGACGAACCGACGACGGCGCTCGACGTCACCATCCAAGCGGGGATCCTGACCCTCCTGCGCTCCCTCGTCCAGGATGCCGGCATGTCGCTCGTCTTCATCACCCACGACCTCGCGGTGCTCGCGCAGGTCGCCACCCACGCCGTCGTCCTCGAGAACGGCCGGGTGGTCGAGCAGGGCGCCGTCACCGACCTGTTGAAGGCGCCGTCCTCGCCCGTCACGCGGGCGCTGCTGCGCGATGCGACCGCGACGCTGTGGCATCCCGAGCTCCCCCCTCGAGAGATCGCGGCCGACGATGCAGAGGAGACCCCGTGACCGAGACGCTGATGCGCGCGCGCGGACTCTCGCGCGCCTACCCCACCCCCCGGACGCGGGGAGTCGGCCGGGCCGAGCAGACCGTGGGCCTCGCCGACGTCGACCTCTCGGTGCTGGCGGGCAGCGCGGTCGGGATCATCGGCGAGTCGGGGTCGGGCAAATCGACGCTCGTGCGCCTGCTGCTGGGCCTCGACGTGCCGAGCGCGGGCACCGTCGAGGTCGACGGACGCGCCGTCGACGCCCGCGGCTCGGCGCGGTCTCTGCACTGGCTGCGACGAGCGACCGGCATGGTCTTCCAGGACCCGTACGCCTCGCTCGATCCCCGCATGAGCGTCGAGCGCATCGTGGGCGAGCCGCTGTGGGCGCTCGGGATCGAGGGCGATCGCCGCGCGCGGGTCCGCGAGGTGCTCGAGCAGGTCGGTCTCGACGCCGGCATGGCCACGCGGTTCCCCCACGAGTTCTCCGGAGGCCAACGCCAGCGCATCGCCCTGGCTCGCGCGATCGTTCACCGCCCGCGCATCCTCGTCGGCGACGAGCCCCTCTCGGCCCTCGACGTGACGGTGCGCGCGCAGATCCTGCGCCTCATCGCGCGGCTACGGCTCGAAGAGGACCTCACCCTCGTCCTCGTCTCGCACGACATCGGCGTGGTGCAGAACGTGTGCGACCAGGTCGTCGTCATGAAGGACGGCCGCATCGTCGAACAGGGCCCCACCGAGAAGGTGCTGCTGCAGCCGCAGGCGGCGTACACGCGGCAGCTGCTGGCGTCGATTCCGACACTGCCGGGCTGACGCGGGGCTCGCGCTGCGGGACGGGTGGGGCCGTTCCGCGCCGGCGTTGCGGGGTAGTGGGCGGGCACGAGAACAGGAGGTGTCACCGGGACAGGCTGATTCCACCACCGAAATCGTCCTGTTCTCGGAGCATCTCTTGTTCTGGTGCGGGTGCAGCCCGCCCGGCTCTTCGAACTGCTCCCCCACGCGCCGATCAAGGGATCCCGCGATGTCGGAGGTCGGCGCTACCCTCGGCGCATGACCCCCGGTATCGTCCCCCCGTTCCTGCTCGACCGACTCGCCTCCACCGATGACCCGCGCATGGCCCGGGCCGCCGAAGCGGCGCGCAAGACCCTCGCCGTGCCGCGGCCGACGCGTCCGACACGATCCCGCCTGCGACTGTCGATCGAGGGCGACACCCTCGTGGCCGAGACCGGGCCGGCGCCCGATCGCATCATCTCCGACGCGGCGAACACCGAGAACCTGCCGGGTCGTCGCGTGCGCAGCGAAGACGACGGCCCGTCGGGCGACACCGCGGTCGACGAGGCCTACGACGGTCTCGGCGAGACCTACGACTTCTTCTGGGACGCCTTCGCCCGCGACGGCATCGACGCCGCCGGCGGATCGCTGCTGGCCACCGTGCACTTCGGCGACGACTACGACAACGCGTTCTGGAACGGCGAGCGCATGGTCTTCGGCGACGGCGACGGCGAGGTCTTCGTCGGCTTCACCCGATCGCTCAGCGTCATCGCGCACGAACTGGGGCACGGCGTCACCGAGGCCTCCGGCGGCCTCGAGTACCAGGGGCAGTCGGGCGCGCTGAACGAGTCGCTGTCCGACGTGTTCGGCACCCTCGCCGAGCAGCACCACCGGGGTCAGACCGCCGATGAGGCCTCGTGGCTCATCGGCGAGGGCATCTTCGCCGCCGCGGTCCAGGGCGAGGCCCTGCGCTCGATGAAGGCACCGGGCACCGCCTACGACGACGACGTGCTCGGCAAGGACCCGCAGCCGGGTCACATGCGCGACTACGTCGAGACGACCGACGACAACGGCGGGGTGCACATCAACTCCGGCATCCCGAACAAGGCCTTCTACCTCGCCGCCACTGCGCTCGGCGGGTTCGCGTGGGAGCGTGCCGGTCTCATCTGGTACCGGACGATCACCGCCGGAACGCTGTCGCCCACGGCGGACTTCTCGGCGTTCGCGACCGCCACCCTGTCGGCCGCGGCCAGCGAGTACGGTGAGAAGTCGGAGGAGGTCGCCGCCGTCCGCGCCGCGTGGGCCGGGGTCGGCGTCGAGGAGGATGCCGCAGCCTGACACCGAGAACGACACCGAGAGCGCCGGACGCTTCGTCGTCATCGTCGTGCGCTCCGGTGGTCTCGCGGGCCTGTCGAAGCAGTGGCGGGCCGAGCCCGACCCCGACGGACTCCCCCGCTGGCAGCAGCTGGTCGAAAGCTGCCCCTGGGACGAAGCTCCCGCCGCGTCCCGGGGCGCCGACCGCTACCAGTGGCGTATCGAGGTGCACCACGGCGACACCGCCGTCCATCAGGCGCGCCTCGACGACGGACAGGTGGAGGGACCCTGGCGCACCCTGGTCGACGAGGTGCGGCAGGCCGCTCCCTCGCGCCCCGTCCCTCGTTAGGCGTCGCGCGGACTCGCGCCCCACGCGAGCTCGGGCCCCGGGGCGGGCTCAGGCCCCAGGGCGGGCTCGGCCCCAGGGCGGGCTCAGGCCCCGCGCCGGCGGCATCCGTTCGGCTGCTCACCCTTCGGCATAAACGCTTTCCGTGGTCATAAACGCTGTGAGACAGCGTTTCTCGTCACTCGGAGCGTTTATCGGCGATCCGAAAGCCCCGACCGCACCCCGCACCCGCGCGGAATCAGCCGAACAGCCGCCGTCGGGGCTTCTTCTTCGACGGGATGCTCTTCTGCAGGTACACGACGCCCAGCCAGCGTCCGAATTTGAAGCCGACGCGCCCCATGCGGCCGACCTCGGTGAAGCCGAGCTTCTCGTGCAGGGCGATCGAGGCGTCGGCGCCCTTGTCGCTGATCGCGGCGACCATCTCGCGGATGCCCAGGTCCTGGCACGCGGCGACGAGAGCTTCGAGCAGAGCGCGTCCGAGGCCCTTGCCCGCGGCCGCCTGGCCCAGGTAGATCGAGTTCTCGACCGTGTAGCGGTACGCCGATTTCGACTGCCACGGCTGCACGAGGGCGTATCCGAGGATCTGACCGCTGGGCGACTGGGCGACGAGGAAGGGCAGCCCCAGCTTGTGGAGGGTCGCGAATTTGTCACGCCACTTCGCGAGCGACCAGGCCTTCTCGTCGAAGGTCACGACCGAGTTGCGCACGTAGTAGTTGTAGATCTCGCGGATGTCGGGGATGTCGGCCTCGGTCGCCGGGCGGATCTCGAAGGCGAAGGGCTGCTCCGGCTTCGGCGTCGGGCGCAGGTGGGCGGGCAGCCGCCGACGGCTCTTCTCGTACTCCTCTTCCAGCACTCCGCCACTCTACGGGCGTCGCGGTTTCGCGCGTATGACGCGCGCGATCGACGGGCGGCGGCACCCGCCCGCAGGCGATTCAGGCGGGGATCCGCCAGTCGACGGGGTCGGCGCCCTGCTCCTCGAGCAGCGCGTTCACGCGCGAGAACGGCTTCGAGCCGAAGAACCCCCGGCTCGCCGACAGGGGCGAGGGGTGCGGCGAGGCGACGACCGCGGTGTCGCCGAGGATCGGAGCGAGGCCCTGCGCGTCCTTGCCCCACAGCACCGCCACCAGCGGGGACTCCCGCGCGACGAGACAGCGGATGGCGTGTTCGGTCACCCGTTCCCACCCCCATCCGCGGTGGGATGCCGGGACCCCGGGCGCCACCGTCAGCACCCTGTTGAGCAGCATGACGCCCTGCGCGCCCCACGCCGAGAGGTCGCCGTGCGGCGCTGGAGCGATACCCACGTCGTCGGAGAGTTCGCGGTAGATGTTCGTCAGGCTGCGTGGGAGCGGCCGCACGTGCGGGTCGACGGCGAACGACAGACCGATGGGGTGGCCCGGGGTCGGGTAGGGATCCTGACCGACGATGAGCACCCGGACCTCGTCGAGCGGCGTACGGAACGCGCGGAGGACGAGATCGCCGGCCGGAAGATAGGGCTTCCCCTCGGCCCGAAGGCGCTCCCCCACCGCGGCGATGTCGTCGGCCACCGGGGTGAGCGCCTCGACCCACGAGCGGTCGATGAGCCCCGCGTCTGCGAGCTCGGGGAGGGTCATCGCGCTCACGCGGCGTCTTCCTCCTGAACAGAGCCGAGGTGCGACCAGGGGAACTCGATCCACAGCGACGTGTCGCGCCAGGAGTAGTCGGGCGCGATGATCGTCGTCGGCTTGGTGTAGATCACCGCGGAGCGGACGTCCGCGTCGTGTCGCTTCAGCAGCTTCACCGCGAGGTCGAGTGTGCGGCCGCTGTCGGCCACGTCGTCGACGAGCAGCACACGCCGTCCCGACAAGTAGGTCAGATCGAGCGCCGGCGGCAGTACCTCGGGGGCATCGAGCACGGTGCCCACCCCGGTGTAGAACTCCACGTTCAGTGCGCCGCAGTTCTTCGCGCCGAGCCCGTACGCGATCGCTCCCCCCGGGAGCAGACCGCCGCGCGCGATCGCCACGACGACCTCGGGTTCGAACCCGTCGGCCACGATCGCCCGCGAGATGTCGCGCGTGGCGGCCCCGAAGTCATCCCAGCTCAGGCGTTCGCGTTCGTCCGTCACGGCGGACTCCTCTCGTCGACTGCCTTTCACCCTAGGGGCGGCGGCTACGACCGCGAGCCCACCGGGAGGATCATCGAGGTCGTTCCCGGAATGTCCACGAAGCCGATCGCCGCCCAGTGCGCGCGGCCGAGCCACGGGTCGGTCGATTCGTCGGCACCGCACCGTCGCGTCCCCAACAGCGCGATGGTGTCTCCGTCGAAGACCCGCGCGATGCTGCGCACCAGTTCATGGCTGAGGGCGGTCGCGTTCACATCGTCGTGGACGTCGACGGAGGCGATGACGCAGAGGTTGTCGGTGAAGAGAGACGACTCGTCGAGCATGGAGATCAGTTCGCGATCGGCGAAGGCCGATCCGATCGATGTCAGGTCGGCTTCGGCATCCCCCAGCTGCTCGACCCACCGCGGGTTCGCGTAGTGCACGCGGTACACGATCGCTTCGGCCAGGCGGGGCTTGTCGACGGACGCGTCGGCGAGGGCGGAATGGATGGTCGCACACCAGACCTCGGGCTCGACGTCGGTGTCGGTGGTGCGAAGCGTGAGCTGGAACGCGGTCGCACCCGATTTGGAAGGTTCTGACATGTGGCCCCCACGGCCTGTCGGAGTGTCGGGAGGCACTCGGCTTTTTCCTGACCATAGCGAAATGCCGTTGTCCACTTCTCATCTTTCGGACGGGGAATGCGTCGTGGTATGCGGTAGGTCAAGCCCGAGTGCCCCGGAAAGACGGGGGCTGCGCCGCGGCTTGCGCCAAAATTCGGACAATCCTCACACAAAGATGAGAAGACGCTAATGTAAATCTCAGAAAGCGACCGCCCCCACGGAACGCCCCTTTTCCCCCCTGGAGCCCGACGCAGTGAGCAGCACCTACATCGAAACCGGCGGACAGGTTCGGGTCTACGACTCCGCCGTCCAGGCTCACGACTCTCTCCCCCTGGGCACCTATCGGGTGCGGTACAGCATCAAGGAGGGGTTCAGCCTCCTGCGCATCGAAGACCTCGGCGTCGGGTCCGAGAAGGTGTACGGCCGCCGCGAGGCGAAGGTCGACAAGATCTTCCGCACCTACTCGCGCTTCGAGCGCAACCTCGGCGTCATGCTCTCGGGCAACAAGGGTCAGGGAAAGTCGATGTTCCTGCGCATGCTGGCCGCGCGCGCTATCGAGAGCGGCATCCCGGTCGTCCTCGTCAGCGAGGACGCGGAGGGGATCGTCGACTTCCTCGACACCCTCGACGAGTGCCTCGTCATCTTCGACGAGTTCGAGAAGACCTTCTCGTCGGGCCGCGGACCGCTCGACGGCCCGAATCGACAGAACCAGTTCCTGACGCTGTTCGACGGGACGTCGTCGGTCAAGCGGATCTACTGCCTCACCGTCAACGACGTGCAGGACGTCAGCCACTACATCGTCAACCGCCCCGGTCGATTCCATTACCACATGCGATTCGACTACCCGAGCCCCGACGACGTCCGCGAATACCTCCTCGATCAGGCTCCGCTCGCCGCCGCCGCCGAGATCGAGAATGCCGCATTGTTCTCACGTCGCGTCAATCTGACCTACGACCACCTGCGCGCCATCGCCTTCGAGATGAATCATCCGGACGCCACGTTCACCGACATCGTCGAAGACCTCAACATCAAGGCGATCGAGCCGAGCACATATCGCGTCGAGGCGACGTATCTCGATGGTTCGGTCCTCACGGACGAATCGGTGCTCAACCTCCACGAGCGCAGCGACGTGAGCCGGACGATCGAGCTGCGCAGCACCCACCGGGTGTTGTTCTTCTCGTTCGCGCCTCGCGACGTCGTCTTCGAGGACGACGGCAACATCTCCGTACCCGTCCACAAGATCGAGGCTGTGGACGAGGACGACGAGACCCCGGACGAGCTGCCGACGAGCATCAGCCTCACCCTCATCGGGCAGGCCAGCTACTCGTTCGACCGCTGATCGGTGCGGCCGAGCGTCGTCAGTCGCCGAGGTCGCGAGGGGCGGCGACCCTCTTGTTGACCTCACGGGTCGCCGAGAACTTCAGAACGCTGTAGTCCTCGACGCGCCCGCGACTCTCGGGGTTGTCGCGGATGTTCAGCACGACGTTGTGTCCCTTGTGCGACTGCGCGTAGAACTTGCCGAAGCCGGTCAGCGTGACACGGTTTCCGGCGTTCACGAGATCGAGGATCTCTCCGAAGATCGCCTCGTAGGCCAACTGCGTGACCGTCGGAGACAATCCGGCGCGCTTGGATACGCGCTGGATGAACTCACGCTTGCTCACCTTGGGCTCATCGGTTCTCATGACGGGCATTGCTCACCATCCCCTGCTCTGTGCTCGGTACGAACGTAGGCGTCGCCGTCGCGATGGGCGGAGGGGTTGCCTCGCCGGTCGCGACGCGCACGTCGCCGGAATCGTCCTTCGGGAGACGACCCCGGGGCAGACGGACCGGGGCGATGAAGCCTCGGCCATCGGACGGGCGACGCCACCGCGTTTCGGGTCGCGGGGACGAATCGTCGTTTCTGCTCGTTTTCGCGTCGATACTACTCCGTCCCTCGACGCGGGACCATCGTGTGACGAAGGTGGTGTTCGCGCGCCGGGTCACGCGCCCAGGCGCGCACGGAGGGGGTACGCCGACTCGTCGAAGATGACCTGGGTGCCGGCCCCCGTCCGGGCGTTGACGAGGATGGGGGCGCGCAGGTTGACGAAGACGCCGTCGTCGGCCGGGTTCGCCACGACGAACACCCGCACCTCATCGGGGGATGCCGAGATGGCGGAGAGGGATGCCGAGGCGATCGGCGGATCGTAGGCGAGGCCGCCGCGCGCGGGGTCGAGCACGAAGAGCCGCAGGTCGTCGCTCGTGGAGCGGAGCGCGTACAGGCCGTCGGCGCCGTCGATGGGCTCGAGGCGGAAGGACGTCCGGGGGGCGAGGCCCGGGGGCGACGTCTCGAAGTCGACGTCGATGCCCGCAAGGGGAGGATGGGCCGTCATCTCACGAACTCCAACAGGGTGGTCTGCAGCGTCTTGGCGGTGACCTGCAGGGCGGACTGGTATACGAGCTCGGCCGACTGCAGCTTGATGTAGACCTCGAGGGTGTCGACGTTCTCGACAGCGGCGCGGCGCGTCTCGAGGTCGACACTGACGCTCGCGTTGGTGGCCTGGGCGCGCTCGATCTGCGCCTGCTGTGCGCCGGTGACGCCGCGCGCCGTCACCAGCTGCTTCAGGTGGGCGTCGACGTCGGCCAGGCGTGCCCCGACGTCGACGCCCGCCCGCAGGTCGGCGGCGATGCCCTGCAGCGTCGCGAAGACGCTGGCGTCTCCGGCACCGAACGCGTCCGCACCGTCGACGTCGACGCGCACCTTCTCGTTGTCGGAGACACGACGTTCGACGGACGATCCGGCGACCCCGGTGAAGGCGAAGGTCGCGGGGTCGAAGGCTCTGCCGCTGTCGCCGGTGCCGGCGAACACCGTGCGACCGAGCACCGTGGTGTTGGCGTGCGAGAGGATCTCGCGGCTCACACTGTCGAGTTCCGCGGCGATCGAGTCGCGCGCAGCGGGGCTGAGCGCCCCGGAGTTGGCGCCCTGCGCCGTGAGGTCGCGCGCCCTGTTGAGCAGGTCGATGCTCGCACCGAGAGCCGTGTCGGCCGTGGTCACCCACGTGAGCGCGTCGCTGATGTTGCGGGAGAACTGCGACGCTCGAGCCTGCTCCCCGTGCACACCGAGGATGGCGGCCGCGGCCGTCGGGTCGTCGCTGGGCGCGCGGAGGGCCCGCTGCGAGGTCGCCTGATCCTGCAGGCGCGCGCGGTCGGCCAGCCCCGCCTGCAGCGTGCGCAGCGCCTGCTGGTTGACGGTGCTGCTGGTGATGCGTCCGATCACGGTGTCTCCGGGGTCAGCGGCCGACGAGGCCGACGCGGTTGATGAGGGTGTCGAGGGCTTCGTCGACGGCGGTGAGCACACGCGCCGCAGCCTGGTAGGCCGTCTGATACGTCAGGAGGGTGATCGTCTCTTCGTCTCCGTCGACCGAAGCGTGCGACTGCTGCCCGGCGATGGCGGCGATCGCCCCGCGGTCGGCGGTGTCGGCGCGCTGGACGTCGCCGGCGACGGTCACGCCGAAAGAGGTCACGAAGCTCGTCCACTGCGTGCTGGGGCCCGTGGCGGAGGTGGCCAACCCGGCGATGCGGTCCGCGATCGAGGTGTCGAGCGCTCCGCTGTCGGGCGCCGCCAGGGCGAGCTGGTCGAGGGAGGTCGGGAGGACCGTCAGCCCGAGGGCGGCCGGGCCGGTCGCGGACAGCGCGAAGAAGTCTCCCCCGGCGGTTCCCGTCGCGGTCCGGCCCCCACGGTGCAGGTCGTTGACCGCCCGCGCGAGCGTCTCGGCCGTCGCGTTATAGGCCTCGGCCGCTCTCGCGAGGGTGCCGCCGTCGGATGCGGGCGCGAGCACGCCGATCGCCCCGCCCAGGGAGCCACCCGTGACCGCCACAGGCACATCGGGGCGGTCCGCCCACGCCAGGCTGATGCGCCCGCCGTCCGCGAGCGTGCGGGGTCCCGCGACGGCGATGGTGCGGCTCGTGTCGGCGCTGACCAGGGCGTTGCCGTCCACCCGGAGGGTGAGGGTGCCGTCGTCCTCGAGTCGCCCGGTCGCACCGATCATGGTGGACAGCTGCTGGGCGAGCAGGTTGCGCTGGTCCACGAGTTCGTTGGCGGAGCGTCCGGACTGCAGGGCGGAGCGGACCTGCCCGTTGAGCGTCGCGATCTGACCCGCGGTCACGTTCACGACGTCGACGTCTCGATCCACCTGACCGCGCAGGTCGGACCACTGCCCGACCACGGCGTCGTACCCCGCGGCGATCTGCCCGACGAGCACGCGGGCGTTGGTCAGCACCACCTGCGCCGCCGCGGGCTTGGGGGTGTTCGCGAGGTCGGACCATCCCGACCAGAAGCGGTTCAGGTTCGCCGCCAGACCGTCGATGGTCGGCTCCGCCATCGATGCCTCGACCTTCTGCGCCGCGGAGGCCCGCGCGGACCAGAATCCGGATGCCGACAGCGCATCCCGGACGCGGGCGTCGAGGACCTCGTCGCCGAGGCGCGCGATGCCCTGGACCGACACCCCACCGCCGACGGAGAAGCCCGTCGCCCACAGGCCGGCCGTGCCGGCCGCCGTCAGGGAGGTCTGTTCGAGCCGCTGGCGGGTGTAGCCCGGTGTGGTCTCGTTCGCGATGTTCTGTCCGGTCACGGTCATGCCGGCGCGAGCGGCGGCGAGGCCGGACGCGGCCACCTGGAGTCCTGCGAAGGTCGACATCTCTTACACCCGCACGTCGAGCAGGCGGGACCCGGCATCGGCGACGCGGGAACCGCTCGCGGCGTACTCCCCCGTCGGCTCGCCGAGGCCGGCGATGGTCTCCTGCGTGACTCGGAGGGCCGTTCGCAGGTGCTGGTTGACCGAGCCCTTCTTCTCCGCGATCTCGGCCGCGAGGGCGGACAGGGCCTCGTGATGCGAGCCCAGGACTTCGCGCCACGCGTCGGTGGGAGCGACGTCGATGAGCTCCCGCAGGGCCGTCGCCTCGGGGGCTCCCCATTCGGCGGCGACATCGAAGAAGAGCGCGTCGCGCTCGATGGTCGCCGATGTGAGGGCCTTGGCCACGCGATCGACCTCCACGGTGGCGTGGTGCACCCACCGGGTCCGCCCCGTCGACAGGAGCATCTCGAGCTCCTCGAGCTTGAAGAGCATGAGCTCGAGCACCTCGCGCTGACGCAGCAGATGCATGCTCAGGTCGGTAGCGGACACGTGAGTCACCTCGTTCGGGTCGAGTCGTGTGACGGATGCGCCCACCACGGGACCGACTATCGCGACACGGCGTCGCGCGGGTAACCCCTGCGTCGGCGGATCAGGCGCGGGTCCCCCCGCGCAGGGCGTCGAGCACGGCGCTCTCGGCGGCCGCGGATCGCGACGCCTGGACGGCATCCTGATTCTCGTTCGTGACGGCCACGACGATCTCGCTGCGGTGGATACGGGTGTCGCGGGGAGCGTCGATGCCGATGCGCACCCCGGTCGCGGTCACCCCGAGGACCGTCACCGTCACATCGTCGCCGATCACGATGCTTTCACCCGGGCGTCGTGTGAGTACGAGCATGTGCGTGTGGCCGCCTTCCGTGGCTGGTGCGCCGTCGGCGCCGTCCTGGGCCAGACTACCTTTTCTTCTCGGTTACGAGCGTTCCCCGCGATCAGGACGAGGGAAGCGCGACCTGTTCGGGACGGACCACGCCCACGACGTCGGTGGCGAACCCCCCGGCCGCGGCTTCGTCGTACGACAGGATCGGCATCGCGCCCACCTGCCCCGCCAGCAGGGCGCGCACCCCCTGCCGGAGGGTGGGGGCGCACACGAGCACCGGCTCGCCGCCCACGGGATCGACGTCGGCGACCGCCCGACGGACGCCCTCCATCACCTGCATCGTCTGATCGGCGGTGAGCACGATCTGCGACCGCCCCTCGACGTGCCGGAGTCCTTCGAGCATCTGCTGTTCCCAGAGCGTGTCGAACATCACCACGCGCAGGCGCCCGTCGTGGGCGAACCGCGCGGAGATCGCCGGACCGAGTGCCGCGCGCGCCGCCTCGACCAGGGCGGGGACCTCGGTCGTCGATTTGGCCCGCAGAGCCAGCGCCTCGTAGATGCGACCGAGGTCGTTGATCGAGACGCGCTCGGCGAGGAGGCTCGCGAGCACGCGCTGGATGAGGGCGAGGGGAAGCAGGGCCGGCGTCAGCTCGTCCACGACGCTCGGCTGCGTCTGCTTCAGGTGATCCGTGAGCTGGCGCACGTCCTCGAGCGAGAGCAGACGGTGGGCCTGGGCGTGCACGGTGTCGGACAGGTGCGTGATGATGACGCTGGCCCGGTCGATGACGGTGGCCCCCGCCATGTCGGCGGCGTGCGATATCTCGGTGGGCACCCACCTGCCCTCGAGACCGAAGACGGGGTCGATCACGGCGGAGCCCGGCAGATGCTCGAGCCCTGTTCCGATCGCGAGCACGTGCCCGCGCGGGACGATGCCCCGCCCGACCTCGACGCCCGCGACGAGGATCGCGTAGGTCTCGGCCGGAAGCTCGATGTTGTCGCGCGTGCGCACCGGAGGCATGAGGGTGCCGAGCTCCAGCGCGACCTTGCGCCGGAGCGATTTCACGCGGGTGAGCAGGTCCCCCGCCCCGCCCGCGGCGAGGTCGACGATGTCGGGCGAGAGCGAGATCTCGAGCGCGTGGACCCTCATGGTGTCCATCAGGTCGTCGGACCCCTCGGTGGCGGCGGCCTCGGCGACCACCCGCGCCTCGGCATCGGCGGCGTCGGCGGCCGCGCGGTCGGTGTTCGCCTTCACCCGCGAGGCGGCGAAGAGCAGTCCCGCCCCGATCGCGGCGAAGGCGAGGAACGGCATCCCGGGGATCAGCCCCATGCCGATCGCGGCCATCGCGGTGATGAGCAGGGCGGTGCGCGACTGCATGAGCTGTCGCCCGGCCGCCCGGCCGAGCTCGGCCTCGGCGTTCTCGCGCGTGACGATCATGCCCGTGGACACCGCCATCAGCAGCGCGGGGATCTGCGTCACCAGTCCGTCGCCGATGGTGAGGATGCTGTAGGTCTCGAGAGCCTCGTCGATCGCCATGCCGTGCATGGTCATGCCGATGATGATGCCGCCGACGAAGTTGATGACGAGGATGACGATGCCGGCGATCGCATCGCCCTTGACGAACTTGCTGGCACCGTCCATCGCGCCGTAGAAGTCGGCCTCGGACGCGACCTCCGCGCGGCGGGCCCGGGCCTGCTCGTCGGTGATGAGCCCGGCGTTCAGGTCGGCGTCGATGGCCATCTGCTTGCCCGGCATGGCGTCGAGGGTGAAGCGCGCGCCCACCTCGGCGACGCGCTCGGCGCCCTTGGTGACGACGACGAACTGGATCACGGCGAGGATCAGGAAGATGACGAAGCCGATCACGAGCGACCCGCTGATCGTGATCTGCCCGAACGCCTGGATTACCTGACCGGCGTGCGCCTCGCTGAGCACGAGGCGGGTCGAGGCGACGTTCAACCCGAGGCGGAACAGCGTCGCGACCAGCAGCAGGCTCGGGAAGACCGAGAAGTCCAAGGGCTTCTTCACGAACATCGCCGTGAGCAGGATGAGCAGCGCGAAGGCGATGTTCGTCACGATGAGCACGTCGAGCAGCCCCACGGGGATGGGGACGATGAGCAGCAGGATGATGCCCACCACCCCGACGGGGACGGCGCCCTTCGACAACAACTGACCGATCATGCGGTGCGCTTCTTTCGTGTCATGGTCTTCTCGGCTCTCACAGTCCCCGCCCGGTCAGGGCGGCCGGGGGCATCTCGAACGTCCCCGAGCGCGAGCCCCTCTTGTGCAGGTGCTGCACGAACGCCAGCACCTGCGCGACGGCGGTGTACAGGTCCTCGGGGATCTCGCGCCCGAGCTCGACACCCGCGTGCAGCGCGCGGGCGAGGGGGATGTCGCGCACGATGGGGACCTGTGCCTCCTCGGCGCGCTCGCGGATCTTCTGAGCGATGACGCCGGCCCCCTTGGCCACGACCCGGGGGGCCGAGGTGCCCGGTTCGTAACGCAGGGCGACGGCGATGTGGGTGGGGTTCACGAGGACGACGTCGCTGTCGGCCACCGCGGCGATCATGCGGTTGCGGCTGACCGCGAGCTGGCGGGCGCGGCGCTGCGAGCGGATGAGCGGATCGCCCTCGGTCTTCTTGTGCTCGTCGCGCGCTTCCTGTTTGGTCATGCGGGTGTGCTTGCGGTTGCGCGAGATCACGACGAAGACGTCGATCGCCGCGAGCAGCAGGCCCACTACGACAGCGACCTGCAGCAGCGTCGCGACGGCCTGGCCGGCCACCTCGAGCAGCCACGCGATGCGGTGCCGCCCGCTGCCCATGAGGACCGGCACGAGACCGGCGACCACGCTCCACAGCGCCACGCCGATCGCGGCCGTCTTCAGGAGCGCCTTGACGCCCTCCCACAGCGCCGCGGCCCCCACGGTCCGCTTGAGGCCCGCGACGAGGTCGAACTGCTCCACCCGCACGGGCACGCCGCGCAGGTGGATCCCGCCCTGGGCGATCGCGGTGACCATGACGGCCAGGAGCACGACGATGAGCATCGGCAGGAGCACCTGCCCCACCGAGGCGATGGCCGAGCCGAGTCCCTCGACGGCCGCGCCCACCGTGGGGTCCTTCGCCACGGCCCCGACCCGCAACGTCTGCTCGGTGAGCACGGTCGACGCCGATGACAGCGTCGCCGGCATCATGACGGCGGCGGCGCCGATGCCGACCCACGCGGTGAAATCCTGGCTGCGACCGATCCGCCCCTTCGCGATCGCCTTCCTCAGCCGTTCCGGAGTCGCTTTCTCGGTGCGCTCCCCGGCATCCGTTCCGCTCATCGGGTCACCCCGATCACCAGGCGGGCGGCGTCATCGGCGATCGCGGACACGATCGCCGGCAGCGCGGCGTAGACGAACCCCACCAGAACGAAGGTGAGGGCGATCTTGATGGGGAAACCGAGGGCGAAGGCGTTCAAGGCGGGGGCCACGCGAGAGACGAGACCGAGACCGACATCGGCGAGGAAGAGCACGATCAGCAGGGGCCCGGCGATCTGCACCGCGCTCAGAAGCATCTGCCCGACCGCGGACGTCAGGACCTCGGCGGGACGCGACAGGTCCACCGTCCCCGCGACCGAGACCGCGTCGAACGAGCGGAACAGTCCGCCCAGGACCAGCTGATAGGCGTCGGACGCGAACAACAGCAGGATCGCCGTCATCTGGAACAAGCGGGTGAACTGGGCGCCGTTGACGTTCATCCCCGGATCGAACGCCTGGGCGAGCTGGAACCCGCCGAACGTGTCGACGAGGAACCCGGCACCCTGAACGGCGCTGAACAGCACCAGGACCAGGAACCCCAGGAGCGCCCCGACGAGGATCTGCCCCGCCGCCGCGAGGAGGAAGCCCCCCGCATCCAGCCGCTCGTACCCCGCGACCACTACCGGCGACACCGCCAGGCCGAGCCCGACTCCGAGCATGCCGCGCACCCGCATCGGGATGGAGCCGTGACTGAACGGCGGGGCGATCACGAGGAACGCCGTGATGCGCACGATGGCCAGAGCCGTCGCCTCCAGCCACGTGAAGTCGATGGGGATGTTCATCCGCCGCCGTTCAGCAACGACGGCAGACGCTGGAAGAGTTCGTGCGTGAAGGCGACCGTCTCGGCGATCATCCAGTTGCCGCACACCATCAGCGCGATGCCCACCGCGAGCAGCTTCGGCACGAACGACATCGTCATCTCCTGCACCTGCGTGATCGACTGCAGCAGCGAGATGGCGAAACCGACCACGAGGGCGGTGATGAGCAGGGGCGCGCTGAGCTTTGCGGCGAGCATCAGGGCGCTCGCCCCGATGTCCATGACCGCTTCGGGATTCACGTGCCGCCCCGATAAGACTGCACGAGCGAGGTGATGACGAGACCCCACCCGTCCACCAGGAGGAACAGCAGAATCTTGAAGGGCAGCGAGATCATGACCGGCGGCAGCATCATCATGCCCATCGACATCAACGCGCTCGAGACGACGAGGTCGATGACGAGGAACGGGATGAACACGATGAACCCGATCACGAACGCCGCCCGCAGCTCGCTCAGCATGAAGGCCGGGATCAGGGTGTACAGCGGGATCGCCTCGGGACTGTCGGGGTTCGCCATCTGCGCGGCGCGATGCATCAGGGCGATGTCCTCCTCGCGCGTGAACTGCAGCATCCACGTGCGAAGCGGGGCCTGCGCGGCGTCGAACGCCTGACCGAAGTCGATCTGTCCCGCGGTGAAGGGCGCGACGGCGAGGTGGTTGATCTCGGTCAGCACGGGCCACATGATGAACAGCGTCAAGAAGAGGCTGAGTCCCGCCAGGACCTGGTTCGGGGGGATCGAGGGCAGCGACAGCGCGTTCCGCGTCAGCGCGAGCACCACGAAGATCTTCGTGAAGCTCGTCATCATCAGCAGCAGGGCCGGGGCGACGCTGAGCACGGTGATGCCCAGAAGCGTCGTGATGCTGTCGGACGGCGTTGCATTGATGCCGTTGATGCTGACCCCGCCCGATCCTCCGGACTCCCCCGTGGCGGCGAGAGCCGCACCTCCCGCGACGACGTCGACGACGGCGAGCACCGCGAGAACGCCGAGCAGACCCAGGATGCCGGTCCCCCAGCGGCCGCGACGGGACTGTCGACGCCGCCCGGCGGGGCGGGGCGCGGGGCGCGACGCGGGAACGGGCAAGACGGCACTCCGTGCGTGGGTGACGAGGCCGATCCGTAGCCAGGGGGTCGAGCGATCCGTGCTCGCCACCGACTATCGCGACGGCGCCCCCGCGCGGTAACCGCTCAGGCCGCGTGGGCCCCGGATCTCTCGCCCTCGCTCGGGGTGCCGGCATCCGTCAACGTCAGGACGTTCTCGCCGCGCTCGGCGGAGTCCTCCTCGGCGAGCTCGATCGGCGCCTCCTGGGTGTCGACGACGTCGATGCCCTTCTCGCTCACGCCCAGCACGTACCGGATGCCGCCGAACTCGGCGACGACGAGCTGCGCGCGGCCCCCGAGCCCGGTGCGCGCGACCACTGTGATCTTCTCGCTCCGCACCCGGGACGGCGTGGCCGCCCCGGTGCGGGCCGCGAAGCCCGCGAGGGGGCGCAGGCGCCGCCCCAGACCCTTCGGCACCAGCGACGAGAAAGGGCTGTCACCCGCCGCCTGCCCCTTCTGCACCCGCTTCGCGAGGAAGAGCAGCAGCCCGACCACCGCGGCGAGCGAGACGACCGTCCGCGCGGCGAGCAGCAGATCATCCACGGTCAGTCGTTCCCGGCCTGGTCGATGATGCGCTCTACGCGCACCGCGAAATCTCCGTCCGCGACGACGACCGTGCCGTGCCCGATGAGACGACCGTTCAGCGTGATGTCGGCCGGCGACCCGGCGGCGCGGTCCAGCTCGACGACGTGGCCGGGCTCGAGGCTCAGCACGTCGCGCACGGGGAGCCGGGTGCGGCCGATCTCGACCACCAGTTCCATCTCCACCCCCGCGATCCGGCTGAGCCGAACCGGGCCGGCCGTCGAGGCGGCGGCGCGGGCGTCGTCGATGCGGATCGCCGCGCGGGCGACGGTGGTGCCGTCCTCGCGGACGAGGTCGAACACCTGAGCTCCGGCCTCGGTGAACACGCTCGCGGCATCCACCTCCTCCCCCTCGCCGAGGGTGCCCGCTCCGAGCACGGCCACGGCGGCCTCGAAGGCGGGGTGCAGGCGGTCCGACAGCTCTTCACCGCTCGACCCGTCGTCGAGGCCCGCGGGATCGGCGATCTGCACGGCGATGCTGGCCCCCGGGGCGCCGCTGAAGGCGACGACGACGGCCCGCCCGGTCGCTCCCGGGTCGGTGGACGGCGTCGGCAGCACGGGGAAGCCGAAGGGGAGCTTCGCCGCGATCGCGGCGGCCATGGCGGCGGCGTGGAAGGTGCTCATCGGGTGGTCTCCTCGAGGATGGTGGTGATCGTGCAGGCGAGTCGCGAGCCCTGGGCACCGGGGACGGCGCGCGCGATCGGGGTGTCGCCGACGATGAGGTCGAAGGGTTTGGTCTCGGGATGGGCGAAGCGCAGCAGGTCGCCCGGGGCGAGGTTCAGGACCTCCCCCGCCGCGATGACCCGCGGTGCGATGCGCAGCGACACCTCGAGCGGAGCACCGAGGACCTGGTCGACGGTCGCGCCCGCGCGATGGGCCGAGGCCGCGTCGCGCTCGCTCTCGGCGAGCTGATCGACGACCACGGCGGCCGGCAGCATCACGGTCGCGGTCGAGCGCGCCTCGCCCATCCGCATCGCGAACCGCGCGACGATGACCGCCTCGCCGGGCGAGATGACCTGGAGGTACTGCGGGTTGTCGTGCAGGCCCGCGTAGGTCAGGGGGCTCGGCAGCAGCATCCCCAGGCTCGTGGTCAGCAGTTCGAACGTGCGGTCCATCAGCTGGCGGATCAGCGCGGACTCGATGGGTGTCAGCGTGCGCGGTTCGATCGGGGCGGTGCTCCTGCCCCCGAGCATCTGCACCACCCACGTCAGCGCCACGCCCAGATCGAACTGCACGACACCGGGCTCCTCGCGTCCGGCGGTCGCCCCGGTGACCATCGCGGTCGTCGACGGGAGGGTATCGGCGTACTCCTGGTACGACATCAGCTCGACGCCCTCGAGCGTCAGGTGGGTGCGCATGCGCACCTTGCCGGTGAGCTGCGACGCCCACTGCCGCGCGAACGCCTCGAACGCCGCCTCGAGCCGGCGGCGATGCTCGCGTCCGAGCTGGGCCGGGCGGGTGAAGTCGTAGTCGGGGTAGCGGCGCAGGGGGTCGTCGCGGACGGCGGCCGTCATGGCGGGCTCCTTCGAGGTCGGGGACACGAGGCGTCAGCCCCGCGGAGCGGTCTGGACGAGACCGGGGATGAGGGCACGCACCTTCTCTTCCTCGGTGGACTGCACGACGATGTCGACGCGGCGGTTCGCGGCGAGATCCTCGGCGGTGTCCCCCTCGACGAGCGGACGCTGATCGGAGTAGCCGACGGCCTGCACGCGGGAGCCGGTGATGCCCTCGTGCTCGACGAGGAAGCGGGCGACCTTGGTGGCGCGTCCGCTGCTGAGCTCCCAGTTGCTCTCGTACGGCGCTACGGCTGCTCGGTGGTCGGCGTGCCCTTCGATGCTGAGGGGGTTGCCGGCGGGGGCGAGCACGTCGCCGATGGCGTCGAGGACGGCGTCCGCCTTCGCCGAGAGGTCGGTGCGATTGTCGGTGAAGAAGGTCTCGGCGCCGACGAGGCCGACCTTCAGTCCCCGCTCGTCGATGACGAAGTCGACCGTGTCGGCCAGGCCCTGGGCGGCCAGCACGGAGGTGATCTGCGCCTTCATCTGCTCGAGGGTGTCCACCTCGCGGGCGGCCCGCATCGCGACGTCCTCGACGCCGTCCTCGACGAGGAGTTCCGGCGGGATCACCAGCCCCTCGGTGAAATCGCCGCCGCCCTCGGTCTGGGATTGCCCGAAGGCTTCGGCGAGACCGTTCTTGAGCTGCTCGTACTTGGTGTCGTCGACGATCGACACCGCGTACAGCACGATGAACAGGCACATCAGCACGGTCACCATGTCGGAGTACGACACCGCCCAGCGCTCGTCGGGCTCGTCGTGGTCGTCCTCGTCATGCCTCCGGGTGCGCGCACGGCGGCTGGTGCTCACTCGGCATCCCCCGTCGCGGCGGCCTTCTCGGGCCGGGACTCCTTCTTCTTCTTGGGCTTGTAGGTGGTGAGGGCCAGCAGCCGCTCCTCGACGAGACGCGGGGCCCCACCGGCCTGGATGGCGAGGATGCCCTCGCACACGAGCGTCATGCGCTCCTGCTCGACGGCGGCCATGCGGTTCAGTCGCCCCGCGATGGGGTTCCAGATGAAGTTGGCCGAGAGCAGGCCCCAGAGCGTCGCGACGAACGCCGCCGCGATCATGTGGCCGAGCTCGTCGGGTTTGTTGAGGTTCTCGAGCACGTGCGTGAGCGAGACGACCGTTCCGACGATGCCGATGGTGGGGGCGTATCCGCCCAGGGCCGAGAAGAAGCGGGCGGCCACGCGATTGCGCGCGGCTTCGGCGACGATCTCGTCGTCCATCAGCGTCCGCAGGTCTTCGGCGTCGACGCCGTCGGCGACCGCCTGCAGCGCGCGGCGCGTGTAATCGTCGGGGGCGGAGTCGAGCTCGTCCTCGAGGCGCAGCAACCCCTCGGTCCGCGCCTTCTCGGCGTACGCGACGAGGATCGGGATGACGGCGGCGGGCGCGGATCGGGGACCGCGCACCATCCGGCCGAGCGAGCCGAACGCCGCGATGGCGTCGCGCAGGGTGTGGCTGGCGATACCGACGCCGATGGTCGAGCCGAGCACGAGGATCATCGGCGCCGGCAGCAGGAGCGCGCTCAGGTGGGCGCCCTCCATCGTGATCATGGCGTACAGCGCGCCGAAGGCCACCACGACCCCGACGACGAAAGCGATGTCCACGTCAGAGCTCCGAGCGTGCCGAGAGGGCGGATGCCGCGGCGAGGACGCGCGCGCGGTAGGCGACGATGAGATCGACGAGGTCGTCGAGGCTCTCCTCGACGTTGTACACGCGACCGTCGACCATGTGCAGGGTCGTGTCGGGCGACTCGTGCACCCGCTCGATCAGATCCGGGTTCACCGCGAATCGCGTGTGGTCGAGACGGGTGAGGGTGATCATCGAGGGGTCTCCGGTCGATGGGTGAGGGGACGCCCCCGACTATCGCGACGCGGCCCACCGCGGGTAACTCGGGTGGGCCGCGGCGTCGGGCGCCGTGGGGTCAGCGCTTGAGGTTGGTGAGTTCCTGCAGCACTTCGTCGCTCGTCGTGATGATGCGGGCGCTCGCCTGGAAGCCGCGCTGGGCGACGATGAGGTTGGTGAACTCCTGCGACAGGTCGACGTTGCTCATCTCGAGCGAGCCCGAGACGAGCTTGCCGAAGCCGGCCTGTCCGGCCTCGCCGATCTGGGCGCCGCCGCTGTTGACGGTGGCGCGGAAGGCCGTGCCCCCGACCTTCTCGAGACCCTCCGCATTGGCGAAGGTGACCATCGCGACCTTCGCCAGGGTCTCGGTGCGGCCGTTCGAGAAGGTTCCGACGATCGAGCCGTCCCCGGTGATGGAGTACGACTGCAGGGTGCCGGCGGCGGCACCGTCCTGCGAGGTGATCGCGACCGTGCTCATGTCGGCGAAGCCGGTGACCGTGGAGAGGTCGACCTCGATGTCGCCGGCGTTCAGGGTGAGCCCCGTGGGCTGGCGGCCGTCGACGAACGCGAGAGTGCCGGTGGCGCCGCTCGCGGGCTCGGTGACGTCCCACCCCGTCGCGGTGCGGGTGAAGGTGAGGCTGAGCGAGGTGGTGGCCCCCTGGGCGTCGTGCACCGCGATGTCGCGGACGATCTTGTCGCCCACGGCGGCGGACGAGGGGAGGTTGCCCGTCACCGTCGCCGCTGTCGTCTCGCGGGCCGGCGAGACCGCCCCCTGCGGCAGCGAGATGTTGCCCGCCGCCTGCCCGGTGGCCACGACGCCGTTCTGGGCGGTCCATCCCTGCACGAACGACCCGTCGGCGGTGACCATGTTGCCGGCGCCGTCGAAGCCGAAGCCTCCGGCCCGCGTGTAGAGGGTCTCCCCGCCCGAGCGCACCGCGAAGAAGCCGTCGCCCTGGATCATCAGGTCGCCCCCGCGTCCGGTGGTCTGCGCCGCGCCCTGACTGAAGTTGGTGCGGATGCCGGCGACCTGCACGCCGAGCCCGACCTGGGCGGGGTTGCGACCGCCGGTGTCGGCGCCGGGGATCGCGGCCCCGCCGACCGCCTGCGAGAGCGTGTCCTGGAAGAGCACCGACGCGCCCTTGAAGCCGGCGGTGTTGACGTTGGCGATGTTGTTGCCCGTGGCGTCGAGCATGGTCTGGTGCGCGCGGAGTCCGGAGATGCCGGACGAGAGGGAACGGAGCATGGAGGTCTCTTTCGTGGGGGTGGTCAGGCGGACGTGCGGGTGGGTGCGGTGGCGAGGGAGGTGATCTCATCGAGAGCGACGGTCGCGTCGCCGATGGTGACCTGCGGGATCGCGCCGTCGAAGCTCACCGTGGTCACGATCCCCGTGACGGCAGCACCCTTGGCGTCGAGGTAGCCGGCCTGCTGGCCGATGAGGGTCGAGGCGGCCTGGCGCATGTCGAGGGCGAAGGCCTCGGTGGAGGTGCGGCTCATCGCCGTGAGCTGCTCCATCATGGCCAGTTGAGTGGTCTGCGAGATCATCTGGTTGGTGTCCATCGGGGTGGACGGGTCCTGGTTCGTCAGCTGGGTGACGAGGAGCTTCATGAACACCTCGCTGTCGAGGGCCTTCTTCGGCGCGCTCGCGGCCGCCGCGGCGGTCGCGGTGTTCGCCGGGATCGGGGCGGGTGCGCCGGCGATGGGGGTGACGGGCATGCGGGGGTCCTCTCAGACGACGATGTCGAGCCCGCCGCCGGTCAGGGCGACGGAGGGCGCGGACAGGGGACGGGTGCTCGCGCGGCCGGGTGCGGACGACCCGGCGGCGTCGGGTCGGGGCTCGCGTCCGCGCCCGGGCTGATCGGCGAGGGAGCCGCCGCCACCGGGGGCGCCGCGGTCCCCCGCGCCGGTGTCGGCGATGGGGCCGGATCCGACGCTCAGGTGGGCGTGCGGCATGACGCTCGCGAGGTCGCGGCGCAGGTCGGCGATCATGACGCGGAGCGCGTCTCGGCCGGCCTCGGTCGCTCCGGCGAGGTCGATGCGCACCTCTCCCCCCGCGCCGATGTGGGCGCGGACCGTCACGGGCCCGGTGGAGTCGGGACTGACCGTGAGGGTGATCTGGTGGACGCCCGGGGCGCGCTGAGCGATGTGCACGACGGCGGGCGCGACCTGCGCGGCGATCGAGCGCTGTGCCACCGTTGCGGCGGCGGCTTCGACCGGAGGGGACGGTGCGAGGGGGACGGATGCCGGCACGGGGGCCGCCGAGGCGACCGCGGTCGTGGCGACGGTCGGCGGAGTCGACGGCGCATGTTCCGTCGGCTGCGAAGCGGGGGCGACCGCGGCGAAGAGGGCGGCCCCGGCCGGGGAGGCATCGTCCGGGCCGGAGGCGGCGGGTGTTCCCGAGGCCGCGGCGGGGGCCTCGGGAACGGCCGGGACGGTGGCGGGCGCGGGCGCGGGAGCGGAGATCACGGGGGCCGCGCCCGGGGTCGGTGCGGGAGCGGCCGGGGCCCCACCCGGCGGCGAGGCGAGGGGGCCGCGCCGGCCGCAGCGGGGCGAACCGCTGCGGGAGCGACGGCCGCGGCGACACGATCGGCCGCGCGCTCGTCGGGGGGAGGCAGAAGCGACGCGGCGTCGTCGTGGGCGCCGGGCGCCGGACCGACGCTCGCCAGGACGGCGGTCGCGGTCACGGGGATCGGTGGCGCATCCGCCGCGACGGGGCTCAGCGGCGCACCGGCCGCGGCACCGAGGGCGACCGTCTCCCCCGCCGTGCCGGCCCAGGCCGTCTCCGGCGGGGAAGTGAGCGCCAGAGCGTTCGGCGCATCGGCCGCGGCTCGCGGTTCCCCGCTTCCCGGCGTCGTCGGCGGCACCGGGAAGGGCAGCAGCGTCATCGCCACGGGCGCGGGGGTCCCGGCATCCGGTCCCTCCGACGAGGACTCGTCACCGGGGGCCGGATCGTCACCGCCCGAAACGGACGCCTCAGCGGAGAGCCCCGCCACGGCGATCCGGCCGCTCCCGGAGCTCGGCGCGGCGGCGGGATGGCCGTCACCCGCCGCCAGCGCACGGGCGGCGTCCGAGAGCGCGTCGCCGAAACGCGCGCCGGTCGCCGGGTCCCCCGTCGCACGCGTCGCCCGCGTCGGCGCACTGGTGGTCGCCACGGCGGGCAGGGGAACGCTCACGCCGCACTCCCCTCATCGCGCGCGGCGCGGACCACGGCCATCTCGTCGAGGGCGCTCTGCTCGGCCCGGCGCTCCCGCGCGAGCTCGCTCTCGAGGTGCGCGTCCTCGAGTCGCTCGAGCCCCTTGAGCTCACGACGCGCCTCCACGTGCGCGGCCGAAGCGGCCTCCGCGGCATCCCGGCGCAGGCGGGCCAGCGTCCGCAGGTCGGCGAGCGCCGCCTGCCCCGACGAGCGCGCAGCGGCCAGGGCGAGAAGGGTCGCGGCGTCGTCGATCGCGGTGGTGATCTCGCTCAGGCTCGACACCGCCTGCTCGACCGCCGTCTCCGCAGCGGCGACCTCGGAACGGGCGAGGGATGACGACTCGGCGGCGGCGCGCTCCTGGATCCCGCGCACACGCAGCAGGCCGGAAAGGGGGAACGTCATCACAGTCCTCCGAAAGTGGTCGTCAGGGCGGCCAAGCGCCGCCAGGAGTCGTCGGTCGCGGTCAGATCGTCCATCCGCTGGGTGAGGAACCCGTCGATCGCGCCCCGGTGCGCAAGAGCGGCGTCGACGAGGGGGTTCGCCCCCGCCTTGTACGCCCCGATGTCGATGAGGTCGTCGGCCTGTCGACGGGCGGCGAGCACGCGCCGCAGGACGATCGCGGTCTCGCGCTGCTCGGGCGTCGTCACCTTCGAGACGACGCGCGACACCGAGCCCAGCACGTCGATCGCGGGGAAATGCCCGCGTACGGCGAGAGCCCGGTCGAGCACCACGTGCCCGTCCAGGATGCCGCGCGCGGCGTCGGCGACGGGTTCGTTGTGGTCGTCGCCGTCGACGAGCACCGTGTACAAGCCGGTGATCGATCCGATGCTGCCGGTGCCCGCGCGCTCCAGCAGCCCCGCCAGGACCGAGAAGGTCGAGGGCGGATAGCCGCGGGTCGCGGGCGGCTCCCCCGCCGACAATCCGATCTCGCGCTGCGCCATCGCGACACGGGTGAGCGAGTCCATCATCAGCACCACGTCGAGGCCGTCGTCGCGGAACTGCTCCGCGATGCGGGTAGCGACGAACGCCGAGCGAAGACGCGCCATCGCCGGCTGATCCGACGTGGCCACCACGACCACCGCGCGAGCGAGGCCCTCGGGCCCGAGATCGTCCTCGAGGAACTCGCGGACCTCGCGTCCGCGCTCCCCCACGAGGGCGATCACGGTCGCGTCGGCGGTCGAGCCGCGCGCGATCATCGACATGAGCGACGACTTGCCGACGCCCGAACCCGCGAACAGCCCGAGGCGCTGCCCCACACCGACGGGGGTCATCGTGTCGAGCGCACGGACTCCCAGCCCGAGCTGCCGATCGATGCGCTGCCGCCCGATGACACTGGGAGCCGAGTTGGCCAGCGAGACGAGGGAGGCGTCGACGAGCGGACCGCGGCCGTCGATGGGACGACCGAGGCCGTCCAGGACGCGCCCCAGCAGTGCGCGTCCGGTCGGCACCCTCAGCGCCGCGCCCGAGTGACGCACGGGAGCACCCACGCGGATGCCCGACATCGACCCCATGGGCATGCAGCGCACGGCATCGCCGTCGACGGCCACCACCTCGGCGTCGATCTCCTGAGCGCCCGAGGTCTCGATGCGCACGCGATCGCCGACGGCGGCGGGAACCCCGAGCGCCTCGATGCCGAGGCCCACCACGGCCTTCACGACGCCGGAGCGCTGCGGCCGCGTCGCGGCGAGCGCGCGCTCCCAGCGGCTGCGCGGGGCGCTCACGGCGATGCCTCGGCGTTCTCGTCGATCGAGAGGGCCTCGCGCGCGCGCTCCAGCGCGGCGGCGATGCGTGTGTCGACCCTTCCGTGCGCGATCCGCACGACCGCTCCCCCGGGGTCGACGTCCGCACCCACCTCGACCTCGACGCCCTCCGGGAGGGACGGGTCCGTGACCGTGCGGAGGGTGCGCAGGTCGCGCTCGTTGAGGTGCACGCGCACCCAGGCCGACCGGGGTGTCTGCGCCGCGGCCCGGCGCACGGCGTGCGCGGCCGAGCGGGCGGCATCCGACATCTCCGCACCGAGGATCTCGGCGGCCATCTCGACCGCGAGCTCCTCGATGCGTCGCAGATCGGATGCCACGATCGCGGCGATCCCGTCCTCGAGACGGGCCCGCGCGTCGCCCAGCGCCGACAGCGCCGCCCGGTGGGCATCCTGCGCGGCGGTCTCGCGCGCGGCGAATCGCTCATCCGCCTCGAGACGCTCGCGTTCGAGCTCGGCCCGGGCGTCGCGCCGGCCCTCGGCGAAGCCGTCGGCGTAGCCCCGCGCACGCGCCCTGTCGGCGACGGTCCGGGCGTCGGTTCGCACCTCGCCCACGCGCGGCAGCACCAGCGGCGTGAAGACGGACTCGGACACGGCGGTCACCCTGCGGTTGTGGCGAAGCCGATCCGTGGCCAAGTCGACGAGCGATCCGTGCTCTTCCCGGACTATCGCGACGCGACGGCGTCGCGGTAACCGACCGCCACCGGGGAGGACGATCGGGGTACCGGTCACTCGATGAGCTCGTCGTCGTCCTCGCGCGAGAGGGTGATCTCTTCGGCGGCTTCGAGTTCGCGGATGACGCGGACGACCTCGGCGCGCGCCTCGTCGACCTGCCGCATGCGGACGGGCCCCAGCGCTCGCGTCTCCTCCTCGAGGTTCTCGCGGTTGCGCTCGGTCATGTTGCGGCGGATCACCTCGCCGATCTGCTCGTCGGCGCCCTTCAACGCGAGGGCGAGGACCCGCAGGTCGATCCCGCGCAGCACGCGCTGGGCGTCGCGGTCCTCGAGTCGCGCGATGTCGGCGAAGGTCAGCATCCGACTGCGCACCTCTTCGGCGAGCACGTGATCGCGGTCGTCGAGCCCGGCGAGCAGCGCCTTCTCGAGGGCGGTGTCGGATCGGTTGATGATGTCGACCAGCGGTTGGACGCCGCCGATGGCCTCGTGCGCCTCGCGCATGCCGAACACGCCCGTGCGCGCGCGCAGCGATTCGGCGACGACGGTGATCGCCTCCTGCGAGGCGACGCCGAGCTCCGCGATCGCCTGGGCGACGTCGGTGCGCAGGGGGTCCTGCAGGGCGGCCAGCACGGCCGCCGCCCGGTCGGCCCGCAGGTTCGCCAGCACCACGGCGACGGTGGTCGGCATCTCGCCGTCGAGGATCGTGGCCAGCTGCGTCGGATCGGCGGCGTTGAGGAAGTCGAATGACACCACCCCCTGCGACAGGACGCGACCGACCATTCCCACGGCCTTCTCGCGGCCGAACGCCGTCTCGAGCAGTCCCGTGGCGAACTGCTCGCCCCCGCGGCTCATGAGCGATCTGCCCGAGGCGATGCGGCGGAAGTCGGCGAGAGCGTCCGCGGTCGCGGCCGTGTCGACGCTGCCCAGCTGGGCGAGCTCGCCCGCCAACAGCTCGGCGCGTGCCTCGCCGAGGTGGCGCAGCACCTCGGCGCTGGTCTCGCGATCCATGTTGAGCATGACGATCGCGGCTTTCCGCAGCCCCGAGAGGGGGGTGCGGGCGACGGCGAGCACCTCGGTCACGGCGGTGGGCGCGACCTCGGCGACCGCTTCGGGGCGGGAGTCGAGCAGGCTCATACCATCGCCTCATCCATCATGTTGGCGAGCGCCTTCGCGGCGTTCTGCGGGTCGCTCTTGGCCAACTGCTCGACCTCGCGTCGACGCTGCTCGACCAGGACCTGCGGAGCTTCGGGCTCTTCCTCGATGTCGAGGAGCGTGGGGAGGACCTTGGTCGGCGGGACGGCGGGGAGGGCGATCGGCTCGGCGAGGCCCTTGAGGGTCTTGAGCTTCTGCTCCTCGGTCTCGGTCATCGACGCGAAGTACTCGATGGGCCCGTCCTCGGTGTACAGCGTGCGGCGCTTCATCCGCCGCCGCACCAGCAGGGCGACGACGACGATGACGGCTGCCAGCACGATCGACCCGCCGATGATGGCGGTGCGCACGATCTCCGACTGAACCTGCGCGGCCTTCTCGTCCTCCGCGGCCTGGAGGGCTGCGGCCGCGGCCGCGGCGGCGCTCTGGCTGAAGTCGACGAACTCCACGGTCACCGTGTCGCCGCGCGCGGTGTTGATGCCGGCGGCGTTGGAGACGAGGGCCTGAACCTGTTCGGCGGTCACCCCCTGCACCGAGCCGCGGTCGAGCGCGATGCTGACGGTCTGGCGGGTGACTTCTCCGGCCGGGGTGGTCGTCTTCTCTGTCGTCTTGTTGACGGCGTTGTTCCGCGTGGATTCCTCGGACTCGAACGACCCCGAACCGCCGGCGTCGGGCACGGCGATGTTGTCGGGGCCGAGGATCCCGGTTCCCCCCGTCTGCCCGCCGGTCGAGGTCTGCGTGCGGGTCTGCTCGTTCGTCATCACGCCGCCCTCGGGCGCGGTGTACGTCTCGTCCATGCGCTCGGAGGTCGAGTTGGCGACGTCGGCGCTGACGCTGACGGTGGCGTTGCCGGGTCCCACGATGGTCTCGAGCATCTTGGTCACCGAGCCCGCGACCTTGGCCTCGTGATCGGAGGCCTGCGTGCTGGCGGACCCGGTGAGCCCCTGTCCCACGGCGGCGAGGACGCGTCCCGACTGGTCGGTCACCGCGACGTCCTCGGGCGTCATCCCCGGGATGGAGGCGCTGGTCAGATGCACGATCGCGGCGATCTGGTCGTCGTCGAGACTCGACCCGCCCTGGGTTTTGAGGAAGACGGATGCCGTGGGGTGCTGCTTGTCGGCGACGAACACGCTCTGCTCGGGAATGGCCAATTGCACGGAGGCCGCGGTGACCCCCGACATCGCGCCGATCGTCGCCGCGAGCTCGCCTTCGATCGCGCGCTTGTAGGTCACCGACTGCTGGAATTCGCTCGCCGTCACCCCCATCTTGTCGAGGAGGGTGTAGCCGCCGGTGTTGTCGCTGGGCAGGCCTGCGGCCGCGGCCGCCAGTCGCTGCGGGTAGACCTGGGCGTCGGGGACGAGGACCGTCGCTCCGCCCTCGGTCAGTTCGTAGGCGACCCCCGCCGACTTCAACTGCTCGACGACGGCGGACGCGTCGCTCGGGCTGAGGCCGGTGAACAGCGGACTCATCTGCGGTTTCGCGAGCCAGCTGCCCAGCGCGATGACGCCCATGACGAGCAGGGCGGCGCCGATCACAGCGATCGTGCGCTGGGCGACGGTGAAGCCGGCGACGATTCTCTTGAGACGCTCGAACGAGTTCGTGAGCACGCGCGGCACGGTCAGGCCTGCATCCGCATGACGTCGTTGAACGCGGCGACGCCGCGATCTCGGACGGCGACCATGAGGTCGAGCGTGACGCCGGCGCGCGCCGAGGCCAGCGTGGCCTTGTGGATGTCGTCGAGGTCTCCGGTGACGGCCTGCACCGCGAGCTCGTTCGAGGTCGACTGCAGGGTCTGCAGGTTCTCGACCGCGGAGGCGAGCGAGGTCGCGAACGACGCTCCGCCGACGCCGGCCGAAGCCGGGGCGGCGGTCTGCTCGAAGCTCAACGGGCTCAGGGGCGTCACGCCCACCGCCGCGGTCGGGTCGATGGCAAGGCTCATCAGCTTCGTCCGATCTGCAGGGCCGCTTCGTAGCTGGTCTTGGCGCGGTCGATGACGGCGGCGTTCGCCTGGTAGCCGCGCTGGGCGAGGATCAGCATGCTCATCTGGTCGCCGAGGTCGACGTTCGGGTACTGGACGTAGCCGTTCTCGTCGGCGTAGGGGTGCTCGGGTTCGTAGACGAGGCGCCCTTCCGCCGTGGAGTCGCGCACGCCCGTGACGTAGACGCCGGGTGTCCGGCTCCCCTCGGCCACGGTGACGTACTTCTCGCGGAACATGTCCTGGCCCGCGGGGGTGGCGGTGTTGACGTTGGCGATGTTGTCGCTGATGGCGTCCAACCACTTGCGGTGGGCCGACAGGCCCGTCCCCGCGATGCCGATCGCGTCGAAACTCATGCGGAGGCCTGCCCGATCGCCTTGGTGATGGATGCCGCTTGGCCGCTGAGCGCTTGGGCGGCGAACTGGTAGCGCAGCACCGTGTCGATGTTCGACATCGTCTCGGTGTCGAGGTTGACGTTGTTGCCGTTGAGGCGGGTGGGCTCCAGCGATCGCTGCACGATCGCCTCGACGCGTCCGGAGCCCTGCTCGACGGCGCTCTTGAGCCGGTCCTCGAACGACACGCGCTTGGCGTGGTAGTCGGGGGTGTTGACGTTCGAGATGTTCTCGGCGATCGCGCGCTGCCGGATCGACAGCGCGTCGAGGGCGCTGGACAGGGCGGTTGAGGTGACGGATTCGAGCACGCGGCACTCCGGTCGAAAGCGAGCCGATCCGTGGCCAGGCGATGAGCGATCCGTGCTCGGCCCCGACTATCGCGACGCGGACGCCCCGGCGTAACCGCGTGCGCCGGATGCGGAGGGATGCCGTCCCGCCCCGCCACGGCCCTGTCAGGCGCGGAGCGACCCGGTCACCCGCGCACGTCGAGGTAGACGGGTCCGCTCGTCTGCGTCGGGGGGATCCGCCGGAGGGTCGCGAGCTCGCGCGCGACCTCGGCGCGGGCGATGCCGAGCGCTTCGATCTCGCGGAGTTGCCGCTCGAGGATCGCGCGCGCGCGAGCGACGAGGTGCTCGGGCGGAGGACCGGCGGGGCGCGCGAAGGCCTCGGGGACGTGCTCGTCGCCGCCGTCGAGGGCGCGCTCGAAGGTGTCGAGGAGTGCGGCCCAAGCCGCGGCGTCGTCGGTCACGAGGGGGTCACGAGACCGTGAGGGCGGCGGCCGCGGCGTGCCAGGCGTCGCGGAGCGGGGCGATCAGGGTCACGCACTCCTCGGTCGCCGCTTCGTCCCGACCGACGTTGGCCACGATCAGGCGGCCCGTGATGTAGGTGTAGAGCCCGCGCAGCCCGTCCGACCCGTCCCAGTTCGCGTCGAGCGAGCCGCTGAGTTCGGCGATGATCGCCTGGGCGTGCGTGAGGTACGTGCCGGCCGAGGGCCAGTCACCGGCCGACTGGGCGACGCGCGCGCGTTCGACGTCGACGAGCAGCCGGTCGTACAGCATGGTGACCAGACGCTCGGGGGTCGCGGACGACACCTGCTGCTCGAGGTATTCCTGCTGCGCACGGGCGAGGGTGGTGACGGGCATCGTTCTGTCTCCTGTTCGCGGTTACTTCGACGACGGGGTGAGGGCGGCCAGCTGCGAGGTGAGCCACGAGGACTGCGACTGCAGTCCCGACAGGCGCACCTCCATCGCGGAGTACGTGCGCTCGAGCGTGGCGCGCCGCATGTCGAGCCGCAGGTCCATGCGCTCCACCTGGTGCTGCAGCGTCTTGACCTCCGTCTGCTGACCGGTGATCCGCTGCGTCAGCAGGCCGTCGTACTTGTCGGAGTACTGCGCGGTGGCCGCCTGGACGCGATCCGAGACGGCGGAGAAGACCGCCTGCGTGCGGGCGGGATCGGCCGTCATCGCCGCGGCGAAGGCGTCCTGGTCGAAGGTGAGCGTCCCGGCCTTGTCGACGCGGATGCCGATCGTCGACGGCGAGATCCCGTCGACGGGGCTCTGCACGGCGCCGGCGAGCGCGCCGCGAAGGGCGCGCACCGTGCTGTCGCCGGTGAACACGCCCAGCGTCGTCGCGGCGCCCGGGGCGGCGACGGTGGCTTTGGACCCGTTGTCGATGCGGGTCAGCAGGGCCGCGATGTCCTTGACGAACGCGGCCGCGGTGTCGGATTGGGCCTTCGGGTCGGCGGCGACCGTGATCGTCACCGGCTGCGCCGACACGGCGCGCACGGTGAGGTCGATGCCCTCGCCGATCCCGGCGAAGGTGTTGGTCGAGCTGGTGACCTTCTGCTCGGCGGCGGTCCCCGCGAACAGGCGGATGACGGCATCGGTCCCCTGCGCGACGATCGCGGCGCCCGCCTCGGTCGCGACGTCGGGTCCGGTTCCGGCGGCGACGTCGGCGGCAGTGCCGCGGTGCAGGGTGAAGGCGGCATCCGCCCCCGTCGTGCTCGCGGTGATCTGCACGCGCGACAGCTGCTGGCCATCGGCCCCTCGGCCGCCCGGCACCACGGTGGCGGTGACGCCCGCGCCCGCGGCGTTGATCGCGGCGACCAGATCGCCCGGCGCGCTGCCGGTCGGCGAGATCTCGGTCGCCGTGCCGTCGGCGGCGACGAGCGTGAACGGTCCGGCGAAGGCATCGGCTGCGCCGGGAGCGGTGACGACGGCGTGGGCCACGGCGAGGGCGTCGACCACGACGGCGGTCGAGAACGCACGGGCCTTGTCGCCGGCCGTGACGGTGACGGCGTCGGCGGAGCTCGTCGCCGTGAAGCGCGCGAGCGAGGTCGCCGATGCCGCGGTCTTCGCCTTGTCGGCGAGGCTCTGCAGCGAGGTGTTCAACGACTGCAGGTTGCTGATGATGGTGGTGCGGTCGGTGATCTTGTTCGTCACCAGGGTCTTGGGGATCGCCGCGACGCTCATCAGCGCGTCGATGACCTCTTTGGTCTTCAGACCGGATGCCAGACCGTCGATGTTCATGGTGTCTTCCGTCTTCCGTCTGTGCAGCGATCCCGGGTGAAGCGACGCCCGGGCGAGAGGAATCCCCCGCCCGGGCGTCGCCGGCGCGTCAGCGCTGCGGATCAGCGCAGGAGCTGCAGGACGCCCTGGCCCGACTGGTTGGCCTGGGCGAGCATCGCGGTGCCCGCCTGAGCCAGGATGTTCGAGGCCGTGTACTTGACCATCTCGGCCGCCATGTCGGTGTCGACGATGCGGCTCTTCGCGGCGGACAGGTTCTCGGCCGAGACCTGCAGCGAGTTGATGGTCGACTCGAAGCGGTTCTGTGCCGCACCGAGGCCCGCGCGCTGCGACGACACCTCGTTGATCGCGGTGTCGATCGCCGTGACGGCGGCCGCCGCGGTCGTAGCGGAATCGAACGCGAACGCCGCGGTCGGGGCGTGCGTCGACGATGCGCCAGCTGTTCCGTAGGTGATGTCGGTGATCGACGCGAGAGCGGTCTTCAGATCGCCGCGGGAAACGGTGATCTGCGACGACGCGTCGCCGTTGGCCCCGACCTGGAAGCTCAGGGCGTCGCCGCCCTTGAGCAGGTCGATGCCGTTGAAGTTCGTCGAGTCGGCGATGCGGACCAGCTCATCGGTCAGCTGCGTGACCTCGGTCTGGATCGCCTTGCGCGAATCGGCGTTGTTCGAATCGTTGCCCGCCTGCACCGCGAGGTCGCGCACGCGCTGCAGGATCGAGTGGACCTCGGTCAGGGCGCCTTCAGCGGTCTGGATGACCGAGATGCCGTCCTGGGCGTTGCGCGCGGCCACGTTGAGGCCGTTGACCTGCGAGCGCAGGCCCTCAGAGATGGCGAGACCGGCGGCGTCATCGGCCGCGCGGTTGATGCGCAGACCGCTCGAGAGCTTCTCGAGCGACTTCGACACGTCGTTCTGGTTCGACGACAGGTTGCGGTACGCGTTGAGAGCACCGACGTTGGTTGCGATCTGAAGACCCATGTTGTTCCTCCGTGGATGGGGTATTCGAAGCGGGGCCGTCCGTGGCCCCGCACCCCCCACCATCGCGACGGGGCGGGCCGGGCGTAACCGAGGTGCGCGAAGAACTCCGCGGGGCCGCCCGCTCGGCGGCATCCGTGCGGTCGGATCAGGCCGGCAGCGCCAATCCCGTCAGGTCCACGCTCGACGACGCGGCGGCCTGCGGGCCGCGGCCCGACGGCGCCGGCGCGGAGCCGAAGATGCCATCGAAGAAGGCGGCCTTCGTGGCCGTCGAGCGATCGGGCGTCGTGCCGTTCTCCCACGCGTCGAGGGCCTCGCGCATGAGTCCGAGACCGATCCGTCGGAGCTTGGAGACGTAGGCGTGGCTGACCGCGAGATCCGCGGCGACGTCCTTGACCATCCGCTCGTCGAGGTAGACCCCGCGGATGACCTGGCGCATCTGGTCGGGGAGGGCGTCGACGATGCGCTCGAGCATGCGCTGCTTCTCGGCCTGCTCGACGGCGTGCTCGGGCAGGATGACGCTGTCGGTGAGGTCGGCGACCTGCCGGGAGTCGTCGTTCTCGAACTGCACCTCGAAGCTCGTCCCGGTGCGGACCATCTCGTCGAGGACCCGCATCTTCGCCACGACCTCGGCGTCGAGGCCCGATTCGGCGGCCAGTTCCCCCACGGTCGCGGCCCGACCGGTTCGCACCCGTACGAGCTCGTCGGCGACGCGCACCCGCTCGATCTTCTCGCGACTGCGCTCGCCCGCCGGGTCGGCGGCGCGCATCTCGTTGAGGATCGCCCACGTGATCTTCGTGCGCGCGTACGCGCCGAACGGGATGCCGCGGGCGGGCTCGTACTCCATCGACGCGGTGGCCAGGCCCAGGTACGCCGCCGAGAGGAGATCGTCGAGATCGACGTGCTGCGCGCTGCGCGCCTTCTCGACGGCGAGGTACTTCGCCAGGGGCAGGTTCTCCCGGGCGAGACGCTCCGGCGACATCGGGGGCTCGGACTCACGGGGGGCAGTGACGCTGCTCAACACGGGTGCTCCTGCTTTTTGCTCGTTTACAAGCAGAAACTAACACACTCTGGAACCGCTCCCCGCCGCGGGTCCCTGCCCCGGGGTTCAGGCCGACGCGGGACATCGCCGTCGGGTCGCGGCGAGCGCGCTCAGGACCGCGCCATCACCCGGAGATCCGCGACGGTCACGGGCGCCTCGCCGATCGGCAGGGTCGCGAGACGGGGGTTCCAGATGACGAGCGGAGCCCCCGCGTCGACGTGGCACTGGTCCTCCGCCAATCCCGAGCGCGCGCGGAGGCCGTGCCGGTTCAGAAGGCGCGAGAAGCGCTCCCGCTCGTTCCATCGCCAGCCGCGCACCGGACTCACGAGCACCCCCGCCTGCACGCGCGGGAACGACGGGTGGGCGAACGCGCGCGCATCGCGATGGAACTGTTCGAACGCCGCGTCGCACCCCTCCTCCTCGAGGGCCCGGGTGACGCGACGCACGTCGTGGTCGAGGCGCACGAGGGCGGCACGCGTCCCCACGCGCATGGTGGCCGCGAGCGTCAGGACGAGCCGGGAGTATGGCCCGAGCGTGCTCACGCGGCCCCAGGCCACGCCGCGATGCGGGATCATCCCGTGCGCGCGCAGCCAGCGGTCGAACACCGCATCGGCGTGCGACTCCGATCGACCACCCCGGAGGCGGGACTCGTCGGCCAAGCGCGCGGAGACGATCCGAGCGCGTAAGGTCGGTGCCGGGGAGCCGGGGTCGGCGAACTCGCGCAGGGCATCGGCGGTCGCCAGCTCGTTGAGTCGGGCGAACCGCGCCACCATCTCTGCGGCGGTCATGCCGGAGCGCAATCCCGCTCCGTCCACCGCCACGGCCCGCGCGTCCCACCCCATTCGCGCCAGCTCCTTTTTTGCACGTTTACGAGCGAACATAGCACGCTCCAGGCCGGCCGCCGCGCCGCGACGGCGAGAGGCGCCCCGCGCGCGCTCCGCGGCGCGTCCCCCCGCGCCGTCGACCCCGGTGCTCGCGGTGTTACTCTCACGCCATGTCGCGCGTCTCCGGCGCGGTCGCACGGGTGCGCACCTCCGCACTCGGGGTGACCGCGGGTCTCATCGGCTGGTTCGTTCTCGTGGAGCTGGCCAGTGGCATCCTCCAGGGTTTCTACATCCCCCTGTTCCCCGAGATCGTCACGCACCTCGGGATCCGCGACGCCGACATCAACTGGTTCGAAGCGGCCCAGCTCCTCGTGTCGGCCCTGGTCCTCCCCGTCCTCGCCAAGCTCGGCGACATGTTCGGGCACAAGCGCATCCTGCTGCTCTCGGCGATCGCCACCGCTCTCGCGAGCTGGGCACTGGTGTTCGCCGACTCGTTCACGACCTTCCTCGTGGCGTGGGCGTTCCAGGGGTTCTACGTCGTCTGGCTGCCCCTCGAGATCGCCCTGATCTTCGACCGCGGACGCCGCCAGCAGCGCGGAGTGTCCCAGACGCGCCGTGCCGCCGGACTCCTCGTCGTCGGCCTGCAGTTCGGCGGCATCCTCGGCGCCCTCGCCGCCGGTCGCTTCTTCGCCGCGAGCGGGGGCGACCTCCAGCTCTCTCTGGCGATCCCGGCCGTCGTGGTGACCCTCATCAGCGTCGCGATCTGGCTCGGGGTGCCCGAGTCCGAGCGCTCGAGCGAGCCGCGCCGCCTCGACGTCGGCGGCTTCGTCATCCTCGCCGGTGCTCTGCTGTTCATCACCGGGGCGCTGTCGTTCGTGCGCCTGCCGGCGGGCCCGGGCCCCCTCGTCATCGGCGGCCTCCTCGTGGTCGGTGTGATCCTCGGCGCGCTCTTCGTGCGCTACGAGCTGCGCCAACCCGATCCGGCCATCGACATCCGCATGCTCCGGCGTCCCGAGATGTGGCCCGTGCAGGCCACCGCCTTCCTCGTCGGGATCAGCCTGCTCGGGGCTCAGGGGCCGCTCGTCACCTACATCGGCACCGACCCCGCCCTCGGCTACGGCCTGGGCCTCGACGCGACGCAGCGCTCGAACGTGGTCGGCGCCTACCTGCTCTCGCTCATCGTCGGCGCCGTCCTCTTCGCCGTCACCTCGCGTCGCGCGAGCCCGCGCGTCATGCTCATCGGGGCCGCGGCTCTCGTCGGTGTCGGGTACGCCCTCCTCCTCCCCCTGCACGACCAGCTGTGGCAGGTGCTGCTGAGCCTCGGCATCGCGGGTCTCGGCGCGGGCGCCCTGGTCGCGGCGATGCCCGCCGCCGCCGCGGCGGCGGCTCCGCGCGGACAGACGGGCGTCGCCTCGGCGATGACCAACACGACCAAGACGATGGGCGGCACCATGTCGTCCGCGATCTTCGGCGTGGTGCTGGCCGGCGGTGCGGGAGCCGCGATCGGAACCGCCGCACCGTTCGCCGGCTACGTCACCGTGTGGATCATCTGCAGCGCGGGCGGCCTGCTCGCCGCCGTGCTGCTGTTCTTCGTCCCGAAGGTCGCGTTCTCCGACGCGGCGGAGGTCGAGGTCGCCACCACCGCGGCGCGCGGAGAGGTGGGCTGACCCCGCTACCGGGCTGCCTTCCGCCGCTGTCGACCGCGGCGCGGTCGCCCCCGGGTCAGCGCGTCGTCAGGGGCCCGCGCGCGAGCAGGTGCTGCGCGGACTGGGCCACGGGACGCAGGGTGACCAGGTCGAGGTTCACGTGACCGGGGGCGTCGAGGGCGTACGCGATGACGTCGGCGACGTCGTCGGCCAGGAGCGGCGCTTCGACACCCTCGTACAGCTTGTCGGCGGCATTCTGATCTCCGCCCAGGCGGTTGAGGCTGAACTCCTCGGTGCGCACCATGCCGGGGGCGATCTCGATGACGCGCAGGGGTTCGCCGTTGAGCTCCTGACGCAGAGCGTGCACGAGCATCGCCTCGCCCGCCTTGGCCGCGTTGTACCCGCCGCCGCCCGGGTAGGCCGTCTGCGCGGCGGTCGAGGTGACGAAGAGCAGGTCGGCGTGGCCCCCGGCGTCGGCGGCCGAGCGCAGGAGAGGCAGAAGGGATGCCACGAGCCGCTGCCCCGAGAGCACGTTCGCCTCGAACATCCAGCGCCAGTCCTCGGGGTCGCCGTCTTCGACGCGGTCGCTGCCGCGCGCGCCTCCGGCGACGTGCACGAGCGCGTCGAGTCCGCCGGTCTCGCGCAGCCAGGTCGACAGCCCGTCGACGTCGGCGGCGTCGGTCAGGTCGGCCGCGTGCGCGACGACCCCGGTCTCGGCCTCGAGGGCCGCGAGGCGGTCCGCGCGACGGGCGACGCCCACGACCTCCCACCCGCGCGAGCGCAAGAGGCGCGCCGTCGCCTCTCCGATACCCGAACTGGCCCCGGTCACCACTGCGCGTCGTGTCATGGCATCCACGCTATCGGTCCCCTCCGACACCGGACCGCGGCGCGGTGTTACGGCCCGTGTCCCCATCGGTTGTCGGTGTCGGAGGCTGTCCCTACGCTCGCAGCAGGCCACGGCGACCGCCCGGCCTCCAGAAGCTGAGGAGCAGTCATGTCGGTACCCGAGAACTGGCGTTTCGAGACCAAGCAGATCCACACCGGCGCACAGCCCGATCCGGTGACCAAGGCCCGCGCCACCCCGATCTACCAGACCACCTCGTACGTGTTCGACAACGCCGACCACGCCGCGAACCTGTTCGCGCTGGCCGAGTTCGGCAACATCTACACGCGCATCCAGAACCCCACGCAAGACGTCGTCGAGCAGCGCGTCGCGGGCCTCGAGGGCGGCACCGGCGCCCTCCTCGTCGCCAGCGGACAGGCAGCCGAGACCTTCGCCGTCCTCAACATCGCGCAGGCGGGCGACCACATCGTCTCGTCGAGCTCGATCTACGGCGGCACCTACAACCTCTTCAAGTACACCCTCGCCAAGCTCGGCATCGAGACGACCTTCGTCGAGAACCAGGACGACCCCGAAGAGTGGCGCGCGGCGGTGCGCCCGAACACCAAGCTGTTCTTCGCCGAAACCATCGGCAACCCCAAGATCAACGTGCTCGACATCCGCTCCGTCGCCGATATCGCCCACGACGCCGGGGTGCCCCTCATCGTCGACAACACGATCGCGACCCCGTACCTCATCCGCCCCTTCGAGCACGGCGCCGACATCATCGTCCACTCGGCGACCAAGTTCCTCGGCGGGCACGGCACCACGATCGGCGGCGTCATCGTCGACGGCGGAACCTTCCCCTGGTCTGAGAACTCCGAGCGCTTCCCGGGCCTGACGACCCCCGACCCCTCGTACCACGGCGCGGTCTACACGCAGGCGGTCGGCGACGGCCTCGCCTACATCATCAAGGCGCGCGTACAGCTGCTGCGCGACCTCGGAGCCTCGATCTCGCCTCAGAGCGCGTGGCAGCTCATCCAGGGCATCGAGACCCTGTCGCTGCGCATCGAGCGCCACGTGCAGAACGCCCAGGAGATCGCGGAGTGGCTCGAGTCGCACCCCGACGTCGCGACCGTCAACTACTCCGGTCTGCCGACCTCGCCCTGGTACGCCGCGGCCAACAACTACGCCCCCAAGGGCGTCGGCGCGGTGCTGTCGTTCGAGCTGAAGGGCGGCGTCGAGGCGGGCCGCGAGTTCGTCAACTCGCTGAGCCTGTTCAGCCACCTCGCCAACATCGGCGACGTGCGCTCGTTGGTCATCCACCCGGCGTCCACCACCCACTCGCAGCTCACGCCCGAGCAGCAGCTCACCGCCGGTGTGACCCCGGGCCTGGTGCGCCTGTCGGTGGGGCTCGAGAACATCGACGACCTCAAGGCCGACCTCGACGAGGCCCTCGCCGCCGCGCGTCGCCTGTCCGAGGCCGCCCGCGCCTGACCCGCACGCGCCGAACGCCCCGCCCCGGGCTCCCCGGGTCGGGGCGTTCGCGGGTGTATGGACGCGCGTGTGCCGACGCGCGTGAGGGGTCGGAATGTGTCGCGCAGCCGCGTGCGAGGCGACCAGAACCGACCCCTCACGCGGCGGGGGTCACACCTTCTGCCGCGGCCGCAGGCTCCCCAGGCCCCCGTCGACGCCCAGCACCTGGCCGGTCATCCACGCGTTCTCGGGCGCGAGGAGGAACTCCACGGCGCGCGCGACGTCGTCGGGCTCGCCGAGGCGACCGAGCGGGTGCATCGCCTCCGACACCTTGCGCGACATGTCGCTCGAGGTGAGCTTCTCGGTCAGCCGCGTCTGCACGAGGCCCGGGGCCACGGCGTTCACGCGCAGTCCGTGCGCGGCATAGCTCGCGGCGGCCGAGAGCGTCAGACCGATGACCCCGGCCTTCGCCGCGGCGATCCCGTCGTGGTTCGGCAGCCCCGCGAGGGCCGCCGCTGACGAGACCAGCACGACCGCTCCCCCGTCGCGCATGTGGGATCCTGCGGCGCGGACGGCGGCGAAAGCCGTGGTCAGCGAGGCGGCGATGAGCTCGTCGTACTGCTCGCGCGAGGTCAGGTGCGCGGGCTTGAGCAACATCGAGCCCGCGAACACCGCGATGCCGTCGAGCTCGCCCGCCTCGCCGACGACGCGGTCCACGGCGGCGAAGTCGGTGGCATCCAGGGTGAAGTCGGGTTCGATCCGCGAGGAGTCCCGCGCGGTGGTCACGACGCGGTGTCCCGCGTCCTGCAGTCGTTTCGCCGTCGCCTGACCGATGTCGCTCGAGGCCGCGATGAGGAGGAAGTTCGCCATGCCCGGATCATGACGACCCCACCCGGGAGGGAACGGGTTCTTGACAAGCACCGTCGCCGTGGTCCGCGACCGTAACAGTCCGGTCGACCCCTCCGACACCGGAGAGAATGGATGCCATGGACTGGCAGATCTCCGAAGACACGGTGCCCTCGGCCCCGGTGACGGAGGCCGACGCCCGGTCCCTCCTCGGCCGCCCGCCCGCCACCGGCGCCTGGCGCGACGGCGACCCGGTCGGCGACCGCCGCTTCGCCGCGTTCGGGGCGTTCGAGACCGAGAGCGGCGAGTCCCTCCCGGCGTTCCGCCTCGCCTTCGAGACGTGGGGCGAGCTCTCCCCCGCGGGCGACAACGCGGTCCTCATCCTGCACGCCCTCACCGGTGACAGTCACGTGCGCGGCGCGGCCGGGCCCGGGCATCCCACGGCCGGGTGGTGGAGCGACCTCGTCGGCCCCGGCGCCGCGATCGACACCGACCGCTTCTTCGTGGTCGCCCCGAACATGCTGGGCGGATGCCAGGGCTCGACAGGTCCCGCGAGCATCGCGCCCGACGGGTACGAGTGGGCCTCGCGTTTTCCGTACCTGACGATCCGCGATCAGGTCGCGGCGCAGGCCCTGCTCGCCGATCGCCTCGGCATCGGCAGCTGGTACGCCGTGGTCGGCGGCTCGATGGGCGGCATGCACGCGATCGAGTGGGCCGTCGGTCACCCCGACCGTGTGGAGCGTGCCGCGATCCTCTCGGCCCCGCCGATCACGACGGCCGACCAGATCGCGCTGAACTCGGTGCAGATGGACACCGTGCGGGTCGACCCCCGCTTCGCGGGCGGCGAGTACTACGACGCGGGTGACGGCGACGGCCCGCACCGCGGTCTGGCGCTCGCCCGCCGCATGGCCCTGCTCAACTACCGCAGCCCCACCGAGCTCAACTCGCGCTTCCAGCGGTCGTGGCAGTCGGGGGTCAGCCCCCTGGGCCGCGGCGGACGCTTTGCGGTGGAGTCGTACCTCGACTTCCACGGCAACAAGTTCACTCGCCGCTTCGACGCGAACAGCTACCTGACCCTCGTCGAGGCGATGAACTCGCACGATGTCGGCCGCGACCGCGATGGCGTCGAAGACGCCCTCGGCCGCGTCACCGCGACCACGCTGGTGCTCGGGATCGACAGCGACCGCCTGTTCCCCATCGACGGCCAGCACCGCATCGCCCGCGGGGTCCCGCGCACGCTCGACGGCGACAGCGCGGTCGTGCTCTCGAGCGACTTCGGCCACGACGGCTTCCTCATCGAGACCGCCGCGGTCGCCGCGCACCTGCGCCGCCTGCTCGCGAGCTGAGCATTCCCGGATGCCGTGAGCCCGCGGCATCCGCGATTTCGGTCGACCCCGGGCGCGCTCGCGCGCGTGTCAGCGCTGCGTCGGAATCGAGCCGGTGATCGCCGTCTGCGCGGCCTCGGCCGCCGGCATCCGGTGGGCGGGGTGACGGCCGGTGCGGTCTTCGACGCGATAGGCGAGTACGGCGACGACCAGTCCGCCGAGGGCCAGGACCGCCCCCACCCACGCGGGGGCCACGAGTCCCAGCCCCGCGGCGATCGCGAGGCCACCGAGGAACGCTCCGAGGCTGTTGCCGATGTTGAGCGCCGAGTGGTTGAGGGCGGCGGCGATCGACTGGTTGTCCTCGGCGACGTCCATGAGCCGCGTCTGGATGGCGGGGCTCAGCGCCGAGCCGCAGAAGGCCACGAGGAACGCGAACAGCACGAGGCTCACGATCCACCCGGCGGTCAGGGCGAGGCCCACGGATGCCGCGCCCAGGGCGATCAGGCCCGTGAACAGCCAGAAGCGCAGGTCCTTGTCGGCGAGTGCTCCTCCGACGATGTTGCCGATCGTCATGCCGATGCCCACGAGCACCAGGACGAGCGAGACGGCCCACTCCGGCTGGCCCGCGACGTCGGTGATCATGGGCGCGATGTAGCTGTACATCGCGAAGAAGCCGCCGAATCCGACGGCGCCGATGCCGAGCGCGAACCACACCTGTCCGAGCCGGAAGACCCGCAGCTCGTCGCGGAGGCGTCGACCGGGCGTGCCCGGGTGCTTCGGCACGAAGAACGCGATGCACAGCGTCGCGAGGGCGAAGATGCCCGCGACGACCGCGAACGCGGCACGCCACCCGACCTGCTGGCCGAGGAGGGTGCCGAGCGGCACGCCCACGACGTTCGCGATCGTGAGGCCCGTGAGCACGAAGGCGACGCCCTTGGCGCGGTTGCCCGGGCCGAGAACGTCGGCGGCGACGAGGGCGCCGATGCCGAAGTAGGCCCCGTGCGGGAGTCCGGCGAGGAAGCGGGATGCCGCGACCAGCTCGAACGTGGGGGCGATCACGGTCAGCAGCGTGAAGAAGGCGAGCGCTGCGGCCAGCACGATCATCACGCGGTGCCGCGGGAAGCGCGCGACCGACCCGGCGATGGTGGGGGCTCCCACCACGACGCCGAGGGCGTACAGCGAGATGAGCCACCCGGCTTGGGCGATCGCGTCGTCGGGCGACGCCGCGTAGGCGGTGGGCAGCAGGTCGCGGCCGATGTTGGGCAAGAGGCCCATCACCACGAACTCGGTCATGCCGATGCCGAAACTGCCGATGGCGAGAGAAAGGAGCGCCCGCATCGCCGCACCTCTCGAGGTCGTCGAAGAGGTCACCAGCCGATCGTAGTCGGCCGGCGAGGGTCAGGTCGAATCGTTTCGAGAGCCGGGAGTGGCGCCCGCGCGGTTCAGTCCTCGCGACGCTCCAGCGCGTCCTCGAGCCGCTCGATCTTGCCGTCGAGCTCGCCGGTCCGCCCGGGGCGGATGTCGGCCTTGAGCACGAGCGAGACACGAGAGCCGTAAGGCATCACGGCATCCGTCGCCGCCTTCACGACGGCGAACACCTCGTCCCACTCCCCCTCGATCTCGGTGAACATCGAGGTCGTGCGGTGCGACAGCCCCGACGCGCGCACGACGGCGACCGCCGCGGCGACGGCATCGTGCACCGAAGCGTCGGGGTTCTCGGCGGCGAGGGTGCCGACGCCGGAGGGGGCGACGGAGAAGGCGATGAGCATGCTCCGAGCCTACGGCGGCGACCCGCCGGGCGGAACGGGCTCAGCGCCCGGACGGAACCCGCGCGGGGATCGGCCGGCGCCCCGTCACGATCTCGCGCAGCCCCGCCGGCGGACGCACGCGCCCCGTGGGCACGCGCACCACGCGCACGATCGCCCATACCAGCAGGACCAGGGCGAGCAGGTTGCGCGCCTCGAGCACGACCACGGGGAAGGGGTTCGGGTGCGTCGCCATCAGTCCGTCGTACATCAGCGGGTACATCCACTGCGTCAGAGCGGCGATCACGAGCGTCATCCCCGCGAACGCGTACCAGCGACGACGGTCGATCATCAGGCCCAGCACGACCGGGGCGAACAGCCACACGTAGTACTGCGGCGAGCCGACCTTGTTCAGCGCGATGAACGCGGTCACCAGGGCCAGCGAGAGCGGGGGGAACAGCGAGAGGAAGGTCGCTCCGCGGCGCATCTTCATCACGCCGACGACGGCGACGGCGACCATCGTGAGCAGCATGATCGGGGTCATCGCGGCGATGAGGGGCTCGGCGCCCGGCCCGGTCACCTGGAAGGTGAGTACGCCGCCGTCGTAGTAGACCTCACTGCCGGGCACGTAGAAGGCCGCCAGGAACATGTACAGGCCACCGACCGGCGCCTCCATCTGGATGCCGCGGGACGTCTGGTCTCCCACGAATCCGAAGACGTAGGGCGCTCCGCCCAGCGCCACGACGGGGATGATCGTCGCGAGCGACACCGCGACCGCGCCCCCGATCAGCGCCAGGCGACGGCGCACGACGATGAGACCCGTGGCGAGGATCGCGGCGGGCCACACCTTCATCCACACCGAGATCGAGAGCAGGAGCGATGCCACGAACGGGCGCCGCAGCATCCAGATGCTGCCGAGGATCGCGAACGGCACCGTGATGCCGTCGATGCGATAGAGCCCCACGGGACCGATGAGGAGGATCGCGGCGAGCCAGAACCACGCGGCGAGCACGCGACCCGTCGAGCGACCCTTGCCGACCAGCACGACGAAGGCGACGAGGTTGAACAGGGCGACGGTGATCGCCCACGCGGGGGTGTACCCGACCGCCCAGGCGAAGACCCACGCGAACGTCATCGGCAGGAAGGCGAGCTGCGGGTAGATCCACTTCTCGGTGATGCCGGGCCACGCCCACGCGTCGCTGCGCGTGCACGAACTCACGTCGATGCCGCCGAAGAGCGCGCAGCGCGACCAGGGTTCGTATACCAGGTACACGTCGCCCATGGGCTCGTTGGGCTGCTGATAGCCCAGGATCCCCACCACGACGTGCACGGCGACGAACGCGACAAACAGGGGAACGACACGCCTCAACACCGCCTCATCCTAAGCGGGCGGGGCTTCCCGACCCGGACGGGCGGCGGCGCGACCCCCGTCGTCGCGCGGTGCGCGGGGGCGAACCGTTACGCGATCGAGTCCCGCAGCACGGCGGCCACGACGCCCGGGAGGGCCTCGGCGACGTCGAGTGCCGCGATCGGTCCGCCGCCTTCTCCGCGGACGAGGGATGCCGCCCGCCCGGCGCGTCCGTGCAGCCACGCGGCCGCGGCGGCGCTGGTGGCGAGGTCGCCCACGGCGTCGCGTCCGGCGGCCACCGACCCGGCCAGAACGGCTCCGAGCACCCCGCCGAGCACGTCTCCGGTGCCCGCCGTCGCCAGCCACGGGGTCCCGGCCGACACGCGACGCGTCCACCCGCCCGCGGCGGCGACGATGGTCACCGCCCCCTTCGAGAGCACCACTCCCCCGAACGCCTCCGCCGTCTCGCGAGCCGCCGCCTCTCGTGCGTCGTCGTCACGGGCGTCGGCCGCCGGCATCCCGAGGCTCTCGCGGAGCCGGTCGAGCTCCCGCGCGTGCGGGGTGACGATCACGGGGGCCGTCGCGCCCGGCACGAGATCGAGCGCTCCGGCGTCGACGACGACGGGGATCTCTCCCGACAGGATGCCGCGCAGCGCCGCGGTCTCGGCGGCGTCGCGCTCGGCGGCATCCGTCCCCGATCCGATGACCCACGCCTGCACGCGCCCGTCCGCGGTGACGGTCTCGGGGCGCCGGTGGAGCACGAAGTCCTGGGCGCGCGCGGGGCCGAGGTACCGGACCATCCCCGTTCCCGTCCGCCAGGCCCCCTCGACCCCGAGGACCGCGGCCCCCGGGTATCGGGCCGAGCCGGTGCGCAACCCGACGACTCCGCGGGAATACTTGTCGTCGTCCGCCGTTGGCTTCCGCAGTGCACGGGCGACGTCCTGCCCGTTGAAGTCCTTCGCCGTCATGGCGTCACCCTAGAACGCAAAGGTCCTCATGAGTTCCCTCTTCACACCCCTGTCGATCCGCGGTACCGAGATGCGCAACCGCCTCTGGGTCTCGCCGATGTGCCAGTACAGCGCTGTCGAGGGAGTGCCGAACGAGTGGCACCACGTGCACCTCGCGCAGTTCGCGGCCGGAGGCGCGGGCCTGGTGATCGCCGAGGCGACCGCGGTGTCCCCCGAGGGACGGATCTCGCCCGAGGACGCGGGCATCTGGACTGACGCGCAGGCCGAGGCGTGGGCCCCGATCGTCGCCGCCATCCGCTCGCGCGGAGCGGTCGCCGGAGTGCAGCTCGGCCACGCGGGCCGCAAGGCCTCGACCACCTCGCCCCTCACCGGCGGTCGCGGCACGGTCTCTCCCGCCGAGGGCGGCTGGACCACCGTCGCTCCCTCGGCTCTGGCGTACGACGCCTTCGCCGCCCCCGTCGCCCTCGACGCCGCGGGGATCGAGAGGGTCGTCACCGACTTCGCGGATGCCACCCGCCGGGCCGTTCGCGCCGGCTTCCAGGTCGTCGAGGTGCACGCCGCCCACGGCTACCTGCTCCACCAGTTCCTCTCGCCGCTCACGAACCACCGCGATGACGAGTACGGCGGATCGTTCGAGAACCGCGTGCGCCTCCTCGTCCGGGTGACCGAGGCCGTGCGCGAGGCCGCGGGAGAGGCGGTCGTGTTCGTCCGTTTCTCGGCCACCGACGCCGCCGACGGCGGCTGGGACGTCGCCGACACCGTTGAGGCCTCGCGCCTCGTCGCCGACGCGGGCGCCGACCTCATCGACGTCTCCAGCGGCGGCCTCGTGCCCCATCAGCACATCGTCCCCGGGCCCGGGTACCAGGTCGACTACGCCGCGACCGTCCGACGCGAGACGGGCCTGCTCGTCGCGGCCGTCGGCATGATCGACGACCCGACCTTCGGCGAGCAGATCCTCGCCGACGGCCGCGCCGACGCGATCCTCTCGGCCCGCGAATGGCTCCGCGACCCGCACTACGCGCTGCGGGCCGCGGCCGAGCTGGGCGCACCGAGCCCCGCCCCCGCGCAATACGTCCGCGCGTACTGAGGCGCACCGCTCCTGCCCCGTCGCGATCACTCACGACGACCGCACCCTCACCCGAAGACACCGGATGCCACGAGGCCCAGGCCCCGTGGCATCCGGTGTTCCGCGTTCAGACGAAGCGGCGACGCTCGGTGGCGTCCTGCACCTCGCCGACGAGCTCTTCGATCACGTCTTCGAGGAAGAGGACCGATTGCACGTCGCCGCGGTCGTCCCGCACCTGCGCGAGGTGGCGACCGGAGCGGCGCATGAGGGCCAAGGCGTCCTCGAGATCTGTGGTCTCGAGCATCGACACCATGTGGTGCACGCGCTTGGCGGGGATGGGGCGGGCCATGTCGGCATCCGATCCCTCCGCCGCGCGCAGCACGTCCTTCAGGTGCACGTAGCCCGTGGGGTGTCCCGTCTCGTCGACGATCACGTACCGCGAGTATCCGTGCTGGGCGACGGCGCGCTCGATCTCGGCCGGGGTGGTCGTCTCGGGCAGCGTCACCAGGGCGCTCACCGGCACCGCGATGTCGGCGGCCTTCTTCTCGGTGAACTCCACCACGGCGGTCACCGTTCCGGCGGAGTCGTCGAGCACGCCCTCGCGCCGCGACTGCGTCACGATGGTCGCGACCTCGTCGAGCGTGTAGGTCGAGGCGGCCTCGTCCTTCGGCTCCACGCGGAACAGTCGCAGCACGTGGTTGGCCGTCCAGTTGAGCGCCACGATGATCGGGTGGAACGCCTTCGAGACGGCGACCAGCGGCGGGGCGAGCATGAGCACGGCGCGATCCGGGAGCGAGAACGCGAGGTTCTTGGGCACCATCTCGCCGAACACCACGTGCAGGTACGACACCACCAGCAGCGCGACGACGAAGCCGATCACGCCGACGGCGGCCTCGGGCAGCCCGGTGAGTCCCAGCGGCCCCTCGAGCAGGTGGTGGATCGCGGGCTCCGAGACGTTCAGGATCAGCAGCGAGCAGATGGTGATGCCCAGCTGGCAGGTCGCGAGCATGAGCGTTGCGTGCTCCATGGCGTACAGCGCGGTCTTGGCCGCGCGCGAGCCGCGGTCGGCGTGCGGCTCGATCTGCGAGCGGCGCGCTGAGATGACGGCGAACTCCGCGCCGACGAAGAAGGCGTTGGCGGCCAAGAGGACCACCAGCCAGGCGATTCCGGCCCAGTCGCTCATCGCTGGTCACCGCCCTTCGCCGCGCGCACCAGTTCGTCGACGTCCTGTTCGACCGGGGTCGGCGTGAACTGCACGCGGTCGACGCGACGGCCGTCCATGCGCTGCACGGCGAGTCTGCCGTCTTCGAGATCGACGGTGTCGCCGACGACGGGGATGCGTTCGAGCGCCGCCATGATGTAGCCGCCCACCGTGTCGTAGACCTCTCCCTCGGGCACGCGCACGCCGGCGCGGTCGAGGGCCTCGTCGGGCCGAAGGTCCCCGGGGAACGTGACGGACGCCGCCGAGCGCACGACGCCGGCGCGCGAGCGGTCGTGCTCGTCGAGCACCTCGCCCACGATCTCTTCCACGAGGTCCTCGAGCGTCACGACGCCGGCGGTTCCGCCGTACTCGTCGATGACGATCGCCATCTGGTAGCCGCGCGAACGCAACTCGGAGACGAGCGCGTCGAGGTGCACGGTCTCGGGCACGCGCAAGGGCTCGGTCGACAACGCCGCCACCGGCACGTCGCCCCGCTTCTCCCGCGGCACGCCGATCGCGGCCTTGAGGTGCACGACGCCGACGATGTCGTCCATCGACTCCCCGTACACGGGGAAGCGGCTGTGCCCGGTGCGGCGGGCGAGCTGCACCACGTCGTCGGCGGGGTCGCCCGCGGCGAGCGCGTGCACGCTCGGGCGCGGGGTCATGACGTCGGCGGCGCTAAGGCGCGCGAAGGTGAGGCTGCGGTCCAGCAGCGAGGCCGTGTCCTTCTCGAGCATGCCGGCGCTGGCCGATCGCTTCACGAGGCTCGACAGCTCCTCGGCGGACCGGGCTCCCGACAGCTCCTCTTTGGGTTCGACGCCCATCGCGCGCAGCACGCCGTTGGCGCTGCCGTTGAGCACGACGATCGCGGGCTTGAACACCGCGGTGAAGGCGACCTGGAACGGCATGACGAGCTTGGCCGTCTGGCGCGGGATGGCCAGCGCGAAGTTCTTGGGGACGAGCTCGCCGAGGATCATCGAGAGCACGGTCGCGAAGCCGACGCCGATCACGGCGGCCACCGAGACGGTGAGCGCCTCGGGGAGCCCCCACGACTGGAAGACCGGCCGGAGCAGGTTCGAGATCGCCGGTTCCATCGTGTAACCGGTGAGCAGCGTCGTGAGCGTGATGCCCAGCTGCGCGCTCGACAGGTGCGTCGAGGTGATGCGCAGCGCATCGATGGTCAGCGACAGACGGGTCTCACCCGCGGCGCGACGGGATTCGAGGTCGGCACGGTCGAGGTTGACGAGGGCGAACTCGCTCGCGACGAAGAGTCCGGTTCCCACGGTGAGCACGAGCCCCACGCCCAGCATGACGTAATCCATCAGGCATCACCCCCGCTCGAGCGCTCGGCGGAAGAGGGTCTGTGGGGCCTGGGTCTACAACTGGGAGGGTCGTCCATCGTGCGGTCGATTCTATTGCAGCCCGCGCCCCTCGGCATCCGTCTCGTGCACATCCGTGAGCACTGGAGAGGATGGACGAATGGATGCCGACACCCCGGCGCAGCACCGCGCCGCCGCCGCGGAACGAGCGGTGCTCGAGCGCTACCTCCACCGCTACGGACCGGTCGCCTGGGCGCACGCCTCCGTCGCCGACGCCCGCAGCGCCCGGACCTGGCACTACTGGTGGCACGCCCACCTGATCCACGTGCTCGCCGACGCCGAGCGCAACCGCCCCGACCCGCGACGCCGCCGACTCCTGCGCCGATTGGGCCGCGGCGTGACGCTGCGCACCATCGGGCGCTGGACGACGCCGTTCTACGACGACATCGCCTGGATGGGACTGGGCCTGTTCACCAGCCGCGCGAACCCCCGCGCGTTCCGCAAGATCGCCGGGCGCCTGCACGAGGCGATCGACCCCGGTGTCGGCGCCCTCCCGTGGAGCGTCGGCAGCGCGCTGTACAACGCGCCCGCGAACGCCCCGGGGGCGATGGTGCTGGCCTTGACCGGTCACCGCACCGAGGCGGAGCGGCTCGCCGACTGGATGGCATCCACCCTCGACGACGACAGCACCGGTCTCGTCCGCGACGGCATCGAGCACGACGCGGTGCGGCCCGACCTGTGGACCTACAACCAGGGCGCGACGATCGGCCTCGAGCTGCTGCTGGGCGAGTCGGCGATCGACGAGACCGACGCCGCCTGGAGGCACGTGCGCCGGGCGCGCGAACTCGTGCACGCGGTCGAGCGATGGTGCGCCGACGACGAGGGGCTCTTCCCCGCGGCCGGAGGCGGCGACGGGGGCCTGTTCGCCGGCATCCTGGCCCGCTATCTCGCCGACGCGGCCGCCGAGCTGTCCGAGAGCGAAGACGCCGAGGGCGACGCCGCGGCGCACGCGGCCCGGCGACTGGTCGAGCGCAACGCCGACGCCCTGTGGGAGGGCCGCCGCGACGGGCTGTTCCCGGCCGACCCGCGCCGCGCGGCCGTCGCCGACGGCGACGACCTGGACCTCTCGGTGCAGCTGGGCGCCTGGATCACATTTGAAGCCGCCGCCACCCTCGACCGCCTGCTCACCAGCTGACGGGGAGCGCCTTGCCCTCGTCGTACCCGGCGGCCGACTGCAAGCCGACGCGGGCGCGCTCGTGGAACTCGGCGACGGTGGCCGCTCCGGCGTACGTGAACGACGAGCGCACGCCCGAGGTGATCATGTCGAGCAGGTCCTCCAGACCCGGTCGCTGCGGGTCGAGGTAGATGCGCGACGACGAGATGCCCTCGGCGAACAGCTCCTTGCGCGCCCGCTCGAACGGGTCGAGCGCACCGAACCGTCCCTGCACCGCCTTCGTCGAGGCCATGCCCCACGACTCCTTGTAGATGCGCCCTCCGGCGTCGGTCTGCAGCTCTCCCGGCGCCTCGATGGTCCCGGCAAACCACGAGCCGACCATGACCGATGCCGCACCCGCGGCGAGTGCGAGGGCCACGTCGCGGGGATAGCGCACGCCGCCGTCCGCCCACACGTGCGCCCCCACCGACCGTGCGGCTTCGGCGGTCTCGCGCACCGCCGAGAACTGGGGCCGCCCAACCGCGGTCATCATGCGGGTCGTGCACATCGCGCCCGGTCCCACGCCCACCTTGAGGATCGTCGCCCCGGCGTCGGTCAGGTCGGCGACGCCGTCCGCGGTCACCACGTTGCCGGCGGCGATCGGGATGCCGAGATCGAGGGCCGCCACCGCGCCCAGCGCCCGGAGCATCTGGGCCTGGTGGCCGTGAGCGGTGTCGACGACGAGGACGTCCACCCCGGCGTCCGCGAGGGCGCGCGCCTTGGCGGCGACGTCGCCGTTCACCCCGACGGCCGCGGCGACGATGAGGCGCCCCCGGGCGTCGACGCCCGGGCGGTAGACGGAGGCGCGCAACGCGCTGCGTGCGGAAAGGGTGCCGACCAGCCGGTCGCCGTCGACCACCGGCACGATGTCGACGCCCGCGGCCTCGATCCGTGCGAACACCTCGCGCGGGTCGTGCACGTCCGCCGCGTCGAGTGCAGCGGCGTCCCGACGAGCGATGTCACCCAGCGTGGCGTCGGGAAGGGCCGTGGCGAGGCGCCCCGCGGACACGATGCCCCGCACCGCGGACACGTCCACCACCCCGTCCTCACGAGCGACGGCCACGACGATGCCCCGACCGGGCACCGCCGGGAGGATGCGGCGGGCGTCGGCGACGGTGGCCTCGGGCGGGAGGATGAGGGGCGTGTCCCACGCCGTCGGCTGGGCCTTGACCCACGACACGGCCTCGACCAGATCTTCCAGCGCCATGTCCTGCGGCAACACGCCGAGGCCGCCTCGACGCGCCAGGGTCGCCGCGAGCCGCGTGCCCGTGACCGAGTTCATGTTCGCCGAGACGAGCGGGATCGTCGCCCCGCTGCCGTCGGCGGGGGCGAGGTCCACGTCGAGGCGGCTCCGCACCTCGGAATGGCGGGGGACGAGGAACACGTCCGAGTACGTCAGGTCGACATCGGGCTGCGCGCCGGAGAACTCCATGGCATCCACCTCACCACATCAGGGGAATGTAAAGACCCGAAAGGCGTCCAGAATCCTCGGCTAGGCTGGCAGGAACGCAGGACGGCGACGTCCGCGCATCCACAGGAATCTTCATCGAGGAAAGCAGGCGATCGACTGTGTCGAGCCAGGTGACGGGCGTCGGTACTTCGAGCGAGGGCGAGTTCGGCGCGAACGAGTGGCTCGTAGACGAACTCTACGAACAGTTCAAAGTCGACAAGCACTCCGTAGACAAGGCCTGGTGGCCGATTCTGGAGGCGTACCACCCGGTCGTCGATGGATCCTCCGCCGCCGCTCCCCCGCCCTCCGCGCCGCAGGCGCCGGCGGCGTCCGAGCCCAAGCCGGTGACGGCTCCCATCCCCGTGGTCGGTCAGGCGCCGGTCGCCCGCACCACGGCGAAGCCGGCCAAGCCGCAGCCGATCCCGGCGCAGGCGCCCAGCGTGGTGCCCTCCGCCGCCGGAGAGAGCACCGAAGAAGACCGCGTGACGGTCCTCAAGGGCATGCCGAAGGCCCTGGCGTCCAACATGGACGACTCGCTCACGGTGCCCACCGCGACCAGCGTGCGCACGATCCCGGCGAAGCTGATGATCGACAATCGCATCGTCATCAACAACCACATGTCACGCACGCGCGGCGGCAAGGTGAGCTTCACGCACCTCATCGGCTGGGCGCTGATCCAGGCGCTCAAGGAGTTCCCCAGCCAGAACGTGTACTACGCCGAGATCGACGGCAAGCCCTCGGTCGTGGCCCCCGCGCACGTCAACCTCGGCATCGCGATCGACATGCCCAAGCCTGACGGGTCGCGCGCCCTCCTCGTCCCGAGCATCAAGCGGGCCGACACCCTCACGTTCGGCGAGTTCCTCGCCTCGTACGAAGACCTCGTGCGCCGCGCCCGCACCAACAAGCTGACCCCCGCCGACTTCCAGGGCACCACGGTCTCGCTCACCAACCCCGGCGGCATCGGAACGGTCCACTCGGTCCCCCGCCTCATGCGCGGTCAGGGCGCGATCATCGGCGCCGGTGCGCTCGACTACCCCGCCGAGTTCATGGGCGCGAGCGAGAAGACGCTCAACGAGCTGGCGATCGGCAAGACGATCACGCTGACCAGCACCTACGACCACCGGGTCATCCAGGGCGCCGGCTCGGGCGAGTTCCTCAAGAAGGTCCACGAGCTGCTCATCGGGCAGCGCGGCTTCTACGACGACATCTTCGCCGCCCTGCGCATCCCCTACGCGCCCATCCACTGGGCCGCCGACATCAGCGTCGACATCTCCGAGCGAATCGACAAGAGCGCCCGCGTGCAGGAGCTCATCAACTCCTTCCGCGTGCGCGGCCACCTCATGGCCGACATCGACCCGCTCGAGTACGTCCAGCGCACGCACCCCGACCTCGAGATCGAATCGCACGGGCTGACCTTCTGGGATCTCGACCGCGAGTTCGTGACCGGTGGTCTCGGCAACAAGCGCGTCGCCAAGCTGCGTGACATCCTCGGCGTGCTGCGCGACTCCTACTGCCGCACCATGGGCGTCGAGTACATGCACATCCAGGACCCGGCCCAGCGTCAGTGGTTCCAGAGCAACCTCGAGGTCAAGTACACCAAGCCCGGCCACGACGAGCAGCTGCGCATCCTGTCGAAGCTGAACCAGGCCGAGGCGTTCGAGACGTTCCTGCAGACCAAATACGTCGGTCAGAAGCGCTTCAGCCTCGAGGGCGGCGAGTCCCTCATCCCCCTGCTCGACCAGATCCTCCAGGGTGCGGCCTCCGCCGGACTCGACGGGGCCGCCATCGGCATGGCCCACCGCGGGCGTCTGAACGTGCTCACCAACATCGCGGGCAAGACCTACGGGCATGTGTTCCGCGAGTTCGAGGGCGCGGTCGCGATCGGCAGCAAGCGCGGCTCCGGAGACGTCAAGTACCACCTCGGCACCGAGGGCACCTTCGTCGGTGACGCGGGCGACGAGCTCCCCGTGTACCTGGCGGCAAACCCCTCGCACCTCGAGACCGTCGACGGCGTGCTCGAGGGCATCGTCCGCGCCAAGCAGGACCGCAAGCCCATCGGCACGTTCTCGTGGCTGCCCATCCTCGTGCACGGCGACGCCGCGTTCGCGGGTCAGGGCGTCGTGGTCGAGACGCTGCAGATGTCGCAGCTGCGCGGCTACCGCACCGGCGGCACGATCCACGTGGTCGTCAACAACCAGGTCGGCTTCACCACGACGCCGACCGACGCCCGCACCTCGGTGTACGCCACCGACGTCGCCAAAACGATCCAGGCTCCGATCCTGCACGTGAACGGCGACGACCCCGAGGCCGTCGTCCGCGCCGCGGAGCTCGCGTTCATGTACCGCGAGGAGTTCCACCGCGACATCGTGATCGACCTCGTCTGCTACCGCCGCCGCGGTCACAACGAGGGCGACGACCCCTCGATGACCCAGCCCCTGATGACGAACCTCATCGAGGCGAAGCGTTCGGTCCGCCGTCTCTACACCGAGTCGCTCGTCGGCCGCGGTGACATCACCGAAGACGAGTACGAGCAGGCGAAGCAGGACTTCCAGAACCGCCTCGAGGTCGCCTTCGCCGACACGCACGAGGCCGAGACCGGTGCGAACCCCGTCGTCACCATCGACGCGGCCGAAGAGCCGGCGGTGGGCGCTCCCGAGACCACGGGTGTCTCGCGCGAGGTCGTCCAGCACATCGGCGATGCCTTCGTGAACAAGCCCGACGGCTTCACGGTGCACACCAAGCTCCAGCAGCTGCTCGAGAAGCGCCACGACATGAGCCGTAACGGCAACATCGACTGGGCTTTCGGTGAGCTCCTCGCCTTCGGCTCGGTGCTGATGGAGGGCACCCCGGTGCGCCTCGCAGGTCAGGACTCGCGTCGCGGCACCTTCGTGCAGCGTCACTCGGTGCTCCACGATCGCGACAACGGCCAGGAGTGGCTGCCCCTCGCGAACCTCAGCGAGAACCAGGGCCGTTTCTGGGTCTACGACTCGCTGCTGAGCGAGTACGCCGCCATGGCGTTCGAGTACGGCTACTCGGTCGAGCGCTCCGACGCGCTCGTGCTGTGGGAGGCGCAGTTCGGAGACTTCGCCAACGGCGCCCAGTCGGTCATCGACGAGTTCATCTCGTCGGCCGACCAGAAGTGGGCGCAGCAGTCGAGCGTCGTGCTGCTGCTCCCCCACGGCTACGAGGGCCAGGGACCAGACCACTCGTCGGCCCGCATCGAGCGCTACCTGCAGATGTGCGCGCAGGACAACATGATCGTCGCGCGCCCCTCGACCCCCGCGTCGTACTTCCACCTGCTGCGTCGTCAGGCCTACCAGCGTCCCCGTCGCCCGCTCGTGGTCTTCACCCCGAAGGCGATGCTGCGTCTGCGCGGCGCGACGAGCCCCGTAGAGGACTTCCTCGAGGGTCGCTTCGAGCCCGTGCTCGACGACAACCGCGGGGTCGACAAGGGCGCCGTCACGCGTGTCCTGCTGCACGCGGGCAAGATCCACTGGGATCTGCGCGCCGAGCTCGACAAGAACCCGAACCCCCAGATCGCCCTCGTGCGCCTGGAGCAGTACTACCCGGCGCCCATCGAGGAGCTGACCCGCGTCCTCGGCGAGTACCCCAACGCCGAGCTGGTGTGGGTGCAGGACGAGCCCGAGAACCAGGGGGCGTGGCCGTTCATCGCCCTCGAGGTCGCCGATCAGCTCGGCGGCCGCTCGATCCGCCGCATCTCGCGCGCCGCCGCGGCCTCGACCGCGACGGGTTCGCCGAAGGTGCACGCCAACGAGCACGCCGCGATCATGAAAGAAGCGCTCGCGCGCTGACCCGCACGCCGAGGGGCCCGAACGACGTCCGTGTCGTTCGGGCCCCTCGGCGTTTCACCACCGCAGCGGCAGCGGACTACCGCGTGTCCCCCGGCGCTGCGCGCTCACCGAGAGCTGTCAGCGCCGCCGTCCCGACGCCCGAGGATGCGCACACGCGCGCCTCGGCGAGAGGCCTGGCGGGCCGGGATCGCCGAAACTGCATCTCGCCGACGAGGCGGCGTCATCCTGCGGCCCCGTTGTCAGCGAGGTGCAGTCTCGCGCTCCCCGCGCCCCGCGCCCGGCGCTCCCCGCGCCCGCGGATCGGGCCTACCGCGTCGCCCAGCCGGGTCCGCGATCCCCTTCCGGGCGAACGCGGCTCACGCTGTCTTCCGGCGGTGGCCTCAGGATGCCGGCGCAGCCAGCCCCAGCGTGGGCGCCAAGGCCGGGATCGCCCAGGCCAGACTGCCGTCGAGAGCCTCGCCGGTGTGCCCGGCTCCCTCGACGATGTGCGTCTGCACCGTGAATCCCGCGGCCTCCGCCGCCTTCGAGTTCGCGAGCTGCCCCGGGCCGTAGGTCTTGTCTTCGCTCCCCCACGTGAAGATCGCCGTGTGGCCGCTGAACGTCCCGGGCGCCGCGGCCGCCATGACCACCGACGGCTTGTTCGCCTGGAAGGCCCCGGCATCTCCGCTGTACACGTCCTTGACCGTCTGATCGACGTGCTCCGACCCCGGGAACTCATTGCCCATCACGTCGAGCATCTGCCCCCACGTGCCGGGGTACTTGGCCCCGTACAGCGCGGCGCACGAGCCGCCGTTGGAGAACCCGCCGATGGTCCAGTACTTGTGGTCGGTGGTGATGTTGAGGTTCTTCTCGGCCCACTGCGGCACGAGCTGATTGATGTAGGTCGCGACGGCGCCGTATTTAGCGGAGTCGACGCACGTCGGATCGCGATCCGGTGCGGTCAGCTGGTCGACAACGATCGCGATGGGCGCGAGTCCCTTGTTCTTCCCGGCGAAGGCGTCGAGCTCCTTGGCCAGCGCCGTCGGGTCGGGGGAGCCGGGCTGGCCCATCATGAACACCAGTAGAGGGAGAGCGGGAGGCTTGGCGACCTGGGCCGCGGGGGGCAGGTAGAGCGACGCGTCGCGCGCGGCGTACTGCCCGGTGGGGATCTTCGTGCTCCCCGTCAGAGCGCTGACCGATCCCTTTGCCGGCATGTCGGCCGGCGGCTCCCACGTCTGGTACAGCGTGGCGGGATCTTCGGCGACGGCGTCCTGCTGCGGCAGAGAGGCCGGATCGAGGGCTTGGACGCCGAGGATCGCGGCGAGGTTGTGGGTGACCCCGTACGAGGTGTTCACGCCGAGGACCCCCGCCAGCAGGGAGGCGATCACGGCGACGACGCCGAGGACGCGACGCGGCCACGGGGCGCGGAAGATCCCGACGATGCCGATCGCGACGGCGAGCATTGATCCTGATGCCCACCAGATGGCCGCGCCGGGCAACGGACCCTGGAAGGTGTTCATCGCCTCGAGGACCTTCGCGACCACGAACATCACGACGCCGGCAGCGATCCCGATCACGAGCGTGCTCACGATCCGACGCGGGCGCCACACCACGACGGCGATCACGCCGAGAGCCGCGATGATGCCGCTGATGAGCAGCATGGGGCTGTCGATCAGTTCGAACGACAGGATGAACTTGTTCACCGGCGTCCCTCCCAGGCGGTTCGGGCCAGCGCGACGATCTCGCGGCGTGAGGCGTCGGGCAGATAGGCGCGTCCGACCGCGGCCCCGATGGCGGGAAGCTGCAGCGGATCACGGTAGGCGAGCGAGAGCGGGCGGTACCGGGGCCGGAACTTGCCCTTGAAGCGGAAGAGCGACGCGAAACCGTACGCCGGCTCGAGGACCTCGGCGAGCCAGCGCAGGAGTGCCCGGAGAGGCGCGGGGTCGCCGTCCACGGCTTCGTCCGGGTCGTCGGCGAGAGGCGCACCCGACAGGCTCAACACCGTGGCCCCTTCTTCTTGCAGCTCGAGGGCGGCCTTGGCGATGAGGAACTCCATCATGCCGTTGGGGCCGTCCGTGCGCCGCCGCATGAAGTCCAACGTCCACCCCGAGACCTCGCCCGCCGTCCACGACGGCATCCAGCTGGTGACCGCCTCGATGCGATCGTCGGGGCCGACCGCCAACAGCAGCCGCACGTCGCGGTCGCGGAGTTCGTCGAGGGACCCCAGCGTGAAGCCCATTTCGGGCAGGGCGCGGTCGGCGACCCACTCCTCGTCGATGGCGATCACCTGCGAGGCCTGACCGACGCTCAGTTCGTGCCACCGCGACCACACGGCCGTGTATCCCTCGCGTTCGGCCCGGGTGAGGGGCTGACGCACTTTCTGCCAGCTCTTGCCGGCGAAGGTCAGGCCCGGGAGGTCCATGACCGTCTCGACCCCGACGGGGACGTGTCTCCACCCCAGGTCGACCAGATCGTCGAGGGTGTCGGAGTGAATGCTGTAGAACGCCGGGGTCCACCCGTGCTCGACGCAGTAATCGGTGAAGCCCCTCAGCGCCTCCGGGCGCCGCCCCTCGGGGGCGAGGGGGTCGCCGACCGCCAGTGCCACGTCGCCGCTCAACCGGTAGGCGACGGCGCACTCCCGGTCGTCGGAGTACCAGTGGCTGTTCCCGGCCCAGGTGCCGAGGAAGCCGAGGGTATCGCTCCCGCGTCGCAGCAGATCGCGGTAGTGGCTGTCGTCGACCGCGGCGGGCCGCCGCGAGCGCCGATAGAGCCACAGGATCGCGGCGACGACGATGGCCCAGAAGAGCACGCCGATCCACTGGTACGCAAACAGAGCGGGCCCGCTGTGCGGGAACGCCATGGACCCGCCCGGATGGGTGAAGGACGGGGGAAGGAACCGTCGAAGCGTCAATCCGAGCAGATCGAGGACGGACACCTCCCGGTCGAAGGCGCGGTGCCCGATCGCCTCGACGACGAACAGCGTCGTCGCGCACACGACGAAGGCGAGGGTGACCACCACGGCGACGGTCCGCGCCGCGCGCGGGGTGGCGCGCACCGAGAAGCGCGCGCGGGCGACGACCAGGGCGGCGGCCAGCGCGAGGGGGATCACGATCGTCGCGATCGCCCAGAGCACGTACTCCGCGCCGCTGCCGTCGACCCACGGGTCGATGCGCAGGCGCCCGTCCAGTAGGGAGATGACGGGCAGGACGGCGGATGCCACGAGCACGAACTCCGCGACGATCCAGGCCGAGCGCCTCCCCTGCCGCAGCCCCCACGCGGCGACCAGGAGCAGCACGAGAGGCACGATCGCGAGGAGGGCGGGGCCCGCGCCCCGGGTCATGAGGAGGCCGATCTGCTCGTCGCAGACCGACGAAGCGACTCTGCCGCACTGCGCGAGCAGTTCGTCGTCGTATTGCATGTAGGCGTCCACCACGAGCGAGAGCGGCCCGCGGCCCCCGCCGCTGACGAGCGCGACGATCGGCCCGCTGCCCACGACCGCGACCAGCAGGGCGAGGAGGGTCCGCGTCTCGCGCGTCGAACTGCGGTGCCACGACCGGCGCTCCCTACCCCGCGCGAGCAGAGCCCCGACGAAGAGTCCGATGACCGCCGCCGACAGGCGGTACCAGGAGTCGGCGTCACCCGCGTAGAGCGCGAAGAGGGCCAACAGGGCGAAGCCGACCAGACGCAGACGACGACGCCAGAGCGTCGGCGCGAAGGCCGATCCGGCCATGACGGCCCCGGTGATCGCCGTGGTCGGGTCGAGCACGGGGACCTCGGCCGCGACGACGGGGCGGAGGTCGGTGATCGTCCAGGCGGCGGCGTGCAGGCCGATGCCCACGAGCAATCCACTGAGCCCGATGGTGGCGAGGAACAGGCTCGTGCGCCGCGATCCGACCAGACGTTCGACGTACGCGAGCGCGGTCAGAGCGAGCAGCACCGACGAGAACGCGTCGATCGTCGAATCCGGCACGACGAGTGCGGTCAGCAGGGTCCACCAGCGGCCGCTGGCGAACGTGGCCAACGGCCCTGCTCCCCAGACCAGCGCGTCGTCGCCCCACAGCGACCCGGTCGCCGCGGCGGACGCCACGACGATCACCGCGACGACGATCGCCACCGGGTTGTGCGACAGGTAGCGACGCAGCGACGCGCCCACCCTCGTCAGGCGCGACGGCGGTCGGTCGGCGACCGGAGGAGCGGCGGATTCGGACATCGGCGAAAGCGTATTGCCAATTCCTATGAGAAGGCGTCAGTACCAGATGTCGAGCAGCGGACTCGCCTCGGGGGTGAAAGCCCGATCGACGGAGGCGAGGACGTCGGCCCCTGCTCGCACGAGTCCCGCGTGGGCGAGCTCCGTCGAGCGCACCCCGCCGAGCAGGAGCGAGCTCAGGGCACCGACCGTCAGCTCGACCTCCGACGCCTCGCTTTCGTCCGTCCGGGTGACGACGGCTTCTCCGTCCGCGTCGACGCGCAGACGCCACGTTCCCGCGGCGAAGTCGAGCGGGTCGGCCACGCGGAGCACCACGTCGAGTGCTCCCGCGTACCGCCGCGAGCCCAGGGCCCCGGGCACATCGAGGATGCGCAGCCAATGGTGGTCGGTGAGGGTCGCCGTCACGGCGCGACGGTCGGCGACCATCCACTGCACCGGCGGCACGGCGGGCTGCAGCCACGCTTTCACCCGACCGACGAGGTCGTGCTCGATCGCGAATCGCCAGAGGGCCGCGGACGCCTCGGTGTCGACGGCGAACAGGGCACGAACCTCGAGCTCGTGCGCCGAGAAGTCGTCGCGCTCGTCGATCGTGTAGACGAGGATGCCCGTCTCGTCGCCGTCCGCGCCACGATAGGCGACCGCGCGGACCCTCTCGCCCGACTTGTCGCCGGGCGCGAGACCCGCGATCCCGCGCCAGCGCCCGTCCCACCCGGGTACCGACCCGGGGCGCTGGACGCGCACTCGCTCGTGGACGGCTGCCACACGCTCCACGACCGCCTCGCGCGGCACGAAGTCGAGCCGCCCGGGTGCCGTCGGGCCCGTCCAGCGGGCGCGGCCCGTGTTGATCTGCACATCGGAGGCCCACGCGGCGGGCGAGAAACCCCAGCGCCCGTAGATCGTCGCCTCGGTGACGGTGAGGCCCGCGATGGCGAAGCCGGCCGCGGCCGCCGTCCGCAGTTCACCGCCGATCATCGCGCGCGCGATCCCCCGGCGACGGTGCGTCGCGGCCACCGTGACGGCGCTGATGGACCACAGCGGGGCGACGCGCCCCGGCGAGGTCGTCAGCTCGGAGGCCCACGAGTCGATCGTGCCGACCGGCACCGCGGGCTCGACGCCCCGACGGTCGTAGACCGCCGTCAGACGGCGGGTCCGCAGGGTCTTGCGCGCGTTCTCGGCCTCGTCGTCGGTCGACTCCGCGCCCAGGAAACCCCGGGCGACCGCCCGCTGGAACGGACGGAACCCGTCGCCGTCGGCATCCACCCGCTCGTATTCGAGCCCGGAGGCGGCGAGGTCGGCGGCGGAGGTCGGGTCGAGGGGCAGCGTCAGAGTGTCGAGGGATGCCATGACCCCAGCCTAGGGATCACCTCCGACACGCGGCGAGCGGACGCCCGCGACGTCAGTGGGTGGCCTGGATGGCGCGCAGGCGCGAGAGCACCTGGTCGCGGAGTTCGTCGGGCGCCGTCTCTTTGCACGCGCGCGCGACCACCTCGGTCAGCGTCCGTGCCACGAGGGCCTCGTCCTGGCATCCGGGGCAGTTCTCGAGGTGCTCCCGGATGTCCTTCTGCTGGGTCTTGCAGACCTCGTTGCGGAGGTACTCCTCAAGGTCGCGTCGCGCCTTGTCGCAGCCGCAGTCGCTCATTTCTTCTCTCCCGTCGCGGCCTGAATGCCGCGCTCCTTGGCGTAGTCCGACAGCAGGTCGCGCAGCAGCCGCCGGCCGCGGTGCAGACGGCTCATGACCGTACCGATCGGAGTCTTCATGATGTCGGCGATCTCCTGGTAGGCGAAGCCCTCGACGTCGGCGAGGTACACCGCCATCCGGAAATCTTCGGGGATCGACTGCAACGCGTCCTTCACGACGGATGCCGGCATGTGGTCGATCGCTTCGGCCTCGGCCGAACGGGCGCTGCTCGCGGTGGTCGATTCGGCTCCGCCGAGCTGCCAGTCCTCGAGATCGTCGATCGCGCTCTGGTAGGGCTCGCGCTGCTTCTTGCGATACGTGTTGATGTACGTGTTCGTCAGGATGCGGTAGAGCCACGCCTTCAGATTGGTGCCCTGCGTGAACGTCGCCCACGAGCCGAAGGCCTTCACGAAGGTCTCTTGCACGAGATCGGCGGCGTCGGCCGGGTTGCGCGTCATGCGCATCGCTGCGGCGTACAGCTGATCCATGAAGGGCAGCGCCTGCTCTTCGAACTGTGCGCGGGGCTCCGCCTGCGGGCCGGCGTCTGCGGTGTCGTTCATCGCGCGCCAGTCTACGTCGAGCGTGTCGGCGACCACCGGGATGGCCTCCGGCAGGCGGTCGCGTTCGAGAAGTGCGGTCACGTGTCGTCCCCTTTCAGTAGGCTAGGAACCGATGACTCCCCTCGGGTATTCCCCTTCCGCCGCCACTCCCCGCGGTGAGTGGGACGCGCCCGTGTCCGACGGCCCCCTGGATGCCACGGTCACCGTGCCGGGTTCGAAGTCGCTGACCAATCGCGAACTGATCCTCGCCGCGATCGCCGACGGCCCCGGCACGCTGCACGGACCGCTGCACTCCGACGATTCCGCGCGCATGGTCGACGCGTTGCGCGTCCTCGGCGTCGGGATCGACGAGGTCGACACCGGCTCGCCGTTCGGCCCCGACCTGCTGGTGACCCCTCCGTCCTCGTTCTTGGGCGACGGCACGATCGACTGCGGCCAGGCCGGAACCGTCATGCGGTTCATCGCCCCCGTGGCGGGCTTCGCCCGTGGCGACGTGCACGTCACCGCCCACGAGAGCGCGCTGCACCGTCCGATGGGCGCCATGATCCACGCCCTGCGCGACGTCGGTGTCGACATCGACGACGGTGGCCACTGGGCCCTGCCGTTCTCGGTGCGCGGGCACGGACACGTGCGCGGCGGCGAAGTCGAGATCGATGCGAGTCAGTCGAGCCAGTTCGTCTCGGGGCTGCTGCTCGCGGCCGCACGCTTCGACGTGGGGCTTCACCTGCGTCACGTCGGCTCGCGCCTGCCCAGCATCCCGCACATCGACATGACCGTCGAAGCCCTCGCCCACCGCGCCGTGCACGTCGAACGCCCCGCTCCCGGCGAGTGGATCGTGCCGGCCGGCCCCGTGCGCGCGAAGGACGTGGCGATCGAACCCGATCTCTCCAACGCCTCGCCGTTCCTCGCCGCGGCGATGGTCACGGGCGGCTCCGTCACCGTCACGGGCTGGCCGTTGCACAGCACTCAGCCGGGCGCTCTGCTCGTCGACATCCTCGCCGAGATGGGAGCCCGCGTCAGCCGTCGCGGCGGCGCCCTCACCGTGGCCGCCGGAGACGACGGCATCCTGGGTGTCGATCTCGACCTGTCCGCGGCGGGCGAGCTGGCGCCGACTTTATTCGGCCTGGCGGCGTTCGCCGACGGCCCCACCACGCTCCACGGGATCGGGCACATCCGCGGTCATGAGACCGATCGCATCAGCGCCCTCGTCGGAAACCTCCGCTCGCTCGGCGGCGAGGCCCACGAGCTCGACGACGGCATCCGCATCGTGCCGCGGCCTCTCGTCGGCGGCGAGTGGAAGGCCCACCACGACCACCGTCTCGCCACCACCGGCGCCCTGATCGGTCTGCGTGTTCCCGGCGTGCGGATCGACGACATCGGAACCACCGCCAAGACCCTCCCCCAGTTCGCGGCGCTGTGGCAGGCGATGCTGCGCGCTCCCCGCGTGTGAGCGAGCAGCGACCGTGAGCTGGCTCGACGACGCCGACGACGACGAGGACGACCTCCGCTACGACGAGTCGTCCATCCGCGTCCGCCCCAATCCCAAGGCGAACAGGCCGCGGACGAAACGGCGTCCCGCCCACGCCGACGCGCAGATCGCCCGCGTGCTCGGTGTCGACCGCGGCCGCTACACGGTCCTCGTCGACGAGGACGGCCCCGAGGAACGTCGCGTGCTGGCCACTCGCGCGCGCGAGCTCCGCAAGCAGCCCATCGTCAACGGCGACCGCGCCCGCGTCGTCGGCGACCTCACGGGCGACGAAGGCACCCTCGGGCGCATCATCGGTCTCGAGGAGCGCACGTCTCTGCTGCGCCGCAGCGCCGACGACACCGACCAGGTCGAGCGCGTGATCGTGGCCAATGCCGACCAGATGCTCGTCGTGGTCGCCGCGGCCGACCCCGAACCCCGCGCCCGCCTCGTCGACCGCTACCTCGTGGCGGCGCTGGATGCCGGCATCCGTCCCCTGCTCGTCGTCACCAAGACCGACCTGGCCGATCCGACGGAGTTCCTCGCGCACTTCGTCGGTCTCGACCTGCGCGTGTTCACCAGCGCGCAGGGGCAGATGCCCCTCGACGAGATCGGCGAGGCTCTCGTCGGCCATTCGACGGTGTTCGTGGGGCACTCGGGCGTGGGGAAGTCGACGCTGGTGAACGCCCTCACGGGATCGGAGCGCGCGATCGGTCATGTGAACACCGTCACCGGGCGGGGGCGTCACACCTCCTCGTCCGCGGTGTCGCTGCGGTATCGCGGACGCGCCGGCTCGGGCTGGGTCATCGACACCCCCGGCGTGCGGTCGTTCGGTCTCGGACACGTCGACCCCGCGCACGTCCTCGGCGCGTTCACGGATCTGGCCGAGGTGGCCGAGGAGTGCCCGCGCGGCTGCACGCACCTGCCCGACGCCCCCGACTGCGCCATCGTCGAGGCCGTCGAGTCCGGCCGCCTCGGCCCCGGGGCCGCCGCCCGATTGGACTCCCTGCAGCGCCTGCTGACGACGTTCCAGGGCATCGAGCGTTCTAGGCTGGAGGGGTGACGAACCTCGTAAAGGGCGACATCGCCCCCGACTTCACCCTCATCGACCAGGACGAACACCCCGTTTCGCTGGGCGACTTCCGCGGTCGCCGCGTGATCCTCTACTTCTACCCCGCGGCTCAGACGCCGGGATGCACCACGCAGGCGTGCGACTTCCGCGACAGCCTCGCCTCTCTCCAGGGCGCCGGGTACACGGTGCTCGGGATCTCGCGCGACACCCCCGAGAAGCTGCGCGCTTTCCGTGACAGCGACGGTCTGACCTTCCCGCTGCTCAGCGACGCCGACCACGCCGTGCACGAGGCCTACGGCGCGTGGGGCGAGAAGCAGAACTACGGCAAGACGGTCACGGGCGTACTCCGCTCGACCTTCGTCGTCGACGAGGAGGGCAAGATCGTCGAGGCGATGTACAACGTCAAGGCCACCGGCCACGTGGCGCGTCTGCGCAAGACCCTCGGTCTCGCCGTCGCCTGATCCGCGAATGCCGCGACCCCGCCCCGCATGAGCGGTCGGCGGGGTCTTCGCGTCTGCGCCGTGACTCAGTCGTCGTCGCGACGTCGCGGCGCCGCCGCGCGCACCGCCAGCGCGAGCAGCACGAGACCGACGACGGCCGGCACCGCGATGAGCACGGCGATCGCCGGAGACGCCCACTCCCCCGTCACCGCGCCGATGGCGACCGAGAGGATGAGCAGTTGCGTGACGATCCCTCCGGATCGACCGGCCGAGACATCGCGGGCCGTGGCGACGCCGAAGGCACCGACGATAGCCGCACCGATCACGGTGAGGACGATGAGGGCGACCGAGCTCACCACCGAGTCGGTGTCGCCGCCGACGAGGGCGACCGTCTGCCAGCCCGCGAGCGCCAGGATGCCGAGGCTTTCGAGTCCGAGCAGGACCGCGGCAGCGAGACGAATCGACATCCGGATGGCCTTCCCGGCGGGCGCATCCGCGCCGTTACGATCTGGAAACCTCGCGGTTACCTCTTGATCAGGCGGAATCGCTATGGGAGCATGGAACAAGCCGTGTGCTCCCACAGCGAAGTGGGGCGAGCAATCGCTCGCGTTCCCACCAGGGTACCGGACCCGAATCCCGGTGCCGAATCGACCAATTTTCTGTTACAAGGAGCACCCCCATGGATTGGCGCGACAAAGCAGCCTGCCTCACCGTCGACCCCGAACTGTTCTTCCCGGTCGGCAACACCGGCCCCGCGGTCGACCAGATCGAGAAGGCCAAGTCGGTCTGCGCTCGCTGCACCGTCACCGAGGTCTGCCTGCAGTACGCCCTCGAGTCCGGCCAGGACTCGGGCGTCTGGGGTGGTCTGAGCGAAGACGAGCGTCGCGCGCTCAAGCGCCGCGCCGCTCGCGCCCGCCGCGCCTCCTAACGTCCGTCGCCGCGCCGAAGCCCGCCCCTCGGGGCGGGCTTTCGCGCGTTCGGGGCCCTGGCTCCCGCCTGAGCGCTCCCCGCGCCCCACGACACCCCGAACCTTCGAGACCCCGCGCCGCGCGCGCGACGCGGTAGGGAGCCGAGTCGACACGCCGTCCGGATCGAGGGATGCCGCGGGGCGGTGCCGCGTCAGGCTGCGGAACCGCCGATGTAGCGCAGCGGGATCTCGATGGTGACCTCGGTGCCGCTACCCATCAGGGTGTGCCAGTCGATCGTGCCGCCGAGCTCGCCCTGGATGAGGGTGCGGACGATCTGCGTACCGAGCCCGCGGCCCACCTGACCCTCGGGCAGGCCCACTCCCGTGTCGCGCACGCTGACCTCGAGCATCTCGCCGCTCCGCTCCGCCGCGATCTCGACATCGCCCTCCTGCCCGGCGAGCCCGTGCTCGACCGCGTTGGTGACGAGCTCCGTGAGCGCGAGGGCCAGCGGGGTGGCGAACTGACTGGGGAGCGTGCCGAACTTGCCCGTGGTGCGCGTGCGCGCCCGTGTGTTGGGGGCCGCGGCGACCTCGGCGACGAGCTTGAGCACGCGCGCGAAGACGTCGTCGAAGTCGACGTTCTGGGCGAGTCCCTCCGAAAGGGTGTCGTGCACCACGGCGATCGCCGACACGCGGCGCATGGCCTGGGTGAGCGCGTCGCGCGCCTCGTCGGAATGGGTGCGGCGCGCCTGGATGCGCAGCAGCGAGGCGACCGTCTGCAGGTTGTTCTTGACGCGGTGGTGGATCTCGCGAATCGTCGCGTCCTTGGTGATGAGCTCCTGCTCCTGGTGGCGGATCTCGGTCACGTCGCGACTCAGCACGATCGCGCCGATGCGCGTGCCGCGGTCGCGCAGCGGGATCGTGCGGAGAGAAACCTGCACGCCGCGCGCCTCCATGTCGGCACGCCAGGGAGCGCGTCCGCTCACGACGACGGGAAGGGACTCGTCGACGTCCTGGCGCTTGGCCGGGAGGATGCGCGCGGTCACCTCGGCGAGAGACTCACCCTCGAGCTCGTCGTCGAAGCCCATGCGGTTGAACGCCGAGAGCGCGTTCGGGCTCGCGAAGGTGGTGATGCCGTCCACGTCGAGACGGATGAGTCCGTCGGAGGCGCGGGGAGCCCCGCGCCGGGGGGCGGTCGGGGCCGAGAGGTCGGGGAACTCGGCCGAGGCGATCATGCCGAAGACGTCGTCGGCGCAGTCGTTGAAGGTGATCTGTTGCCGCGAGGGGGTCCGCGTCTCGCCGAGATTGGTGTGGCGGGTCAGCACGCCCACCGTCGTCACCGCGTGGCCCTCGCGCGAGAGCTCGCGCACGATCGGCACCGCGCGCACGCGCGTGGGCGTCTCTTCGAACCAATCGGGGGATGCCGAGTCGACGATGCGACCGCTCTGGAAGGCCTCTCGCACCTGGGTACGCCACTGCGGACGGACGCGGTCGCCGACGATGTCGCGGTAGAAGAGCGTCGCCGCTCCCCCGGGCCGCGTGTGGGCGACGGCGACGAACGAGTCGTCGGGAGTGGGGACCCAGATGACGATGTCGGCGAACGCGAGGTCGGCGAGCAACTGCCCGTCGCCCGCGAGCCGGTGCAGCCACTCGACGTCCGCCTCGCTGGAGCGGCCCTGGGCGTAGACGAGTTCACTGAGTGTCGACACCCCTCCACCCTAGGGGGAGCCTCCGACGCGGGCATCCGCACGAGGCGTCCGGCCGGCGCTCGGTGAGGGTGCGGGTGAAGTTCGACCGCCTCGAATGCGTCGGCAGGTTAAGGCGCGGGCGAGAGAAACCCACCCGTCCCCTCGAGCTCTCCTGCCCCGCAGGCCCGGGCGGTGCGCAGGGTGAGGTCGCTACGTCCGCACAATGGTGGACGTGGTGAGGCCGAGACGGAGAGGCACTCACCCCGCGGACGATTTACCGTGACGACGAACGTCGCACAATCGCCCGGAAGCGATCCCGTCCGGGTGGTCGCGCCAGCGCCCGACGATGCGCGCCGCGACCTCGAGGTCGGGGCCCCTCCGCGCCGGGACGCCGATCCCGAAGGCGTTCACGCGTCCGCCAGCGAGCAGCCCGACTTGACGCGGAGAGCGTCCCTCTCGAGCGACCCGTGGGCGACGAGGTCCGTGGAGCTGGGGGAAAGAGCCGCGGTGCGGAACAGTCGACGCGGCGACGAGAAGAATGACCGCGGCTCCTCCTCAACCTCACCCCGTCGAAAGCCCTCCACAGACACCGCGAAAACTCCATGGCCCGTGCGATGACTGTCCTACTGTCGGCCTCACCCCGACTCGCCGAACGTACGACGCACAGACAGAGGACCCATGCCCGAATCAGCACGGCGACGCGAACCTTCGCGGCGTGCCCAGCAGAACGCCCGTCCAGTGAGCAATCCGGGTCCGGAGCACGCCGCTGACGGCCTCCCCGCCATCGAGGTCTTCGTCGGCAACATGGTCCGCGGTGTCCTCGAGGTGGTCGCCGGCGTCCGTGACCCGGAGCAGTTGGCACGGTGGATGTCCGAAGAGGTCTACCGTGCGCTCCTCGTGCGAACGAGCCTCGCCGCCCGCGCCCGGAGTGCGCGAGGCGTTCAGATGTACCGCGCCGTCCACCATGTCCGCGGCATCCGCCTCTTCTCACCTCGGGAAGGTGCCCTCGAAGCGACCGTCATCGTCTCGGGTCGTCTGCGCACCCGCGCCATCGCCCTCCGGCTCGAGACGATCGAGCGACGGTGGCGCATCACGGCGCTCCACCTGCTGTAAGCCGGCGACCGCCCGACGAGACCGCGCCGACCGGCGAAGTCGCCGACCTCTTCTCGCCCGCTCGCCTGCGACCGTGCGGAAGAGGTCCGCGCCCGCCCGAGGTCAGGGACGCCAGGACGCCAGGAAATTTCCGAGACGCTCGATCGCGTCGGTGATGACGCGGGCCTCGGGGAGCGTGACGATGCGCACGTGATCGGTCGCGGGCCAGTTGAAACCCGACCCCTGGACCAGCAGCACGTGCTCGGCCAGAAGGAAGTCGCGGACGAACTGCGCGTCATCCGGGATCTCGTACACGTCGGGATCGAAGCGCGGGAAGGCGTAGAGCGCCCCCCGCGGCATGACGCACGAGACGCCCGGAATGGCCTCGAGGCCCTGCCACGCGGCATCCCTCTGCTCGTGAAGACGACCGGTCGGGGCGATGAGCGCGTCGATCGACTGCACCCCCGACAACGCCGCCTGCACCGCGAACTGCGCCGGCACGTTCGGGCACAGACGAGTGGATGCCAGAAGGTTGATGCCGTGCAGGAATCCCTGCGCGTGCTCCTTGGGTCCGGTGATCGCGAGCCAGCCGGAGCGGTATCCCGCCACCCGGTAGGTCTTCGAAAGGCCGTTGAAGGTGAGGCAGAGCAGGTCGGGGGCGACCGTGGCCATCGGGATGTGCACGGCGTCGTCGAACAGGATCCGGTCGTAGATCTCGTCGGCCAGCAGCAGAAGCGAGTGCTCCCGGGCGATCTCGGCGATGCCCTCGAGGATCTCGCGCGAGTACACCGCGCCCGTGGGGTTGTTCGGATTGATGACGACGATCGCCTTGGTGCGGGGCGTGACCTTGGAGCGGATGTCCTCGAGGTCGGGCTGCCACTCGCGCTGCTCGTCGCACAGGTAGTGCACGGGCGTCCCGCCGCCCAGGCTCGTCATCGCCGTCCACAGCGGGTAGTCGGGGGCGGGGATGAGCACCTCGTCGCCCTCGTCGAGGAGCGCCTGCATCGTCATCGTGATGAGCTCGGACACACCGTTGCCCAAGAAGACGTGATCGGGGTCGAGGTGGGGGAAGTCGGGCTCCTGCTCGTACCGCGAGACGACCGCGCGACGAGCGGACAGGATGCCGCGGCTGTCGCTGTAGCCGTGGGCGTTGGGAACAGAGGCGATCATGTCGCGCACGATCTGGTGCGGCGCCTCGAATCCGAAGATCGCCGGGTTGCCCGTGTTGAGCTTGAGGATCGAGTGCCCCTCGGCCTCGAGTCGATCGGCCTCGACGAGGGCCTCCCCGCGGATCTCGTACAGGACGTCCTTCAGCTTGGATGACTGGTCGAGGGGGCGCAGCGGGCTCATCGGTTCAGGATATCCCCGGGCCGTCGCGGCCAATCGACACCGCGTGGACCCCTCGGTCGGGCGACTCCCCCGACCGGCGGCCGGACGACGTACCCGGGAACGACGGATGCCGCGCCCCCGACCTCGGGGCGCGGCATCCGTCGTGCGATCACTTCTTCTTGGCGGCGCGACGATCGGCGCGGTTGCTCGCGGCGGGCTCGTCGCTCGGGGCCACCCGCTGCCCGAAGGCTCCGCGGGCGGCGGGAGCCTGCTCGGCCGCGGGCTCTGTCTGCTGCTCGGCCTGACGGAGGCGGTTGGTGGCGGCCTGCTGCACCTGACCACGGTCGTTGCGGACCTCGACCTCGCCGGCGTCGTTGGCCGCGGAGTACTCGAGGCGCTGGGTCTCGACCGGCGTCGGGGCGAGGCCCTTGGCCTCGACCTGAGCCTCGTCACCCTCGACCTTGCGCACCTCGACCTCGAGGTTGTAGAGGAAGCCGACCGACTCCTCTTTGATCTGGCCCATCATCGACTGGAACATCTGGTAGCCCTCGCGCTGGTACTCGATGAGCGGGTCGCGCTGGGCCATGGCGCGCAGGCCGATGCCGTCCTTGAGGTAGTCCATCTCGTAGAGGTGCTCGCGCCAGCGGCGGTCGAGGACCTGCAGCACGACGCGTCGCTCGAGCTCGCGCAGCGCCTGCTCGCCGAGGGCCTTCTCGCGGTTCTCGTACGCGATGCGGGCGTCGGAGATGATCTCTCGCTTGAGTCCCTCGGGCGTGATGCGACCCTTGTTGCCACCCGCCTCGGCCACGACCTCGTCGATCGTGACGCTCACGGGGTACATGGTCTTCAGCTCGGTCCACAGGGCGTCGAAGTCCCACGACTCGGTGTGACCCGAGCCGGTGTGGTCGTCGATGACGGCGGTGATCGCGTCCTCGATGAAGTGCTGCACGCGATCGGCGATGTCGTCGCCCTGGAGCATGTGACGACGGTCGGCGTAGATCGCCTCGCGCTGACGGTTCAGCACGTCGTCGTACTTCAGCACGTTTTTGCGCATCTCGGCGTTGCGCGCCTCGACCTGCGACTGGGCGCTCTTGATCGCGCGCGAGACGAGGCCCGACTCGATCGCGACGTCGTCGGGGAAGTTCGTGCGCGCGAGGATCGCCTCGGCCGCGCCCGACTGGAACAGACGCATGAGGTCGTCGGTGAGCGAGAGGTAGAAGCGGCTCTCGCCGGGGTCGCCCTGACGGCCCGAACGACCGCGCAGCTGGTTGTCGATGCGACGCGACTCGTGACGCTCGGTGCCCAGCACGTACAGGCCACCGGCCTCGACCACCTTCGCGGCCTCTTCGGCCACGGTGTCGCGCACGCTCTGGTAAACGGTGTCCCACTCGGACTCGTAGGCCTCGGGGGTCTCGACCGGGTCGAGGTTCTTCGCCTTCATCTCCTGCACGGCGAGGAACTCGGCGTTTCCGCCGAGCATGATGTCGGTTCCGCGACCGGCCATGTTGGTGGCGACGGTGACGGCGCCCAGGCGACCTGCGCGCGCGACGATCTCGGCCTCGCGCGCGTGATTCTTGGCGTTGAGGACCTCGTGACGCACGCCCTTCTTCGCCAGAAGCCGCGAGAGGTACTCGCTCTTCTCGACGCTCGTGGTGCCCACGAGGACCGGCTGGCCCTTCTCGTGGCGCTCGACGATGTCTTCGACGACCTGCGCGAACTTGGCCGTCTCGTTCTTGTAGACGAGGTCGGACTGGTCCTTGCGGATCATCGGCTTGTTCGTGGGGATGGGAACCACGCCGAGCTTGTAGGTCGACATGAACTCGGCCGCCTCGGTCTCGGCGGTACCGGTCATGCCGGCGAGCTTGTCGTACAGACGGAAGTAGTTCTGCAGGGTGACGGTCGCGAGGGTCTGGTTCTCGGCCTTGACCGGCACGCCCTCCTTGGCCTCGATCGCCTGGTGGATGCCCTCGTTGTAGCGACGACCCACGAGGATGCGGCCGGTGTGCTCGTCGACGATCATGACCTCGTCGTTCATCACGACGTAGTCGGTGTCGCGCTTGAACAGCGCGATCGCCTTGATCGAGTTGTTCAGGAACGAGATCAGCGGGGTGTTGGCCGATTCGTACAGGTTGTCGATGCCGAGGTAGTCCTCGACCTTCTCGATACCGGGCTCGAGTACGCCGATCGTGCGCTTCTTCTCGTCGACCTCGTAGTCGACGCCGGCCTCGAGCGTGCGGGCGAGCTTGGCGAACTCCGCGAACCAGCGGTTGGCTTCGCCGGATGCCGGGCCCGAGATGATCAGCGGGGTGCGGGCCTCGTCGATGAGGATCGAGTCGACCTCGTCGACGATGGCGTAGAAGTGACCGCGCTGCACGAGGTCTTCTTTGCGCCAAGCCATGTTGTCGCGCAGGTAGTCGAATCCGAACTCGTTGTTCGTGCCGTAGCTGATGTCGGCCTCGTACTGCTCGCGGCGCACCTCGGGGGTCTGTCCCGCGACGACCGTTCCCGTGGTCATGCCGAGTGCGCGGTAGACGCGACCCATGAGCTCGGACTGGTAGCTCGCGAGGAAGTCGTTGACCGTGATGACGTGCACGCCCTGGCCGGCGATCGCGTTGAGGTACGCGGGAAGCGCCGCGGTCAGCGTCTTGCCCTCACCGGTCTTCATCTCGGCGATGTTGCCGAGGTGGAGGGCTGCCCCACCCATGATCTGCACGTCGTAGGGACGCTGGCCGAGCGTGCGCTTGGCCGCCTCGCGAACGGCGGCGAAGGCCTCGGGCATGAGCTGGTCGAGCGTCTCACCGGCGTCGTAACGCGCGCGCAGCTCGACGGTCTCGTTGCGCAGCTCGTCGTCGGTGAGCTGCTCGTAGTCCTCTTCGAGCGCTCCGGTCGCTTTCACGACGCCCTGCAGTCGGCGCAGGATGCGGCCCTCGCCGGCGCGCAGCAGTTTCTCGAGCGGATTGGCCACGGAGCATCTCCATCTGTCGGGTGCGGCGCCCGCGTGGACGCCGGCCTGCGAACAGGCATACATCGCCCATGTTATCCGTGTTACCCGTTCGTGACCTGCGAGGAGGCCGCAATCCGAAAGAGGAGTGCGCGCCCGCAGCGAACACACGGCGACGCCGCCGAACCCGACGCCTAGGATCGACCCATGGCCGGTTTCTGGGGCAAGAGGAAGCGCGAAGAGCAGGACGCGGCGGATGCCGATCTGGCACGCCGAGCGGAGCTCGCGATCGTCGCGGCCGACGAGCGCGTGCGCCTGACGTCGGACGAACTCGATTTCGCGCGCGCCGAACTCGGCGACAAGGCGACCGAAGACCTCGCGGCGGCCCTCGACTCCGTGCGCACCCACCTCGCCGAGGCGTTCCAGCTGCACCAGCTGAACCACGACGAGATCCCCGACACCAAAGAAGAACTTCGCACGCGCAACGCCCGCATCATCCAGCTGTCGCAGTGGGCCGAAGACCTGCTCGAAGAGCGCACCCAGGTGCTCCAGCCCAAGATCGACGCCGTGCGCCGCGCCCCCGAGACCCTGGCGCGGGTGCGCGCGGATCGCGACCGGCTCGCCGAGCGCATCCCGAACGCCCGCGAGGTCGTCGACCGGCTGTCCCGCCGCTACAGCGATTCGGCCCTGGCACAGATCGGCGGCAACCCCGAAGAGATCGAGCAGTTGCTCGACTTCGCCGTGCACACCGCGGCCGTCTCGGAGCGCCGCCGCGAAGCGGGCCAGCGCGAGCAGGCGTCGGTCGCCCTCGAGGCGGCCACCGAGGCCGTTCGTCGGGCGGAATCGCTCCTGGATGCCGTGGACACCTTCGAGATCGAAGCTCTCCGCGCCGAGTCGACTCTCGCCGCCGTGGTCGACGACTCCCGCAACGACCTGATCGAAGCGCGCCTCGGCGCGCAGACGCCGGCCGTCGTCCAGGCCATGGCCACGCTGCAGCAGGCCTTGACCGCGCTCCCCGCCTCGGGATCGCGCAGCGATCCCTTCCACGCGCTGTCGTCGCTGCGCCAGGCCAACGCCGATCTCGACCTCGCGCGCGAGCGTGCCGCCCGCCCCGTCCCCTCGCAGGATCAGGTGGAGCACGCGATCGACGACGCCGACCGGCAGATCGCCGTCGCCCGCGGCCTCATCACCGGTCACCGCGGATGGATCGGTGCCGACGCGCGCACCCGCTTCGTCGAGGCCGAACGCCTCCGCGCGGGTCTGCCGCTCGGTCCCGTGCCCGAGGACCAGCGCGAGACGGCTCTCGCGACCGCGCGGCGCGCCGGGTCGCTGGCATCCGAGGCCTTGCAGATCGCTCAGCGCGACATCGAGCAGTCCCGCCCGAACGACTGGGGCGGAGACAACCGCGGCGGCGGGTACGGTCGCGGGGGCGGAATGGGCGGCGGCAACATGGTCGGCGGCATGCTCGGCGGCCTCGTCATCGGCTCGCTGCTGGGCGACATCTTCGACGGCTGAGCCCGCTTTCCACGGCTCGCCCCGCACGACGACGCCCCCGGTCCGAGGACCGGGGGCGTCGTGTCGTTCTCAGGTCAGGATGCGACCCCGACGGCCGGGGCGGCCTGGGTCGCCAGCGCGATCACACCGTAGTCCCAGCCCTTGCGGCGGTAGACGACGCTCGGGTGATCGGTGCGGGCGTCGATGAAGAGGAAGAAGTCGTGGCCGACGAGCTCCATGCGGTCGACGGCGTCTTCGACCGTCATCCACTCGGCGCCGAACTCCTTCTGTCGGATGACCACGGGCGAGTAGTCCTGTTCGTCGGCACCGGTCTCTTGCACGGGCACCGAGCCGGTCGCGACGGCACGCAGCACCTCGACGGAGGCGGGCTCGACGTCGATGCCGGCGAGCTCTCCCGTGCCCTTCTCGAACTTCGCGCCCCGGGGGTGGTTTCGCGCGTCGATGCGCTTGTCCTTCGCCCGGCGCACCTGCTCGGAGATCTTGTCGACCGCGAGGTCGAGGGCCGCGAACTTGTCGGTGTCGGTCGCCTCCGCGCGAACGACCGGGCCCTTGCCGTCGAGCGTGAGCTCGACGGTGTCGTCTTCGAGACGACCGTTGCGATAGGAGCGGTGGGTCACCTTGACCTCGAGCGCTTGAGCGCGCGGCGCCAGGTGCTCGATGCGACTGACCTTCTCTTCGACCACCGAGCGGAAACGATCGGTGATACCGACTCCCACGCCGACGATGTTGGTGTCCATCTGTGACCTCCTTGTTCCGGGTTCCGCCCGGTCTAAGGGCGGAACATCCGTCGCCTTCAGTCATCCTTACGCTAGTAGCCCGCCACCCCCGTGTCACGTCTCAATCACCCGGGATTCACCTTCGATGTTCCTGCGACGCGGCGTGTGCGCCAGCGCCACGGCGATCACCTCGTCCGCCCCCGCCGCGCGCAGGGCGCGTGCTGCCTCGGACAGCGTCGATCCGGTGGTCACGACATCGTCCACGACCACGACGACCCCGCCCGGAACCGGTCGGGCGGCGAAGGCTCCCCCGACGTTCTCGCGGCGAGCGCTGCGACCGAGTCCCCGCTGGTCATCGGTCGCGCGGGCCACCCGCAGCAGTCGCTCGTGCGTCCACCCCGCCCGCCGCAGCAGGATGTCGAGGGGGCGGAAGCCCCGTCGCCGGAAGGCCGCACGCGTCCCCGGCACGGTCGTCACGCGCGCGCCGGTGGGCACCGCGAGACGCAGCACGGCATCGAGCGCCGGGGCCAGGTCACGCGCGAGCCCGGTCCGCCCCTCCTCTTTGAGCGAACGGATGACGCGGGCCGCGACCCCGTCGAACGCGAGCGCGCTCGTGACCGTCATCCCCGATCCGATGGCGCGGCGGATCGGGCTCGGCGCCAGGGCGTCACGGCATCCGGCACAGAGATCGGTGTCGACGACACCGCACCCGGCGCACGCGACGGGGAGCCAGAACGTCAGGGCATCTCGGAACGACGAGGTCAGGGCGGCGGACAGTGACATGCGCTCAGCCTGCTCCGCGGCGCGAGGGCTCCGCTCGCCCCGCCGCCCCATCGGGGCGGAACTGCCCGGACGAGCGCGCTGGGGAGAAGGGTCAGGAGGTCGTGCCCTGCTGGGCGGCGAGCACGCGGATGCCGGTCGCCACCAGGGTCCACGAGCTGCCGCGACGGCTGTAGAGGCGACCGGTGTCGTCGAGGACGCGGACGCTCGTGCTGCCGGCGGCGAGAGTCGTCGCGCCGTCCGGTGCCGCGGCCTCGGTGCCCCGGCCCCCCACATTGAGCTCGCGCAGACGGCTGGCGCCGTCGACATCGGCCAGGACTCCGACCGTGGTGTCATCGAGCCACGCCAGATCGAACGCCCCCTGCTGCGCGAACGACAGCACGTGCGGAACCCCGAGATCCACCTCGCCGCCCTCGCGCTGGATGCCGGCCACCCACACCTCGCGCGTACCCGAGACCGTCACGATCGCCGCGACCCGCGTGCCGTCGCGCGAGATCTGCATCGCACTGATCTCGGAGGCATCGGGCCACGCGTTGCCCACGTTGCGCGGAACGCCCTCGGCCGTGATGACCCGCAGCTGCGTCGGAGCGGCGCTCGGCACGCTCCAGATCGACCCCTCGGCGTCGATCGTGGGCGCGATGAGCCCCGAGCGCTCGTCGAGGAGGAAGGTGCGTCCGTCGGCGAGCGCGCTCGCGACGGTGCCCTGCTGCGTGCGGACGGCCGCCAGACTCCGATCGGCCTCGAGTTCCACCGAGGCCGGCGAGAGCGACTCGATCGCGTCGGAGAGCCCGCCGAGCGACTCGACCGTGTCGCCGGCGAGCGCGCCGAACGCCCCCGCCGTCGTGAGCACGGCCGGAGAGGGGTCGACGCGCGTGACGCGGACCGACACCTCGGACGCGGGGACGGGAGTGCCCTCGACCGTCATCTGGACGTCGCTGATCCCCGCAGTGACGAGACTCTTCGACAGCTGGGTCTGCATGCGGTCCAGCGTCGTCCGGTCGAGGCTCAGAGCGGCCCGCGGCAGCTGCACCTGGGCGACCCCGCTCGACGAGAGCGTCACCGACCGCCCCACCAGGGAGAGCTCGTCGGGGAACGCCGTCTTGACCGCCCCCGCGAGCCACGCACTCGGCTGACCGTCGACCAGGGCCGTCGCCACCCGGCTGGCCACCAGAGCCCGCGGGAACCAGCGGACGTCGGGGACGATGAAACTCCACGTGGGATCGAAGTACGCGATGGATGCCGACTGGTAGACGGTCGGGAACACCTCCTCGTACAGCACGACCCCGTCGGGCGCCGAGGTGATGCGCCACTGATCGTCGACCCGCGCGAGGGTGAACGACAGCGTCTCCGCGGTCCCCGAGGCCGTCGGAGCGTAGGCGCCGTTGGCATCCACTCCCGCCATCGTCGTGAGCGAGACCGTCACCCCGGTGCCGTCGGCGTTCGCGGTGGCGCGGCGATCGGCCAGACGGTCGATCGTGACCCGCGCTCGCGGATCCCACTGCGTCCCGGACGCCAGGAACAGCTTCGCCGTGGCCCAGTCGTCGGCGGGACCGGAGCCGGCGCGGAGGAACCCCTCCACGATCTCGGCGGGAGACGCGTCGTCCTGCGGCCCGTCGGGGACGAACGCGAAGGCCTGCGTGTCGTCGACCTGCGGGCCGCGACCGGGGTTGACGTACCCGGAGGTCGGCAGGCCCGTGCAGGCGGTGAGCACGAGGACGAGGGCGAGGCCGACGAAGGCGATAGCGCGTCTCATGTCGTCTTCCTCACTCCCGGACGGGTGGAGATGGGCTGCGTGAGCCCCAGGGCCTCCAGGGCCCCGCCCTGCTCGTCGTCGGGGACGAGCGGCAGGGGCGAACTGCTGACCGGCTCGCCGGCCCGCGGGAGCGTGAGCACGAAGTTCGAGCCGCGCCCCGGCTCGGACCAGACCGACAGGGTCCCCCCGTGCAGCTTGGCGTCGCCGAGCGCGATCGACAGGCCGAGGCCCGTGCCGCCGATGGTGCGCACGCGCGAGGGGTCGGCGCGCCAGAAGCGGTCGAAGACGCGCTCGACGTCGTCGGGCTGCATGCCCAGACCGAAGTCGCGGACGCCGAGGGCCACGGCATCCCGATCACTGTCGACCGACACCACGATCGGGCGTGCCTCCCCGTGCTCGATGGCGTTGCCGAGGAGGTTGCGCACGATCCGGCGCACGCGCCGGGCGTCCATGTCGACCGGGGTGTACCCGCCCGGCGCGACCAGGCGCACGTCCGAACCGTGCCCCTCGGCGAGCTGCTCCATCGAGAGGATGACGTCTTCGGCGAGGTGGGCCAGGCTCGTCGGCTCGAGCTCGAGCTGCACGGACCCGGCGTCGTACCGGCTGATCTCGAGCAGGTCGGTGAGCAGCACCTCGAAGCGCTGCACCTGCGCGTGGAGGAGCTCGGCCGCGCGGCCGGTGGCGGGGTCGAACTCCTCGCGCTGATCGTTGATCATGTCCGCGGCGAGCTTGATCGTCGTCAGGGGCGTCCGCAGCTCGTGGGAGACGTCCGAGACGAAGCGCTGCTGCACGAGCGAGAGGTCGGCCAGCTCCTTGATCTGCGACTCGATGCTGTCGGCCATCGCGTTGAACGAACGGTTCAGGGTCGCCAACTCGTCCTCGCCGCGCACCGGCAGACGTACCCCGAGATCACCCGCGGCGAGCTTGGCGCTCGTCTCGGCGGCATCCGCGATCGGGGTCGTCACCGATCGGAGGACGAACCACGCGATCGCACCGATCAGCAGGACCAGGACGAGCCCGACCACCCACAGCAGCACCTGCACGAACGCGAGGGTCTGCGAGGCGCTGGTGAGGTCGTATCCCATGTACAGCTCGTAGGAATCGACCCCGTCCTCGGCGGGGAAACGCAGTTGATGACCGACCAGGATGCCGGGAACCTCACGGCCGTCGTCGGCGGGCAGCGCCACCGATTGCCACCACTGCAGATCGGGGCTCGACTGCACCTGCGTGCGCAGGGCATCGGTCACCATGCTCGACTCGAAAGCCGGGGAGATGAAGGGCTGGGGGGCCAGGGGCGAGGGCGGGCCGATGCGGTACAGCGCGATGAGATCGCTCGACGACTGCTGCGACAGGCGCGTCGCGATGCCGTTCATCAACGTCTGCGCGGCGGCGGGATCGGTCGAGTCGACGGCGGCGTCGAGGGTCGCCTGGGCCGCCGCGGTGGCGCGCTGGGCCTCGAGGAGCACCTGGTCCTTGCGGGCCGTGAACAGCTCGTTCTGGATGACGAGCGCCATGGCGACGCAGGTCACGAGGATGGTCGCCGCCGTGAGCGTCACCGTCAGCACGATGGTGCGGAACCGCAGCGAGCGGCGCCACAGGGTGGCCAGGCGGTCGCGCACCACGCGCCAATCCCGCCATCCCCGCACTCGCGGGAGGGTGCGCACCGCCCCCGTCATGAGGGGATCAGGCCACCGCGCCGGCGCGGTAGCCCACGCCGCGCACGGTCGTCACGATGCGCGGGTTGTCGGGGTCGGCCTCGATCTTGGCGCGCAGTCGCTGGACGTGCACGTTAACCAGGCGCGTGTCGGCCTTGTAGTGGTAGCCCCACACCTGCTCGAGCAGCATCTCGCGGGAGAACACCTGCTGCGGCTTCTCGGCCAAGGCGACGAGGAGCTCGAATTCGAGGGGCGTCAGGGCGATCGGGACGTCGCCGCGGCGGACCTCGTGCGCGGCGACGTCGACGACCAGGTCGCCGATGCGCAGCGTCTCGTCGACGGGGGCCTGCACGGGACGCAGACGCGTGCGGATGCGCGCGACCAGCTCCTTCGGGTTGAAGGGCTTCATGATGTAGTCGTCCGCACCCGATTCGAGGCCCTTGACCACGTCGGCCGTGTCGGTGCGCGCCGTCAACATGATGATCGGCACGCCGGACTCGGCCCGCACGCGCGTGCAGATCTCGATGCCGTCGACGCCCGGGAGCATGAGGTCGAGCAGGATGAGGTCGGGACGCTCGGTGCGCCAGGCGTCGACGGCCTGGGCGCCGTCCGCGCAGAACACCGTGTCGAATCCCTCGGTGCGCAGCACGATGCCGATCATCTCGGCCAGCGCGGTGTCGTCGTCGACCACCAGGATCCGTGAAGTCATTCGGGTGCAGGTCTTCCGTCTCGAACCCGCTCGGGGACGGGTGGAGCGCCCCGGGTGAGGACGCGTCGTATCGAGAGTAGTCGACCTGCCTGGGCGACAGGGGTGCGTGTCGGGGGTGTGTGACACGATGAGGGCACCGCCATGTGACGAGGAGGGGCCCCACATGACCGCGTACCCGGCTTGGACACCGGCATCACGACCGGGCATCGTCCCGCTGCACCCCTACGGGTTCGGCACGATCCTGGCCCGCTCGTTCGTTGCTCTGCGGCACAACCCCAAGGTGCTGCTGGGGTTCGCGCTCGTCGTGCAGGCCGTGGCGTACATCCTCGTGACGGTCGCGATCGGCGGGGTGGCGATCGCGAGCTTCTCGCGACTCGACACCGTCGCCCCGGGCAGCGACGAGTTCGACGCGATCACCGCGGGCTCGGTCGCGCTGACCGGTATCACCGCTCTCGTACTGGGGGTGCTGTCGGGAGCGCTCGGCGTCGTCGTCCAGGGCGTCGTCGTCGCCGAGGTCGCCCACGCGGTGGTCTCCGAGAAGCCGACCCTGCGGGCCGTCTGGGGCCGCGTCCGCCCGGTGTTCTGGCGGCTGATCGGCTACAGCGCGCTCACGATCGGCGTCGTGGTGATCGTGGTGGGCGTGCTCGCCGGAATCGTGACGCTGCTGGTGATCGCCGCGACCTGGGTCGGAGCGCTCGTCGGCGTACTGTTCTTCCTCGCGCTCATCCCGCTCTCCCTGTGGCTGACCCCGAAGCTGTTCCTCGTCCCCTCGGTCATCATCCTCGAGCAGGCCCCCGTGTTCCGGGCGATCGCCCGGTCGTGGCAGCTGACCCGGGGGCGCTTCTGGTCGACGCTCGGCGTCATCATCGTGATCTCGATGGCGTTCGGCCTCGTCGCCCAGATCATCTCGATCCCCCTCAGCCTCGTGAGCGGGTTGGTGCCGGCCATCATCGCCCCCACGGGCGACAGCGACGTCAGCGCCGTCATCGGGTTCGTTGCCCTGCAGGTCGTCGGGCAGTTCGGCATCCTCCTCGTCCAGTGCATCGCCCTCGTGGTGCAGTCGACCTCCGCCGTCCTCGTCTACGTCGACGCCCGCATGCGCGTCGAGGCGCTCGATCACGACCTGCAGTCGTACGTCGAGGCCCGCGACGCCGGTGCCAGCGACCTGAACGACCCCTACCTCGTGGGAGTCGGTCGCGTCGTCGAGCGCCCCGCCCCCGTGCCGTTCGGCGCCGCCCCCGCGTTCGCGGGCTACGCGCCGCCGGTGGGCACCGCGGGGTACGCCGCACCCGCCGGATACGGCGCACCGTCGGCCGGAGGTTACGCCCCCGCGCCGCAGGGGTACGCGCCGCCGCAGGGCCCGCCGGCACCGCAGAGCCCACCGGCGCCCCAGGGCTACGCGCCGCCGCAGGGACCCGCGGTCCCGCAGGTGCCGGCGCCCGGCGCGACGACCAAGCCCTCGCCGCCCGCAGCGGACCGCTCGCGAACGACGTGGGCCGCCCCCGGGTCGAGCGAAGACGCGTGATCCCCACCGCGCTGGCGGCGGCGTTCCCGCTGCTCCCCGACCCCGACCAGGCTCGCGAATGGGCCGAGCAGGAACTGCGCGATCCCACCTACCAGGCCGCCGAGCCCACGTTCATCGACCGCATCTCGCAAGCGGTCGGGCGGTTCCTCGAAGACCTCCTGCGCGTCCCTGAAACCGGCGGATGGGGGCCGTCGGCCCTGATCGTGCTGGGCGTCATCGTGGTCGCCGCGATCATCGTCGGCATCCTGATCTGGGGCCGCCCGCGGCTGTCGACGCGCGCCACCGAGCCGGCTCGCGCGCTCTTCGACGACGACGATGCGCGCTCGGCCGACGAACTCCGCGCCGACGCCGCCGCCGCCGCCGGCAGAGGCGAATGGGACGAAGCGATCGTGCTGCGCTTCCGGGCCGTCGCCCGCGGCCTCACCGAACGCGGGCTCGTCGACCCTCCGCCGGGCGCCACCGTGCGCGCGTTCGCCCGCGAGACGGCCACCGCTCTGCCCTCGCTCGTCCCCCTGCTCGATCCGGCGGCGACGACCTTCGACGACGTCCGATACCTCCGCCGCCCCGGCACCGCCGAGCGCTACCGCGCGGTGGCCGATCTCGACGACGCGGCGGTGCGCGCCCGCGCTCTGCCGGTGGCACCCCGATGAGCGCGCCGACGGCGACCGCCGCTCCCGTGCGCTCCCGGCGCAAAGCCGCGCTCGGGTGGGTCGCACTCGTCGTCGGGCTCCTGGTCGTGGCCCTCGTCGGGGGCACCCTCGTCTTCGGCGGATACACGCAGCGCGCGATCCTCGATCCCGAGTCGGCGGGGCCCGAAGGCAGCCGCGCGGCCGTGCGCGTCCTCGAGCAGCAGGGGGTCACGGTCACCGTCGCCCGTGACCGGTCAGCCGCTGAGCGCGCCCTCGCGGGCGGCGGGGCCACCCTCGTCATGCGGGACGCGCCGATGCTGTCGGACGAGGGCCTGCGCGATCTGGCCGGACGCGCCGCCCACGTGGTCCTCGTCGAGCCCCGCTCCCGCGCTCTCGACGTCCTCCTCGACGGCTCGGCGCTCGGGGGCTTCTCCGCCGACCTGGCGACGAGTCCCGAGTGCGCCCTCCCCGCCGCGGCGAACGCCGGAACCGCCCGCGTCGGCGAGCTCCTGCGTCCCGGCGACGGCGTCGACGGGTGCTATCCCGTCGACGGCGAGTTCGGACTCCTCCGCTCCGTCGCGGCCGACGGCACGACGGTGACGGCCCTCGACGGTCTCTCGGTGCTGACCAACACCGCTCTCCCCCTCGACGGCAACGCCGCTCTCACCCTCGGCGTGCTCGGGCAGACCGACTCCGTGGTCTGGTACGTCCCCTCGCTCTCCGACGCGGATCAGGGGACCACCGCCCCCACCCTCGGCGACCTCACCCCCGACTGGGTGACGCCCGCCCTGTTGTTGCTGCTGACCGCGGCCCTCGCGGCCGCGATCTGGCGCGGCCGTCGCTTCGGGCCCCTCGTCGCCGAGCGCCTGCCCGTCACCGTCCGCGCCACCGAGACCACCGAGGGTCGCGCTCGTCTGTACGCCTCGTCCAAGGACGCCGCGCACGCGCTCGACGAGCTGCGCCGCGCCGCCCGGTCGCGCCTGGGCCGACTGCTCGGCCTGACCACGCGCACCTCGCCGAACGACGTCGCCGACGCCGTGGCGCAACGCCTCGGCGCGGACCGCGCCCAGGTGCGCGGCATTCTCGTCGACGACACCCCCCGCACCGACCGCGAACTCGTCGCGGCGGCCGATCGCCTCCGCGACCTCGAAGAGAGCGTGCGCGCCGCCGTCCGAACCGAAGGGACCACCCGATGACTGACAGCCCCGAGACCCCCGCAGCCGCGGCCCCCGTCGCGCGCGGCGACGACCACGCGGAGCTGCGCGACGCGATGCACCGGGTCCGCCTCGAGGTCGGCAAAGCCGTCGTCGGACAGGACGGAACCATCACGGGCTTGCTCATCGCCCTCCTCTCCCGGGGGCACGTGCTCCTCGAGGGCGTCCCCGGCGTGGCCAAGACCCTTCTCGTGCGCTCCTTCAGCCGCGCCCTCGGCCTCGACACCCGCCGGGTGCAGTTCACGCCCGACCTCATGCCCGGCGACGTCACCGGGTCGCTCGTGTACGACGCCCGCGCGGGGAACTTCGAGTTCCGCCCCGGTCCGGTCTTCACCCACGTGCTGCTCGCCGACGAGATCAACCGCACGCCCCCGAAGACGCAGGCGGCGCTGCTCGAGGCCATGGAAGAGCGACAGGTGTCGTCCGACGGCGAGAGCCGCGCGCTCCCCGATCCCTTCCTCGTCGCCGCGACGCAGAACCCGATCGAGCACGAGGGCACCTACACCCTGCCCGAGGCGCAGCTCGACCGCTTCCTCCTCAAGCTCGTCGTCGACCTGCCCGGTCGCGACGCCGAGGTCGACGTGCTGCGGCGGCACGCCTCCGGCTTCGACCCCCGCCGCCTCGACGACGCCGGTGTCGCGCCGGTCGTCACGGCGCCGCAGATCCTCGCGGCTCAGCGTGCCGCGGCATCCGTCGCCGTCGACGACGACCTGCTCGGCTACGTCGTCGACCTCGCCCGCGCGACCCGCCAGAGCCCCTCGGTGCTGGTGGGCGTGAGCCCCCGCGCCTCCACGGGACTGCTGGCCGCGGCCAAGGCCTGGGCCTGGCTGAGCGGCTACCCCGCGATCACACCCGACCACGTGCAGACGATGCTCGTGCCCGTGTGGCGCCACCGGATCCGCCTGCGCCCGGAGGCCGAGATCGAGGGCGTCTCGGTGGATGCCATCCTCACCTCGGTCCTGCAGCAGACCCGCGTTCCCATCTGATGTTCGTCACCGGCCGTCTCGCCCTGCTCATCGCCCTCGGCGTCTTCCCTCTCGTGCTGTTGAGCACAGCGGGGGTTCCGGCGTGGGCGGTCGCCGGCGGATGGGTGCTGCTGTGCGTCGTGCTGGCGGTCGTCGACACGACGCTCGCGGCCGATCCGCGTCGCGTCGAGATCACGCGCACGCACCCCGAGCGGGCGCTGCGCGATGAACCCGTGGCCGGCGAGCTGAGAGTCCGCAACCTCGGCACCCGCCTGCTGCGCGCGCGCGTCCGCGACGCGTGGCAGCCGACGGCCGGGGCCCCCGACGAGCGCCAGCGCTTCACGGTTCCCCCGGGAGAGCGGCGTGCCGCCCCCCTGCCGCTGCTCCCCCGCCGTCGAGGAGAGCTGCGCAGCGCCTTCGTGGTGGTGCGCGCCCTGGGCCCCCTGGGGCTGGCCGGCCGGCAGGGGCGCGTCGACGCCCCCGCCCGGATCCGCGTGCTGCCGCCGTTCACCTCGCGGCGGCATCTGCCGTCTCGTCTCGCCCGGCTCCGCGAACTCGACGGCAACACGAGCCTGCAGGTGCGCGGGCAGGGCACCGAGTTCGACAGCCTGCGCGAGTACGTGCGCGGAGACGACGTGCGCTCGATCGACTGGCGCGCCACCGCCCGCGCGGGGACCACGATGCTCCGCACCTGGCGGCCCGAGCGCGACAGGCACGTCGTGATCGTCATCGACACGGGTCGTACGGCGGCAGCGCGCGTGGGCGACGGGGTGCGCCTCGACGCCGCGATGGAAGCGGCCCTGCTCCTGTCGGTGCTGGCGACGCGCGCGGGCGACCACGTGCACCTGCTGATGTTCGACCGCCTGCCCCGGGCGCGCGTCACCCGCGTCGACGGGACCCAGCTGCTTCCCGCCCTGGTGGATGCCATGGCCCCGGTCGACCCGCAGCTCATCGACACCGACTGGGATGCCGCCTTCGCCCACGTCCGCGGGTTCACCGTGCGCCCGGCGCTGGTCGTCCTGCTCACGGCGGCCGACGACCCCGAGGCCGCGCGGGCCTTCCTCGCCTCGCTCCCCGCGGTCGCCTCGCGCTCGCGCCTGCTGGTGGCCACCGCCACCGACGGCCCCGGAGACACCCCGGTGCACCGCGACGCGTCGGACGTCTACGCCGCCGCCGCGATCGAGCGGGCACGTCACGACGCCGAGCGGGTTGCCACGGCCATCGTGCGCGCCGGGGGCGACGCCGTCTCGGCATCGGCCGACGACCTGCCGCCCCTCGTCGCCGACCGTTACCTGGCGCTGAAGGCCGCCGGTCGGCTGTAGCACACCCACCCCCCATGCAGCCTGCGACATATCTCGCGGCTTATCCTGGGGGGTACCCTTCCAGCCGTCGATGCGTTCCCTCCGCGCCCGGCTGCGCCGTCTACGCACAGGATGCGGGAGATCTCTTGCCAGGTAACGCCACCACGCACTTCGACGATGTGGCCCTCGTTTCGGTGGCGAGCGTCTTGCCCAGCCGCGTCACGACGTCGGACGACATCGAAGACCGTCTCGCCCCGGCGCTGCAGCGCCTGAAGCTCAAGCCGGGACTCCTGCGTCGCGTGGCGGGCGTCAACGAGCGCCGCAACTGGGCGGAGGGCGAGTCCTCCGACGAGGCGACGATCGCCGCCGGTAAGCAGGCCCTCGCCGAGGCGGGCGTCGACCCGAGCGAGATCGGTCTGATCATCAACACCTCGGTGACGCGCAAGCACCTCGAGCCCTCGGTGGCCGTGCGCCTGCACCACGGCCTGGGCCTGCCGAGCTCGGCGATCAACTTCGACGTCGCGAACGCGTGCCTCGGTTTCATCAACGGCATGAGCCTGGCCGCCGGCATGATCCAGTCGGGTCAGGTCAAGTACGCCCTCATCGTCAACGGTGAGGATGCCGACGAGATCCAGGTCAACACGATCAACCGTCTCGTCCGCGAGGACCTCGACCGCGACGCCTTCATGCAGGAGTTCGCCTCCCTGACCCTCGGCTCGGGAGCCGCCGCCGCCGTCCTCGGCCGCGCGAGCGACCATCCCGAGGGCCACCGCATCGTGGGCGGCGTCACGCGCGCCGCGACGCAGTTCTACGACCTCTGCGTCGGCAGCGTCGACGGCATGTTCACCGACGCCAAGGCCCTGCTGAAGGGCGGGCTCGACCTCGTCGTCTCCGCCTGGAGAGAGGCGAAGGGCGAGTTCGCGTGGACCGGCATGGACCGCTACATCACGCACCAGGTGTCCTCCGTGCACACCTCGGCGATCGTGCGCGCCGCCAAGCTCGATCGCGAGCGCGTCCCGGTGACCTACCCCACCCTCGGCAATGTCGGCCCGGCCTCGATCCCGATCACGCTCGCCGCCGAGCAGAAGACGCTGCGCCGAGGTGATCGCGTCCTCCTGATGGGAGTGGGCTCCGGCCTGAACACCGGCATGCTGGAGCTGGCCTGGTGAGCTTCGCGCGCGTCACAGGACCCCAGGCCACGCTCCCCCCCGCGGGTCTGCCCGGGCTCGACCCGGCCCTGTCGCGCCTCGTGAGCGTCGAGGGCGTCCTCGCCGATGCCGGCGCCACACGCCTGTGGCACGTCCTCGACACGGGCGACGCCCTCGCCGAGCGCGGCCTCGAGCCGATCGGCACGATCGTCGCCGTGCACGGCAATCCCACGTGGTCGTACCTGTGGCGAGCCCTCGTGAACGCCTCCCTCGCGCGCGCCGAAGCCGGAGCGGCCGTGTGGCGCGTGCTGGCCGTCGACCAGCTCGAGATGGGCTTCTCGGAGCGATCCTCGCTGCGGCGCACCCTGGCCCAGCGCATCGCCGATCTCGACGCTCTCGTCGAGGGTCTCGGCATCCGGGGTCCGATCGTGACCATCGGTCACGACTGGGGCGGGCCGGTCTCGCTCGGCTGGGCCGTGGAACATCGCGATCGTCTCGCCGCGGTGATCGCCTTGAACACCGCCGTGCACCATCCCGAGGGGGCGTCGCTGCCGTTCGCGTTGCGCGTGGCCACGGCTCGCGGCCTGCTCGCCGCCGGCACGACGGGCACGACGGCGTTCCTCGACACCACCTTGGCGCTGGCCGAGCTCGATCCGGCGGTCACGGCCGCGTTCCGGGCGCCGTACGCCACCGTCGCCCGTCGCCGCGGGATCGGCGGCTTCGTCGCCGACATCCCCGCGACCCCCGAGCATGAGAGCACGCCCGCGCTGCACCGCATGTCGGCGGGTCTGCGCGAGCTCGAGGTGCCCGCACTGCTGCTGCGCGGCCCGAAGGACCCGGTGTTCGGCGAGGACCACCTCGACGACCTCATCGACCGCCTGCCGCACGCGGACGTGCACCGTTTCGAGGGGGCAGGCCACCTGGTCGCCGAGGAGCGCCCGTACGCCGACGTCGTGCTCGACTGGCTCGACGAGAAGGTCGTGGATGCCGTCGCCCCCGCGACCCGTTCGCGTCGCTCCGCCGCCGCGAAGCGCGCCGCCGCCGTTCCCGCCCCCGAGGCCGCCGCCGCGCCCTCCGGCCACCTGTGGGACGCTCTCGACGCCCGGCGCGATGACGACGGCACCGCCGTCATCGACATGACCACCGAGACCGACGGGGAACCGCTGCGCGTGAGCTGGCGCCGGCTGTCCGCCCGCGTCGACGAGCTCGCCGCGGGACTCGACGCCTTCGGCGTGCGCGCGGGCGACCGTGTCTCGCTGCTCGTGCAGCCGGGCCCGACCCTCACCGCCGCCCTGTACGCGTGCCTGCGCATCGGGGCCGTGGTCGTCGTGGCCGACCGGGGTCTCGGCATCCGGGGTCTGTCGCGCGCCGTGCGCGGCGCCGTCCCCGACGTCGTCATCGGCGAGGTCGCGGGTCTCGCCGCCGCTCGCACCCTCGGCTGGCCGGGGCGTCGGATCTCGGCCGCCGCCCTTCCCGCCGTCACCTCCCGCGCGCTCGGTGTCGAGGCGAGCCTGTCCGACTTGGCCCGCGCCGGTCGGGGCCGCGCCGTGCCCGCTGCCCCGGGCCCCGACGCCGACGCGGCGGTGCTCTTCACCTCGGGTTCGACGGGACCGGCGAAGGGCGTCGTGTACACGCACGCGCAGCTGACCGCGTTGCGCGACACCCTCGCCGCGCACTTCGGCGTCACCGCCGAAACGGGCCTGGTCACCGGCTTCGCCCCCTTCGCCCTGCTCGGACCGGCGCTCGGCACGCGCTCGGCGACGCCCGACATGGACGTGTCCGCCCCGCGCACCCTGACCGCGGCCGCCGTCGCCGCCGCCGTCCGGGCGTCAAGCGCGCGGATCGTGTTCCTGTCGCCGGCGGCGGTCTCGAACGTCGTCGCGACGGCGTCCGACCTGACCCGCGACGACCGCGCGGCCCTCGAGAAGGTCGAGACGTTCCTCTCGACCGGTGCTCCCGTGAGCGTCGATCTGCTGCGCCGCGCGCAGGAGCTCATGCCGAACGCCGTGGCCCACACCCCCTACGGCATGACCGAGTGCCTGCTCGTCGCCGACGTGACCCTGCCCGAGATCGAACAGGCGCGCGGCGACCAAGGGGTCTGCGTCGGCCGCCCGCTCGGCACCGGCCAGGTGCGCATCTCGGCCCTCGACGCGGAGGGTCGCGCCGCGGGCGAACCCGGGACGGACGCCGGGGTCACCGGCGAGGTCGTCATCTCGGCGCCCCACCTCAAGCGCGGCTATTTCCGGCTGTACCTCACCGACCGCGAGGCCCGGCGCGGGCTTTCCGAGCGCTGGCACCGCACGGGCGACGTCGGTCACCTCGACGCCGACGGCCGCCTCTGGATCGAGGGGCGCCTCCCCCACGTGATCACCACCGCCGACGGACCGGTCACTCCCGTCGGAATCGAGCAGGACGTCGAGTCGGTTCCCGCCGTCGAACGCGCCGCCGCCGTGGGCGTGGGACCGGTGGGCCGACAGGTCGTCGTGACGGTCGTCGAAGCCGGCGTGCGGCGCCCCGGTCTGGCATCCCCCGATCTGACCGAGAAGGTCCGCGCGGCGACGTCTCAGCGTCTCGCGGCCGTGCTCGTGGTCCCGACGCTCCCGACCGACATCCGCCACAACTCGAAGATCGACCGCTCGCGCCTGGCCCGGTGGGCGGAGCGCGTGTTGGCCGGAGAGAAGCCGACGGCGCCGTGAAGGTCCTCGCCACCGGGTCGTCCGGCTTCCTCGGCCGCGCCGTCGTGCGCGCTCTCCACGACGCGGGGCACCAGGTGCGTACCCTTCAGCGCCGCCCCTCGGGCGTCGACGGCGCCGATGACCGGCTCGGATCGGTCACGGACCCGGATGCCGTGGCATCCGCCCTCGAGGGCATCGACGGGATCGTCCACCTCGCGGCGAAAGTCTCGCTCGCCGGTGACCCCGCGCAGTTCCGCGCCGTCAACGTCGGCGGCACCCGCACCCTGCTCGACGCCGCCGCGGCGGCGGGCGTCACGCGCGTCGTGCACGTGTCGTCGCCGTCGGTCGCGCACGCGGGCCACGCTCTCGCCGGCGTGGGCGCGGAGCCCGCTGATCCGGATGCCGCGCGCGGCGAATACGCCCGCACGAAGGCCGAGGCAGAGGTGCTCGCGCTCTCCCGCGCCGGCGGGGGGACGGCCCTCGTCGCGATCCGCCCGCACCTCGTCTGGGGCCCGGGCGACACCCAACTCATCGAGCGCGTCGTCGCCCGCGCGCGCCGGGGCACCCTGCCCCTGCTCGACGGCGGCACGGCGCTCATCGACTCCACGTACGTCGACAACGCGGCATCCGGGATCGTCGCCGCCCTGCACCGTGTCGACGAGGTCAGCGGGCGCGCCTACGTGCTGACCAACGGCGAACCGCGGCCGGTCGGCGACCTTCTCGCCGGCATCTGCCGCGCCTCGGGCGTCACTCCCCCGCGATTCAGCGTGCCCGCGGGAGTGGCCAAAGCCGCAGGCTCGCTCATCGAGCGGGTCTGGGCCGTGCGTCCGGGTCAGGACGAACCGCCCATGACCCGCTTCCTCGCCGAGCAGCTGTCGACCGCGCACTGGTTCGACCAGACCGAGATCCGCCGCGACCTGCGGTGGAGTCCCACCGTGTCACTGGACGAGGGCCTCCGCCGCCTCGCGCGCGCCTGAGCCCGCGGCATCCGGCCCCTCCGCCGACCCCCGCGTCCCACTTTTCGCAGAGCATGTCCCGAAAAGGGCTGCCTGACGCCGGCCCAGTCAGCAAAATGTGGGACATGGTCAGCCCGCACCGCGACGCTCCACACGCGCGGAAGGCCCGCCCCCGCGAGGGGACGGGCCTTCCGGATGCCGGGCTCAGACCAGGTCGAACCGGTCGAGCTCGGTGACCTTGCGCCAGGCGGCGACGAAGTCGCGCACGAACTTCTCCTTCGCGTCGTCGGAGGCGTAGACCTCGGCGAGCGCGCGCAGCTCGGAGTTCGACGAGAACACCAGGTCGACGCGCGTTCCGATGCCGACCTTGTCGCCCGAGCCGTCCTTCGTCCCCTCGAAGGCGTGCTTGCCGCTGTCGAGCGGCTTCCACGTCGTCCCGAGGTCGAGCAGGTTCGCGAAGACGTCGTTCGTGAGGGCCCCGGGGGTGTCGGTGAACACGCCCCAGTCGCTGCCGTCCCAGTTGGCGCCGATCGCGCGGAGGCCACCGACGAGCACCGTCATCTCGGGAGCGGTGAGCGTGAGCAGGTTCGCCTTGTCGAGCAGCAGGAACTCCGCGGGAAGCCGCGCCTCGCGCGAGGCGTAGTTGCGGAAGCCGTCGGCGATCGGCTCGAGCCAGCGGAACGACTCGATCTCGGTCTGCTCCTGCGACGCGTCGGTGCGGCCGGGGGTGAAGGGCACCTCGACCTCGACACCGCCGGCGAGGGCGGCCTGCTCGACACCGGCGTTGCCCGCGAGCACGAGCAGGTCGGCGATCGAGACCTTCTTCTCGCCCTGCGCGTCGAAGTCGGCCTTCACGCTCTCGAGCACCTCGAGCACGGATGCCAGCTGCTCGGGGTTGTTGACCGTCCAGCTCTTCTGCGGCTCGAGACGGATGCGCGCGCCGTTCACGCCGCCGCGCTTGTCGCTGCCGCGGAACGTGGATGCCGCGGCCCACGTCGTGGTGACGAGCTGCTGCACCGTGAGACCGCTGTCGAGGATGCGCTTCTTGAGGGCGGCGGCATCCGCCTCGTCGATCAACGGGTGGTCGACCGCGGGCACGGGGTCCTGCCACACGAGCACCTCCGCGGGCACCTCGGAGCCGAGGTAGCGCTCGCGCGGGCCCATGTCGCGGTGGGTCAGCTTGAACCACGCGCGGGCGAAGGCGTCCTGGAACGCCGCCGGGTCCTCGGCGAAGCGACGCGAGATCTTCTCGTACGCAGGGTCGACGCGCAGCGCCAGGTCGCTCGTGAGCATGCGGGGCTCGCGGCGTCCGGCCGAGTGCGCCTCGGGGACCATGTCGGCTCCCCCGCCGTTGACGGGACGCCACTGGTTGGCGCCCGCGGGGCTCTGGAAGAGCTCCCACTCGTAGGCGAAGAGGATGTGGAAGAACTCGTTGTCCCAGCGGGTGGGGTGGTAGGTCCAGGTGACCTCCAGACCGCTGGTGATGGTGTCGTCGCCCTTGCCGGTGCCGTGGCTGTTCTTCCAGCCCAGGCCCTGGTCGTTGATGTCGGCGGCCTCGGGGTTGACACCCACGTGCGAGTCGCTCGCGGCACCGTGCGTCTTGCCGAAGGTGTGGCCACCGGCGATGAGGGCGACGGTCTCCTCGTCGTTCATGGCCATGCGGCCGAACGTCTCGCGGATGTCGTGCGCCGACAGCTGCGGGTCGGGGTTGCCGTTGGGGCCCTCGGGGTTGACGTAGATGAGGCCCATCTGGACGGCTGCGAGCGGACGTTCGAGCTCGCGGTTGCCCGTGTAGCGCTCGTCACCGAGCCACGTGGTCTCGGGGCCCCAGTACACGTCGTCGTCGGGCTCCCACACGTCGGTTCGGCCGCCGGCGAAGCCGAAGGTCGGGAAGCCCATGTCCTCGAGCGCGACGTTGCCGGCGAGGATCATCAGGTCGGCCCACGAGATGGACTGGCCGTACTTCTTCTTGACCGGCCACAGCAGGCGGCGCGCCTTGTCGAGGTTGACGTTGTCGGGCCAGCTGTTCAGCGGGGCGAAGCGCTGCATTCCCGCGCCCGATCCGCCGCGACCGTCGGTCACGCGGTAGGTGCCGGCGCTGTGCCAGGCCATGCGGATCATGAGGGGGCCGTAGTGACCGAAGTCGGCGGGCCACCAGTCCTGCGACGTCGTCATGACCTCTTTGAGGTCGCGCTTGACGGCGTCGAGGTCGAGCGCCTCGAAGGCGGCCCTGTAGTCGAAGCCCTCATCGAGCGGGTCGCGCAGGGCGTTGTTCTTCGCGAGGATCTTGACGTTCAGGCTCTCGGGCCACCACACGCGGTTGGCGGAGCCCTGGGTGGGGTGGGGCAGGGCGCCGGCGGGCTCGCTGTCGGCGGGGGCTTCGCCCACGGGCAGTCGGTTGTCGTCGGGGGCGGCACCATCGTGGAAGACGGGGCACCCGTTCAGAGCGTCGCTCATCGGGATCCTCTCGGTTTTTCGGCTTCGGACTTCGCCCGGCAATCGGAGCACACGCCCCAGAACGTCACCTCTGCGGTTTCGATGAGAAATCCGCTTCCCTCCGGCATGTGCAGGCACGGCGCGGACCCGACGACGCAGTCCACGTCGTCGATGCGGCCGCACCCGGTGCACACCACGTGGTGGTGGTTGTCGCCCACGCGCAGTTCGAAGGTTCCGGCGTGGCCGGCGGGTTCGATACGGCGGGCGAGTCCCGCGTCGGCGAAGTCGCCGAGCGCGTTGTACACCGACTGCTTGCTCGTTCCGGGGAGAGTGCCGACGATCCCGTCGAAGACGGCGTCGGCGGTGGCGTGCGGCCGGGCGCGGAGGGCTTCGAGGACGGCGATGCGTGTCGCCGTTACCCGCAGACCCGCCCCGCGGATGAGGGCATCCGCGGGAGCGTCCGGTCGATTGTCGAGCATGCGACCAGCGTATCTATTTTTGAGTGAATCAAAAATGACACGCCGGGAAACGCTCGGGAACGCTCACTCGATCGCAGTCACGGTGCGGAGCACACGGCATCCGGATGCCGTCACCCCGCCGTGAGCGTCGGAGTGCCCGCCTCGTACTCAGTGAGATCACCCGTCTCGCCCACGCGCACCGCGCGTCGACCCACGACCAGCATGTAGAACAGGAAGACCCCGAGGGCCAGAGCGCCGATCGCGATCTTGATCTGCCACGGCCACTCGCGCGGGGTCACGAATCCCTCCACGAGGCCCGACAGGGCCAGGGCGAAGACCAGGCCCACGGCCACCGTCGCGAGCGATCGACCCGCCGCCGCGAGCGCCTCCGCCCGCGTCCGCCGGCCCGGGGCGACCCACGCCCAGAAGATCTGCAGGCCCGCCCCTCCCGCGACGAAGATCGCCGTGAGCTCGAGCAGACCGTGCGGGAGGATGAACTGGAAGAACAGGTCGCCGCGGTCGAACGAGAACATGATCGCCGCCGACGTCCCCACCCCCACGGCGTTCTGCATGATCACCATGAGCGGCCAGATGCCCGTGACCCCGAACAGCACGCACTGCGCCGCGATCCAGGCGTTGTTCGTCCACACCGACCCGGCGAAGATGGCGTTCGGGTTCTCGCGGTAGTAGCTCACGAACTGCTCGTCGGCGTAGTTCTGCAACTGACTCTGCTCCCCCAGCGCCGCCACGGCCGCGGGATCGCCCGAGATCCACAGGGCGACGAGCGTCGCCACCACGAGGAAGCTCAGGGTCACGGCGAGCGTGCTCCAGCGCACGCGATACAACGCCGCCGGCAGCTGCAGCACGAAGAAGCGCGGCAGCTGCCGCAGGACGTTGTCGCGGACGCCCGTGAGACGCAGGCGCGTCCGCGCCAGCAGGATCGAGACGTAGTCCCCCTCGGGCGTGCGTCCGGCCGAGGTCTTGATGTCGGCCAGGTCGGCCGAGGCCGCGCGGTAACGGGTGACGAGTTCGTCGACGTCGGGGCCGCTCAGGCGTTTGCGGCGGCCCAGTTCGTCGAGTCGCGCCCACTCGTCGCGCCGGGCGGCCGTCAGGGCGTCGAGGTCCATGTGGTCAACTGTACGCATGGCTTCGTCGTCGACCCCCGCTCCCGCGGTCGCCCTCGTCCACACGAGCGCCGATGAGACGCTGACCGGAGAGGCCGTCGCCCTCGACGTCCAGCCCGTCGGCTTCTTCTTGCGCGCGGTCGGCGCCGTCATCGACTTCCTCGTCGGGGTCGTGCTGCTCATCGGCGGCGCACTGCTGCTAGTGTCGATGGTCGCGGCGGGCACCCTGCCCGAGTCCGCCGTCCGGATCGGCGTCATCTCGCTGCTGGTGCTCGTGACGGTCGCGATCCCCACCACCGTCGAGACCCTCTCGCGCGGCCGGAGCCTCGGCCGCCTCGCCGTGGGAGCGCGCATCGTCCGTACCGACGGCGGGGCCGCGGGCTTCCGCCAGGCCCTGATCCGCTCGCTCACCGGGGTGCTCGAGGTGTGGTTCACGCTCGGCGCGATCGCGGCGGTCGTCGGCATGTTCACCCCGCGCGCTCAGCGTCTGGGCGATCTGCTCGCCGGGACCGCGAGCGAGCGCACGCGCACGCGTCGACTTCCTCCTCCGGCCCCGGGCCTGCCCCCGGGGTGGGAATCCTGGGCGGCGATCGCCGACGTGTCGCGCCTACCCGATCGACTGGCCGCGCGCGTCGCGCAGTTCGTCCGCGGAGCCGACGCGCTCGAGCCGGCCGCCCGGGTGCGCGTCGCCGCCTCGCTCGCCGAGGCCGTGCGTCCCTTCGTCTCACCGCTGCCCCCGTCCGACCCGGAGGGGCTCGTGCGGGCGGTCTCCGCGGTGCGCCGGGACCGCGAGTACCGCGCGCTGCTGCTCGAGAACGAACGGGCGGCGGCCCTGACCGAGAGAACGTGAGTCGCCGAGGATCGTCGCTTCGGGCACCCCGCGAGCGGCGATTCCCGACGTCGGGCGCCTGAGGGACGCTCACGCCCGAGAGCGCTCAGGGGATCAGGTGCGCAGCGTCTCGTGACGAACGACGACCCAGCCCTTGGGCACCGACAGCCGGTCGGCGTGAATCGCGCACAGATCGTGCGCGTGCGGGTCCCCCGCGGGACCGAGGGGGCCGAGAGCCGCCATCTGGTCGCCGTAGTCGTAGGTGAGGGTGCTCATCGCCTCGCGGGCGCATCCCACCTTCGAGCAGAGTCTGTCGCGCATCGCGGGTCAGCCTAGTCAACCCCTCCGACACCGCCGCGGCGCCGCGCCGCTCGAAGCGCATGCCGGCGCCCGGGCGGCAGCATCCAGACCGGGGGTGGGGCAGATCGGCGGGCCCTCGACCCGACACACCCGCGGCATCGGCCTCTCGACGGCTTCCCCCGTCGCGCACGCGACGCGCCGAGGCCGCCCCGGACGACCCCGGTCCGGATGCCGGGACCCCGGCCCGCCGATCGCTCCGGCGTCGACGAGGGGGGACACGGCACGACCGAGCCGGGCCCCCGAACGTAGGATGGGCCCATGATGCGTCGCCGATCCCGCGAAGCGCGACCCGTGGCCCGCCCCTCGCGGCACGGTCGTCACGGCCGTGAGAATCGCAGCCCGGTCGTACGCCCGCCGTTGCCCCCGATCGACACGCGCGTCGAGAGATTCGACATCGCGGTCGGCGCCGCGGCCGAGTTCCTCCGCTCGGCCTGGACCGACCTGCGCGAGGTCTCGTTCGAGATCGGGATCATGCCTCCCGCCGCGGCCGACGGCATCCCGCGCTGGACCGTCCTGCGCGAACAGAAGCGCATCATCCTCTACCGCGTGCCGATCGAACGCCTCGGTCACCCCCATCACGACGATGACCTGCACCGGCGGATGATGATCGAGGGCGCGGTCTTCCGGGCGGCCGCCGAGTACCTCGACCGCGACCCGTGGGACCTCGGCCCCGAACGCTTCCGCTTCTTCTGACCCGCGCGTCTTCCGACCTCCCAGTGCGGCGCAGCGCTACGGCAGGATCGTGAGCGCCGAGGCCGCGGCATCCGCCGGCCACAGGGGGTACGACGCCAGCGCTCCGGCGCCCGCGTACGTCATGGCCACGCGCACGGGCGCCCCCGTCTCGAGACGATAGACGCCTGCGGCGACCGGCACGGCGACACTGGCGCCGGCGGCGACGGCCGTGGTGACCGCGGCGCCGCCATCCGCGGGGGTGAGGGTGACGGTGGCGTCGGTGTCGCCGCCGGCGATCACCAGGTTCGCGCCCACACCCGAAGCGACCGCGATCGCGCTGGGCGTCGAGATGGCGGGCGCGGGGACGTACCAGGCGAAATCGGAGCCCTCGCCGAAACCGGTGGTCGACCACGTCGCCCCGACTATCGGCGCGGTGGCCGACACCTCGACCGTGTACGCGCCGGCAGCGGCGCCCGACAGGTTCACCGAGGTGGGCAGCCCCGCCGTGAGAGGGATGTCGGTGGGGGCGGGAGCGCTGACCGAGGGGTCGTTCGGCACGAGCGTCACGGTCGCTGAAGCGTCGGATCCGGGAGACAGCAGGCGCAGCACCGTGCCCGCCTGGCTGGCGTCCGCGGCCAGGACCTGCACGCCCGGCATGACCAGTCGCGTGTCGGCCTGTGCGAGAGGCGCCACCTGATCCACCCCGCCCGGCAGCAGCAGACGCGTCAGCTGCGCCTGCAGCGACGCGTGCACCGGGGCACCCGACGACACGACGCGCACGACCGGGCTCTCTTCTCCGAGCAGCAGACCCGCAAGGGGCACGACACGGCGACCGCCCGCGGGGACCACGAGGTTCTGACCGCTGGGAGGATCCGACACTCCCTTGGCACCGTAGACCGACAGCTGGACGGTCGCGGGAACAGCTCCGGGATTGGCGAGGACGACCAGATCGTTGGCGCCCGTCGTGGTCGCGCCCCCGACGAGCCAGGATTCCGCCAGGGGCGGGCGGCAGACGGATGCCGCGAAACCGACGAGGTCGCTCGCGGCGGCCGTGGCGGACCCGGCGGCGGCGAGCGGGGACGGAACGCCGTCACGGGGGGCTGCGCGCAGGGATTCGGCGTCGCCCGAGGCGTCGGAGGTCGCCCCCGTCAGCGCGGTCGAGGAGGCGTCGGAGTCGACGGGACCGCTGACCACCTGCTGGCCGGCCGCCGAGCTCAGCGAGCTCGCGGAGTCGGCGCTTCGCCCGAGGGCCAGCAACGGACCGTCGCACGCCAGGAGCGTATCGCCGGGGGCCGGCGTGGCCTGCACGCGCACGGGGGTCGCGGAGTACTGCGGCCAGGGCGCGGCGATGCCGACGACCGTGCCGATGACGGCGGCCGTCGCCACCGCGGCTCCCGCGACGACGCGGGCGCTCGTGGCGGCGACACGGACGAGACGACGCTCGCTCATCGGGATCCTCCCGGGTTCGGGCCGACGATGCGCGGCGTCCGGCGGGCGACCCGGCGCGAGGCCGCGGTGGGCACCGCGAGCAGGAGGGCGACGAGAACGACACCGAGCGAACCGACGGCGACGAGTCGCTGGAGGCCCAGACGGCGGTCGTCGAGCGCGGGACGCGGCGTGATCGCCGCGTTCACCCGCCACAGGTCACCGCGTGTGGTCGCACCCACGGGGTCGAGCAGGTCGCGCTGGTCGAGCGAGGTGGCCGCGCCCAGTCGCGTGCCGCGGATCACATCGTCCTCGCCGGCGGGGGCCGACTCGAGCAGCACGAACGAGATCCCGCGTGCGGCGAGCCGCGACACGACGTCGTCGGCGGAGGGAGTCACGAGGTCGGCGGCGAGGGCCGCGAGCTCGACGTCCTGATCGTCGGCCGTGGTGCGCGTGGCTTCGACGGTGCTCTGTCCCGAGAGGGTGGCGCTCCCGCCCCACACCACCTGTACGCGCAGGCCGTCGGAGCGCGGGTCGAGGACGATCGTGCCGATGTCGAGCGACCCGCGGCCCTCGGCGGCGACGAACGCCGGGAGGGTCGAGACGGGACCGTTCGTGAGGACGGAGCGGTCGGTGCCGGGGCCTGCGGTCTGCGCGGTCAGGGCCGGGGCGACCGAGACGGCGAGAGCGGCGAGGGCGAGCAGCGCGCCGACGGGGCGGAGCACGCGGACGCGCGCGGGGATGCCGGCGTCGAGCGCCACCACGGCCCCGCCGACGAGACCGATCCACGCGAGGCTCAGTCCCGCTCCCGGCCAGATCGGCACGGGCTCGGAGTGGTCGAACGACACGGCGATCCCCACCGCGGCGAAGGCGGTAGCCAGGCCCGCGACGGCGATGACGATGAGGGCGGATGCCGTGATCCACCGCGGCGTGAGCACGGCGAGCACGGCGAGGACCGCGAGAGGGGCCACGAGCAGGCCCACCCACCAGACCGGTCCCTCCGTCAGGCTGGCCCACCCGCCCGGGTCGGACGTGGGGAACCCGGCTGCCAACAGCGCGCGGCCGAGCGGCGTGGCCGAGGCCTCGGCTCCCGCGTAGACGATGCCGGGGTCGGCGAGCAGGCCCCAGGGGTTGCCGGCGCGCACCTGGGTCCACACGAGCGGGGCGAAGACGACGGCCGAGGGGATCAGGAGCCACACGACGCGGGCGACACCGCGGCCGGCCACGAGCGCGACGACGACGAGCGCCGCCGACCACAGGACCACGACCGCCGGCGCGAGCGAGGGCGCGCACGCGAGGACGGCGACGAGCAGGAGGGATGCCGCCCCCGCGGGCGCCCACGAGCGATGCGCCACGCAGGCGGCGTAGAAGAGCCACGGCAGGAGCAGGTGGACGAGCACACCGGCCGGGCGCCCCTCGGTGAGGGCGGCGAGGAAGGTGGGGGCGAGTGCCCAGGCGACACCGGCGACGATGCGCAGCATCGACGACTCGGTCACGCGGGTCGCGGCGAACCACCCGCCCAGCACCGCGAGCGGAAGGGCGAGCACCCAGAGCACGACGAACGCGCGTGAGGGGTCACCGGGCGACAGCGTGCCGATCAGGGCGACGAGAGCCGAGAACGGGTCCGCCGGGCCGATGACATCCAGGCCGAGGGGGCGCGCTCCCCAGGCGGCGTCCTGCCACAGCTGGGCGACGTTCTGGCGCAGCGGGGCGAGGGCTCCCCCGCCGAGCACGGGCCACGCCAGCAACGGGGCGAAAAGGGCCGCCGAGACCGCGAGGGCGCCGAGCACAGCCCATGCTCCCCCGCCGACGAAGAAGCGCAGTTCCGAGCGCACGGGGGCGTCGGGGTCGGCGACGTCGCTCTCCCAGCGCAGCCGCATCTCCGAGCGGGAGACCCGGAGCGGCGCGAGCCGTGACCATCCGACCACCCGCGAGGAGCGGATGCGACGACGGGCCCGGGCGATGGCCGCCGGTCGGGCCATGACGAGCAGCGTCGCCCCCCACTCGGGAAGGACGCGGTACGGGACCTTCGAGACCAGGTGCAGGATCGTGCGCCACAGGGCGAGCGGCAGCAACGACAGCCAGTGCAGCGCCACCGCCGCAGCGGGCGCGTAGACCAGGCGGCGGTGGAGTTGCGCGGTCCGTGTCGCAAAGGCGCGGCGCCGCGCGCGGCGGCGACCGCGGGCCATCGCCGCGACCCCGTCGCCGGCGACGGCGACACGGGCGGCGGGCACGAGCGAGACGAGGTGGCCCGCGAGACGTGCGCGCACGCCCAGATCGAGCCCCTCGTCGGCGCCGCCCAGCGCGGGGTCGAGACCGCCGAGGGCGGTCCAAGCGTCGCGGCGGACGAGCAGGCCGCGGACGTCGGCGCCGAGCACGTCGGCATCGCCGTCGCGCTGTCCCTGGTCGAGTTCGCCGGCCGCGAGCTCGACGGTGCCGCCGTAGCGGTTCATGCTCACGCCCAGCGAGAGGATCGCGTCGCGGTCGTCCCACGCCACGAGCTTGGGGGCCGCGACGACCAGCGGGGGCGAGAGTTCGAGGGCGCCGGCCAGGCGCACCAGGGCGTCGGGGTCGGGCGCGGTGTCCTGCGCGAGCAGCCAGACCGCATCGCCGGTGAGGCGCGGGGTGGCCAGGGCCGTGGCGGCGGCGAATGAGGTGCCGGCCGGGGCCGTGATCACTCCCTCCGCGCCGGAGGAGGCGGCGAGACGCGTCAGAGCGGGGTCGGAGCCGCACAGCACGATCGTGAGGGCGTCGACGGGGCGGGTCTGGGCGGCGAGGGCCGAGAGGGTGCGCTCCAGATGGTTCGCTGCAGGAGTGCGTCCTTCGGGACGCACGACGAGGATGGCGTGAACACGGGCGGGCATGACGCGGATCAGCCTAAGCGCGTGCTCCCCTGATCACGGACGCCGCGCCGTCGGCGCGAGGATCGCTCGAGCGGACGGATGACGCGGATCAGGCGCGACGCTTGAGCTTGCGGCGCTCGCGCTCGCTGAGGCCGCCCCAGATGCCGAAGCGCTCGTCGTTCTGCAGCGCGTACTCGAGGCACTCGGACTTGACGTCGCACGACGTGCAGATGCGCTTGGCATCTCGCGTCGAGCCGCCCTTCTCGGGGAAGAACGCCTCGGGGTCGGTCTGCGAGCAGAGCGCGTCGGTCTGCCAGGCGAGCGTGTTCTCTTCGGTGGAGTCGATGTCGCGGCGAACGCCTGGTACACCGAGATCGACCGGATCGACGAACCAATTCTCCGGGACACCGGACCGGTACTGCGACGTCGCCATATCGTCCTCCGCCTCGTTCAAGCCCCCATGACGCGGTTCCGCGCAGTCATAATTACACCCGTGTCATTCCGCTGAGTCAAGTCGCGGATCGTAAACCCTCAAGGGCGAGGTGAACCTTTAGCCGCGTCCCCGGCGTGTCGCGGCTCTCACGCACCGGGCATGGCGACGAAGACCTCGCCGCCACCGTCTGCGGCGAGAGGGGACTCGTCGGGCGTGACGAGGGCGGCCTGACCCGGGAGCACGGTGATGCTCCGCCCCGAGGCGCCCGTGAGCACGGTCTCGCCCGTCACGCCGAGGGCGATCGCGACACCGCGGAGCTCCAGGCTGCCCACAGCGCCCACCCCGAAGCGACCGAGCGCGAAGTCGGCGATCCCGGGCGCGAAGACCTCGGCGTTCTCCCCCGTCGCGACCGGGCGCAGGAACGGGGGCTCGGCCGGCCGGAAGTCGACCAGGGCGAGCAGTTCGGACACGTCGATGTGCTTGGGTGTCAGGCCCCCGCGCAGCACGTTGTCGCTCGCCGCCATGATCTCGACGCCGAGACCGGCGACGTAGGCGTGCAGGACGCCGGCGGGGACGAAGATCGCCTCCCCGCGGCGCAGCTCGACGAGGTTCATCAGCAGGGCCACCACGATGCCCGGGTCGGCGGGGTACGCCGCGTGCAGCGACCGCGTCAGGGCCAGCTCGGCGCGGAACTCCGGCGCCTCGGCCGAGGCCGCGGCATCCACGATCTCTTCGATCTCGGCGCGCTCGGCCTCGCCGAGCAGCCAACCGATCGCGGAGCGCAGCGGGTCGTCGCCGGCCAGGTGGGCCCGCAGGGTCTCGACGGCGGGAGCGTCGCCCAGGGCCGAGACGAGGGCACGCGTGCGCTCCAGGTCGCGGAGCCCCGCGAGGGCGGTGAAGGTGTCGCTCAGCGCGACGATCACCTCGGGCTTGTGATTGTCGTCCTTGTAATTGCGCTCCCCCGCATCGCGGGGAACCCCGGCACGCTCCTCGCGGGCGAAGCCCTCGACGGCCTGCTCCTTCGAGGGGTGCACCTGGATCGAAAGGGGAGCTCCGGCGGCGAGCAGCTTCAACAGGTACGGCAGCTTCGCGGGAACACCCTGCTCGGCCGCGACGGCCGGCAGCCACGCGTCGAGCGTGCGCGCGGAGCCGTCGTGCACCTCGGCCGGCGATCCCGGGTGGTCGCCGAACCACACCTCGGCTTCGGGGGCCCCGGTGGGCTCGCGCCCCTCCAGGTCGGCGATGAGGGTCGGGCTCCCCCAGGCGTAGTCGCGGGGGGTGTTCGAGATGGCGATCAGCACGGCGTCAGCATAATGCGCGCACCCGACGGCGACGGATGACGACCGCTACCCTGAACAGACCATGGCGATGCACACGAGTCACCCGGTGTCGGCGCTGCCGACGGCACCGGCGCGCGAGACGACCGGGCACCTGCTGCTCCGGGCCTGGTGCGTCCTCCTGCTCGTTCTCGCCCTGGGCGGTGTCGGCCTCGTGCATACCGTCGGACCGGCCGTGACCGCCGTGATCGTGGCGGCCAGCGCCGTCGTATCGGCGATCGTGTGGCTCGTGGTCCGCCCGCCCCTCGCCGTCCGGCGACTGCCGTGGATCGCCGCCGGCTACCTCGTCTGGGCGACCGCGTCGCTCGCGTGGAGCGCGTGGCCCGCGGCATCCGTCCTGACTCTCCTCCTGCTGTGGATCACGACCTTCCAGGGACTGTTCGTCGGCGCCGTCCTCACCTGGAGAGACGTCGTGCGGGCGATCGCGTCCGCCGCGAAGTGGGTGGTCGGACTCTCGCTCCTCTTCGAGATCGCGGTCGCCCTGATCGTCCGGGGACCGCTGCTCCCGGGATTCGCCGCGCCGACCGCAGGCGCGGATCCGGTCGCCCCCTGGTCCGACGGCGCCCTCCTCACGGGCGGCCGGATACAGGGGATCTACGGCGATGCCGACCTGTTGGCAGCCGTCATGCTCGTCGCCATCATCGTCTTCGGCGTGCGGCTGGCGGTGGGTGCGCCTCGGCGGGCCCTGCTCATCGTGTGGATCGCGGTGGCCGGATTCCTGTTCGTCCGCGCCGCGTCGATCACGGCCGTCATCGCCGCGGCCTTCGTCGCGCTCGTGCTGGGCACCGTGCTGGTCATGCGGACGGCCAAGCGCCCCGGCGAGCGCACGCGGTGGTACCTGCTCTACGCCGCGATCGGGCTCGGCGGCGCGGCGGCGCTGTGGTTCGGGCGCGACACGATCTTCGAGATGCTGGGCCGCGGCGCCGACCTCACCGGTCGCGAGGGCATCTGGGCCGACGTGCTCACCCGGGCCGACCAGCATCCGTTCATCGGCTGGGGGTTCTCGACGCCGTGGATCACGACGGAGCCGCTCATCGACGGCTGGATCGTCGATCAGGGGCAGATCGTCGCCCAGGCGCACGGCATGTGGCTCGACGCGTACCTGCAACTCGGCGGGGTGGGCGTGGCGCTGCTGGCGCTCGTGTACCTGGCCTACCTGTGGAGGTCGTGGTTCTTCGCCGTCGATCGCCCCCGGTGGGACCTACGAGCCGATCGCCCGCACTCTCCGCTCACGCTCCTGCCGACGCTCGTGGGCGCCCTCCTCGTCGTGCAAGGACTGACCGATTCGGGCCCCCTGCTGCTGTGGGGCTGGATGTTCGTGGTCCTGTTTGGCGCGAAGATCAAGCAGACGCCGCTCGTGGGGGTCGGCCCGAGCGAACAGAGCATCTCGATCGAACGCGGCGAACTGCAGCGCCCCGCGCCCTGACCGCCGAGCGTCGGACGCTCAGGGTGGCGCGGAGAGCGCCCGGTAGACTTGCGGCTGGCCGTCCGCGGCCGCGGCTCCTCGACCGAAAGATCTCTTCGTGACGTACACCCTGCAGAACGCCGTGCTGCCGCTCGACCGCGACCCCGACCTCCTCCCGTTGTACGTCGACCCCGAGACCTGGTCGACCATCGACGAGGAGCCGGTGCGGGTCACCAACGTCGCCCAGCTCAGCAACATCCTCGATCGCCACCGCGCCCGCATCGTCGCGGGTCGACGCGTGTCGTTCGGCACGTACTTCAACGCCTTCCCCGCCTCGTACTGGCAGCACTGGACGGCCGTGCGCCAGGTCCGCCTCACCGTGCACACCTCGGGGGATGCCACGGTGCTCGTCTACCGCTCGAACGGCGGCGGCACGAAGCAGCGCATCGAGACCCGTGAGGTGCGCGGCGACGCCGTCGCCACCTCGTTCGACCTCGTCCTCGATCAGTACAGCGACGGCGGCTGGATCTGGTTCGATGTCGCCGCCGACCACGCGGACGCCATGTTCGAGGGCGCCGAATGGACCACCGAGCAAGAGCCGGTCCGCGGCGGCAAGGCGAGCATCGGCGTCACGACCTACAACAAGCCCGATTACTGCGTCGAGACGCTGAAGGCCCTCGCCGACGCCCCCGACGTCCTCGACGTCGTCGACCGGGTGTTCATCATCGACCAGGGCACCGACCTGGTCGAGGCGCAGGACGCCTACCCGGAGGTGGCTGAGCGTCTGGGCGACACTCTCCAGGTGCTGCGGCAGCCCAACCTCGGCGGATCCGGCGGCTTCGCCCGCGCCATGGTCGAGACCCTCGCCCGCGAGGGGAGCGACTTCGTGCAGCTGCTCGACGACGACGTGCGCATCGAGCCGGAGTCGATCCGCCGCTCCGTGGTGTTCGGACGGTACGCCTCGGTGCCCACGATTGTCGGCGCCCACATGTTCGACCTGCTCGACCGCCCCAAGCTGCACGCCTGGGCCGAGGTCGTCGACGACGCCCCCTTCATGTGGCGCGCGCTGTACCAGGAGCGCCTCCCCCACGACTTCAGCGTCGCCAATCTTCGCCAGAGCCCCCTGCTGCACATGCGGCTCGACGCCGATTACAACGGCTGGTGGATGTGCCTCATCCCCACCAGCATCCTGGGCGAGATCGGCCTGTCGCTCCCCGCCTTCATCAAGTGGGACGACGCGGAGTTCTGCGTCCGGGCTCGCGATGCCGGCTACCCCACGGTCTCCATGCCCGGCGTCGCGCTCTGGCACGTGTCGTGGCTGGGTAAGGACGACTCGATCGACTGGCAGGCGTATTTCCACGCGCGCAACCGCATCGTCGCCGCCCTCTTGCACTCGCGATCGCCGCTGGGCGGAACGCTAATCCGGCACAGCCGTCGCGTCGACCTCAAGCACCTCATGATGATGCAGTACTACCCGGTTGAATTGCGTCACCGCGCGCTCCGTGACGTGCTCTCCGGCCCCGATCACATGCGCGCGAACCTCGCCACCGCGATGCCCGAGGCCCGACTGGTGGCGAAGAAGCACGCCGAGACCGTTGTACACAAGGACTCCGGCGTCCCCCTGCGCTCGCGTCGGGGACGCCAGGTCTTCAAGCGCCTGAAAAAGCACGAGTTCGACAGTCCGACCGGCTTGTCGCTGCGCACCTTTACGCTGCGCACGCTGGTGTCGCACTGGTTCCACACCCCCCAGCCCGAGAACGTCGCGCAGCCCGAGGTCGAGTTCGGCAAGGGCGATGCGAACTGGTGGCGTGTCCCGCTCTACGACAGCGCGCTGGTCAGCGCCGCCGACGGGTCGGGCAAGAACATCTACACGCGCGACCGCGCAATGTTCCGCCGCATGCTCATCGACAGCTGGAAGCTGCACCGCCGCCTCCAGCGCGAATGGCCCCGCCTGTCCCGTCAGTACCGCCGCGCCCTACCCGACCTCGTCTCTGAGGCGAATTGGCGCGCGACCTTCGAGGAGCGTTCGTGACCACGGCCCCGTTCGACGCGAAGACCGCGACCATCGTCGTGGTCACCTACAACCGCACGCACCTGCTGACGCGATTGCTGGAGAGCATCGAGCGCATGGACCCGGCGCCCGGTCACCTCGTCGTGATCGACAACGCCTCGACCGACGACACGACCGCGGTGGTCGAGTCGTTCCGCGACCGCCTGCCCACCGAGCTGGTCTACCGCCGCCTCGAGACGAACACCGGTGGTTCCGGGGGCTTCAGCGAGGGCATGCGCGTCGCCTACGAACTCGGGTCCGAGTGGATTTGGCTCATGGACGACGACGTCGAGGTGGTCACCGACGGGCTCGCACGCATGGGCCACTGGACGCCGCGTTTCCGCAGCATCCAGGGCCGTCGGTACGACTACGACGGCAGCGAGTTCTACTGGCAGTACCGGGTGGCCGAGTCGCTGGCGATTCCCATCCCCTTCGCTCCGGCGGATTTCGACGACTCCGGCTTCAAGCCGATGAACTCGGGCTGCTTCGAGGGCATGTTCATCCACCGCGACATCGTGGCCAAGATCGGCCTGCCCGATCCGCGCTTTTTCATCTACTGGGACGACCAGCTCTACGGGTGGTTGGCCTCACGTCAGACGCCCTCGGTCATCGTGAACGAGTTCGTGCTGCGTCGCACGCGCGAGATCAAGCAGTGGGACATGGGTATCCGGCACATGAACGCCTCGAGCGACGCGTACCGGTACTACATCATGCGCAACCGCGCCTACCTGCAGAAGTACTACCGCGCGCTCGGCGTCTACCGCGCGCTGCCCTTCACCCTCGGCACGACGCTCACCTTCGTCAAGGAACTCATCCGCCTCGCCGTCGTCGAGCGCAAGATCACCGGCACGAGCCACCTCTTCCGCGGACTCCGCGACGGCCGGCGCATCCTGCGCGACGCGTCGTGGAAGCCCATGCCGCCGCTGGAGCAGTCGCAGCCAGTCAGCTGAACCGATCGCGCGGCTCGACGCGGGGCACGCTCTTGCGCGCCCCGCTCAGCCGATCGTGCCCGGGAGCTGCTCGGCCAGCGACGGACTCAACGTGCGTGCGTAGAGGCGGCTCAGGTGGTTGTCGTCCCGGTACACGGCGACATTCCCGATCTCGCCGACGCACAGGTCATCGGGGCAGATCCACGGCGTGAGGTCGAGGAGGTGAAAATCGGCGCGGTCGAGATCGTCGGCGGGGTTCCGGTCGGCGAGCGACGCCGACCGCGGAACGGCGCAGTCGAGCGGGTCTTCCGATGCGACGACGCAGTCGTACATGTTGAACGCGAAGCGCGGGTTATCCCGCACCCCCAACACCGGCACCCCTGCGCCGTCCATCCGGTCCAGGAAGCGTTCGATGCCCGGACGCAAACGCTCGTCGTCCTCGCCGGCATCAGACCGGGTCACCACGGTCAGCGCCGCATCGGGCCGCACCCGTTCGACGAGCTCGATTGCCGCCTCGCGCCACCCGTCGCACCGCTCGTCCATTCCCGGCTCGTCGAGCCCCATCGAGCATCCACCCTTGACGAGGAAGACCACGCCCCATCCGTTCGCCTCGGCCACCGGAAGCAGGGCGGCCGTGATCTGTTGAGCGTGCGAGTCCCCGATCACGGCGACCGTGTGACGAGCCCGAGGAGTGCCGGAGGTCTCGGAGCAGGTCCCCCGCAACTCCTCGATGTCATTCGCCCACTCCGCCGAGCACTCGCGGTCCAGATGGACCCACTCGTCGTCGATGAGGGACGGCAGGGGAAGCAGCGGGGCATCGGCGGGAGGCTTGGCCAGCGAAGGATCGCGCAGGACTGCAGCTCCGGGGTTGGCCTGTAGCGCCCTCGCCTCGATCGCCCGCTCCTGCACCCACGTCGCGGTCTGCCAGGTGCCGACCGGAACGGCGACGATCGCGACAGCGACCGCGAGAACCGCGACCGGCACCAGCGGGGAGCTGTCGCCGCGTCGCCAGGCGCGAACAGGACGGTCGACGGCCCACGTCAGAAGACGAGCGAGCAGCAGCGAGAGCGCGATGATCCCCGCCCCGCCGACCAGGCCCACCTCGGTGCGGCCGTTGACGATGAGGAAGGTGACCAGGATCGGCCAGTGGACCAGGTACAGCGCGTACGCGTCGCGACCGATCGCCTGCAGTGGTCGCGAAGAAAGCAGCGCGGCGAGGGAGAACCGGCCGGTCTCGCCCGAGCCCGACACGACGACCGCCGCCGCGCACAGCACGGGCCACAGCGCGAGGAACCCGGGGAACCCGCCTTGGACGTCGAGCACGGCGCCGAGGACGAGCAGGCCGGCCAGCCCGGCCCATCCCACGAGCGTGCGCGCCACCCTCCCGAGACGCACGTGGGGCAGGGCGACGACCAGCAACGACCCCGCGGCGAACTCCCACAGCCGCGCCCCCGTGTCGAAGTACGCCAGCTGCTGAGCCGAGGCGGTGCGGACGACGGAGTAGACGAAAGAGATCACGAACACCGCGCCGAAGACCACACCGACCACACGGTCGGGCGACCATCCGCGACGTCGGACCACGATCTGGCAGCCCCAGAGCAGGAGCACCCACAGCACGAAGGCCTGCCCCTGCACCGACATCGACCAGAAATGCTGGAGCGGGCTCGGGACGTCGGTGCGGGCGTAGTAGTCCACCGACTCGGATGCCAGCAGCCAGTTCTGCACGTACCCCAGCGAAGCCCACGCCTGCTCGGCGACCGAACGCCGCATCGCCTCGGGATACACCGCCCACACCACGGCCAGGATGCCGACCAGGGTCACGGCAGCCGCCGGGAGCAGGCGGCGGAACACACCGAGCAGGTGTCGGATCGGACGGACCGGAGCCGGGCCCGCCATCCGACGAACGAAACCGCGGGTGAGGAAGAACGCCGACAGCATCAAGAAGACGTCGACGCCGCCCGAGACCCGCCCGAACCAGACGTGGTACGACACCACCAGGAGGATCGCGACGGCGCGCAGACCGTCGATGTCGCGACGGTACGCCCAACGCCCCTCCGCCGGCCGCTGGAGGGGCACGGGACGGGTGGGCGACCCGAGGGTCAGATGCACGACGACGTCACGCGAGCTGGTTGTTCCACATCGAGAGGGCGGAACCGATGGCCATGTGCATGTCGAGGTACTGGTAGGTGCCGAGGCGACCGCCGAAGTGCACGTCCCGCTCCCCCTTGGTCAGCTCGCGGTAAGCGAGCAGGCCGGCGCGATCGTCGGCGGTGTTGACCGGGTAGTACGGCTCGTCCGCGCGCGTCGCGAAGCGCGAGTACTCGCGCACGACGACCGTCTTGTCGGTCGGGTATCGATCGGCGCGCTCGGGGTGGAAGTGCTTGAACTCGTGGATGCGGGTGTACGGCACGTCGGCGTCGGCGTAGTTCATCACGCTGGTGCCCTGGAAGTCGCCGATCGGCAGGACCTCCTGCTCGAAGTCGAGCGTGCGCCACGACAGCTCACCCTCGGCGTAGTCGAAGTAGCGGTCCACCGGTCCGGTGTAGACCACGGGCACCTGCCCGACGGTCGCCTTCTTGTTCAGCGGCTGCGACTCGTCGAAGTAATCGGTCGAGAGCTTCACGTCGATGTTCGGGTGATCCGCCATGCGCTCCAGCCACGCGGTGTAGCCGTCGACGGGCAGACCCTCCCACGTGTCGTTGAAGTAGCGGTTGTCGTAGGTGTAGCGAACGGGCAGGCGCGAGATGACCTCGGCGGGCAGGTCCTTCGGATCGGTCTGCCACTGCTTCGCGGTGTAGTCGCGGATGAACGCCTCGTACAGGGGCCGACCGATCAGGGCGATCCCGCGTTCCTCGAGGTTCGCGGCATCCTTCGCATCGAACTCCCCGGCGAGCTCGTGCACGAGCGCGCGTGCCTGGTCGGGCGTGTATGCGGCTTGGAAGAACTGGTTGATGGTGCCGAGGTTGATCGGCAGGGGGAAGACCACGTTCTTGTGGGTCGTGTACACGCGGTGCACGTAGTTCGTGAACTGCGTGAAGCGGTTGACGTACTCCCACACCGTCGGGTTGGAGGTGTGGAAGAGGTGAGCACCGTACTGGTGCACCTCGATACCCGTCTCGGGTTCGTCCGCCGAGTAGGCGTTGCCGCCGATGTGGTGACGGCGGTCGATGACCGTGACCTTGCGGCCCGCGGCGGCGGCACGCTCGGCGATGGTGAGGCCGAAGAAGCCGGAACCGACGATGAGGAGGTCCATGAAAGCAGCGTCTTTCGTGTCGAGAGATGGGGCACGACCCCGCGGGAGACGTCCGCTCGATACTACCCGGGGCGCATCCGAGCCCCCGCGGCCGCGCTCAGCGGCCCCGCAGAGACCGTCCGATACGATGGCGTGTCGAAACGGCCGCAGACGGAGACGGAATTGCATGGGTGACTGGATCAGCGCGATTCCGGCGTACGTCGCGGTCGCTGCGGTCCTGATCATCCCCGGCGCGGCCGTGGTCGTCGCAGGCTGGGGCTGGCGGAGCCCTCAGCGCCTGCTCCTCGCCCCGGCCATCTCGGTCACGATCGCCGCCGCCGCGGCATCCGTCGCTCCCCTCGTGGGTCTGCGGTGGAACCTGATCCCCCTCGCCCTGGTCACGCTCCTGGTCGTCGGCATCGCGCTCGTCCTCCGCCGCTTCGCCGGGGTCGATGCCGCTCCCGCCGCACGCCGGACCGGCCTGGTCGCGCTGCTGTCGCTGGTGGCGACGGCGCTCGTCAGCGCCGTCATGTTCGCTCGAGCCTTCGGCGCTCCCGGCAACATCGCGCAGCGCTTCGACAACATCGTCCACCTGAACGCGATCGCTCTCGGCCTGCGAAACGGCAGCGCTTCGCCGTTCCAAATCGGGTCAACCTCCGACATCGGCTTCTATCCAAACGCCTGGCACGCCCTCACCACCCTCGGCGCCGAGTTGACGGGCGCGAGCGTCCCCGTCGCGGTGAACGGGTCGAACCTGGCGATCGTGTCGATCCTCTGGCCCGCCTCGGTCATGGCTCTCGCCGGAGCATTCTTCGCTCAGCGGCGCACCGCCTATGTCGTCTCCGCCGCGCTGTCGACGGGGTTCGGGGCTTTCCCCGCCCTGTTCTTCAACTGGGGCGTGCTGTACCCCAACCTCGTCGGTTACGCGATGCTCCCCGCGGCCCTCGCGGTCATCGTGACGATGCTGCCAGAGCGCGGCACGCCCGCCCTGGTGCGCTCGGCTCTCCTCGTCGCCCTGCTGGCCGGCGGGACCTTCCTCGGCCACCCCAACGCGTTCCTGAGTCTGTTGTTCTTCGCCGCCGCCGTCGTGGTCACCACCTTCGCGGTGCGCGCGATCACCGAACGCACCCGCGGAGCTCTTCTCGGGCTGTTTATCTCGGTCGTCGCTTTCGCCGTGGCGATGGCGGGCACCGTCGCGGTCTTCCGCACGGGGGCCGAGCACTCGGGCTGGGCCCCGTGGCAGCAGCTGTCGCAGTCGCTCGGCGAGGGCCTGTTCGCCGCGCCCCGCGGGTTCACCCCGACCGTGGTCGCATCCCTGCTGCTCATCGCCGGTTTCGTCGCCGTCGCCCGTCGCCCGCGCCTGCTGACGGTGCTGGCTCCCTTCGCCGTCGCGGTGACGCTTTTCGCTGTGGCCTCGGGCCTGCGCATCGACAGTCCCCTGCGTCAGCTGCTCACCAACCCCTGGTACAACGACTCGAACCGGCTCGCCGCGCTCCTGCCGCTGGTGGCCATCCCCGTCGCTACCCTCGGCGCTCTCGCGATCGTCGATCTCGTCCGAGCGGGGGTTCGCGGTCGACGCGTGCCGGGATGGCTCCACGTCGGCGCCGTCGCTGTCGGTGTCGCCTCCGTGTTCTCGGTGGCCGTCGGCCCGAACGTCCGCATCGCGCTCAGCCAGGTGCACGAGGCGTACGCCTACACCGACAGCTCCCTGATCCTGTCGTCCGACGAAGAGGCCCTGCTCGACCGCCTCGACGACGAGACGCCCCCCGACGCGCTCATCGCCGGGAGCCCCCGGACGGGTACCTCCCTCGCGCTCGCCTTCGCAGACCGCCAGGTGACCCAGAAGCACGTCTTCGGAAACCCCTCCCCCGAGGTGCTCTTCCTCAACGCGCATCTTCGCGACATCGACTCCGACCCGGCCGTGTGCCGCACCGTCGACCAGCTCGGCGTCGACTACGTGCTCGACTTCGGCACGCAGGACGTCATCGATCCCGCGGGCGCCGCGGCCTACAGCGGCATCCAGGACCTCACTCCCGGCACGCACCTCGTGCTCGTGGACTCCCAGGGCCCCGCCGCGCGGCTGTTCCGCATCGAGGGGTGCTGACGTGTCGCGCGCCTCGACCGTGGCGGTCGCCTACGACTGCCTGTTCCCGTACTCCACGGGCGGCGGCGAGCGACAGTACCGTGCCTTCGCCGACGAGCTGGGCCGCACGGGCCTCGACGTCGACTACCTGACCGCCGTGCAGTGGGACGGGGCCGCTCCGCGCGAGGACCGTTTCCGCATCGTGCCGGTCACCGGTCGCCTTTCGCTCTACTCGTCCGACGGAGTGCGGCGAATCCCCGCTGCGCTTCGCTACGCGGCACGACTGTTCGGTGCGCTGGCGCGTCGCCGCCGTCGCTACGCGGCCGTCATCGTGAGCGGTCTCCCGATCTTCAACGTGTTCGCCGCCCGACTGGCCCTGCTCGGTTCGGGCACGCGCCTCGTCGTGGACTACCTCGAAGTGTGGCATCGACGTCAGTGGATCGAGTATTCGGGTCTCGTCACCGGGACGATCGCCTGGGCCCTCCAGCGCGTGGCCATAGCGATCACACCGCTGGCGACCTGCCATTCGCAGCTCTCGGCCACCCGTCTGAGACGTGAGGGGCTGCGTCGCGCCCCTCTGGTCAGTCCCGGACTGATCGACGGCGCCGTCGAGGTGGGGGTCCCATCGCCGGCCGCTACTCCGCCCTACGTCCTCTACGCCGGTCGCCACATCCCCGACAAGCGCGTGGACGTCCTCCCCGCCGCGATCGCCGCGGCCCGCGAGCACATTCCCGACCTGCGCCTCGTGATCCTCGGCACCGGCCCCAGCTCCGAAGCCGTCCGGGCCGAAGTCCGCCGCGTGGGCGGGGAGTCGTGGACCGACTTCCCCGGCTTCGTGTCCGAGGCCGAGCTGGACCGCCTCATGCACGGCGCCCTGGCCCTCGCGAATCCCTCGCGCCGCGAGGGGTACGGTCTCGTCGTCGTCGAGGCGAACGCGCACGGCACCCCCGTCGTCCTCGTCGCCGACGAGGGCAACGCGGCTACCGAACTTATCGAAGACGGCGTCAACGGCGTCGTCTCGCCCACCACTCGACCCGCCGACCTCGCCCGGGCCATCCGGGACGTCGCCGACGGAGGTGACGACCTGCGCCGCTCTTCGCGCGCCTGGTACGACACCGCCGTCGGCACCCGAACCATCCGCCGCACCGTGGAAGGCATCCTCTCGGCACTGCCGCTGCCGAGCCCCGCCACGGTGAAGACGAAAGAAGACAGCCCGTGACCACTCCCGCACCGTCCGACCTCGAGTTGACGATCCTCATGCCCTGCCTCAACGAGGTGGAGACGCTGGAGGTCTGCATCCGCAAAGCGCAGGGCTTCCTCGAGCGCAGCGGCATCCAGGGAGAGATCCTCATCTCCGACAACGGGAGCACCGACGGCTCGCAGGCCCTCGCCGAGGGTCTCGGTGCGCGGGTCTCGCACGCCCCGCGCCGTGGCTACGGCGCCGCGCTCATCAACGGCATCGAGACGGCCCGCGGTCGGTACATCATCATGGCCGACGCCGACGACAGCTACGACTTCGAGAACCTCGAGCCCTTCGTCGAGCGCCTGCGCGCGGGCGCCGACCTCGTCATGGGCAACCGGTTCCGCGGCGGAATCGAGCCGGGTGCCATGCCCCCGCTGCACAAGTACCTCGGTAACCCCGTCCTGTCATTCATTGGCGAGCTGTTCTTCAAGCCCGGCATCCGCGACTTCCACTGCGGCCTGCGCGGCTTCAACCGCGCCCGCATTCGCGAGCTCGACCTGCAGACCACGGGAATGGAGTTCGCCTCCGAGATGGTGGTGCGCGCCTCGCTGGCCCGCTTCCGCATCGAAGAGGTGCCAACAACTCTGAAGAAGGACGGGCGCTCGCGTCCGCCGCACCTGCGCAGCTGGCACGACGGGTGGCGCCACCTCCGCTTCCTCCTGCTGTTCGCTCCCCGCTGGCTCTTCGTCTACCCGGGATTGGTGGCCTTCTTCTTCGGCGCCATCGCGGTCGGCGTGCTGTCGTTCGGTGGTGTCCGCATCGGCGACGTGGGCTTCGACGTGACGACCATGGTCTACGCGAGCGCGCTGTGCGTGATCGGGTTCCAGTCCCTGCTGTTCTTCTGGTTGACCAAGCTCTATGCCACGCAGGAGGGGTTCCTCCCCACGAGCGAGAGATACCGGCGGATTGTGGCGAAGTGGTCGGCCGAGCGCGGTCTGCTGATCGGTGTGGGCCTGTTCTTCCTCGGCATCGTCATCGGCATCGTGCAGGTAGCACTCTGGGGCAATCTCGACTTCGGCGCGCAGAACGCGGCCCAGGCCGTGCGCATCGCCGTACCCAGCGCGCTGCTGATCATCCTCGGCTTCCAGACCGCGATGATGAGTTTCTTCTCGGGCGTGCTGACCACGCCCCGGCGCGAGCAGCGCCCCGAAGCCGTCATCGAGAGCTGATGGCCGACCGCCGCATCCTCGTCGATCTCCTGGGATTCACCGGCTCGCGCGGGGGCACCGAGACCTACGTCCGCGAGCTGCTCCCCCGCATCGCCGCTTTTCTGCCCGACACGCGCTTCGCCGCGCTCACCGGGCGCGACGGCACCGACCGCGTGTCGGCGTTCTTCCCCGGCCACGTGCAGACGGTGTCGTGGGTGGGTTCCGACCCGGCGACGTGGGCTCTGGGCGCGGTCGCCGCGACCGATCTGCTCGCTCGGCGGGGGCGCGCCGATCTCGTGTGGGCGCCGGCGAATTTCGGTCCCGTCTTCCGCGGTGTCCCCCGGGTCGTCACCGTGCACGACGCGATCTACGACGAGGTGCCCGGCGGTCTCGCCCAGCGGGCGCAGCGGAGCGCGACCTCTCTTCTCATGCGCCGCTCGGCGCAGACGGCCGACCGGGTCGTGACGGTCTCGCACGCCGCCGCCGACAGCATCGGGCGCTTCCTCGGCGTTCCGGCCTCGCGGATCGCGGTCGTGCACAACGGCAGCTCGGAGCCGGCTCCGGTCGCCGCACCGGGCGGCATCCTGTCGGCTCTGGCCCTTCCCGCGGATCGCCCGGTCCTGTTCAGCGTCGGCAACCGCATGCCGCACAAGAACTTCCCGGGGCTGCTCCGCGCCCTCGCGACCATAGCGCCCGCCGAACGACCCGTGACCGTCATCGCCGGCAGCACGCTGCCCGACCCGCTCGCCGACGACGTCGCCCGGCTGGGCCTGGAGCGCGACGTGATCCTGCCCGGCTGGGTCAGCGACGAGCAGCTCGAGGCGCTCTACCAGGCCGCCGCCCTCTACGTCTGCCCCTCCCTCGCCGAGGGCTTCGGCCTCCCCGTCGTCGATGCACTGCGCCGGCGCGTTCCCGTCCTCGCCCACGATGTCCCCGTCCTGCGGGAGGTCGGTGGCGACGCTGCTCGCTACGCCGATGCACGGGATGCCGACACCTTCGGCGCCGCGATCACGGTGGCGCTGCGGGCTCCCGTCGATGACGTCGCGCGCGCGGACGCGCAGCGGTGGGCGTCGCGGTTCACGTGGGATGCCGCCGCCGAGGCGACCGCGGGAGTGCTCGACTCCGTCGCCGCGGGAGCGCGACGATGACCGCCGCGCCCTCCATGAAGCGGCGCCTGCTCGGCTTCCTGCTCATTCCCGCGATCGCGGCCCTCTCACCGCTGATCGCCCTTCCGGCCGTGACCGCCATCGCCGGTCCATCCGGGTGGGCGAGCGCGATCGCGGGCGAGTCCATCGGCACCTTCGCGGCCATCGCGATCGGCTGGGGATGGGCCACCGTCGGACCGGCCCTCATCTCGATCGCCGGCGACGACGACGAGCGGGCCCGCCTGTATCGGGAATCGATCGCCGTGCGCCTGTCGATCTCGGTGATCGCCCTCCCCGCGCTCGCCGTCATCTGCTGGTTCGTCGCGTCGCCCGGTTCGGAATGGCTCACCATCCTGATGGGCATGCAGGGCGCTCTGATCGCCCTGTCGTTCACCTGGTTCTGCGCGGGCGTCGGCGACCCGCGCACGATCGTGATCTTCGACGCAGCGCCCCGCCTTTTGGCGAACCTCGCGGCGGCCGGTCTGGTCCTGACCACCGGGGTCGTGGTCCTCTACCCGCTCGCGGGCATCGTGGTCACCCTCGTCGGCACCTCGATCTTCACGGTGCGACTGCTGCGGCGGCATCCGGGATCCTGGCCCCGCGTGCGCGACCTGCCTCGCCTCCTCCGGGCGAACCTCGCCGTCGCGTTGAACGACGCGGGCCTGAGCGGATACTCGAGCGTTCCGGCCCCGGTGGTCAACGTCACCGCGATCCCGTCCGCTGCGGCCGGGTACGCGACGGCCGATAAGATGCTCAAGCTCGGGCAGTTCATCCCGATGACGCTCGCCAACGCGCTGCAGGCCTGGGTGGGTGAGGCGCACGGGCACCACCGCGGGCGTCGCATGAGCATGTCGATCGGCCTGTCGGCGGTGGCCGGGCTGCTGGGGTGGGCGGGCCTGGCGCTCGTCGGCCCCTGGCTGACCCAGACGTACCTGCCCGCCGCTCCCGCCCCCTTCGACATCCTGTTCGTCATGGGCCTCGTGTTCTTCTTCTTCTCCGTCCGCACCGCCGTCGCCCGCCTCGTGCTTTTCCCCGCCGGGCAGGCATCCGCGGTCATGCGTGCCACGCTGATCGCCACGGCCGCAGGGATCCCCCTCATGATCGGTCTCGGCATCGCGTGGGGCCCGATCGGCGCGGCCCTCGGCTACGCGTTCACCGAGGGAGCCGCAGCTCTCCTGCTCACTCGCCGCTGCCTGCGCGTGCTGCACGACCTGCGCCACACCCCCGCCGAGGCCGCGGCGTGAGCCCTCACGCCGCACGCCCCCACGAAAGGACCGCGCGATGACCATCGCCGTCAACGGCCGCTTCCTCATCGACTCCTTCGGCGGAGTGCGACGCTTCGCGACCGAGCTGACCCACCACCTCGCCGAGTCCCGCGACGACATCGTGCTGCTGGTTCCGGCGTCAGCCGACACCTCCAGTGTGGAGGGGATCCGCACCGAGACGGTCGGGCGCCTCGCCGGGCCCGCGTGGGAGCAGCTCGAGCTGCCGCGCTGGCTGCGGCGGCACGGATCGCCGCTGCTGCTCAACCTGGCCAACATCGCGCCGATGACGTACCGCCACCAGATCACCGTTCTGCACGACATCGCCCCCGCCATCCGCCCGCAGGACTTCACGCTTCCGTTCCGCCTCCAGTGGCAGCTCGCGGTCCGTTTCGGCATGCTCCGTCGCGGACAGCGCCTCGTCACCGTCAGCCACGCCTCGCAGCGAGAGATCGCCGAACGGTTCGGGGTGGATCCCACCGGGATCGAGGTCGTCTACGAGGGGGCGGACAGCCTTCCGCTCACGCCGCGGCAGACGCCGCCCGGCGAGCGCCGCACGCGCGTGGTCGCCTTCGGACGCCACGGGGCCGCCAAGAACACCCGCGCCGTGATCGACGCCCTCGCCCTCCTGCCCGCGTCATCCGATGTCGACGTGGAGTTCGTGGGCAACCTCGACCCCGAGCTGGAGCCCCACGCGGCGTCTCGGGGCGTTGCGCCGGCGAGGATCCGATGGACCGGGCCGGTGAGCGACGACGAGCTCGCGGCCGCCTTCGCCCGGGCGGACGCGTTCGTGTGGCCGTCGCTGCACGAGGGCTTCGGACTGCCTCCCCTCGAGGCGCAGCGACTGGGGGCTCCGGTCCTGGCATCCGACATCCCCATCAACCGCGAGATCCTCGGCGATTCCGCGCGGTACTTCGCGCCCACGCAGCCAAAGGAACTGGCATCCCTCCTGTCGGAGATCTCCGACTCCCCCGCGCTCCGCGAGACCCTGTCGGAGGCGAGCCTCACCAACGCGGAACGCTTCACATGGGATGCCACGACCACCGCCTGGAACCGGATCATCGACCGCGACGCGCGCTGATTCCCGCACCGGGCTCCCCGACAGGCAGAATCGTCTGGTGAACATCGGATTCGTCGTGACGACCCTGGGTCGGTTGGACCCCCTCCGCGCCCTCCTCACCTCCCTCGAGGGGCAGCTGCGCGACGGCGACCACGTCGTGCTCGTCGCGCAGGGGGCGCAGGACGAGGTCGCGGCCCTCGCCGCGGAGTTCGCCGAGCGCGGCGTCGCCGTGTCGGCCACGACCTCCGGACGGGGTGCGTCGCTCGGCCGCAACACCGGGGTGGCGGCTCTCCCCGCCGGTGAAGCCGTCGTGACCTTCCCGAACGACAACACGACCTACCCGGCGGGCACCGTGGCCGCCCTGCACGACGCCGTCGACGACGCGACCTTCCGCGCCGGGGGGTTCACCTCGTGGGACGAGCGCGGCCCCAAGACCACGCTGCCCGAGCCGGGCACCCCTCTCGACAAGTACAACGTGTGGTCGGTGATCGAGATGGGGATCCTGATGCGCCGATCCCTCTTCGACGCCGTCGGCGGTTTCGACGAGCGGATGGGACCGGGGGCCTCGACACCGTGGCAGGTCGCCGAAGGAACCGACCTCCTGCTGCGCGCCCTGGCGCACGAGCCGGGTCTCGTCCGCGACTTCCGATGGCTGCCGGCATCCGTCCATGTCGACGGGATCTCGACGGGCTTCGGTCTCGGGGCAGCCGAGCGTCGCCGCAAGCTCCGCGCCTACGGTCGCGGCACGGGCCGTGCGTTCGCCGTGCACGGGTACCCCCTGTGGTGGCGGGCGGCGTTCACCGGCGCTGGTCTGCTCTACGGCGTCCGCAACCCCCGGCCGATCACTCTCTTGGACGGCTGGCCCATGTTCGTGGGGCGTCTCGAGGGCGCGCTGGGGAGGACGTTCGGGCAGGCCCGGATGGTGTCGGCCACCCGCTGATCGGGTCCTCCCCCGGGCACCGCCGACCCCCGCTGATAGGGTGGGGAAGTGTCATCCAGAGTTCTGATCACCGGCGGAGCCGGATTCATCGGGTCCCATTTGTCGGAACGCCTCCTCGCCGAGGGCAACGAGGTCATCTGCGTCGACAACTTCTTCACGGGCTCCCGCCGCAACGTCGAGCACCTCTTCGACAACCCGCGTTTCGAGCTGATGCGTCACGACGTGACCTTCCCGCTCTACGTCGAGGTCGACCAGATCTACAACCTGGCGTGCCCCGCCTCCCCCGTGCACTACCAGCACGACCCGGTGCAGACCACCAAGACGAGCGTCATGGGTGCGATCAACATGCTCGGTCTCGCCAAGCGCCTCCGTGTGCCGATCCTGCAGGCCTCGACCTCCGAGGTCTACGGCGACCCCGCCGTCCACCCGCAGACCGAGGACTATTGGGGCAACGTGAACCCCATCGGCACCCGCTCCTGCTACGACGAGGGAAAGCGCGCCGCCGAGACGCTCTTCTTCGACTACCGCCGCCAGCACGACCTGTCGATCAAGGTCATCCGCATCTTCAACACCTACGGCCCGCGCATGCACCCCAACGACGGCCGAGTCGTGTCGAACTTCATCGTGCAGGCCCTGCGTGGAGAACCGATCACCATCTACGGTGACGGCTCGCAGACGCGCTCGTTCTGCTTCGTCGACGACCTCGTCGACGGCATGGTGCGCCTGATGAACACCGACCACTCGGTGACCGGACCGATCAACGTCGGCAACCCCGGCGAGTTCACCATGCTCGAGCTCGCGAACGCCGTGCTCGAGATCACGGGCAGCACCTCGACCATCGAACACCGGGAACTCCCCCAGGACGACCCCAAGCAGCGCCAGCCCAACATCGACCTCGCCCGCCGCGAGCTCGGCTGGGAGCCGACGATCGCCCTGCGCGCGGGCCTCGAGCGGACGGTGGAGTACTTCCGCGGGGTGCTCGCCTCCTGAGCGTCGAAACCCTTGTGGCGCCGGTCATTTCGGATCCGTCGCCGCAAGGGTTTCGCCCCGAACGGGAGCACTCCCGACCACAACCGGGTGGGCGCGCGGGCAGCCGCAGGGCGAGCGCACGTCCCACGAGCGCGCCGGAGCGATGCCATCGACGACGGGTCCGCGGGTCAGTTCTGCGACACGCTCGCGATCGCGTGCACCATTCCTGACTGTCGGAACTCGCTGGGGACGAAGAACATCGTGCCTTGGAACAGCACTGACCACGGGGTGTCCCACGCGTCCGCGATCTCACAGTTGATGAAGTACTGCCCACCCGCGAGCGGGAGAGACCCGATCTCGTACCGGATCGTCGAGGTTCCCGCAGGTGAGGGCTGGTGAACGGTCTTCATCCGGCGGGTGCCGGTGCCGAAGACCTGATGACCCTGCGGGGTCTCGATGCTGATGCTCGAATTCCACTCACCGACGGACGCCTCGAACTCAACGTCGAGCTCGACGGTCACCGAGTCGCCCGGTTTGATCAGATCGACGACAGAATCTGACGCATCCAGGACGCGCACGGCCGTGACCTTCGCGGGGGCGGGGGTGACGGTCTGGATAGCGCCGTCTTCAGCGGCGTCCTCCTCGGCGCGCACCTCGCGGCGACGCCCCTCCAGAATTTCGCGGTGTACCTTCGTCGCCTCACCGACCGAGCCGGAGAAGGCCACCTTGCCATGACTCAGGACCACCGCGACGTCGCAGACCTCGGCGACCTGCTCGGGCGAGTGGGAGACGAGGATGATAGTGCGACCCTCGCGCTGGAACTGACGGATCTTGTCCATGCACTTCCGCTGGAAGACTTCATCGCCCACCGCGAGTACCTCATCGACGAGAAGGATGTCGGGGTCCGTGTGGATCGCCACCGAGAACGCTAGACGCACGTACATCCCCGAGGAGTAGAACTTCACCTGGGTGTCGATGAATTCGCTGATCTCTGAGAACGCGACGATGCTGTCGAAGCGCTCGTCGGTTTCTTCCTTCGACATCCCGAGGATGGCGGCGTTCAGGTAGATGTTGTCTCGCCCCGTTAGGTCCGGGTGGAATCCCGCACCCAGCTCGAGCAACGCGGCGAGACGCCCACGACGCATGATGCGCCCTTCGCTGGGATCGATGATCCCGCCGATGAGCTTGAGGAGCGTGCTCTTGCCCGAGCCGTTGCTGCCCATCAGGCCGATGGAGCTGCCGGCGCGGATCGCGAAGGACACGCCCTTCAACGCTTCGAATCTCTCCTCGTGCACGCGCCCTCTCTTGCCGAGGGTGACGACGCGCTCCTTCAGCGAATTGTCCTTCCGGATGGTGAAGGACTTGGACACCTGGTCCACGACGACCACTTCGGGCATGTCGACCGTCTTGACGTTCTCGATACTCATGTCACAGCTCCTGGGCGAAGTTGCCCTGCAGGCGAGCGAAAACACGCTGGCACACCCACAGGAGCAGGATCCCGGCGAGGGTTGCGATCGCCATGCGCATCGCCATGTGCGGGGGGTAGTCGGCGGGGCTCCCGGCTGTCCAGAAAGCTCTATGGAAGCCGAGGACAGCCAAGGTGAGTGGGTTGTTCGTGTAGACCTCCAGGACCCACGCCGGGAGGTTGTATCGGGTCATGACGTCGTTAACCATGTTCCAGCCGTAGACGATAGGCGCGGCCCAGAGCGACAGCATCAGAACGATCTGCGTCAGGTACTGCACGTCTCGCAGGTAGACATTCAGCGCCGACAGCAGGATGCCGAAGGATCCGGCGAACAGCACGACCAGAAGAATGGACGGGATCGCATAGACGATCTCCCAGCCGAGCGGCGGCGCTCCGAGCACGAAGCACGCGACGACGAGGACGACCATCTGCACACCCGACGTGAACAGCGCCGACCCGACACTCGCCAGCGGGAAGATCTCGCGTGGGACGTAGACCTTCTTCACCAATCCACTGTTGGCAACGATGGAGCCCGTGGACGCCGAGAGCGTCTCGGAGTACAGAGCGTAGATCGTCAGACCGGAGAAGACATAGATAGCGAAGTCGGGGAGGCCACGCGCGGCCCCTAGGATCTCCCCCATCACCAGGTAGTACACGCACAACTGGACGATGGGGTTGATCAGGGTCCAGAGCAGACCCAACGCGCTGTCTTTGTACCGGGCCTTGATGTCGCGCCGCACGAGGAGGGCGAGGAGTTCTCTATGGGAGAAAACCGCACGGAACGAACTCCACGTGCCTAGGAATGATGTTCCTCCGCCGCCCGTCTGAACGAGGGATTCGCGAGAGAGCCGCTCGAAGCGCGCCCGGGCACTGTCCGTCAAAGTAATACTCAGGCTTTCGTCACTCGGAACTGAGGAGCCTCAGTATATGTGGCGCTCACTGTGAGGCCCCGGAGAGAGACGGCGTCTTCTCCCGCGCGCGACGCGCGCGCACAGCGCGGGGACCCCGGTGTGTAAGGATCACCGTGTGAAGGGAATCATTCTTGCCGGCGGTTCGGGGACACGGCTGCATCCGATCACCCTCGGGGTCTCGAAGCAGCTCATCCCCGTTTACGACAAGCCGATGGTCTACTACCCGCTGTCGACGCTCATGCTGGCCGGCATCCGGGACATCCTCGTCATCACGACCCCCCACGACCGCCCGTTCTTCGAACGCCTCCTCGGGGACGGTTCTCGTTTCGGCGTGAACATCTCCTTCGCGCAGCAGCCGTCGCCGGATGGACTCGCCCAAGCGTTCACGATCGGGGCCGATTTCATCGGCGACGACAAGGTCGCCCTCGTCCTGGGCGACAACCTCCTGTACGGCCCGGGGCTCGGGACGCAGCTCAAACGGTATTCCGAGGTCGAAGGCGGAGCGGTGTTCGCCTACTGGGTGTCCGAGCCCACGGCCTACGGCGTCGTGGAGTTCGACGACACCGGCCGCGTGGTGTCCCTGGAGGAAAAGCCCGCGATGCCCCGCAGCAACTACGCGGTGCCCGGTCTGTACTTTTATGACAACGACGTGGTCGAGATAGCCCGCGGGCTCGCTCCGTCACCGCGCGGCGAGTACGAGATCACCGACGTGAACCGGGCGTACCTCGACGCCGGCAAGCTCCGTGTCGAGGTGCTCCCCCGCGGGACCGCGTGGCTCGACACCGGCACCTTCGACCAGATGACGGATGCCGCCGACTACGTGCGCACGATCGAGCGACGCACGGGCATGCGTATCGGTGTACCCGAAGAGGTGGCGTGGCGGCAGGGATTCCTCACCGACGACGATCTGCGCGAACGCGCACAGTCGTTGGTGAAGTCGGGGTACGGCGGGTACCTGCTCGAACTCCTGGAAAGAGGGCGTTGACCATGCATCTCCTCGTCACCGGCGGCGCCGGTTTCATCGGCTCCAACTTCGTGCACCACGTCGTGGCGCACACCGACCACCGGGTCACCGTCCTCGACAAGATGACCTACGCCGGCAACCGCGCCTCGCTCACGGGACTGCCCGAGGACCGGGTCAGCCTCGTCGAGGGCGACATCGCGGACGCCGAGCTCGTCGACCAGCTCTTCGCCGAGACCGACGCCGTGGTGCACTACGCCGCTGAGTCGCACAACGACAACTCGCTGCACGACCCCCGTCCGTTCCTGGACACGAACATCATCGGCACGTACACGCTGCTCGAGGCGGCCCGCCGGCACGACCGCAGGTTCCACCACATCTCCACCGACGAGGTGTACGGCGACCTCGAAATCGACGACCCCGCGCGGTTCACCGAGAGCACTCCCTACAACCCCTCGTCGCCGTACTCGTCGACGAAGGCGGGCTCCGACCTCCTCGTCCGGGCGTGGGTGCGCTCCTTCGGCGTGCGGGCCACGATCTCCAACTGCTCGAACAACTACGGGCCTTACCAGCACGTCGAGAAGTTCATCCCTCGCCAGATCACCAACGTCTTGCGCGGCATCCGGCCGAAGCTGTACGGCGCCGGTGAGAATGTCCGCGACTGGATCCACGCCGACGACCACTCGTCCGCCGTCCTCACGATCCTGGACAAGGGCGAGATCGGCGAGACCTACCTCATCGGCGCCGACGGCGAGAAGAACAACAAGGATGTCGTGGAGCTGATCCTGAGGCTCATGGGGGAGCCCGCCGACGCGTACGACCACGTCACCGACCGAGCCGGCCATGACCTTCGATACGCGATCGACTCCACCAAACTGCGCACAGAACTCGGCTGGCACCCCGCCTACGGCGACTTCGAGGCCGGGCTGGCGGCGACCATCGACTGGTACCGCGCCAATGAGTCGTGGTGGGCACCCGCGAAGGACGGCGTCGAAGCGTTCTACGCCAGCAAGGGCCAGTGATGGCAACCGCCTTCGGCAAGCAGTTGGGCGTCACACCGACCGACATCCCGGGTCTCGTCGTCTTCGATCTCCCGGTCCACGGCGACAGTCGCGGGTGGTTCAAGGAGAACTGGCAGCGCGAGAAGATGAGCGCGCTGGGGCTGCCCGACTTCGGCCCCGTCCAGAACAACGTCTCGTTCAACGACGCCGTCGGCACCACCCGCGGCATCCACGCCGAACCCTGGGACAAGTGGGTCTCGGTCGCGACGGGCCGGATCTTCGGCGCGTGGGTGGATCTTCGCGAGGGACCGTCGTTCGGCGCGGTCTTCACCACCGAACTCGACCCGTCGCGAGCCGTCTTCGTTCCGCGCGGGGTCGGCAACTCGTACCAGACACTCGAGCCCGATACGGCGTACACCTATCTCGTCAACGACCACTGGTCACCCCGCGCCGAGTACTCGTTCCTGAACCTCGCCGACGAGACCTCCGCGATCGACTGGCCGATCCCGCTCGCCGACGTGGAGATCTCCGCCAAGGACCTCGCCCACCCGCGTCTGCGCGACGTGACGCCCATTCCCCCGCGAAAGATCCTCGTCGTCGGTGCGTCCGGTCAGCTCGGCCTCGCCCTCCAGCAGGAGTTCTCCGGGTTACCGCACGTCGAGTACGCGACTCGCGCGGACCTGGACCTCAACGACTCCGATATCGACGGCGCGCGTCGCTGGCGCGACTACGGCGTGATCATCAATGCCGCCGCCCACACCGCCGTCGACATCGCCGAAACGCCCGACGGTCGTCGCGCCGCGTGGGCCGCCAATGTGGCCGGGGTCGCGACCCTCTCCCGCATCGCGACCGCAAACGGCCTCACCCTGGTCCACGTCTCCAGCGATTACGTCTTCGACGGCGCCAGCGATCGGCCCTACCGCGAGGACGACCCCGTCTGCCCCCTCGGCGTGTACGGACAGACCAAGGCGGCGGGTGATGCGCTCGTCTCGACGGTGCCTCGGCATTACATCGTCCGGACCTCGTGGGTGATCGGTGAGGGCAAGAACTTCGTCCGCACGATGGCAGCGTTGGCCGACCGGGGCGTCGATCCGCGTGTCGTCGACGATCAGGTGGGACGTCTGACCTTCACCGGTGACATCGCGGCCGGTATCCGCCATCTCATCGAGAGCAACGCGCCCCACGGGGTGTACAACCTCACGGGAAGCGGCGAGCCGATGTCGTGGGCCGAGGTAGCTCGCCGAGTATTCGACCTCACCGGTCACGACAGTGCACGGGTGACGGGCGTCTCCACCGACGAGTACTTCGCCGCCGCCACCGCCCCGGTCGCCCCCCGCCCGCGTCACAGCGTGTTGGATCTGTCCAAGCTCGAGGCCACGGGCTTCCGGACGACACCGGCTACCGACTCTCTCGCGACGCTACTCGGGGTCTGACCCCGCCGGGGCGCACGTGCGTCGACGGGACCACTGCGCCCCGCCCAGTAGCATGGAACGAGCAGTTCGACTGGAGGCATAATGGCAGATTCCCGACGTGCATTGATCACCGGAATCACGGGACAGGACGGCGGGCACATCGCGAGCCTCCTGCATTCCAAGGGATACGAGGTGTTCGGGCTCATCCGTGGCCAGAATAACCCCCGCCGTGAAGCCACGCAGAGCGAGTTCCCCTACGTCACCCTGATCGAGGGCGACCTCACCGACCCGACATCGCTCGTCCGCGCCGTCGAGACGAGCGACCCCGACGAGTTCTACAACCTGGCGGCGATCAGCCATGTCGGCTACTCGTTCAAGAACCCGACCCTCACCGCAGACGTGACCGCGAAGGGCGTTCTCAACGCCCTCGAGGCCGTCCGCATCACCGGGCGCGCCCAGAAGACCAAGTTCTACCAGGCCTCCACATCCGAGATGTTCGGCGGTCTCGACTACAACCGGCCCGGTGCCGGATACAACGAGAACTCGCTGTTCCACCCGCGCAGCCCGTATGGCGTCGCCAAGCTCTACGGCCACTGGATCGCCAAGAACTACCGCGAGAGCTACGACATGTACGTCTCGTGCGGCATCCTCTTCAATCACGAGGGCGAGCGCCGCGGCGTCGAGTTCGTCACGCGCAAGATCACGCACGCCGTGGCCCGCATCAAGCTCGGCCTGCAGCCGCACATCGAGCTGGGCGACCTGTGGCCCAAGCGCGACTGGGGCTACGCCGGAGACTACGTCGAAGGCATGTGGCGCATGCTGCAGCACGAAACCCCCGATGACTTCGTCCTCGCGACCGGCGAGACCCACTCCATCGAGGAGTTTCTCACTCTCGCCTTCGCCGAGATTGGCGTCGACGACTGGAGGCCCTACGTCGTACAGAACCCCGCGTTCATGCGTCCCGCCGAGGTCGACATCCTGCTCGGCGACCCCGCCAAAGCCGAGAACGAACTCGGGTGGCGTCGCGAGGTCGACTTCCCGGGCCTGGTGGCGCGAATGGTCTCCCACGACCTGCAGCAGCAGTCGGCTCTGCTGAGCAACCCCGCGTGACCTTCACCCTCGCGATCACGGGGGCGAACGGATTCGTCGGCCCGCACGTCGCCCAGCTCGCTCAGCGAGCGGGAATGCGCGTGTGGGCCGCCGGCCGTGAGGCGGACCCGGCAGAGCGGCTCGCTCCGTTCTGCGACGCCTACTACGGAACCGACCTGACCGGTGAGTGGCCGTTCCCGATCGGGGTCGACGCGGTGGTGCACCTCGCCGGGCTCGCCGCCGTCGGGCGGTCCTTCTCGGAGCCGCAGCGCTACCTCGACGTCAACAGCTCGATCATGACCGTGATGTGCGAAACCCTTCTCGAGCGGTCCGAGGGCACACGCGTGGTCGTCGTCAGCTCGGGCGCCGTGTACGCCCCTCCGTCCGAGGGGAGATCGGTCGACGAGGCCCACGCCCTGGCCGCGACGTCGCCCTATGCCGTGGCGAAGATGCTCGTCGAGACCCTGGCCGAGTACTACTCGCGACGGGGCATCGACACCGTGGTGGCGCGTCCGTTCAATCACATCGGCCCGGGCCAGGGACCAGGCTTCCTCATCCCGGACCTGACGCAGAAGCTGCGGTCCGCGGTGCCCGGCGAGCCCGTGCAGACGGGCAATCTTTCCACCGCTCGCGACTACACCGATGTGCGCGACGTCGCGGCGGCCTACGTCACCCTCGCGTCGGCCTCGCTGCACGAACACGCGACGTACAACGTCGGATCAGGCCGGTCGCACACGGGCGCCGAGATGCTCGAAGCACTTGCCTCGGCGCTCGATGTGCCCGTTCCTCCCACGCGCATCGACGCGGGGCTGCTGCGTCCCGGTGACGTCGCGGACATCCGCGGTGACGCATCTCGCCTGCGCGACGAGTTCGGCTGGGCCCCCACCATTGATTGGCGTTCCTCGATCACCGACTACGTCGGCGCACTCGCATGACCCGCGTGCGGATCCCTCATCCCGCGACGCTCGCGCGCTTGAGCCTCCGGCGATTGAGGGGTTCCGCGTTCGCACGCCCGGTCGTTCACGCTCTCGACCGCGTCTGGTGGGCGCGGGTGATCCGTCGCGCCGACCTGATCGACGACGATCTGATCCGTGCGCAGGGGTTCCGCACCCGGCGCTCCGCGCTGCGCGCCTACGTGCGGGGCGGCTTCCGCACCGGGGTGACCCTGAACCCGCTCGCGATGGAACGCCTCATCGCCTCGCAGCTCTCCGATGTCGGTCGGGTCCCGGCGCTCTACGCCTATCTGGTCAACGACCCCCGTCGCATCCGCGTCAGCGTGAACTGGGACGCGGTGGGCTGGGCGGAGGCGCATCCGGAAGCCCTCTCCGACCCGGCGGGTCCGCTCGGCCACCGCTGGCGGCTCGCGCGGGCAGAGGGCCGGATCGCGCTCGGCACCGAGAAGGAGACGACGAGCGTTCCCTGGTCGACCGTCGTGTCGGCGATGGGACGCTCCGCGCGAAGAGAGCCGAGCGGACCGATGGCCTCGGCGTCGGCCGCGCGCATCGTGGTCTGCGAGGTGGGCAGAGACGAGCCCGACCTCGCTTATGCCCTCGACGCCGTGTTGGACACCGCGGCCCGCGCCGATACCGACCTCGTCATCGCCCTCGACAGTACCGAGGTCGAGTCGTGGCTCGCCTGCGCGCTGGTGGGGGCGTGGCACCCTCGGGTCCGCGTGCAGACCCGCGATACTCTTCGGCTCGACAGCCTCCCGGTGGCTCCAGACCGAGTGATCGTCGTGCGCGGTGCTGGTAACGAGATCTCGTCCGCCGATCTCGACGCTCTCGCGGCCGCTGGAGCCGAGGGGCCCGTCGCTCCGCTGTGGCTCGACGAGACCGGGGCGATCGCCTCCGCCGGACTCGTCGTCAGCGGCGGACGGTATCGGCACCTGCTGAGCGGCCACCCCGCCGAGGATGCGCAGGCGGCGGGCGAGTGGATCGCCGTGCCGCGCATCGCCGCCCCCACGTTTGCCCACCCCCTGGGAAGCAGCACCGACGGCCCGGCGCGGACGCTCCTGGGCGCCGTCGTGCGCGCTCCCCGCCTTCCTCCGCCGGTCGAGCCCGCGCCCGGGCCGGACACCGACCTGGACCCCTATCTGCGTCCGGCCGGACTCGTCGCCGTCGCGGGAGCGGGGGGAAGACCGCGCGTGGAACGCCGACTCCCCGACGCCACCTCGGCGGGAGCGACTCCCCGACTGAGATGGGCTCTCAAGATCGCAGCTCCCCCGGGCCGACCCGGGGAGTTCTGGGGCGACACGCACTTCGCCCGGGGATTGGCCGACGCACTTCGACGTCTCGGCCAAGACGTCGTGATCGACGCCTACGAGGCGCGGAGGCGTCCGTCCACACGACTCGACGATGTGGTCCTCGCCCTTCGAGGGCCTGAACCCATCGACGCTCAGGATGACGCCGTCTCCCTGCTCTGGGTCATCAGCCACCCCGATGAGTTGACCGCTGGTGAGGCGGCGAGCTTCGACGCGGTGTTCGCGGCATCCCGGTCATGGGCCCGCGAGACGAGCATCTCGTGGGGTCGAGAGGTGGGGACTCTGCTGCAGTGCACCGACACGCGGCGTTTCCACCCGCAGGAATTGCCGCGCACGTCGGAGCGGGTGTTCGTCGGCACTGCGCGCGGTATCGCCCGTCCGTCCGTGGTCGAGCCCCTGAAAGCGGGCCTCCAACTCAGCGTGTACGGCCCCGATTGGACCGGCTACATCCCTGCCCATACGGTGGTCGCGCGAAGCGTGCCCAATGCGGTACTGCCCGCCCTTTACGAGAGTGCCGACATTGTGATGAACGACCATTGGCCGGCCATGCAGCGGGCGGGCTTCATCTCGAACCGGCTCTTCGATGTCGTCGCCGCCGGCGGGCGTGCGATCAGCGACGAGGTGGACGGGATCGGTGAGATCTTCGGCGGAGCGGTTGCGACCTATCGCACGATCGACGAATTGCTGGCGCTGCTGCGCCGCCCTTCCGAGGAGGTGTTCCCCCCGCCCGAGGAACTCGCGCGCATCGGCGCCGAGGTGCGCGCGGCGCACTCCTTCGACGCGCGTGCCCGCACACTCCTCGATCGCGCGCTCGAACTGCGCTGACGCTCACCCGGGCCGAGCCGGAGCATCCGGGCCGGTTCAGGTCGCGGACGCAGAGAACGTCGCCAGAGCTCGCCCGAATTCCGCCGGCGCCAACTCGGCGATGCGTCGTGCGGTCGCATGGCCGTTGCTACGCACCTCCGACCAGACGCTGTCGATCGCGAGAGAATCGGCGAGCGAGCGGTCGAGCGTCTCGAGGGCGCCCGGGTCGAACCGTAGCGCGTTGTAGCCATCCAACACCTCGTGGCCGAGGACGGGCTCGTGAGGCAGGACGTACACAGCACCGCACGACATCAACGCGAGAGCGACGAGAGAGTTGCCGCGAGCCACGAAATCCACGATCACGCGCGGCCGGCGACCGATCACGGAGTCGAGATCGGCCTGCGAATCGATGTCATCGAGTGGCATCACGACGTGCGCGAACTCCCGGGCGGTCGCTCGAATTCGCTCGCGCTGGGACGCCGTCGCGCCGATGACCACGACGACCCTCTCGCTCTCAGCCGGCAACTCCCTCGGGGGAAGAGCCGGTGCCACGCGTGCCCGCGCCTCCCACGCCGTGTCGATCGGCAGCTGACGCTGGACCCAGGGGTTGGGGGCCACGTAGTCGAAGTCAGGACGGTATCCGGCGACGATCCGCGCTTGGAGCGCCGGGTCTTCGGGGTGGAACGCGCTCTCGACGCCCGGGAGGACGTACACGGGGAGTCCTCCCCCGGCGGTGGACAGCCAGACCGTCTCGGACGCCGTCCAATCGGCCGCGATGACGATTCCGCCGCCGTCGGACAGCCGCTGGATCAGTTCTTCGTCGCGTGCCGCATCGGAGACGCGGTGATACGACACGGCGCGGCCGGCCTGCGCGTCGCAGATGCGCCGCACGTAGGCCTCCCAGAGTGAGCCTGAGGCCGGACCGAAGACGATGTCGAGCGGGGCGTCTTCCGGCAGACGGCGCGTGAGGAGCTGATCCTCCCACCGCGCCCAGAAGCGCCGCATGGAGGCGAGCTCGCGGTGCCCTTGGCTGTACCCGCGGCTCGCGGATTCGTGGTGCACGAGCAGGGCTGCAGGCTGGTAGTAGCTGCGGATGCCGAGCTTCCACGCGCGCATCGCGTAGTCGACGTCTTCGAAACCCAGCCAGAACTCGTCATCGAGTCCCCCCAGACGATCGAATGCCTCGCGCGTGACATAGAGGCATGCCCCGGAGGCGCCACGATTGTAGCCGGCGACGTTGGCGACCGGCCGTGTCGCCGGCGCACCGGTGTGAAAATGGCTCCACCACTGCGGTGCATGCTGACGTGCGTGATAGTGCCCCGCGTACTGCAGGCGGCCGTCGGGGTAGACCAGGCGAGGGCTGACGAGGCCGATTCGGGCGTCGATCGCGTACGCGCTGTACTGCAGGATCTCGAGCCAGCCGGGCTGGGCGACGATGTCGCTGTTCAGCAGGATGATGTCGCCGGGGGCCTCGGACATACCGACATTGACCGTCCCGGAGAACCCGCGCCTCTCGCTTTTCTCGATGACGCGTACCCGCGAGTTCTCGAGCTGTCGCAGTTGGGCGACGACCTCGACGTCGATGTAGTCGTCGACGATGACGATCTCCCACTCGGCGTGCTCGCACGTGCGCTCGACGCTCGCGACCGCCTCCCGGATGAGGTCGACGTCGTTGTAACTGGGGATGACGATCGTGACCGGTCGGGCATTGTGCCGGAACCAGGCCCTCGCCGCCACCAGAGTCGTTTCGTCGGCTGGGCCGCCGATCATGTTGGCAAGATAGGAACGGCGGGTACGGCGGTCGCGGTACTTCCCCTTCCACGTCTCCGGCATCAAGCGGTAGAGGCGCCTGGCGGCGCCGTGAAGAATCTGCAACATGTCGGTCTACGTCCATCAGCGAGTCAGGAAACCCAATGATATCGATCACGAACGCGGACGTCGCCCGATCGCGGTTGCTGGTGGTCGCAACGGATGTCGTCGGCGAGCGCATGGCGGGCCCCGGTATCCGAGCGGTCCGAATCGCAGAGCAGCTGTCTCGCGTGTCCACGGTGACGCTTGCCGTGAGTGCGGGCGACGTGGCTTCGGTTCCGTTCCTGAGCACCGGACCATTCACCGTCCGCACCTACGGTGACGGCGATGAGCTGGTCGGCATGATGGGGGAGCACGATGTCGTCTACAGCCAGACCCTCGACCCTGACGTCATCACACGTGGCGCCGCGACAGGGGTCCGCTTCATCTTTGACCTGTACAACGCCCTCCCCGCCGAGGCCATCGGGGCTGAGAACATCGGGGGGTTCACCGATGCGCGACAGAAAGACCGCGTCTTCGACGATGTACTCCATCAGTTCCGAGTGGCCTTGCGCATCGGGGCATACTTCGTCACGTCGAACGACAGACAGCGCGATTTCTGGATCGGTTACGCGCTGGCATCCGGCGCTCTTCGTCCGAGCACCCTCCGCGGACGCGAGGTGGCCGACATCATCGGGCTCGCCCCGTTCGGTATGCAAGACGACGACCCGGTGGCCGAAAGATCCGCCCTACGCGAGGACTTCGGACTGCAGGATAAGGATTTCCTTCTCGTATGGGCCGGCGGCATCTGGGACTGGTTCGACGCCGAGACCCCGATTCGCGCCGTGGCCGAGCTCCGCGGCGAGGGCCATCCGGTCTGTTTGGCGTTCTACGGAACGACGCACCCGAACGAACTGATCGGGGCGCCGCCGTCGGTCGAGCGGGCGAAATCGCTTGCTCAGCGTCTCGGCGTGCTCGATGAGGGCGTGTACTTCGTCGATGGCTGGGTTCCCGCCGACGACCGTGCGGATTACCTCCTGGGGGCCGATGCCGCGGTATCGGCGCACCGGCCCTCATTCGAAACGCGTTATGCGTTCCGCACCCGGATCCTCGACCACTTCTGGGCTCATCTCCCCAGCATCGTCACCGAAGGGGACTGGTTCGCCGAGTACATCCGCGACGAAGACCTGGGGGTCGTCGTCGCGTGCGAGGACGTGGCGGCCATGAAAGCCGGCATCATCGAGTTGACGCACCGCCGCGTTCGACGCCGCGTGGGGCGTCACATCGACGCCGTTCGCGACGCCTGGAGATGGTCGGAAACAACCCGCCCACTCCGCATGGTGGTCGAGAACTGGGACGTCCTCCTCGTGCCCGGGGAAGCCACGGCCGAGGCTGCTGACGGTACGCCGTAGCGGCCGCGCGGTGCGCCCCCGAGGTTCTCATCTCGGGGGAGACCCCGCGGGACAGTGCCCATCCCTCGGGGTGAGCACCACGCCGCGGATCAGGTGGATTTCGACGACGACTGGTCGATGCCCGCGTCGCTGAACGGCTCCGCTGCGAGTCCGGAACTCGCGGCGCGCGAGTAGAACTCCGCCACGATGTCCAGCACGCGCGGCCAGCGGTACCGCTCCGCTGTCTCGAGACCGCCCTGCCGGAGACGTTCCCGTTCCTCCGGATCGGACCGGAGACGGTCGATAGCTGCCACGAGGGCATCGTCGTCGTCCTGCCCGACGACGATGCAGTTCTCGCCGTCGATGCAGAAATCGCGGTTACCGTGAGAATCCGTGGTGATGACGGGGCACCCGGCCGCCATCGCTTCGAGGACCGGGAGGCAGAAACCCTCATGGCGCGAGGTCTGAACGAACATGGTCGCCGTGTTGTAAAGCTCGTTCACATGGGGATCCAGCGGGCGGACGACGTACTCCGTCCGCTCGTCCTCGAGGATGTCGGGCTCCGTGCCGAACATCAGCAGCCGGGGGCGGCGCTCCCCCATCGCCCGCCACGCGCGAGCGGTCATGGCGAAGTTCTTCTGGAAGAACGACCGCCCGATAGCCAGCACCGTGTCCTCCTCGCGAGGGACTTCGGCGAGCTGATGGAAGACCGTCTCGTCATAACCGTGAGGCACGAGCGTCGCCGTCATGCCGATCTGCTCCAGCTCGCCGACCTGGTAGCTCGCCTCCGTGATGCCGAGGAACTCGCTCCGATAGCCCGCGACGACGGCTGCCTGGACGACCTGGTCGTCGGGGAAGAACCACGTCTCGAACTCCTGGATGAGATAGACGGGGAGGCCATGGTTGACCGATCCCAACCACACGATCTCGGCCGTCTCCCACCACGTCGCCACCTTGATGGCATCGGCATTGCGCAGGGAGAGCAGGAGATCGCCGTAACTGTCGAAGGTGCGGACGGGGACGTGGAGTTCGAACCAGGTGGGAGCCGTCTGCAACGACCAGATCTCGACGTCCATTCCCCGCTCGGCCAACCCGTTGGCGATCTGGAAAACCGCGCGGATCCCGCCGCTGATCGATGTGGCCGTCAGGACGAAGATCACCCGGACCCGCTCACCGTCCTCCGACACCGTACGCCGCATGAGCCACTCGCGAGCATCTGAGCTCACGGACAAGCTCGGGAGTGCTCTCACATCGAAGACGACGGGGCTGAAGCACAGGGTGCGGATGTTGCCCGCCCAGCCCTTACGCACGAGCTCCGCGACCTGAACGTCGAGCCGCGTACCGGACAGGTGGCGGGTGGGGACGTCTACACGGTCGAGCGCGAAGGAGGTCGCGTAGAAGCCATGGGCGGGGGCGGTAAGCACGTAGCGCGGAATGGAGTCCTGGCCGTAGTCCTTCACGCTGCTCGGACTCGGAACGTACTCGCCCTTGCGCCGATCGAACTGGAACCCGCTCGTGACCACACCGTCGACGCGGTAGGCGGGAGTGACGAAGCCGGTCTCTTTCTCCGGCTGGTACTCATGGGCTGCGAATTGCAGATGCATGAGCTCGGCGATCTCGGGAAGAGGTTGACCGGCGTCGAGCAGGAGGAGATCCCACCTGCGCCGTCGCCCGTGCATGTAGGCCAGAACCTCCGTCAGGTCGAACTCCGCCGCTCCCCGCACGCCGGTGCGGGTCCAGGTCTCGGCGGACAGGCTGCGCGTGAAGGGAACCGCCGCATCACCTACGAGGAAGTGAACGTTCATGCGGCCCGCGGTACGCGTCATCCACGCGCCCAGGGAAGGCGACGGGGTGCCGTACAGGGCGATCACCAGCTGGGGGCGGAAGATCGTGTACCAGCCTGCGGCACGTTGCGAGGTCAGAGCGGTGGAGATGCCGTTCGGAAACGTCAGCCCCTCAACGGCTCGCCATTGACCGAGCGCACGACGGCGTACGCGGAAGGCCCGAGGACCGAGCTCGACCAGGAGCGAGGCTTGGAACAGCGCCGCCGATACGCGCTCGATGAGGCGCGCGAGACGACGAGACACCGCGCGAGGCAACCGATCCAACATTCACGATCCTTTCGACCACAGACCACCCAAGTTTAGGTGGCATTGCGTGACGTCCCCGTCCCGGCCCCGGCGTCCCTCGTCCGGGACGGTCAGTACGCGGGGCCGATCTTCAGCAGAGCCAACGCTTCGCGACTGATGGTGAGGACGCGCGGCGAGGGTGTGCCCGCGACCTTCTGGAGCTGCGGCACGGAGGTGACATGGCGGTATGCGCCCCCCACGGCGTAGAAGATCCGCGTGTCATCGGCGGGGCGGATGAAAACCAAACCAGCACCCTCGGTCGTCACGGCCAGCGCGGAGCATGTGGACGGGTCGAGCGACGCGACGACGAAACCCTCGGCCGCCGCGGCAGTTGCGGGCCGCAGGGACCCCGAAGCCGCATAGAAGTTGCTCCCGCCGCACGAGACGAAGGGCTCCAGGTTGCCGATCTGCGGCCAGTTGAAAGCGGCCGAGGTGGGGACATTCGTGCTGAAGACGCCGGAGGGGAGGCCGAGTTCGGCAGCACGCGTCCAGGAGGGCAGATAGAAGAGACGACCGTCGCCCGTAGGCAGCCACACACGACTGTCACCGGCGAACATGATGAATTGGCCGTTCGCGAAACGGGTCTGCGTCGACACGCGGTAACGCGCCACGACCGAACCCGGGAGGAGAGCCGCATACGGCACGGTGCCGAGGTTGTACGTCGCGGCGACCGCGTCGTCATACATCGGCTGCATCTCGGAGCCGGCCATCCGGTAGACCGTCGCCGCCGAGTCGGTTCGTCCGAAAGGACTCATCGGCTTGCCCACGCTCAGGGACGCGAGGTCGGCGCCCGTCACGTCGATGATGAGATTCTGGCAATTCCCGCCCCAGAGGGCGATGAGCTCGCAGCTGTCGAAGTAGTGCAGCTCCCGCGAATCAAGGTAGTAGACGGCGCCTGTGGTCGAGTTGCGCACGTAGAGGCTCGCATCGCCGCCGTCCGCGAAACGGTCGAGGTACCCACGTGTCACTGCCGACGGATCGCCGAATGCCGCTTGCCACTGCGCCCACGCGTGGGGCGGCATGTGGTACCGACGGTTGCCGGACACGAGATAGATGTCGTTGGCCACGGAAACGATCCGGTGGTTCTGCTCGCGCGTCGATCCGAACCAGTCGGTGAAGGTGCGCCAGAAGTTGCGATTGCCGTAGGCCGAGCATCCGTCGCCCGTGCCGTAGAGGTTGTTCAGGGCCGCCTGGTTGGGTACGTAGGGGGTGTAGATGTAAAGGCCGGCGGTTGCGGCATTCTCGATGTACACGCGCTGCGTGCCGCACCCGCCATCGGGGTTGTACAGGATGTTGTTCCACCGACCGGACTGGTAACCCCACCACGTCGGATTGAGACGGTAGACCTCGAACTGACGCGCCGCGTAGTAGACCTGGTAGAAGAAACCGGCGGTCGCCTTGTCGCACGGGGCCGTGTCCGGGCATCCTTGGCCGGTCGCCGCGGAGTAGTTCCACGACGACGGAGCCGTCGAGGTGATGAGACCCTGCTCCTTCTGCAGCAGAACCAGAAGCGCCTTCTGGCTGATGCCGCAGGAGCGAGCGACCTTGTCGATGATGGTCGAGGCGCTCTCGTTCGCCGCACCGGAGTAGCCATTGCAGTACTTGTCGGCGGGCCTGTTGTCCGTGTTCTGCCGGTAATCCTTGACGCAGGTGTACCCCGACTGGCAGTTGCGCACCTGGCGTTCCATGAAAGCCTGGATTTCGGGGGAACCCATGGCGTTGCCGTCGTAGAAGACGGAATCGTCGATGATGTTGCCCGGGTTCCAGTCCGCGGCAGTGGCTGCCGCGGCGGAATGCACGGGGGCGATCGTGGCGGGGAGCGCGAGAGGGGCGGCCACGAGCAGAGCGAGCGCGCAAGCCCAGACCGCGATCATCGCCGCGAGGCGGCGGCGGGTGGGACGGATCACGAGGTCGGCTCGACCGTCGTCACCGCGGACGTGGCCGACGTGGTGCGCGACGAGTAGGTGACCTGGAAAGCCGGGTCGGTCGCGTCTCCGACGGCGATGGACATGAGACCGCAGTAGGTCACGTCCTTCCCTTCGTTCGCAGTGAAGTCGACCTTCGCCCCCGAAGACACCAGGGTGAGCGTGCACGTCCCACCCGACT